>CAVXWB010000040.1:0-108171 GCA_963765185.1 Bryobacterales bacterium
GGTATTGCTCTGCATCACCTCCAAGCCAACGGCTGTGTTGTTGCCCGCGGTGTTATTCTGAAGCGCGGCTTCGCCAACGGCTGTGTTGGCGCCCCCGGCGAGGTTGAACTGCATCGCCAGGTAGCCGTTGACGGTGTTGGTCATCCCGGTGGTGTTGGACGCCAACGCGAGGTAGCCGCTGGCCGTGTTGTTGCCGCCGGTGGTGTTGCTATCGAGCGCCTGGTACCCGGTGGCAGTGTTGTTGCTTCCCGTCGTGTTGACGTTCAGCGCGTAGGTGCCGTCGGCCGTGTTGTAGCCCCCGGTGGTGTTGAACGCCAGCGTGCTGGCTCCGGTGGCCGTGTTGAAGCTTCCCGTGGTGTTCTGACTCAGGGAGCCGACGCCGCTGGCCGTGTTTTCGGTCCCGGTGGTGTCGTTTGCCAGCGTATACGACCCGATGGCGGTATTGGTGGCTACGGTGGGCGCGGTAAAGTAGCCGTTCATATCAATCACCACATCCGTGACCGCGGGACCGTCGTTATATATGCTCACCCCGCCATAGATCGGAGCATCGCCGGGCTCCGCCGGAACAATCGCTGCGTTGGCCGCGATGATTCCCTGAGGGTCGTTTAAGGTGGCGACGAAAGGCTGTGGCGCTCCGGCTGCCAGAGCGACACATAATCACCGCCAGCGCCGTGGGCACCACGGTGAGGTTAAACGGGTAGGCTTGGGCGATGGAAGGAACCGGACCGCAGGGAGCCGGCTCCGTGTCGCTGGTGGCCCCGGTGGGGGATTGCACGGGGATGGTCACCGTTCCTTTTGCCGGTATGGACGGCCCCGAGAAAGGAGATATCCCGTTAAATCCAGCCGCCACGCCGCGCGTGTCCACCAGGCGGCAAGGCGTGATCGCCACGAAGGTGAGAGCGTCCGTGGAAACGGCGTTGGCTGAAACCTGGAGCTGCGGTAGAGCTTTTCCGGAGGCTTGTGTCTCCGCTTGCTTGGGTTGCCAGTACAGCGGCGTAGCCCAGTTTTTCGGGGGGAACCATATTGTCAGCCTGTCGTGCGACCTGCGCGGTCAGCGCCAAAGGCAGCAAAACCAGAAGGGAAACAGCACGACCTACATGTTTCGAACAGATCGACTTGAATCCTCCATTTAACCCGGGGACAACGTTGGCCATGGGGCTGAGCCACAGTTTATCGCATTGCCTCGCGGGCGAGAGATCGGAACGGGGGACGCTCAGCGCCGCCGCCCGTCCCGCAGGCTGCGCATCCATAGCCGCGAGTTGACGGACAAGACCGGTTTAAAAATGGCCTCGATTTCACCGCGGCCAAGGTAGGTGAGGCGGTATGGGACCGCGCCGATTCACAACAGGTTTTCCCGCGGATTCAGCACGCTTTGAAACAACGCACGTTCATCCAGATCGGGAGTATCGACAGGCTCGATGAGGAACAGACCTCCCCGCTTTACCGAGCGCCAATCCCGTGTTCCCTTCCGGGAGATGCAGGGGGGCGGCGTCGATGAGGGGGCACCAGGAGGTGTGCGCGTAGATCTTGCAGTTGTCTGGCGGGCAGCCGAGCCGTTCGCCGCAAGCAGGCGGTCGATCTCAATGGCGCGCTCCTGACTCGATGCCGCAACTTCATTGCGCATGCAGCACAAGGTGCAGGAGAGCTCCCGGTATTCATGGAAGGAGAGCCTCCCGATCGATTCGCGAAGATAACGCGCGGAGTTGCCCGCGAGCAGGGCTGCGATTAATTCTGCCGGGGTGGTAGCGGGCGTCAGAGTCGTGGGCATCGCAAAACCATCGTCGCCCATTCACGCCGTGAAGCAGTAGGGGGCCTTTCCCTAAAGGATCGAGGAAGTCTACCGAGGTCACAGGATTTCGCTCTTAGCACCCTGATTGCTCAAGCTCCCCGATCCCCCCGCGTGGGGGGTGGCGGGCCATCCCCCTACGGGATGACTTCGTCAAACTGCTGATACGTTTTCTCGAATTCCGCTTTGAGGATCGGGTTGGGTTGGCTGAGTGCATCGACCACACGTTTCCCCCAATCGAAATAGTTCCTCTTGCGTTCCCGGCTCCAATGGACTGGCGGGCTGAAGAGAACGCCCCGCAGGTTGGAGATCTTGTCGGCCAGCTTGATGGTTTGTGCCCGAACGGACATCGTCGGCGCGTGCTCGAGCTGCAGCCGCCTCCGCTCTGCCTTGGGCAGCGACATGTCATCGGTGAGCTCGGCAACAAGATCCGCAACGTCGGGACTGAAACGTTGCATGAGTTCCTCTTTGGACACATCCGTGTCCTCGACTACGTCATGGAGAAGCGCCGCCATGATCAGATTGGGATCGGGTTCCGCGACAGCCATCGAAACCAGTTGAGCGACTTCGATCAGGTGGTTGATGTACGGTTCGGCGGCGGCGCCCTTTCGTCTCTGATTGGAGTGCTTTTCGGCGGCGAACAGTGCGGCTGAAAGAATCGATTGTATTCCGCGATTCAATCTTCAGGCTACCATCCGGCGATGCTAACGTATTATTTCCCGACGGCCTTCCACACATCCGCCTTGTACTGTGGAGCGGCGGAAGTGTGAACGTTGATATACCGATTGAAGTCCAGATTGAGTTTTACAAGAATCGGGACCAGCGCTTTCACGTGATCGTTAGCCGGTTCCCCAGGAGTCACCGAGAAGTCGCCCTGGAACAGGATCTTCTCCTTGGGGATGAACGCGATCAGCAACCCGTTTGAGTGAGGAACCGGAGCTACGTGGTACATCTCCACGGTTCTGGTTCCGTCGGAATAGACCTTCTTCTCCTCAACGGCTTCAATCTTCGCCTTTTTCGGATTCTTGGCGAGAGTGTCGTTCAGCAGCGTTCTCGGAGTATTGAGCGCTTTGTCCAGAAATTCCACGTTGTTCTTCTGCGTGATCACGGTTGCGCCTTCGGCCACCAGCGTGGGCAGCCCTCCCGTGTGATCGGAATGAGGATGCGTGTTCATGACGTAGCGGATCGGCTTGTTCGGGATCAGCTTCTTGGTTTCGGCGATGTAGGCGAGGGCGCGAGCCTCGGATTGGCCCGCCTCCAGCATCATGATGTAGTCCTTGAACTCGACGATGACCGAATCGTAACTCCCCGGGCCGGTGGTGAGCCGGTAGAGGCCATCCCCAAGTTTTTCTTCCGTGACGGTCAGGGCAGGCGCGGCGGCAGGCGGCGCGCCACCACCCGCCCCACCACGGCCTCGGGCCGGCGCCGGTGCAGGAACCAGCGTCGCGACATCGGGAGGATTCGCCTTCGCCGCGGTCACATCCACTTCAAAGAACGGCCAGCCGCCGCGCGTCTGTACGATCTTCGCAGGAGCCAGGACACCACCGAAGTCTTTCCAACCGGTGTAAGTCGCGAGAATGTGCATGTCGCCCATAATGTTTTCACCCAGCCACGTCTCAACCCGATCGACGATGTTCTGTCCGTTTACATAGCCGTTGATGACGTAGCTCTTGCCGGAAGGCGCCTTGACGGCCGGGCTCCAGGTCAAGACGGTGTAATTCTTGCCATCGACCTTGCGGCGGCTCACCGTGGCGTTATTCGCCGCGGCGCCTTTCAGGAAACCCCAGGGCGTGATGTAAAGCTCCAGGGAGTTGGCCCAGGGTTGCGAGACATCCGCCTGTTGCGGCGTGACCTGCTGGAAAAAGGTTCCAGCCGTCACCGTGGTTGATCCGCCCGCGCCAATGTTGTTGGTGGTTCCCGTCTGCCGTGACGCAAGGGTGGTGAGGTCAATCACGCGGACGTAGTTATTGATCGGCCGCATGGGATCGTGCGTGCCCCTGCACATCATGTCGGTAGAGTTGGCTCCGCACTGCTGGAATGCCACATCCTTCGCCGATCCTGAATACGTGATGGATTTCGGATCGCCCAATGCCTTTTGCGCGTTGGCGATCACGGTCTTTGCATCCTGCGCCATGGCGCTGCCGCACAAGAGCGCGAGGCCGATTGCGACTACAGAAAGTTTCTTGAACACAGCTTCTCCTCTTTTCAGGCTTGCTCGGTGGAACACAACCGTGTTGGATATTCTATATCCACCCGGCCTCCCGCGGGCGGCCCGACGGTCTTAATGGTGAGCGGAGAAATGCCGCTTCATCCACTGGTGGACGTCCGGCCAGAACTCGGGCATGAGATTCACAAGCCCTGAACCGGCAATGCTTGTGCCCCAATTCGTCGCGGATGCGCTGACCGTCCTGCTCTTGGGAGGATAGTACGCGTTCGAAAGCGCCGCGCTCATGCCCGTGCCGAGAAGATTTGCCCAATTGAATGTCGCTTCGCCAGAATCGGTTTGTGTAACAACGGCCCGGCTGATCGCGTAGCCGATGCGCGGCCAAAGCCGGCGGGAAGAACCGCGGCGCTTGTAACGCGTGTCTTCATGAAATGCGGAGGCCAGCAGGAAATCGCCAAAGAAATTCTGGCTGACGATGTCGCCGATGGAAGCTCCAAAGCGCTTCGGATAAGCGCTGGGCCAGGGGTGGCGGCCGTAAAGAGGAGCTGAGCGGGTGACTTGCGAAACCGCCGCATTAAACGCTGCCGCGCCCAGCGTGAAGGGTGCAATCGTTTCTGTGTCGAAAAGGTTCCACTTCTCGTCCAGTGAGGGTGGCGGGGACGGCGCGGCTACGCCGGGATCCTGAGCCCGCAATCCCAGCGCAACAACCGCCAGGCCTGCAACAACACTCACCCCTCGCATGCGTTCGAGTTCCTTCGCTTTCACCCTTACTCTAGATGATACAACCGGAAATGCGAACGAAGAATCCCGCAAACGGACACGACTCCGGACCAGCTCACTGAAAACAAATGTCCTCTAAGTGGTCACACGATTGCCACTGGTCCGTCATGGGCAACACCCTTCATGACCTCCGCTACGCTGTCCGGTTACTGGCCCGGCAACGGGTCTTCACGCTCCTGGCCCTGACGACTCTTGCGTTGGGAATCGGAGCAAACTCTGCGATCTTTGCCGTCGTCAACGCGGTCCTGCTGCGGCCGCTGCCGTTCCGCGATCCAGGGCGGCTGGTGCTGATCGAAGATGTGATCAGGAAGCTTTCGCCCAACGGGATCCAAGTCACCCCGTCGGACTTGATCGAGTATCAACGTGGTTCCCACGCTTTCGAATCCGTGGCTGGGTACACATTCGCAAACATGGATTTGACCGGCAACGGCTCCCCGGAGCGCCTGCAAGGTTTGCGGGTCTCGGCCGAGATCTTTCCCGTTCTCGGCGTCTCGCCGGTGATCGGCAGAGGATTGTGTCCTTCCGGCAAGCCTGAGTAAGCCCGTCTGAATCAGGATTTCTTTTGGGCCAGGAGGCGGCGGACCGAGGTTCGGCTGATTTCAAGCTTGCGAGCGATCTCGGATTTACTGCTGCCTTGCTGATGCAGCTTTCGGGCTTCGACGGCTTTGTGAACCACCGATGGCGGACGGCCGAGGCGTTTGCCTTGCTGCCGGGCATGAGCTAAACCGGCACAGACACGCTCGCGAAGGATCTCCCTTTCGAACTCGGCAAACACGGAGAGCAGTCCGGCCATGGCGCGGCCTGCGGGGGTGGTCAGATCGAGCGCTTCGGTCAGCGAGACGAAACCTACTCCGAGATGCTGAAGTTCTTGGAGCGTCGAAACCAGGTCTGCCACGGACCGGCCCCAGCGATCCAGACGCCAAACCAGAACCACATCGATCTCACGGCGGCGTGCGGCAGCGATCAGAGTTGCGCGTCGTTCCCGTTGCGCCGCGCCGGAGCCGACCTCTTTCATCTGTATAGCGATGGTCCAGTTTCGCTTGGCGGCGAAGTCGCGCATGGCGTGGATCTGCAAAGGAAGCGTCTGTTGATCGTGCGTGGAAACGCGAGCGTAAAGGCCCACCCGAAGGGGGTGGCCAAAAACCCTGTTCGATGGCGCTTTGGGAAAAGCCTGTTTTCTGGGCATTTCCGGAGTGTGACATCGATAAAAGCGGGCCTGGCCAGAAACTAATGAATATGGCCGGGTTGAGTTTGGTCCAGATAGTTCCAAGGCATCCATGCCGACGGATTCGCCGCCAGCTTGCTGGCGTGCCGCTGCAACTGAGTGAGGTAGTCGAACGGATTGGCCCCGGCCAGCTCACAGGTGTGGATCAGGCTCATGAACAGGTCGCCGGCTTCGGCGCCGTGCAGGGTGCGATAGAAGAGAGCATTCTTGCGATGCAACACGGCGCGTTTCAGCGCGCGTTCGCAGATGTTGTTGTCGAGTGGTGCGCCGGCTTCCCGCAGAAACGCGGTCAGCCCTTTCCAGTGACGTAATAAATAGGTGATGGCTTTGCCCAGCCCCGAGTTGGGCTCGACTTGCTGAAGCGCGAACTGCGCCTCCAACCACTGGTGTAGCTGCTCCATCAGCGGCCTGCTGTGCTGCTGATGAAACACCAGGCGGTCCGGCGGAGACAGTTGGGTGGAGCGCGCCTCTGCATCATATTTATATACGGCGCCCAAGGTCTCCAGAACATAACGGCAGGGTTCCGGGAAGTTGGCGGCCACTTCTACAAACTGCCTGCGACCGTGCGCGAGGCAGTGGGCCAGCAGAATCTCCGCGCCGTCGCTCAGCTTAGGGGTATTGCGGGACAGCGCATCACACATCTGCAGAGGCGG
The DNA here is from genome assembly GCA_963765185.1 of Bryobacterales bacterium. Classification (GTDB taxonomy): domain Bacteria; phylum Acidobacteriota; class Terriglobia; order Bryobacterales; family Bryobacteraceae; genus Palsa-187. The sequence goes on from CAVXWB010000040.1 coordinate 6,609, forward strand.
GGCGAGATCCGCGGTGCGGTGTTGGAGCACATCGCGCAGATTTTCGCCGGCGTGCTGGCGGCCGGTGAAGTACAAGGCGATCCGGCGTCCTTGTTGTGTGGACACGATGCCGCTGGTGAACACACCGGTGCGATCGTCGGACGGCTCGCGTGCCATGCGCAGCACCCGCATCGAGGTGTCGTCGTTGTGCAGCACTTCGTCTTGCGCGGCCTGGCGGATGAGTTCGTCGCGCGCTGTCCGGATCACCTCCGCGGCTTCTTCTGCGATCTCCCACTGTGTCGAGGCGGGCAGTGGAATGCCCAGCACTTGTTCGAGCTTTTCCAAACGATAAAACGGCATTCCGCTGCCATACTTGAGTAAAGCGATCATGGCGGCGGTGGTCTCGTCGTATTTTTCGGGACCGATGCCTTCCGGTTCCGGCGCGGTGAACACTTCGCCGCACAGGTTGCAGCGCAGACGTTCCAACTCATACACGGTGGCCGCCAGCGGAGCTTGTCCCACGATGCGCACCAGAGTCCGAGGTTCTTTCTGCGGATAGACTTTCCCTTTTTCACAGCCGGGGCAGGGATCGCCCGCGTGCAGTTCGGGATGCGCCACGGCAACTTTCCGGGCGCCGGTGTAGGAGGAAGCTCCATTGCGCCCGTGACCTTTTACCGGTTCTGGCTCCTTTTCAGGCGTCGGTACTGCGGGCTGCTCTAAAACGCTCTTGGTCTTTTCCGTGGTGCGTGGTTGCGGCAGCATTCCGGCCAACGCATGCAGTGCGCTCTTGAGCTTTTCGCCTTCCGATTCGCTCAACGGCGCGTGCGTGCCGCGCTCGATGATCTGGTCCAGCTCTTCCAGATTCACATCCATGCGAGGGCGCTTCATTGGCTGAGAACCTCCCGGAACCTGCGATGAAGTGGCAGGCCCAGCATCTGCTTTACCGAACGCGTTTGCTCGAAGGTGGGCGCACGATGCCCGCGGCCCAGCGTCGTGCCGATCACCTGCCAGTTGGCCGCGCGATAACAGGTCCCGCGAAAACGCGCGGTGTCCACGAAAGTTTCCAACCAATAAATCGGATGCGCGTAGAGCCGCTGCCAGTCTTGTGGAACCAGTTTGGCCATGCGTCCCAGAAGGTGCGAGGCCAGGTGCTCGACTTGGACCCACGGCAGAATCAGAAAGCGCGTGTTGTAGGCCAGCAAGTGTACGTTACGCTCGCGCGCTTCCTCGCTCCATGCCAGGTACCGGTCGCGCAGCTTCAGGTGGCGCGGCGCGCTTTGCCAGGCCAGACATGCGATCCCCTGACCGTCGGCTTTCACCAGATACTTAAGATGCTCGCCCACCGGCTGCTCATAGCCCAGATAGTGATACTGCTCCATCAGGCTGTTGAACAACGCCTCCTCCGGCGTGCGGCGCACTTGTACCAACTCCAGCGGAGTGATGCTCGCCAGTGGTCCGCGCACTGGACGGGTGTCGGGGATCACCGGCTCAGGCTTTTGCCGCTCCGCTAATCGATTCCGCACCTGGCGTTTCACCGGCGGCAACTCGATCTCACCGGCACGGTGAAGCATCAACAGTAATCCGCGACAAACCATGTCACGCAACGCGCCATTGGCCTGCTTCCATTGCCAGGCCTCACAGAGTTCACGCGACAGCTTCCAGCGGCTCAGTTCCGGATGATCCGCGATGAGTTGCCGGATGAAGAGGATCTGTTCGCCGGTGATCTCCCGGCTCCGATAACGATGTGTAGCCATCTCATCTGCAGTGTGCCAGAAAGCGTTTCCGAACGCAAGTAAAAAGTGATCAGCTCACTTTGCGCCACACTGGAGCGGCATCGATGTCCGGGTTGCCTGCCGCCAGCAGCACCTGCGCTTGATGCGCGCGCAACACCCGCGCCGGTTCCTCGGCTCCTGCTGTCATCCGGGGCCACCAGCGGAAGCGTCCTTTGGATAGACGTTTGGTCGCCAGCCAGAATCCCTGTCCGTCATAGACCAACACCTTAATAGAGGTTGCTCGCCGGCTGCGGAATACAAACAGATAACCCGAAAACGGATCGGCATCCAGCTTCTGCCGGCACAACTCCGCCAACGAATCGATGCCTTTCCGAAAGTCGACCGACTCCACCGCCACCAGAATCCGCATCTGCGACGTGATCTGAATCATCCTTCCGTGTCCCGCCAGGCGCGCAGCAGACTGGTCCAATCCGGTGGCGCCGATGCCTTCCACTGAATGCGCATCTTCGCTCCGCGCGAGGACTCGAACTCGATGACGCACTCCTCCAGTGTCGCCGGAGGTGGCGTGATCAGTTCGACGAACGCCGCCCTGGGTGCCTTTCGCCTGTGGCTGGACGGTTCGCCAAGCCGTTTCTTCAGCCCCATATAATCCAGCCGCAACGGCTGCGCGACGGAATGGACTCCGTGTTGCCGCGCCAGGTCAACCGCCGCCTGCCACAGCGACTCCGGCAACTTCGACCGCCGCGGCTGAGTGCTACGGAACTGATCCAACTGGCGTTGCAACTGCACGATTGGCTCGGGAGTGGGTGGTTTGGCTTTGCCCCTCATGATCAGCCGCACCTCAGCGACTGAATGAACTTAACAGCGCAGGCTACCCCGCGTCACGCACTCTTGCCGCAAACTCACAGAGGATTCACCCAAGCGGAAGACCATCCCGATAGCGGAGTCGCCGTGATCAGTTACCGGCTGTGGCAGAGACGATTCGGAGCCAATCCCGGCGTCGTCGGCCGGGTTGTGGATTTCGACCGAAAGCCGACGACGATCATTGGCGTGCTTCCCAAGGACGTTGAGTTCCCGCTTCCCGGCCTGCCCTTCGGCGGCGGTCACGATGTCTGGGTCCCTTTGGGGATCACGCCGGAAGAGCAGGCGCTCATCGGCAACTATAACTTCGAGGTAATCGCCCGGTTGAAACCCGGCGTGAACATGGCTCAGGCGCAAGCCGATGTGCAAGCGGTCGCACGGCGCATTTACGAGAGTCTTCCGGCCTTTACGCAAGCGGGATTCACGTTCGACGCGGAGGTCTCGCCAGTGACGGAACGAGTTGCGCAGGATTCGCGCAAGCTGCTGTGGCTGCTGGCAGGTGCGGTTGGGTTTGTTTTGTTCATCGCCTGCGTGAATGTAGCCAACCTGCTGTTGGGACGCGCCGCGGGAAGAGAGAAGGAACTGGCGATCCGCTCCTCGCTGGGAGCCAGCCGCGGCCGCTTGCTTCGTCAATTGTTTACCGAAAGTCTGCTGCTGTCGATCGGCGGCGGCGCGGCCGGGCTGCTTCTGGCGATGTGGCTGGTGACGCTGCTGGCGCATGTGATTCCGGCCTCCGTGCCGCGCGCCGCCACCATCGACCTCGACTGGCGCGTCGTCGCATTCACTGCTGCCGTCTCGGTGCTGGCTGGGCTCTTGTTCGGCGCGATGCCGGCCTTGACGGCGGCGCGAACCGGCGAGTCGGCTCGCTTGAAAGATGTCTCCCGCAGTGCGACCTCCGGGCTGGGCCGGGCGCGCCTTCGCGGTGTGCTGGTGGTGAGCGAAGTCGCGCTGTCGCTGGTGCTCCTGGTGGGCGCGGGACTGCTGGTTCGCAGCTTGGTCGCCCTTCGCTCGGTCGCCCCGGGGTTCGATGTCCAGCATCTCCTTACAGCGCAGGTTGCTCTGCCGCCGACGGCGTATCAGGATGCCGCTTCGGTTCGCGGTTTCTTCCAACAAGCGGTGGATGAGCTGGCAGCATTGCCAGGCGCGAGCGCGGCGGGGGCCGCTACCGCGCCCTTGCTCAGTCTGCGGAACCAGAATCTCTTCACGGTGAAAGACCCCTCGGTTCCGTCGGCGCTCGCCGTCAACGCCACGGTGCTGGGCGATTACTTTCAGGCCGCCGGCATCCGCCTCCGGCGCGGCCGGCTCTTCGATTCGCGCGATCGCCACGAATCGGAACCGGTGCTGGTCATCAATGAAACCATGGCTCGCCAGTACTTTCCCGGCAAAGACGCTGTCGGACAACAAGTCAAGCTCGGGAGCCCCTCTTCGCCCGACCCTTGGTACACCGTCATCGGAGTGGTTGCGGACGTTAAGAATAACGAACTGGCGAACAGCGTCAAGCCGCAGGTTTATCAGACGTATTCGCAACTCAACGGGTCCTTGTTTGCCCTCGGCTTTGGCAGATCCATGGTGTTGGTTGTGAAAGCGGCGTCGGAGCCGGCGGCGCTGACCTCCGCTGTCCGCGCGACCGTGGTACGGCTCGATCCGGAGCTTCCGGTGACCGATCTCGAAACGGTTCGGGCGCAGGTGGAGGCATCGCTTGCGCCGGAGTGGTTTCAGACCGGGTTGGTGGCGTCCTTCGCGGGCCTGGCCCTATTGCTGGCGGCGATTGGAATTTACGGAGTGGTGTCCTACGCCGTGACCCAGCGCACCCGGGAAATCGGTCTGCGCATGGCGCTGGGCGCAAGCCGCGGAGGCGTGCTGGGACTGGTGATCGGCCAGGGCATGCGGCCCGTTTTCGCGGGCGTTGCGCTGGGCATGGCCGCATCCTTCGTGGTCAGCCGGCTGATGACGGGGTTTCTTTTCGGCGTCCCGCCAACCGATTGGATCGCGTTCTCTGTGGCGCCAGTGGTGCTATGCGGCGTGGCGCTCGCCGCCAACCTGGCTCCCGCGCGCCGCGCAGCCAGCGTGGACCCGATGGTGGCCTTGCGTTACGAATAGCTTTCGCTTGTGTAGTGTAACGCCTCGCTATACACTATAAACAGGCGACGCCGTGATCGAAACGATCAAGCACAAGGGGTTGCGGCGGTTGTACGAGAAGAACGACCGCAGTGGAATCAGACCCGATCTGGTGGAAAAGGTGCAGAAGATTCTCTCGGCGCTGGAGGCGGCGAACGGCCCGGAAGAGATGTCTCTGCCTTTGTTTCGGTTCCACTCATTGACCGGCGACCGGCGCCGCACTTACTCGGTGACGGTCAAGGCCAATTGGCGCGTGACATTCAGCTTTCACGAAAGGGCCGCGCAGGATGTGAATTTAGAGGACTATCACTGAGAACGGAGGAGCACAGATCATGCCGATGAAGAATCCCAATCATCCTGGCGACATTATTCGGGATTGCCTCGATGAGCTAGGTGTCAGCGTGACGGACGGCGCTAAGGCGCTGGGTGTGACTCGCGCGACGCTGTCGCGTCTTATCAATCGTAAGGCGGGAGTTTCCGCTGAAATGGCTGTGCGGCTGGAAAAGGCCATCGGCAGCACAGCTGGCTTTTGGCTTCGGTTGCAGCTCAACTATGACTTGGCGCAGATACAGGCGCGAAGCGGAAAAATCCACGCCCGCCGCCTTGGCACCCCCGCGCAACTTGCGCTGTGACCCCGCGTCCGATGAGGCCGGCCAGAGTTTGAGGCCTGGGCCGCGCCCTATTCGTAGCGCAGTGCTTCGACCGGATCCAGGCGCGCGGCTTTACTCGCGGGCCAGATGCCGAAGAAGAGGCCGATGCCTACGCTGACTCCGATGCCCAGGGCCACGGCCCAGACCGGTACTTCGGTGGGGAGCGTCGGGAACACGAAGCGGCTGGCGCGCGAGACCATCCAGCCGAAGAGCATCCCGATGATCCCTCCCAGGCTGGTGAGCACCACCGCCTCCGCCAGAAACTGGCGGACGATGTCGGAGCGGCGCGCGCCGAGAGCTTTGCGGACGCCGATTTCGCGCGTGCGCTCGGTCACCGAGACCAGCATGATGTTCATCACCCCGATGCCGCCGACCAGGAGTCCGATGGAACTCAGCACCACCATCACCAGCGCGACCACGGAGGTGAGCGAGCGGAACTGATCGACCATCTGTTCGGGGGTGGAGACGAAGAAATTGTCGGGCTTGTTGAAGGGGACGTGGCGCTCCTGGCGCAGGACCACGCGCAGCTCGTCGATGGCCGCGGCGAGCTGGCCTGGCTTGGGCTGCACGATGAGCAGGTTCTCCTGGGCGTTGGGGAACAGCTTGTGCATGGTGAAGTAGGGCAGAAGAATGCGATTGTCGTCCTGGCCCGGGATGGAAGCCGAGGGACGGTTCATCACGCCGATCACCTGCACCTCTACGCCAGCGACGCTGATGGTTTTGCCGATGGCGTTTTCCTGTCCAAACAAGGCTCCGTAAACGTCGTAGCCGATAACGGCCACGGCAAAGCGGTGCTGGTCTTCGTTATCGGTGAAAAAGCGGCCGTCTCTCAAATCGACCTGGCCGCTGCCGGAGTAGCTGGCATCGGTGCCGGCGATCTGAGGGTTGGTATAGTCGTTGCCCTTGTAGCGCGCCTGCGTGATGGCGCCCAGTTGCGGAGGCAGCAGGTAGGCGCTGACATGCTCCACCGATGGGCAGCGTTCCTGAATGGCCACGGCGTTTTCGTAGGTGATGGGTTTGCGCTGGCGCTCCTCCGGCGTGCGGCCGTTGAATCCCGCGCCAAGCTGCATCTTGAAGACGATGGCGGTGTTGCTGCCCATGCTGCGAATGGCGCCGGTGACCGCGCCGTCGAGACCGGCGAGAATGGAGCCCACGCCGATGATGGTTCCCGTGCCGATGATGACGCCCAGAACGGTGAGCACGGCGCGGACCTTGTTTTCACGCAGGGTGAGCAGCGCCAGGCGGATGACTTCGTAGAGCAGGCGCACGCGTTAAGCCTCCGCCCGCAGCGCCACGATGGGGTCCAGCCGCGCCGCGCGCCGCGCCGGGTAGATCCCGAAGAAAAGCCCGACGATGGCGGAAAGCGAGACGCCCAGAACAACCGCGTTGAGGGGCACGTTCATGGGCACGGGGGTGAAGTTCGTCACGATCACCGACAGCACCCAGGCGATGATGACTCCGATCAGGCCGCCGATTCCCGACATCAGGGAAGATTCGACCAGGAATTGATTGAGGATGTCCTGACTGCGCGCGCCCACGCTCTTGCGCACGCCGATTTCGCGGGTACGCTCCGTGACGGCGGCCAGCATGATGTTCATGATCACCACGCCGCCCACCACCATGAACACGCTGACGATGCCGACGGCCGCTCCCGCCAGCGTGGAAGTCAGCGAATCCCAGATGGAGACCAACGTATCGGAGGATTGAATGCCGAAAGTGTCGTCCTGCTGCGGGCGCAAATGGCGGTAGGAGCGGACCAGGGTGCGGATCTCATCCTCGGCCTCCTCCAAATGATCGCGGTCGATGGCGGCGAAGTTGTATTGCATGCCGGCGCGGTCGCCGTAGATCTTGAAATAGGTTTGATCGGGAATGCCGACATAGTTGTCCTGGGACTGGCCGAAGACGGTGCCCTTGGACACGCCGACTCCGATCACTTCAAACGGGCGGCCGTCGAGCTGGACGTATTTGCCGATGGGGTCGGTGTTGGGGAAAAAACGGTCCTTGAGGTCGGAGCCCAGGAAAACCACTTCGCGGCTGCGTGAATCTTCGGCATCGGTAAAGAAGCGGCCGAGCGCGACCTGGGTGTTGGTCATGGTGAAGGTGTTGGGTGTTCCGCCTTGCAGCCCGACTCCATCCACCTGATCGCCTCCGTAGCTGACCTGGACGCCGCGGTTGGCAACCAGGCCGATCTCGCGGACCATCGTGGCGTGGCTCCTGACGAAGCGGTATTCCTCTTGCGTAAGCTGCGGGTTGGTGCGCTGCATCTCTAGGAACTTTTTGGCGTCGAAACGCTGGAACACGAAGCGCCGGACCGCAAAACCGTCGTTGCCCATGGAGGAAGCCGTTTCAGCGATATACACGTCCATGCCGTGGATCACGGACATGACCGAAATGAGCGTGGCGGTGGAAAGAATAATGCCCAGCAGAGTCAGGAAGGTACGCAGTTTACTCGACCGTAGCGAGTCGAACGCGACGGCGGCGGCTTCGAAGAAGGATGCGCGGGAGGGTCTCACGGATTTGTGTTCGCGGTGGGGTGCCGCCTCTTTTAGGATACGCGTATTGACGAGCGCTTGTTCCCTACGAATGAGTCCGATATTTCCTCGACCCAATCGAGCACCAGCTCATCGAGCCAGAAGCGGGGGGGATGGCGGGCGATGAATCCGACGTGTCCGCCGTGGGCCGGGGCGATCAGCCGGAGATGCGCATTGCGGGCAAAGGCGGGGTGATCGTAGATCGAAAAAGGGATGAGAGGGTCGTCCTGGGCCTGCACCAACAGCGCCGGAATGCGAATGCGGTCGAGGAATTGATTCGAGGATTGAGTGCGAAAATAGTTGGCGGCCGTGCCGAAGCCGAACAGGCGCGCGGTGTAGTGATTATCGAAGTCGATGATGGTGTGAATTTTGGGGAGATGCTCGAGGGTATAAAGATCCGGAGCCTGGAGATGACGGCGGCGGATGCGGTCCTTGAGACGGGCGACGAAGCGGTCCTGGTAAATGAAGTTCTGCGGACGTTCGAGGGCGGCGGCGCAGGCGGCGAGGTCGATGGGAGTGGAAACGGAGCAGACCCCGGAGAGGAGCTCGCCGGCGGCATCGCCCAGTTCGCCCGCGAGCTTCAGGGCAATGTTTCCTCCCAGCGAAAACCCAGCCAGAAACAGAGGCTGGCCCGAGGCTTCGCGGCGCTGGCGGAGCACGGCGAGTACGTCGGAGGTCTGGCCGGCGTGGTAGCTGGTGATGGCCAGGTGCTCGGTTCCGCCGCAGCCGCGCAGGTTGAGGCGGCCGGCCGAGTAGCCGCGCTCGAGAGCCGCATAGGCCATGCTGCGGGCGTAGCCTGAGGTGCTGGAGCCTTCGAGACCGTGGACGATGAGGATTTCGCCCTTGGGCTCGCCCTTCAGTGAAATGGCAGGCCGCTGAGAATGGACCAGGATCTGGACATCGGGCTCGGTGCGATACAAAACGGATTCGACAGGCCAAGGCTGCTCGACCTCGGGACGGCTCCAGAAGTTGCCGGCCATAGTGGCGAGGTGCGGGTTGCGGAAGAATGGATCGAAAGGGCGCAAACTACGATTGTACGGCGCGGGCGGTGTAGAATCGAGGCAGAATGCTGACGCGGCTGTATATCGACAATTTCCGGTGCTTCGAGAAGTTCGAGTGGAAGGCCGTCGAGCGGAAGCAACTCATCTTGGGGCGTAACGGGACGGGGAAGACGTCGCTGATGGATGCGCTCCACTACTTGGCGGTGTCCGCGCGGCGCGAGCCGGTGGATCGGTTGTTCCATCTGAGCCAACGAACGCGATGGCTGGATCAGTCCGAGCAGACCTTCGAGGTGGAGGCTCAACTCCAGGGCGAGAGCTATCGCTATAGATTAGCCATCGAACCCTGGGGCGAACCAGCGCGGCCGAGGGTGAAGTCCGAGACGTTGCGGCTTAACGACGAGTCCATCCTCGAATTCGAGAACGGCGAGCTGCTGGTCTACCCAGGCAGCTCGAGCTCTGGCGTCGTCTACGATTTGGACCGAAGTCGCACCGCGCTTTCGGACGAAAGGTACGTCGAGCCGTTTGCCTTTCGCGAGTGGCTGGCAGATATTTCGTGCTGGCACATCAATCCGTTTGCAATGGGGTCCCGAGCGGAAGGCGAGGATATGGCGAACCTCGACCTCACGAACTTCCCCGGATGGTATCGGAATCTCGTAAAACACCACCGGAAGGAGGACGCTGCTTTCCTTCACGACCTGCGTGAGAGTCTGGACGGCCTCGACCACCTCCGGTTTGAGTCCGATGGGGGGAAGGTCCCCATTTTATGTGCCGATTTCATCAGAGACGGAGGGCACATCGCTGTCCCGTTTGGCGAACTGTCCGACGGCCAGCGATGCCTGATCTGCCTGTACGCAATCATGCATTTTGATGTGGCAAACGGCAAGACGGTCATCATTGACGAGCCTGACAACTTCATCTCGCTGCGCGAAATCCAGCCGTGGCTGATGGCTATTGAAGACATGGCGGACGATCATAAGGGGCAGGTCATCCTCATCTCGCACCATCCCGAGATTCTCAACCAATGGGCCAACCCATATGGGGTCCAATTCGTCCGCGATGGCGCGGGTCCGGTGCGAGTCGAGAAGTTCAATGGCGATCCGGAAGGCTCTCTCACGGCTGCGGAGGTCGTAGCCGAGGGATGGGACTTTGACTGACTTCTCCAAGATTTACATTCTCGCCGAGGACGCACGCCAGCAGCTTTTCGTGCGGCGATACCTCTATAGAGCCGGATATGAGCGCCACGTAATTGATCCTGAGGTGCTGCCTAAGGGGACTGGAGGTGCGGGGGAGCATTGGGTTCGACAACGGTATTCGGCTGCCGTCGCGAAGTACCGCAAGCGTGCCGCAAGAGCCAAGACAGCCCTGATCGTCGTCATTGATGCAGACACTGACGAGGTGAGTCGTCGAGTTCGGCAACTCAGGGAGGCACTGGGAACGAGCGCCCGCAGAGATGACGAGGCGATTGTTCATTTGATCCCGCGACGCAACATCGAGACGTGGATTCTCCATCTGAATGGAGAAGAAGTGGACGAAGAAGAGGATTACCGCAGACGAGACGTCGATGATCTGATCCCGACTGCGGCTGCCTCATTCCACGCGTGGGCGGCGCTGACGCCTGAGCGCTGCCTCCCCTCGCTGCTCGGCGCGATCGAGGAAACCAAACGCCTCGCATGATGGATCTCTTTTCTCAACCTCTAGCCGTCGGAACTCCCGCCCCGGATTTCGCTCTGCCGGATCAGGATGGAAATCTCGTCACGCTGGCGGGGCTCAAGGGGCGCAACGTGGTCCTGGTATTCTACCCGGCCGACGACACGACGGTCTGCACCAGGCAACTGTGCGAATTTCGCGACCGGTGGCCGCTGGCGCAGCGGAAGAACGTGGTCGTGTTCGGGGTGAACCCAGGCAAAGGCCACGACAAGTTTCGCGACAAATATCAGTTCCCGTTTCCTCTGCTGTTCGATAAAGGGCAGAAGATGGGCGCGGCGTATCATGCTCGGGGACTGGTGGCGCCGAAGCGAACCGTGTACCTGATCGGGCCGGACGGAACGATCCGCTACGCTCGGAGGGGCAAGCCGGAGCCGGAAGAGGTTCTGGCGGCCGCGGCATGATCGTTCCTCCGTTTTATCCAATTCTCGACACTGAGACCGCAGCCAAGCGGGGCGTCGCCTTGGCGGACGCGGCGGCGCAGATGCTTGAAGGCGGCGCTCAAATTCTGCAATTCCGCCACAAGGGGTTCTGGTCCCGGGGCGTATTCGAAACGCTGGAACGCGTGGCGGAGCTGTGCCGGAACGCCGGCGTCGTATTCGTCGTGAACGACCGGGCGGACCTGGCGAAGCTGGCCGGCGCCGGATTACATCTGGGCCAGGACGACCTGCCTCCGGCGGCGGCGCGGAGCATCGTGGGAACCGGAACCATGATCGGATTCTCGACGCACAATGAGGCGCAACTGCGTGCCGCGGCCCAGGAGCCGGCCGACTACCTGGCGCTGGGGCCGATCTTCGGAACTGCGTCCAAGGCGAATCCCGATCCAACCGTGGGTCTGGAGGGATTGCGCCGCTTGCGTCCGTTGACGGCCAGGCCACTGGTCGCCATCGGAGGCATCACGCGCGAAAACGCAGGCGCGATGCTCAAGGCAGGTGCGGATTCGGTCGCGGTGATCGGAGACCTGTTTCCTGAAGACGGCAACATCCGCCGCAGGGTGAAAGAGTGGCAGGATATCACGGGACGTATTGCACCTCCTCTTCGAGCTCGAGACCAAACTGGTCCTGAACCCGAGACTTCAGAGCCCGGATAAGTTGCCGAAGTTCCGCCGCCGTTCCGCCCCCCGAGTTGTAAATCAGATTGGCATGATAATCGGCCACGCGGATGGCTCCGTTCACCATCCCCTTGGCTCCTGCCTGTTCCAGGAAGTACGCGGAGGGCGCCTTTCCTTCGCGGATTATGCCGGCCGGGATCTGTGCGCGCACGCGTTCGGGAAGCTGATCCAAAATCAGATTCTTGAAGATGCTGCCGGCGCAGCGCATCGACGGAGGATATTTCTCATTGCGGATGTCGAGAATGGCTTTGGCGGTAGTCCGCAGCGCGTCGGAATCGGCGGCTTCCAGGCGCAAAACCGCGGAGGTGACGATCCAATCCTTCCGCTGCTTGAACACACTTTCGCGGTAGGCAAAGCGGCAGGCGGAGCCATCCATTTCCTGGAAGGCACAACCGTCGAAAATGCGGACGCATTCGACGCGCTCCTCAATGGAGTGGCCGTAGGCGCCCGCGTTGCCGTAGACGGCTCCGCCCACCCAGCCGGGAATTCCGGTCATGGTTTCGAGCCCGGCCAGCCCACGCTCGATGCTGAAATCGACCAGAGATTGGAGGACGACGCCGGCTTGAACGCGAATCCCCGCGCCTGAGGCTTCGATGCCACGGGCGGTGTAGCGCAGGACAATGCCCGGGAAACCTTCATCGGCGACGATCAGATTGGTGCCGCCTCCAATCACTGTGAATGGAACGCCGGCAAGCCGGATTTCCGCGATCGCAGCGGCCAGCGCTTCCTCGGTGGAAGCGTCCACCAGCCAGCGCGCGGGTCCGCCGATGCCGAAGCGGGTGCAATCGCTCAGGGGGAGGTTTTCCGAGATCTCTAAACCGGGAATCGCGTGGAGACGCGAAAGCATTATCCTCAGAGTAGTATGTTCCCTGGCTTTCCTCCTGAGGCACTGAAATTTTTGCGAGGCCTGGAGCGGAACAACCGCCGCGAATGGTTCCAGCCGCGCAAGGAGATTTTCGAGACCAAGCTGAAGGCTCCCATGATGGATCTGGTGGAGGCGATCAACGCGGAGCTTCCCGCCTTCGCGCCGGAACACATCAACGATCCCAAGAAAGCGGTCTACCGGATTTATCGCGACACGCGCTTCAGTCCGGATAAGACGCCGTATAAGACGCACATCGCGGCGATTTTTCCACGGCGAGGGCTGGGCCGGCAAAGCTCGGCTGGATTCTACCTTCACCTTTCGCCGAAGTCGGTGGGCATCGCGGGCGGCGCTTACATGCCGGGACGGGAGGAGCTGCTGGCGATCCGCACCTGGATTGCGGAGAATCACGCGGCGTTCCGCAAAGCCGCGCGCGGGCCGGAGAAACTGATGGGCAAGCTGCACGGCGATTCGCTGACTCGCGCTCCCAAGGGATTCGACCCGGCGCATCCCGCGGCCGATTTGATCCGCATGAAATCGTGGCTGTATTGGATCGAGCTGGAAGCCGGTGTGGCAGAATCGCCCAAGCTGTTGGCTGAGGTGATGAAGCGGTTTCGCGCCGCGGCGCCGGTGATCGAGATGCTGAATGCGCCGCTGCTCTCGAATCAGCGCGCCCCGTCGAAGGCGGGTGTAATAAAGACGAAGGCGGTCGCGCGATGAAATGGCTGGCGCTCGTGTTGCTCGCGGTTCCCGGTCTGGCGTTCGCTGGCTCTGCCGGGGACAACACCTCGCACTTCGCGCCGTTTGACGGAGTCAAGGTGCACTACGAAAGCTACGGCGCGGGCAAGGAAGCCGTGGTGTTCATTCACGGCTGGACCTGCGACCTTACGTTCTGGCGAGGGCAGGCGCCGGTGTATCGCAACCGCCGCTCCCTGCTCATCGATCTGCCGGGCCACGGCCAAAGCGACAAGCCCAACGTCGCCTATCCCATGGAATTTTTTGCGCGGAGCATCGAAGCGGTGCTGCACGACGCCGGCGTGGAGCGCGCGGTGCTGGTGGGCCACAGCCTGGGAGGTCCCATCGCCTACTCCTTCATCCGCCTGTTTCCGGAACAGGCAAAGGCGCTGGTGCTGGTGGACGCCACGGTCTCCACGGTTCCGGACGTTGCATCGTATCAGGCTGCGCAGCAGGTGCGATACCAGCAAAAGGCGCAGCACCTGAGCGGCCCCACGGGCGAGAGGAATTTCCTGGCAGCGGTGAACTCGATGTTCTCCGCCAGGACTCTGCCCGCATTGCGCGACCAGATCCGCGCCAAGATGCTGGCGACGCCGGAATACGTGCGCGTCGCGGCGGTGACCAGCCCTTCGAAAGTCTATCCGGCCGCCGCCGGCGAGATGTTCGACATTCCGGCGCTGGCCATCCAAGCGGCTCAGAAGGGCACGGAGGAGCGGGCGGCGGCAATGCGAACCATCTTCCCGAAGCTGCACCTGGAGAAATGGGTGGGCAGCGGCCACTTCCTGATGATGGAAGATCCAGCGCGGTTCAACGCGTCTCTGCTGAAGTTTTTGGCCGGATTGTAGCTTATTTGGTCTTGCGCACGGCCACCAGCAGATTGGACTGGCCCCGGTGACGGTATCCGATGGCGAAGTCGAGCGGCGGCACGCCGGTCCCGTCAGAATACGCGGCCTTGAGATCGTCCTGATTCCAATCCTTGAAAAGCTCGATCGGCGCGGAGTAGGTTCCGAACAGGCGCACGTCCCAGCCGGCGGGATCGAAATAGCGATAAGGGATTCCGGAATCCTCTTCCACCACCACGCGGCTCTTGGCCAGGATGGTGCCGCGGATGGTCGAGAAATAGGGCTTGTGCATCAGGTACGACGCGGCCTTGATCAAGGTGACGGTATCCGGAAGCCCGTTCAGATACGCGGTGGTGCCGGGTTTGCGTTTGAGCCTGGAATTTTCAAGGTTCAGCGAGAAATAGCGCAGAGTCCGCGCCCCGTGACGCGGATCGTTGAACTGGATGGCGACGCCGGAGGTCTCCGCTTTCGGCAGGCTCGCGGAAGGCGCGACAACGCCGGCCGGAGAAATGCCGATGGGAGTGACGTCCGTGATCGAGTAACCGGCGCGGGAAACCAGAAACATCAACAACGGCAGAACCCCGCTGAGGTCGCTTTGGGTAACGTCGCGGCGCATGTCGTCGGTCTTGAAAAACCCCAGCGCGACGACAGAGCTTAAACTGCGGCGAAGCTCCGTGAAATAGTCGGGTGTGTAATCGGCGATGGCGGAAGGGATGCAGCCCACCGGCTCCAGGCCCACCAGAATATAGTCGTGGGCGTCGGGGAAAAACGTGAGCAGGTTGGCCGCGTCGGGTCCGCCAAAGGGGTAGAACGCGACATCGCGAGACGGCGCGCCCAGATTGCGATTCCTCCAGACGTCGATGCGGTCCAGGTACTGCTTGCGGAGGTTGGCCCAGTCGGAGGTGGAGAGCTTGGAGAAGTCGTTCCAGGCAGCGTGTTGCTCCGGCGTCAGCGCCGATGAGAAGGCGCCATCGCTCAAGCCCGCGATCCATTGGGCCGCGGCGCTCCATTGTCCGCCGGGAGCCTGAATTGCGCACGCGGAATGGGCCGGCTGCGATGGGCCGTCGGCGGGCGCGCACAACAATACCGCCGGCAGGCACAAGACCAGCGCGACAGCGAGAGCTCCCCTCATAAGTGTCATTCTACCCGACATTGTCGGCATTCCGGGAATTTTTCGTTAGGGTATGCGCGATAATGAACCTTTATCTCAACTTATGCCCAAGATCAACTACATTTCCTATGAGGGAGAGAAGTTCCAAATCGACGTGCCGGTTGGCGAATCCGTGATGGAGGGCGCCGTGCGCAACGGAATCGACGGGATTGTGGCGGAATGCGGAGGCTCATGCCTCTGCGCCACCTGCCACGTCTACGTCGACGAAGCGTTTCTTCCGCTGCTGCCGCCGATCGATGAGGCGCAAGACGCCATGCTCGATTCCACCGCTTGCGAGCGCATGCCCAACAGCCGCCTGAGCTGCCAGATCGCGGTGCGGCCGGAGTTGGAAGGGCTGATTGTCCGCATGCCCGAAACACAGAAGTAATGTCCTCCGGGGTGGTTATCGTAGGCGGCGGCCAAGCCGGGTATCAGACCGCGGCTTCGCTGCGAACCGAGGGCTACGACGGTCCCGTCTTCCTGATCGGCGAAGAGCCCGGCGCACCGTATCAACGGCCTCCGCTTTCGAAAGCGTTCGTGTTGGGCAAGCAGAATCACACCCAAATCCTGCTGCGCCCGGAATCGTATTATCAAAGCCACCGGATCGAGCTGCTGGCGGGCGAAAAGGCGGCTTCGATCGATCGCGTGGCCCGGAGAGTGCGCTTGGCCTCCGGCGGCGAACTGAACTACGACACTGTGGTGCTGGCGCTGGGAGCGCGCAACCGTCCGCTGCCGGTGGCCGGGGCCACGCTCGAAGGCGTGTGCTACCTGCGAACGTTGGCCGAAGCGATTGAGGTCAAGCAGAGGCTGGAGCAGGCTCAGCAGGTGGTGATCGTCGGCGGAGGATTCATCGGCCTGGAGATCGCGGCGTCGGCGCGGACCCTGGGCAAACCCGTCACGGTCATCGAAGCTCTGCCCAGATTGATGGCGCGCGTTGTGGCTCCGGTGGTGTCCGAGTTTTTCCTGTCATCGCACCAAGCCAAGGGCGTCGAGGTGCTATTGAACGCCGGCGTGCAGGAGATTCAGGGCGGCATTCATACCGGCGGGGGCAAATGGCTGAAGATCCTGCTGGGCGACGGGCGCAAGATTCAGGCCGATCTGGTAGTGATCGGAATCGGCATCGTGCCGAACACGGAATTAGCGCTGGACGCCGGGCTCCCGATCGCCAACGGGATCGCCGCGGATGAGTACCTGCGCACTCCCGACCAACGTGTTTTCGCCATCGGCGATTGCGCCGAGCATCCCAGTTTGTTTGCCGGTTCGCAAGTGCGTCTGGAATCCGTGCAGAATGCCGTGGATCAAGGCGTGTGCGTGGCGCGGAGCATCGCCGGAAAGGCCGCGCCCTACTCGGCGACGCCGTGGTTCTGGTCGGACCAGTTCGACATCCGCTTGCAGATGGCCGGCCTGCCGGGAGGATATGATCGCACGGTGGTCCGCGGAGCGCCTGAATCCGGCAAGTTCTCCGTATTCTATTTTCGCAACGGCAAGCTCTGCGCCGTCGATTCGGTCAACCGTCCCATGGATCATCTGGCCGCGCGCAAACTGATCGGCTCCGGGACGGTCCTGAGTCCGGATCAAGCCGCGGATGAAAGTATCAATTTACGAACAATATGAACTCCGGTCCTCGTGATGGGGCACGAACGACGGCTAGTGTATACTGAACGAGGCCCAGATTCCAGAATTGAAGATTCCGGTTGAGGGCCAGAACGGGCTCCGTCCTCGTTGCTGCATGCAGGACGTTTGGGCCGCGATCAAAGATCTTTTTAAGTGAGGAGTTACAAAACAGATATGAGTCAGCAAAGCTTGGAGGCCTTGCTCCAGACCGCCGGCAATCCGGCGAGCATGCTCCGCAATTCGCAGATCGGAGCCTATGTCTACCCGGTGGTCCCCCCCGAATACACGAACTGGCGCGACGAGCAACGGGCCTGGCGAGAGACCTGCGTTCTTTTCGACCAGTCTCACCACATGGTGGAGCAGTTGGTCGAGGGTCCCGATGCCCTCAAATTGTTCTCTCATCTTGCGATCAATAGCTTTGCTAAGTTTCCGGTCGACAAAGCCAAGCAATTCGTTCCGTGCAGCTATGAC
Source organism: Bryobacterales bacterium (assembly GCA_963765185.1). GTDB lineage: Bacteria > Acidobacteriota > Terriglobia > Bryobacterales > Bryobacteraceae > Palsa-187. The sequence continues at coordinate 23,971 of CAVXWB010000040.1, forward strand.
GGCTACGTGATTGGCGACGGGATTCTTTTTCACCTGGAAGAAAATAAACTCCTTTTCGTAGGGCGCGCGCCGTCCGCCAGTTGGATTCAGTTCCATGCCGAGACGGGCGGGTTCAACGTTACCACGAAAAAAGACGATCGATCGCCCTCGCGTCCCGGCGGCAAGCCGGTTGTGCGCACGCATTACCGTTTCCAGATTCAAGGGCCGAACGCCAAGCAGGTCATCGAGAAACTGAACGGCGGGCCGATTCCCGACATCAAGTTCTTCAGCATGGATGTCATCAACATCGGGGGACGGAAGGTCCGAGCCTTGCGTCATGGCATGGCCGGCGCTCCCGGCTTGGAAATTTGGGGCCCCTACGCGGAAGGCGAAGAGATTCGCGCAGCCATCGTGGAAGCCGGCAAGGACTTTGGCCTGGCTCAAGTCGGCAGCAGAGCCTACGCCACCAACACCCTTGAATCCGGATGGATTCCGTCGCCTCTTCCCGCGGTCTATACGGGCGAAAAGATGAAAGCCTACAGGCAGTGGCTCTCCGCGTCAAGTTATGAAGGCACGGGTTCCATTGGCGGCAGTTTCTATTCCAATAACATCGAAGACTATTACCTGACGCCGTACGAACTGGGCTACGGACCGTTCGTCAAATTCGACCATGACTTCATTGGAAGAGAAGCGCTCGAGAAGATCGCCAATAAGCCGCAGCGCAGGAAAGTGACGCTTGCTTGGAACGCCGAGGATGTCGCCAAGGTTTTCCGATCCATGCTCGAACCGGGAGCGGAACATTACAAATACATCGACCTGCCGTTATCCAATTACACGTCGGCGTCGTACGACAAGTTATTGAACGGCGGAAAATTGGTCGGCCTCTCCATGTTCAGCGGCTACAGCTACAATGAGCGGTCCATGCTCTCGCTGGGCGTTGTCGATCCGGACATCAAGACCGGCAACGAAGTCACGCTGGTGTGGGGCGAAGAGGGCGGCGGATCAAAGAAGACTACGGTCGAACGCCACAAGCAAATCGAAATCCGGGCGATCGTCAGCCCCGTGCCATATTCCAAAGTCGCACGCGAGGAGTACGCGAAGGGTTGGCGCACCTCCGCTTAAGTAACAGTCCGGCGCAAAAACCGGATACTGTCCCAGGTTTTTTGCGGTTAGGGCGTTCCCACCAGGTACGCGTGAACCCGCGAGTAGGCGAAGGAACGGTCCTGCTGTAGAAGCTGCCGGCTTTCGGATTCGAGAAGCTGGATTTTGGCGCGGAGATTTTCCGGAACTTCGCGCGGAATCATCAGATTTCGGAAGCAGATCCTGGCTCCCGGCCGGCCTGTTCTCGCCACCTGTTCGAAGGTTCGCGCGGTCTCCGCGGGATTCATCAGCTCGCAAATATTGGAGAGGCTGGCGCGATCGACGGAGCTTTCCGGGCGGCTCGCCAGCCATACTTTCAAGTCCGCGGTGACGATTTCGATGCGATGTAAGCGCTCCTTTATGACCGCAAAGTTTCTTTTCGCAAGTAGGCCGGAGCGGCATCGGGGCTGGTGTATCGGCCCAGCAGGTACTGCGCGATGAAATAGTTTGTCGCAATCGGAATGTCCCGCAGCGCTCTTCTCGAGCGCTGGAGGAAGCTGTCCGCAAACGACGCGGCGCCATCGTCGAAGCGGAAGTAATCGGCTGACAGCCCTCGTCTGGCCAGCACGCCCTTGTTGAACAACAAGTGGAAAATCGCCCGCCATTGAACGGTGTTCCAAACCCGGTCGAAGTAAGCCCGCTGCTCATCCAGCGATTGACATTGAAAGAGGCCATCAATCCGCTTCGTCCCTTGCGTCAGATGGAGCAGCTTGCGGAAGTAGCGAAGAAATTTTTCGTACCGGCCCTGGTAGACAACACCGTCATTGACAGACTTGGCGTGGCTTCGCCAATATGCCAGAGCCGGCGGGCTCAGGTCGCTCTTCAGCGACTCGAACACTTCCAGCCGATTTCCGGTCTGCTTCAGCCCCAGGAAGGCGTGAAGATCGTCGAGATCGAGGCGCCGTATCGCCGCACACTTCAGTTCCAATAAATGCGACTGGCATGGATTGATGTCGACCGCGAAAATCCTTCCAGGATCTTCGAGCAGCAGATCAAAAGTGTTGCAACCGCCTGAGCCGATCGTAACGATCGCTTCACCGGGCTGGATCTGGAGAGCTCGCCGGTCGGATTCCGGATCCTCCCAGCTCATCCCAAACAGCAACTCGGGAAGTTGAACTTGACCCTTATCCTGCGGCATGCATCTCCGCGGCCGCCTCAAACCGGCAGTTGCGCGACCCAGACCAGGCTTGATTCACCCGGCACGCCGATTTCGTCGAGCGTTCTTAAATAGCGATGCAAGGAAGCGCCGCGAATCTCGCGAAGACTCACGCCGGCATGGGGCAGCGACGGCTTGACACAGCTGCCTTTGCAAAGGCCGCAGTGGCCGCCCGCATCTTCCCGCGCAGTCATCTCAGCGAGTGTGGTCATTACTTCCTCATGCATGCGGTGGACTCTGGCGTCAAAGCCCTTCGAATCGCGCGCGCGTTCGGACTGCAGCGTCGCGATGGCGTGAGCGACATGCTCCTCCTCCTCGCCGGCAATCCGTGCGAACGTCGAGCCCAACTTACCGGGGGCCGCTCTCGCCACCACTTGATAGCTTGCCACCGCGAAGGATTCCAGCATCACTTCCTGCGCCACCACGCAATCGATCAGATCGCCCGCATGCGCGCGAGACAGAACGGCCGAGCGGATTCGCCGCCAATACTGCGCCTCCAGATTGACCACCACGTCAATGCCGAGCGCTCTGCCGGCCTCGGTAAAGGAGGCGGCGTGGCCTCTCTCTCCCTGGGCGTGCTCGAGTGCCTCGGCCTTTTCGGCAGGATCTTCGTAGAGTTCCGCGAGCGTCATATAATTCAACGCTCCAATCAACTCTCCTGTCACGGCCTGGGCCAAAACGTCCGCCCAGATATGGGTTTGCTCTGACGAACATTCGTGCACGATAAGCGGTTGCATGTTGCTTCCTCCAGGTCTTGTCTTCGGAGTTATTTCAAACTAATGCAAAGTCCTCGAAGGGAACGCCTTCGGCAAGTCTCGCCAATCGCCCCGGCGAGGTGAGGCTGGTAGCAAAGCCAAGAGACGAGAAGCTGAATTTCGGAATTCCCACGACCAGGCTGCGCAAGGGATCGCGTTCGTGCAGTCCCAGGCTCAGGAACGTGTATCGATGCCGGAACACCTCGGCCTGCCCGAGTTTAAGCAATGCCCGGAGTGCCGGCGCGTGCCCGTCTTCGCATGCCGCATAGCGCACGCTGAGCAGCTTGAGCGAGTCGCCCATACGGGGAATGCGGAAGCCGGGGAAGGGCGCGGCCGCAACGCGCAGCAACGCCAGCGCCCCTCGTAACAAGGGAGGCGCGTTCAGCAGCACATTGCGTTTCGCGGCCGACGCATCGCAAAGAGTAAGAGTCGCGACCACCTTCGATCCGCTCAGAGCCACAAGCGTCCGGGGAAACGGCTCCTCAGCTCCATTCGACAGCGCCCGTGCGATCTCGTCCTCCGCCAAACGCGGCGCGAACTGGCGGGAGCGATGAAAACGATCGAGCAGTTCCACGATGGCCGGCAAAGCCGAGGCCTGAGCTGGCTCGATGGAGTACCGCTCCGAGCGGCCCTTAAAAGGCGAAGGCGCGAATTCGTCCACCAGAAAGCGGCCGAGTGGAACCCAGCGTGGGATGCCGAGTCGCCCTTCAAACAGCGGCATGGCGCGTTGGTTCCCGTCGGCCACCACACTAAAGCACAGGTCGATTCCCGCAGATCTCAGATATGCTTCGAGAGCCTGGATGAGGCGTAACGCAACCCGGCTTCCCGAGAAGCGTGGATGCACCTTCATGTCGCCGACGTACGCTGTGGTTTCCGGCACACCCGAGATGTAGGCTGTGCGCAGCGCCGCTGAGATACAGCCGATGACTTCGCGGCCTCGCACGGCAACGTAAACGACGCTTTCTCCGCGCATGCGGAGCAAGGCGAAAAAGTCCGGATCGCGATCGATCCGAAGCGCGATGGTTCCCCCCATGGGAGTCACTTTGGTCAAGGCCAGCAAGCCATCGTTGTCGGCTTCGTCGGCCTGGCGGATTTCGATGCGGCCGGCCACAACAGCGGGAGCGGAATTGGTCGACGTGCCCGTCATGCAAAATCGTTACCAGTAAGGATGTCCGCCTCCCGGCGCGGTGGAAGCGGGCCGGAGTTTTGGAACTGGGAAGGAAACGCCTGCTCCACCGGCTGAGGAGGACGCCACAGGCCGAAATACGTAAGCAGGTACCCGCGAGTGGGTGGATCGGCGGAGATTCGTGGGAGGTAAATCCACGGGACCCAGACGGCGAGGTGATGAGTGAGGTGGTAGTTGAAAAAGAGATACAACAATTCCATCGGGCGCCACAGACGGAGGTCGAAGGCGCCCAGGACCGCGTGGCGCGGCGTGCGCACATGATAGATATACTGCTGGCTTGCCCAGGAGAAGCCGAACGCCGCGTAGCACAGCGCTAAAGCCGTAAGATTCAAATGCAGCAGCGGCACTGCGGCCAGCCAAATGACTCCGGTCGCCAGCAGGTCCCGGCGCACGCGTCCGGGACGCACGTCATTCAGGAATTGCGCGAAGCGCCGGAATACTCCTGCGTCTTCATCCGGAGCCGGAATGCGGATCGAACGCCGTGGAAGCATCGCGATCGCGATGGATGACAGCGGAATCAGGAACCAGAAAAACCCGCAAATGAGGAAATAGTACGCCACTTGCTTCAGCCATGGGACTTCGCTCGGCAACACGTAGTCTTCAAGCTCATCGTCGGAACGGTTTCTGCGGTGATGCAGCAGGTGGGCGACTTCGAAGAAGTGGAAGCTGCCGGGAAACAGCGCGAACAATACGATTCCAAGTCCCTCATTGAGCCTCTTCTGAGGGTGCAGCTTTCCGTGCACCGCTTCGTGAGCCAGGCAGAAACCCAGCTGCATTACGAAGGCAAATAGGACCGCGACCAGAACGATTTCCGCGAGATTGGTGAGGTGTGAGGCGACGGCAAGAAGCGCCAAAGCAGCCGTCACCTGAGCGGCAGCCAGCAAAAGGTTGAGTTTCTCCGGGATCGGATACGACGCTACGCCGCGCCTTGGAATCATAGACCCTGCCGCAAGCGCTTGGCGGGAGACCAGAGGATCTCGGCCAATTCGGGCGTTTGGATCCATCTTCATTAAAATGGGCGGCCCAGTTACGCAGTTCACGCAAGTATACACCCAACAAGCCCGCAAAGGGTGCGGCGCAAAAACCGGGACAGTCATTATATTTCGCCTACCGGGAAGCCTCCATTGACTCAGTGCGCCTCTGGGGCGAAATGTGGTGACTGTCCCAGGTTTTTGCGCCGCGGGATGCGGCTGGCGATTCCTGTTTTATTGGGCTGCCGAGAACGCCAGCAGCACGTTCCCCGGCATTCCGTTCTTCACTCCGATGTATCCGGAAGGCACGAACAGCGTGCCGCCCGAGACTACGGGTCCGGGCGCACCCATGGAGCCGCCTTTGGCGCTGACGCCGTTTACCGTCTGGTAGTCTTCGACGGTGTTGTATTCCCACACCACGCGGCCATTCGCGGTAGATAAAGCGCGCAGCACTCCGTCCCACCCGCCGGAGAAGACGATGCCCGGGATTGCCGTCAAAGGGCCATCCTGGCCGGAGTGCGCGGCAAGCGCGGGCGCGGGCGGGAGCGGCGTGAACCATTGCTTCTCGCCGTCTCTCAACTGCACCGCGGCAATGCCTCCGCTGCCCAAGCCGAAGTAAGCGTTCTGGCCGTCGGCGGCGCCGCCCCAGATGATTTTTCCTCCGAACTGCGTGGTGTTCTCCACCAGCGCTGTCTTCCAAACCACCGCGCCCTTCTTATCCGGGTCGTGCGCCCAAACGTTGCCGCTCTTTTGGCCGGCGATCAAAAGGGTCCTGCCGTCCGGTAACGTTTTGAGGATCGGCGACGAGCCGAAGTCGTGATCCGGTCCCAGCTCCGGCGGGCAGTTCTCGGGAAGCTTCGCGCCATTGCAGCCGGCGAGCCAGGTGTCGTTGGCCGTGTCCTGAACGGACCAGAGGATCTTGCCGGAGTCGAGATCCAGGGCCAGGATGGCGTCGGTGGTGTCGGGCGCGGGTGACGTGTACGCATCGCCGGTGCCAACGTACAGCGTGCGCCGCTTTGGGTCGATGGTCGGCGAGTTCCAGACTCCTCCGCCGGCGGGAGCCCAGCGCAACACGCCGTTCGAGTTTTTCCCGACCTGCTTAGGCGTTTCCGCAATCGTGTACGTTTTCCAGATCTGGCGGCCGGTCGCGGCGTCCAGCGCGACCACGCTCCCGCGAAACGTACAACAGACGTAATTCGCATTCCCGCCGCCGCCTTCCTCGCCGGAAGCGACCGGCACGTAGATGCGGTTTTCGAAAACTTTGGGCGCGCCGGTGATGCGCGCGCTCGAATGATCGTCCACGTGGACCTTCCAGATCAGTTCCCCGGTAGCGGCATTGATCGCATAAACGTTGGCTTTGAGGTCGCCGAAGAACGCGGCGGATGCAACCACGGTGATGGCGGTGCGCACGCCGGCATCGGCTTTATAGGACCAGTACATGCACCCGGAGTTGGCATCCAGCGCGTACACCATACCGGTGTCGACTCCGATGTAAACGCGCCCGGCGACGACGCTGGGCTGGCCCAGCACCGATCTCACGCCGGGAAATCCGAAGGCCCATTTGAGCTTCAACTGCGGGACTTGAGCGGCTGCAAGCTGGGCGGCCTCGGCCGGCTGAAATCGGGCGTTGGACGCGTCCGGGCCCCAACCGTTCCAGGAGGGACCGCCATGGGATTCCACCAGGTTCGCGTTCGCCGCGCATTGCGCGAACAAGCAGCCAGTGGACAAAGCTGAAAGTAGTAGTAAGCGGCGCATGGGCACCAGTCTATATCGAAACCGGACGGCGGATGGGACACACTGGAAGCATGCGGAATTTTGACGATCTTTCCGAGCGGGAAATGCTGGCGTTGGCCATCACTCTGGAGGAAGAAGACGAACGCGTTTACGCCGACTACGCGGAAGGTCTGCGCGAGAATTTCGCGGCGTCGGCCGCTGTGTTCGACGGCATGCGCGAGGAGGAATCCGGCCACCGGCGCAGATTAATCGAGTTGTACCGCCAGCAGTTCGGCGAGCACATCCCACTCATCAGACGACAAGACGTGAAGGGCTTCGTGCAGCGCAAGTCGGTCTGGCTGGTTCGCCCTCTGCGCCTGGACCTGGTGCGCAAGCAGGCCAGCACAATGGAGGTGGAGAGCCGGCAGTTCTATCTCAAGGCTGCGGCCCGAGCGAGCGACGCGCGAATCCGGCAATTACTCGACGATCTGGCGCAGGAAGAATATTCGCACGAGAATCGGGCCGAGGAATTGGAAAAATCCCTGCTCCCGCCCGACGCCAAGCAGGCGGAGGAGCAGGCCAGGCGGCGTCTGTTCGTGCTCCAGATCGTGCAGCCGGGCCTGGCGGGATTGATGGACGGATCGGTGTCGACGCTCGCGCCCGTGTTCGCCGCGGCGCTGGCGACGCGCGATTCCTGGGCCGCGTTCGTGGTGGGCATGGCGGCGTCGATCGGCGCGGGCATCAGCATGGGTTTCGCCGAGGCCCTCTCCGACGACGGCAGCCTCACCGGCCGCGGACATCCGTGGGTGCGCGGCGTCATCACCGGGATCATGACGGCGCTGGGCGGCGTCGGCCACACTCTGCCGTTTCTGGTCCACGACTTTCGCGCCGCCATGGGCGTGGCGATGTTGGTGGTGGTGGTCGAGCTCGCGGCGATTTCCTGGATTCGCCACCGTTTCATGGACACGCCCATCTGGTCGGCGGCCTTGCAGGTGGGGTTGGGCGGCGCGCTGGTGTTTCTCACCGGAGTTTTGATCGGCAGCTCGTAGCGGCCGCGGTCATCTTTATTCCGAACTTCGGCCGACAGCGGCGCGTAGTAGCCGTGGCGCGCTCGCACCACCAGGTCCTTGCGCCCCTTCACGCGAATATCGAGGGTGTGATACTGCCCGTCGGCCTTGAGCGGCTCGGGCCGGTAGACCACGATGTACTGATGACGCAGCTCATTGGCGATGTTCTCAAAGGACTGGTTCAAGTCCGACGCCTTGAACGGGAAGAAAACCTGGCCGCCAGTCTCCTGGGCAAAGTACCGCAGGACCTTGTCGCCATCCAGTTCCTGCCCGGTGCGGTTGGTGGAGATGGTGTAAATCACAACATCCGCCTTCTGCGCCATCTCCAGAGCCTGGTCGCGAGTGTAGCGGCTCTGGTTATCGTCCCCGTCGCTCAGAATCACCATGGCGCGGCGGAACTTCTCCGGCGGCTGATCCTGCAGCTTTTCCTTACAGGCGAAAAAGATGGCGTCGTAAAGCGCAGTGCCTCCGCCAGGACGCAGGGCGCCGATCGACGCGTTCAGCTTCTCGATGTCGTCGGTCATGTCCGCAACCAGCTCCGCGGAGGTATCGAAGCTGACCACGATCGCTCTGTCCAGGACCGGACGCACCACGGTTTCGACGAAGTTGGTAGCCGCCTCCTGCTGGAACTTGAACCTGCTCGCGGATGCTGTTGCTGGTGTCGATCAGCACGGCCAGCCGCAGCGGGAGATCGCTTTCGCCGTTGAAGTCGAGAATGTTTGCGGCTTCTTGTTCTCGACTACCTCGAACTCATCTTTGGTCAGGTCGGTGACAAAGTGCCCCTTTTTGTCGGCAACGGTGAACAGCACCGGAACGCGCGTAACGTCCAGGCGGAAGGTCTGGTCGCCCGCTTCCACGGCTGGCTCGGGCGCCGGCGCGGACTTCGACGGACCCTTCTGGAGAGGCGCCTGCGCGAACGCAGGCAGGAAAACGAGGAATGCGACAACCGGAGCTTTCATGCGATTCACCTAGATTATACGCGGGTTGAAACGCAGGAGTTCCAGCCATTGCTCAAGCTCGCCGGGCAAGGGGCGCCTGAACCGTTACACGCTCTCCGTTTACCGGGCTCAGGAAGCCGATGCGCGCAGGCGTGCAGAAACATCGCTTTGGGCCGCAGCCGCGCCGTAGACCTGTCGCCGGCCACCGGATGGCCGAGGTCGGCCATATGGACGCGGATTTGATGCGTGCGGCCCGGTCCCAGCCGGATTTCGAGAAACGTAAATCCCGCGAACCGCTCCAGCACGCGATATTCGGTCAGCGCCGTGCGGCCCGGAGGCGCAGCCCGCGTGGTCATGCGCGTCCGGCGGACCGGGTCGCGCGCGATGGGCTTGGTGATGCGCCCCGAATCCGCGCGAACCGCGCCCTGGACCAGCGCCAGGTAGAGTCTTTTCCACCGTTCTGCGCGGCGAATTGTGCGGCCAGATTCCGGTGCGCGGCATCGTTGCGCGCCACCAGCAGCACTCCGCTGGTCTCTTTGTCCAGCCGATGCACGATCCCCGGCCGCAGAGCTGCCGCCCACCTGCGACAGCGATTGAAAGTGGTGCACCAGGCGATTCACCAGCGTGCCCGGAGCGCGCCCCGGCGCCGGCGTGGACCGTCAATCCCGCCGGCTTGTCGATCGCAATCACGGCCGGGTCCTGATAGAGAATCTCGATGGGAAGGTTCTCCGGCTCGGCATGCAGCGGCGCAGGAGCCGCGGGAGTGACTTCAATATGCTCGCCCGCATGCAGCAGGTGGGACGCTTTTGCGCCGGCGCCGTCAACCAGCACGCGCCCCTCTTTGATCCAGGCTTGAAGCCGCGCGCGGCTGTAGCCGCTCACTCGCTCCAGCAGATAATGATCCAGCCGCTTGCCGGCATCGGCCGCTTCAATTGTGAATCTCAAGGCAGGTGCAAATCGCATTCAGGAAGAAGCGGTCACCAGGAACACCGCGATCTCCGCCAGCAGATTGGGCAGCATTTTCACCTGGCGCTGGCCGTGAAGAAAAATGCGCCGCTCCACGCGCCAATGCTCCTTTTGCGCCAGCGTCTCGAAATCGAGCACGGTGAAGAAATGGATGTTGGGCGAATCCCACCAGTCGTACGGGAACAACTCGGTTTTGGGCGCGCGTCCGCTTCGCAGCGTGGACAGGCGCACGGAGTAATGCCCGAAGTTGGGGAACGCCACAATCGCGCGCCGGCCCACGCGCAGCATGCCGCGCAGCACACGCAGCGGGTCGCGCATCTCCTGCAAGGTCTGGCGACAGGATGACGTAGTCGAAGGCCCGGTCGGGATAATCCTCGACCGCGCTTTCCAGATCGCCCTGATAAACAGGAGACGCCGCGCGCGATGGCCTTCTGCACCCGCGCTCCGGTCAGCTCCACGCCGCGGCCGTCGACGTCCTTGTGTTCCTTCAGCCAGGCCAGCAGTTCGCCTTCGCCGCAGCCCAGATCCAGCACGCGCGTCTCCGGTTCCACCAATTCGCCGATGATCGCGAAGTCGCGGCGTCCATAAACTTCACGCACCGCGGCTTGTGTCCCCTGACGCGCTTCCTCTTTGAACGTGTTGTTGAGGAATCCGCGCACCAGCTCGGTCTGCTCCTCCACCTCCACCAGGAAAGAATCGTGGCCGTAGCGCGCTTCCAGATTGCAATAGGCCACGTCGGCGTTGCGGCTGCGCAGAGCGCTGACGATTTCGAGCGATTGGTAGCTGGGATACAGCCAATCCGAGGAAAAGCTGATCAGCAGAAAGCGCGTCCGTGCGCGCTCAAACAGAGTCGGCAGCGCGCCGCGCTGGGTCAGATCGAAATCGTCCATGGCCTTGGTGATGTAGATGTAGGAATTGGCGTCGAAACGATCGACGAACTTGTAGCCGCGGTATTTGAGATAGCTCTCCACTTCAAACTGGTCCGGCGTGCGGAGGCGCCGGCCGAATTTCTCGCGCATGCTCTGGTCGCTCATGTAGGTGATGTGGCCCACCATGCGCGCCAGCGCCAGCCCGTTCGCGGGAGGCTTTCCGCCGTAGTAATTTCCGCCGCTCCAATCCGGATCGGCCATGATGGCCTGGCGCCCCACCTCGTTGAACGCGATCTGCTGCGCGCTGTGCCGCGCCGTACAGGCGATGGGAATCGCCGACGCCACGCGCTCCGGATAGGCTACCGCCCACTCCAGTGCCTGCATGCCGCCCATGGAGCCGCCGGAAACGGTCAGCAGCCGCGGAATCCCCAGGTGGTCGATCAAAAGTCTTCTGCAGCCGCACCATGTCGGAAACGGTAATGACCGGGAAGGTCATGGCCCACGGGCAGCCGGTTTCGGGATTGATCGAGCCTGGGCCGGTGGTGCCGCGGCAGCCGCCCAGAACGTTCGAGCAGATGACGAAGTATTGGTCCGTGTCGAAAGCCTTGCCGGGGCCGATCATGTTGGTCCACCAGCCGCCTTCGCCGGCCGCGTGCGCGTCGCCGGAAAATGCATGCAGCACCAGAATCGCGTTGTTGCGTGCGGCGCTCAGCCTGCCGTAGGTTTCATAGGCCACTTCGACGGGCGCCAGCGTCGAGCCGCAGTCGAGTTCAAGCGCGTCGAAGGTCGCCGTAGCGGACTCTGTCACCATTTGGGCGGTCACCATACGGGATAATTTTAGTGTACAGCTAGGAGCCCGCGGTGAAAGTCGTCTGGCGCAAAAACCGGGACAGTCATATATTTCGCCCACCGGGAAGCCTCCATCGAATCAGCGCGCTTCGGGGGCGAAATGTGGTGACTGTCCCAGGTTTTTCGCGATGCGGTCCCTTCCGCGCCACGGGCTGCTAGGCCAAGGAACGATGACGATGAATCGGATCATTGCGGCCGCCGGTCTGTTCGTACTCCTGGCGGACGGCTTAATCGGCCAAACCGCGGAGACGCGGCCGGAATTCGACGTGGCCGATATCCGGCAGAACAAGTCGGGAGAATCCGAATGGGAGGGCGGCGTCCTGCCGGGCGGCCAATTCGCGGTCCGCAATATCCGCTTGCAACTCTTGCTCGGGTGGGCCTATTCCAACACCGACCGGTTCCTCGACACCTATATCGCCGGTGCGCCTGGCTGGGTCGCCAAAGACCGCTTCGATATCACCGGCAAGTCTTCGGCGGGCACTTCCGACAAGACCCTCGCGCTGATGCTGCGAGTGCTTCTGGAGCAGGAGTTCAAGTTGAAGACCCACCAGGAGCAGAGAACCATAAATGCGTTCGCCCTGTTGGTGCGCAAGGGAGGGCCGAAGCTGGCGAACGCCGCCGGCTCGGGCGAGCCCGACTGCGACGACTACGAGCCCAAAGGACCGAACTACTATGGCGGCCCGCACCTGCTTTGCACCAACATGCGCATGGCGGATCTGGCGCTTAAGCTTCCCGAACTCGCGTCCGGCTACGTCGACCGGCCGGTGGCGGATTTGACCGGCCTCACCGGAGCCTACGATTTCAAGCTGGATTGGGTGGGGCGGAGACGCATCGACAACGGCGGTTTGACGATATTCGATGCCCTAACCAAGCTCGGGCTCAAGCTGACGCAGCGCAAGCTGCCGGTCACGGTCACCGTGGTCGACCACATCGAGAAACTCTCGGACGATAATTGAGAGTATGCGGACCCTGCTCCTACTGCTGGCCTGCGCTGCCTCGTTGCCGGCTGCGGCGCCGATCCGCGTGATGCTTCTGGACGGCGAGAGCGCCGGCACCTATCATGCCTGGCGCGAGACCACTCCTGTATTGAAGAAGGAATTGGAACAGGCCGGCCTGTTCCAGGTGGAAGTGGTGACCGCGCCTCCCTCAGGCGGCGATTTCAGCAGCTTCAAACCCGACTTTTCGAAGTACGACGTGGTCGTTTTCAACCTCGATTCCGCCGCCTGGCCTTTGGAGCTGGAGGCCGCCTTCGAACAGTACATAAGGAACGGCGGAGGATTCGTTGCCGTCCACGCCGCCGACAACGCATTTCCAGACTGGTCCGCGTTTAACGACATGATCGGCGTCGGTGGCTGGCGCGGACGCCGGGAAAAAGCCGGTCCGCACTGGTTCCTGCGGGAAGGCACATTGGTGTCCGACGCCACCCCCGGCCCGGCCGGCTCGCACGGAAATCGCCTGCCGTTTCAGATCACGATTCGGGATACCGAACACCCCGTCACCAAGGGTCTGCCGAAGATCTGGATGCACGCGGGCGACGAACTGTATGCCCGGCTGCGCGGCCCCGGCGCAAACATGACGGTGCTGGCGACGGCGTACTCCGACCCCGCCAATCAGGGCTCCGGCCGCGATGAGCCGATGCTGATGGCGCTCAGCTACGGCAAGGGACGAATCTTCCACACCACCTTGGGCCACGATATCCCGGCGCTGAGCTGCGTCGGATTTATCGTGACTTTTCAACGCGGAACGGAGTGGGCCGCCACCGGAAAAGTGACGCAGAAGGTTCCCGCGGACTTTCCTTCCGCCGGCGCGGTCAGCGTGCGCAGCATTCCGTAATCAACGCTTCTTGAGGAACGTCCCCTTATCCAGCTCCTCGAAGGCCTCGCGAAGCTGCTCCTGCGTGTTCATCACGATCGGGCCGTACCAGGCCACCGGCTCCTGCAAGCGGCTTTCCCGAGACCAGCAGAAAGCGAATGCCGTCTTCGCCGGCCTGCACCGTAACCTCGTCGCCGCTGTCAAACAGCACCAGCGATCGGTTGTCGGCGTCCGTGGGAGGCGTCTTGTCCGCCCAACCGACGCCTTCGGTGGGCACCGCCAGCGGCCCGGAGGCGTTGCAGAACTTTCCCTCTCCCGCGAACACATAGGCGAAGGCGTGGCGAGTGGTCTCCACCGGAAGCGTCTTTCTGCGCCCCGGCGGAACCGACACATCGATATAAATCGGGTCGGCGGCGATCCCGTCCACCGGGCCCTTCTTGCCCCAAAAGTTCCCGCACACCAGGCGGACCTGCGTGCCGTCATCATCGGTGATGACCGGAATCTCCGGAGCCTTGATCTCCTGGTAGCGCGGCGTCGGTCATCTTCAGCGCCGCAGGGAGATTGGCCCACAGCTGGAACCCGTGCATGCGGCCCTCCGCGATCGCCCTTGGGCATCTCCTGATGGATGATCCCGCTCCCCGCCGTCATCCACTGGATGTCGCCGGCGGCGATGGCCCCGCGGTTGCCCATGCTGTCGCCGTGCTCCACCGTCCCGGCAAGGACGTAGGTGATGGTCTCGATTCCGCGGTGAGGGTGCCACGGGAAACCCGCCAGATAATCCGCGGGAACGTCGTTGCGGAAGTCGTCGAGCAGCAGGAACGGGTCGAAATCGGAGGTGTTGCCGAAGCCGAAGGCGCGGCGCAGATGGACGCCTGCGCCTTCCAGAGTCGGCTTGGATTTGATCAGACGTTTGACTGGCCGGATGGACATACCTTGAGCTTACCGCGCCCGTCAACCTGTGGCGGCGAGCACCGTGGCGGCGTGGCGCAAACACTCATGCTTGCCGCGTCCGCACTCTGCGGACGCCAATCGAGCGTCGACAAGATTGTCGACGCGGCACGCAAAGTGCGCGCGCCACAAAACCCGGGCTAGCGTAGGGCTAGCGAGCCGCGAGATTCGTGCCCGCCGCCGGCTGCGCCTTTTTCATCTGGAACGGCGTGCTCTTGACGATGCCCAGAATCAGCGACGAGAAGCGGTAGTTGTTGCCGGCCGCGGCGTTGCGCTCAATGGTGCGCACCGTGGGCATGTCGTAATATTCCAGGCCGCGGCCCAGGCCGTAGGTCATCAGCTTGCTGGTCAGGGTGCGGACGAACTGCTCGGGATGCTTCATCAGCGCCGCGCGCAGAGCTACCGGGCCGTTGACCGGCGGTGCCGTCGGCAAGTTGACCGGAAGCGTCCACCGGACCGCTGGGGTCCTTGACGCGCCACTCGCCGATCGCGTCGAAATTCTCGAGCGAGAAGCCCAGCGGATCCAGCACCGCGTGGCACGTCGAGCACGGGGGATTTTTGCGATGCGCCTCCAGCAGCGCGCGGACGGATTGCGCGTTCTTGGTGCCCTCGTCGTTTTCCTTGAGCGGCGGCACGTTCGGCGGCGGCGCCGGCGGAGGCGTCCCCATCAGGTTCTCCATAATCCACTTGCCGCGCAGCACCGGCGAGGTGCGGTTGGGCTGCGAGGTCACGGTCAGAATGCTGGCCTGGCCCAGCAGCCCCTTGCGATTCTCATCGGTGATGGTCACGCGGCGGAACTGGCTGCCGTAAATGTTGGGGATGCCGTAGTGCTTGGCCAGCCGGTCGTTGACGAAGGTGTAATCCGCGTTCAGCAGGTCCAGCACGTTGCGATCTTCGCGCATGATGCTCTCGAAGAACAGCTCGGTCTCCGCGCGCATGGCCTGGCGCAGATTGTCGTCGAAGTTGGGGAAATCGTCTTGGTTCGGCGAGACGCTCTGCACGTTGCGCAGGTACAGCCACTGCCCCGCGAAATTCGTCACCAGCGCGTTCGGCTCGGGATCGGCCAGCATGCGCTTGACCTGCTGCTCCAGCACCGCCGGATCCTGCAGCTTCCCTTGCGTGGCCAGGTCCAGAAGCTGATCGTCCGGAAGGCTGCTCCACAAGAAGAAGGATAGCCGCGAGGCCAGTTCCAGATCGCTCACGCGATACACCGAGCCCGGAGCGGCGCTCGCCGGATCGGGCTGGAGCGCGGAAGATGAACTTGGGGCTGGCCAGAATCAGCCGCAGCGCGTTCTCGATTCCGTACTCGAAAGTGGAATGGTTGCGGCCGGATTGATAGAAGCTCAGCAGCGTCTCCAGATCCTTATCGGAAACCGGGCCGCGATACGCCCGGCGCGCCAGCGCTGGAGAGAATCTGCTTGGCGCAGGGCGTCTCATCGACTGGCTTGGCCGGCTGTGCAAGTAAAGATCCGGCGGCGGCTGGGCGTATCGCCGGGGCCTTTGGCGTCAAACGGTCCGGTGATCTGTCACGTGATCGATCAGCGGAATGCCGTTCATGTTCTGCAGATCCAGGTCGCGCGTGAAGGGCTGCAAGGGCTCGTCGGATTCGGAGGAGTTCTTGCGCAGGAACGCCACGGCCACGGCATGCGGCCCGGCGGTGACATGCACCCGCGTCTTCAGGCGCGCATCCAGCGTGTCCTTGGCGATGCCCAGGTTGGCGTCGGACATCTTATTGTCTTCCTCGCCGCCCACCGGAGCCAGGAACACGCGCTTGCCGTCAATGCTGATTTCCAGCTGATGCGCGTACTCCAGGCCGGTGACGTAGCCGACGATGTTCTGCACCAGCGCGACGCTGAAATCGTAATCGGCGTCCAGCGGGAAAGTTGTGGTGGATCAGGATGCCGCCGCGCGTGCCCAGCGGCAGGCCTTCGATGTGCTCCTCCTGCGCCAGATCCGGAGGAACCGGATAGACCTGGCTGACCGGAGCGATGGCGGGATCGCCCACCGCCAGCGCGGCAATCTTGGTGGACGCGGACAGATACTGCTCCAGCAGCGAGGGCGAAACCTTCAGCACGTCCGCGATGTTGTCGAAGCCGTCGGATTCGTCATCGGCCGGCAGCAGATCGGAGACGTTGAGATCCAGCCCCAGCAGGTCGTGGATCGGCGTTGCCGTATTCGGTGCGGTTCAGCCGGTGCAGCGGGAGCGGCCCGGGTTCGGCGCGGGCCGTCGGCGCGTTGTCGATCGATGTCTCCAGCCAAGTTGACAAAGGAGTCGATGGAAGCCTGATCCGGCCGCGGATTGCCCTGCGGCGGCATCATGCCTCCGCGCAGCTTCAGAATCACCTTTTCCCAGGTTTGCGCGCCCTCGGGCACATGATTCAGGTCCATCTTGTCGAGCATCAACCCGGCCGTTTTGGCTTGCTGGTTGTGGCAGACCACGCAGTACTCATCCAGCATGGCTCGATGCGCGGCGACCGCCTGTTGAGCCCCCTGCTGAGGAGGTGCGGCGCAAAGATGCGCCACGCTCGCGCCCAGCAACGCCAAGCCGGCCGCGGAGCCTAAAAATACAGCAGTTCGGTGGATTCGCAACACGCCTTTTAAAGCATACAACAGATCTCATGGAACAGATCTACGCCGAGACGATTCTTAAGGATACAATATGGGTCTCGGGCCCTTAGCACAGCGGTTAGTGCAGCGGACTCATAATCCGTTGGTCGATGGTTCGAATCCATCAGGGCCCACCAACCTACGCCCTCACCTACGGGTGCAGCGTGAGCTTTTGCACTCGCCAGTTGCCGATCTCGCCCACATAGAGATCGTTCTCGCTGCGGCAATCGATGGCGTTGACGGTGCCGAATTCCTTCGGCAGCTTGCCCGCTTTGCCGAACTGCCCGACGATTTTCCCGTCCAATTCCACTTTGTAGATCTCGCCGCCGGCGTCGATATCGTCCGGCGGATTGGAATTTGAGCTGTACAGATATTGATGCGCTCCGGGCGTGATGCAGATCGCGGCAGGAGCTCCCATGTTCGGCGATCTGGGTCTTGAAGGTTCCGTCGCCGTCGAAGACCTGAATCCGTTTGTTCCCGCTGTCGGCGACATACACGTTGCCTTGCGCATCGATCGCGATCCCGTGCGGCGTGTTGAACTGGCCCGGATCGGCCCCTCGCGATCCCCAGGACTTGATGAACTTGCCGTGCTTGTCGAACTTGGCGATGCGGGCGTTGCCAAAGCCGTCGGCCATATAAATGTTCCCGGCGGCGTCCCAGGCCACGTCGGTGGGCCGTTGAAAAACGTCGCTCTGCTGGCCGGCGCCGGGAGGTCCACCGCGGCCGCGTCCGCCGCCGCGGCCGCCCGCCGAGCGCCGCCTGCCGCCCGGATTAAGCGGCGCGGCCGGAACCCGCTCCGATTCCGATTTCCTCCCCAGCAGCAGTTGAATCTGCCCGTTGGGGTCGAACTTGATGACCATGCTCGCCATCTGATCGACGATCCAGACGTTGTCCTGCGGATCGACGCGCACCTGCTGCGCCACCAGCATGGCGTAGGAATCTGTGCCGATCTCGCGCACGAATTTGCCGGTCTTATCGAACTCAAACATCCGCGAGCCTCCATGCGCGAAGGGCCGCGAAGTGCCCAGCGAAATGGTCGGATGGCCGGTGCGCGTGTAGACAAAAAGATCGCCCTTGGAGTTCGTCGCCACGCCCGCCACTTCGCCCAGATAGATGATTGTCGGGCAGCTTCAGCACGCTCGGCGGAATCGAAGCGGATCTCCGGCACGCGGACTGGGCTGCGGCCGCCGGAATCCCGGCTCAGCAGCAGCGCGGCGAGTGCGATCTCAAAAAGGTGTGTCATGGCTGATTCTCTCTTTCCGTCGGCTCTCATTTGCCCGCGGCTTCAGCAACAGTTTCTGCACGCGCCAGGACTCGATCTCCGCCACGAAAATCTGGTTGGGATTGCGGCAATCCATCATGTGCACCACCTGGAAGCCGCCCAGCTCCTTGCCGGCGTGGCCGAACTTGCCGAGGATGGTCCCGTCCAGTTCCATCTTGTAAATCTCGCCGGTGATGTCCCACGATCCGGGCGCGTTGCCATTGGGATTGGAGTTGGACGTGAACAGGTATTGGTGCGGGCCCGGGCGAGATGCAGACCGTCCAGGAATCGCCGATGTTGTCGTAGATCGCCTTGCGCTCCAGGTTGTTGTCGAACACCTGGATGCGGTGGTTGGCGCGGTCGGCGACGTAGACGTTGCCCTTGCGCATCCACCGCGATGGCGTGCGGCATGTTGAACTGGCTGGGTTCGCGAGCCGGGTTTTTCGCTGCCCACCTGTTTGAGGAACCTGCCGTTCTTGTCGTACTTCACCACGCGGTGATTGGTGTATCCGTCGGAGACAAAGATGTTGCCCTGCGGGTCCCAGGCGACATCGGTGGGACGGCCAGCGTATATTTTTGCGGCGGGCGGCGCGGGGACGTTGGTGGTCGCCGGCATGCGCCTGCCACGACTTCCGGCCGGTGGCCGAGCACCATCACGATCCGTCCCGCCGGATTGAACTTGATGACCATGTTGGTGCCTTCGTCCACCGCCCAGATGTTGTCCTGCGGATCGACGCGCACCGAGTGCGCGAACTCGAAGCCGTAATTGCCCTCGCCGATCTCGCGCACGAAGATGCCGTTCTGATCGAATTCGAACAGGCGCGTGTTGGCGCTGCGCGTGAAGACGAAGATGTGGCCTTTGGAGTTGGTGGCCACGCCCATGGCCTCGCCCATGTACAGGCCGGCGGGGAGCTTGAGCAGATTGGGCGCCGAATCGTACGGCGATTTCGGGCACATTTTGCGCTTTGGCCTTGGTCTGCGCGAAGACGGGGCCGGCGAGCAGCAGCGCCGCGGCAACGAGTTGGGTGTGCGAGTTTCTAAAATGACGTCGCTTCATGAAGAACCTCCCAGGATTTCAGGCGACTAACAATCTATCACGGTGAGGCCCGGCCCGCGGAAGTCCTTCCCGAATCGCGGCAAACCTCCGCCTTCGGTAGAGCGCTTTAGCTTCGTACCCCCGTTCGCAAATACGGTAACGAATCGGGTACTGAACTTTGCAAGGCGGGCGGTCCCCCTGGACCGCAGCCGGCCCCCCGGCCGGCGTGGACGGGACGAGGACTCCCGCGCGGACGAGGGCGTCCGCCCCACCGACGGAAATACGTCACCGTAATTCCGAACGCGAGTACTTGGGCGTCCAGTCCGGGCCAAACCGGACGCCTAACAGCAAGCCCGCGACCTCATTGTAATTGGCCACGCCGGATTGGATGCGATTCGCCTTGAGGTACCGGTCATACACTCGCGACGAGACGCGGGCTGCGCGTGGACTCACCTGCCTCTGCTCCCGTTCGATAATCGCGCGCAAATCTTCAAGCGGCCCGGGACCCAGCCGCCGGTACAGTTCAGAACGATCCGGACCGCGAACCATGGGCATCAGCTCTTCGTACACCAACAGCCATCCGCTGTACTGGTCCGCCGCCGATCCGTGGACACACGCCAGCCACCCCACGAAATTCGCCTCGGATTCATCCGCAAATCCGGCCAGGTGGCCCCATTCGTGAGCAATCACCAGTGGGCGCTCGACAGGCAGCACGCTGTCTTCGATCAGCGTTTCGAGGAAGTACGGATCGGTCATCCCATCCACCCCGGTCAGTCGAAAAAAAGGATTCAGCAAGGTCCGCTTCGGCCGTCCGGGGACGGCGTCGGTAGCGCTTCCGAGCTCGTGCTGCGCGCGATGGAATCCGTTCACCAGCGAAGGCTCCAGGGAGCCGAACGCTATCGGCTCCGCCGCATGGGCCTGATCGTGCGTCGCATTCAGCCGATCGATGGCTGTCACGGCAAACGAATAAGCCCCTTCGGGCGAAATCGCCCGCGCATCGATTTCGAGCTTGGCGCTAAGTTTCACCCGCCGGTAGTTGAATCCCCACAGGCACAGGAACGCAAGGTAAAGGCCGGAAGCCCAAACAATCGTCCGCACCAGAACCTGCGCAAAAACGCGGCCCCGCTCACGGCGGATATCGAGGCCCAGCGCCAGCAGCCACGCCGCGATGATCCCGATGACCAGCACATCGAACAACGCGAACCCCGCCAGATTCGAGGCGCGCGTGACGATCCGCTGAAGGTGGGCGTAGAGAAGCGTCGAGTAAACCCGTTCGATGAACGTCCTGGGCAGCGGCGCCAGTGCGGCGAACACCGCGGCGCCAAAAATCGCGAGACCGGTGGAACTTCCGAAACGTCGCATTCGTTACTAGGAGTGAGCCGCAACTGCCATGTTCACCTTTCTACTGTGGTGCATTTTGTTTGTCCTGTGCTGGCCCCTGGCGCTTCTCGCATTGGTCCTCTATCCCCTCCTGTGGCTGCTACTGCTGCCATTCCGTCTGGTGGGGATCGCCGTCGAAGGCGCGCTGGGCCTGGTATGGGCGATCGTAACCCTTCCGTTCCGCGTGGTCCGGCGGCTGGCCTAGCAGCCCGTGGTGAAAGTGGTCTGGCGCAAAAACCGGGACAGCCACCGTATTTCGTCCACCGGGAAGCTCCATCGAATCAATGCGCCTCTGTGGCGAAATATGGTGACTGTCCCAGGCTTTTGCGTTTCGGCCCCTTCTGCCACGGGCTGCTAGAGAGCCTGCTTGAGCTGACCCGCCTCGCGCTGTGCGATAATGGGTTTATTAACTCACTGTACTGGCTCTTTCGCAACGTCCGGTCTAACAGCCCTCGCCCGATCCTGCCCCGATTCACTCCGCAACCAAAAGGAAACTTGAATGAAGAATATTTTTGTAGGAAATCTCAGCTTCGGGGCCACCGAAGACGCAGTTCGATCGGTGTTTCAGGCATACGGCACAGTGGATCGTGTCAGCATCATCACGGACCGGGACACAGGCCAGGCCAAAGGCTTCGGATTTGTTGAAATGAGCAACGCCGCCGAAGCGGATCGCGCCATCGCTGAGCTCAGCGGTGCACAACTGGATGGCAGGGCCATCACCGTAAACGAAGCCCGTCCGAAAGCTGACCGTGGAAACGGCGGCGGCTTCGGCGGGGAACGCCGCAACAATCGCTACTAACAAACAGAAAGGTTGAAAATAATTTGCCCAAAGAAGATGCAATCGAAGTACTCGGTAAAGTTGTAGAAAAGTTCAAAGCTGGAATGTTTTCGATAGAACTTGACGCCGGCCGAACAGTGCTGGCGACCATGGCCGGAAGACTCCGGCGCAATCGGATCAAGATCATGAACGGGGACAAGGTTTCGTTGGAACTCTCTCCCTACGACCTGACGAAGGGTAGAATCACCTACCGTCACAAGTAAGCTTAACGCAGGGTTGCACCCATCCACTGCACGATCCAGTCTTGCGATTTCTCGGGCAGGCGGGTGTAATCCCACGGTTCGTAGAGCGCCAGCTTATCCACGGCGCCGTATAGCCCGTAGACTTTCTTGGCCTGCTCCACCGCTGTCTTCACGTCGGCCGGCGTGCCGTCGCGATCCAGCTGCGGCTCCATTACCAGCACGGGACGCGGCGCAATCGCGCCCAACAAGTCGTCGAAATCGTAAGGAATTCTGGCTTCCTGTCCCGTGAAGAAACCCAGCCGGGGAATCAGACCGCGCTCGCTGCTGTAGCGCGCGGCTCCGCCAGTCCCGCGGTCGGCGGTATCCGTGCGCATGGGTGTAAATCCGGCGATGGACACCACTCCTTTGACGCGCGAATCGAGCGCAGCCGTGTAGAGCCCGACCGTTCCGCCCATCGAGAATCCGAACAGGTAGATCCGCTGCGGGTCCACCTGGTTGTCGCGCTGAAGAGCGTCAATGGCGGCGCGCGTGTCCTCCACCATCCGCCCCATTTGCGACCAGTGCGGATAACGGTCATAGAACGCGCCCGCCTCGCTCATCCTGCTTCCGAAACCGCTTTGATCGAAGGCCAGCACCGCATAGCCGGCCCGAACCAGCGCCAGAATGGGATGCAGATCGTTGTGATAAACCCACATGTAGCCCAGCGGATAACTATATCCGTGCAGCCAGATGACCGTCGGCAGCTTGGCGTTTTCGAGCGTGCCGGCGGGCAGGTAAAGGTCGCCGCGAACGTTGTATCCGAAGCTCACGCTGCGCGAAACGGTTTGGCTCTTCTGCGGCTCCAGCCAGCCAAAGGAATTGCCTCCGCGCTGGATCACCCAGGCCACCAGATCGGGCGTGGTCTGACCTGGGTTTGTCTGCACAGAGTTTGTCCGCGCCGGACCCCTGCCGCCGCGCCCTCCGCGGCCCGCCGCCGGAGGCATCATGGCCGGTTCATCGCCCAGCATCCACTCCACCGACTTGCGAATATCCACAACCCGCTTCTCCCAGTCCGCGACGGAAGTGGCAACCTCGTTCGATGACTTCCCGTTCGATAACTGCTGTGGATAGCGGCTCAAATCCACAGTCTCCTTGCCGCCAGCGCGCCACTGCTCGAAATCCCACGGGAACAGCAAATTGTTGGTCCACGCGCGAGCGGATCTGCCGAACTGAATGTCCAGCCAATCCAGGCACATCTCCTGATCGTTGGCGCCGTGGAAACCCGGCACATGCATGATTCCCAGCCGCTCCGGCTGGCCCAGCAGCTCGTATACCTTCAGCGCGGAATTGTAAGCCTGCTCATCGCCCCAGGTGTTCGACACCTCGTCATTCAGCCCATATTCGAGCAGCGCCGCACGCGGAGCGATCATCGCCACCAGAAGATTGGCATCGATGGGCAGCCGGTCCTCGCGACCCGAAAAGAAGCGCAGACGCGGAACGAACCAGGTCGGGAAACTGCGCGTGGTGCTCTCGATACCCTCGCCGAAATTGCGTTCGCCGGAGAGCCGCCACGGCAGCACGCCGCCCACGCCGGTGCTTCCGGCGATCACAGCGGCGATGCGCTCGTCCAGTGCCGCGGCGATCGCCGCCGCTTTGCCGTCGCGAGAGTACCCAAACAGGCCGACATGCCGCATATCTACTTGGGGTTGCAGCGTCTCCAGATAATCCAGCACGAGGCCGGTGACCCAGGCCCTGCGCGGGATCAACGCAAAATCGTACTCAGGATAAAGCTGCGCCAGCGCGGCCGCGTCGTCCATGGCGTCATTCGCCGCATATCCGGCGGAGATGTAGCCGCGCCGAAGCAGGGACGGTCCCCAGCCCGCCAGGCTCGGCGCCATCAATACCGGGAACGGACCCTTGCCATCCGGGATCATCACTTGCACCCGCAGCGTGCCCTTGCTCCCCGGTCCGAATTCCAGACGCACGTTGCGGATCACGTATCCTTTTCCGGGCGTTTCGTCCAGCAACACCACTCGATCCAGTTTGGGCTTGGGCGGGATCGTGCCCAGATCGTACTTCTCGTACAGCTGCCGGATCTCGGAGCGGCGCGACTTCCAGTCCGCGGCCGTCCGCACCGGCTTGCCGTCGAGGAATTTCAGCGGGTCCGGGAGCCCGTTGATGCGCGGCAAGGCATCGAAATCCGGCGGAAGCTCCCCGGTCTTGTCGAGCCACTGCTGGAACGACGGGACATCCGGCAAAATCTGCAACAGCTTTGCGAGATACTGGCGGCGCTCCTCGACGGTCATGGAAGACGCAGGAGCGCTACAAATCAGAAGGGCAAGCGCGATGCCGGCGATTGATCGTCTCATGGAGCGCTACCTCTTTCCGGACAGGTCCTGATAAACCAGTGTCACAAACCGGTCGGGCGTGATGGCCCCGCCCATGCGCCCCTGATCGAAATCCGCCGTCGGCTTGGACGCCACCACCTCCTCTAAAGTTTTCCCGGCGCGGATGGCGCTCAGGACGCGGTCGCGCACGGCCGCAAACATCTCCAGCTGTTGTTGGATCTCCTTGAAGCCCACCACGGGTCCAAGATGGCCCGGAATAATCTTCGTGTCCGCGTTGGCGATTTTCATGACCTGGCGCGCGGCGGCGATCATGCCCTCGACCGAGCCTCCATCCGTGACTCCGATATTGGGATACCGAAGGGAAGACGGAACGTCGCCCACGTGCATGACGTTGGCATGGCGGAAGTAGACGATCGAATCGCCGTCTGTGTGCGCGGGCGCGGGGTGGTAAATGTAAATTTCCTCACCATTGAAGTGCAGAGTCATGCTGTCGGTGTAGGTAATGGCCGGCAGCGCGCCGGGAGGTCCGCCATTCTGCTGGCCAGCCATCCGTTTGCGCATATTCTCCTGAGAAATAATCACCGCGCCGAGCTTGGCCATGGCTTCGTTGCCGGCCGTGTGATCTCCGTGCAGGTGTGTGTTGACGATGTAACGAATCGGCTGGCCGCTGATCTTGCTGAGCGCGTCCATGATCTTCTGGTGCATCGGCGCATACATGGTGTCCACCAGAAAAATTCCGTCGCTGCCCGTAGAGACCAGGATGTTGCCCTGCGCCGGCCCGCCCATCAGCACGTACAGCCCATCCGCAATCCTGACGGTCTGAATTTCAATGGTTTGAAAATCGATGTTCTGCGCCTGAGCGTTTGAAAAAACACAGGCCAGGGTCAAGACCGCGCTGATCGCAAGTCGCCGTTCCAGAGCGAGGGTCATGGCTGCTCCTTCAAAGCAACTATAGACGATCCGAGTGACGACAGCTCGCGAGCCCGTCTACTGCGCCGACTTCGCCGGTCCGCGCGCTACCACTTGGCTCCCAGGCACCGCGGGCCGCTGATTCATCCACGCGGCGGCTTGCTGCGTGGTCGCCACCTTGCCGCCCAGCACGGCCAGGGCAAGATCCGCGCCGGCTACGTTGGAAAAGACGTGCTCCACCCGCACCGCCTGCTTCTGTCCCGCCAATTTCAGGATGAAAGGGACGGTTTCAGGCGGCTGGCGCTGGGTCAGCCTGTCCAGTTCCTCGGTCCAACCCATGCGCCCGATCCAGGCTCCCGGCCGAAGCCCGTGGTCGGCCGTGACCAGCAGGGACGTCCGGTCCGATAAACCCGCCTGCTCGATGGCGGCCCGAAGTTCGCCCAGAGTGCGGTCCACCAGCGCTACGTTGTCGAAGTAGTCCAGATCGCCGTCGAGGTCGAAGTTATGTTTGCGGCGATTGTAAATCGGCAACAGGTGCGGAGCCGGGATATGCAGGAAGAGCAGATCGATGCTCGGGTCGGCGGCGTCGCGATACGCCTGGTCCCGGATCTGGAAATACTGCTGCTGTTGCGCATGTTGAATCTCGGCGTCGCGAAAGCGTTCCGAGCCGGGATCTTCGCCGGGTCGAAACATATCCCTCAGATTCACCAGTTGCCATTTGAACAACCAGGCGGCGGTTTTCCACACGCCATCCCGCGCAGCTCTGGCTTCTTCCGCCAGCGCCGCGGTGGAGTGGAAGCTGGGCAGCGCAAAACAGTCGATCAGCTGGTCGCCCAGAACCCGGCAGTAGGGATGATGCCAGCCCACCAGCGCTGCATTGACGCCCAAACTGCGGGCGCGCGTAAAGACATTTGGTTCGTCGCGCCAATCCACCTGCTGCGTGGAACCCTGGGGAAGCAGCTCCAGCGTACTCGCGTCCACGGCTTGCGCGCTGGTGAAGATCCGCCCGCAGATCAGGGAAGGCAGGGCGATAGCGGTGAACGTTGCGGTCTCCACGGCGTGGCTTGCGGACACGGATTCACCCACCATCCGGTCCAGTTCGGGAAGCTCCAGATAAGCCGGCCGCCGCTCGAAAGCCATGCGCTGGTCCAGCTCATCGAAAATGACCCAGACGAAACGCGGAGAGTGTGCCCCGCGAGCCGGCAACACTGAGGCCGGCGGCCGCGGCGCATACACCTCCGCTGGTTCCGCGCCCAGGCGGTTCATCAGAAAGTCGATCATCAGCGCCGGAAACAGCAACAGCAGCAGCAGCGTCACACGCCGGGCCGGTTGCAGAATGCGCCGGCTGCCCAGCAGCAGCGCCACCACCCCCGCCGCCAGAATCGCCTCGATCACCCACAGCGAAAGGTTGCTGCCGAGGTCGAAATGGTCCGTCTGCGAGTTCCAATAGCGCCGCACCGATTCGATCGGATACATCAGGACCAGCAGAAAAGCAACCCGCCCGAACGCGCGCAGTTGCGGAAAGGAACTTCGCTCCGCCCATCGCCACGCTCCCCAGAACACTGCGGCAAGCAGCATCGCCGCCAGAATTGTGGACTCCAGAAACGCCAGGCTTTCCGGCGCGGAGCGGAAATAATCCAGGCCGCGCGGCTGCAAATGCTCCAGGTCGTACCATCGCCGGATGAAGCAGAGAGTCCCCAGCGAGAACGCCGTCAGGGCGTTGGTCAGTTGGCGGCGCGCCGCCTGCGAAAGAGATAAAGCCATCGATGCAGTCCGTCAATCTTTGCGGATCGAACCAGCTCGAAACGCGATAGTGCCGCGGCTTCAAACCAGGCTGGAGAGAAATGCGCATAAAGCTGATCGCGTCCGCGCACGATCCGCTGAAACATCGGATCCGCGGGAGCCACGAACTCGATCAGAACATACTCCCTCGATAATTCATCGGCCAGAGCCAGGAGATCCTCCAGGGGGATGCGCTCGGTCACCAGGATGTGATGCGCCACTGCCAGCATCATCACCAGGTCGAAGCTTCCCGCTGCTCGATCAAGAAACGACGCACACTCCCGGTTGCGCCATCCCACCGCCGGCGTGGGGCGGGTAAAATCGACCACCAGCGGCAGGATGTTCAGGTTCTCCGCCGCCGCAAGCCGCCACGTCGAGCCGGTCACCACCGCGTCCGAATCGATGGCCACCACTTCCGCGCCCCGCCGCGCCGCGAGAAGACTGAAGCGGCCTTCGTTGGCGCCCACATCCAGCACCCGCACGGGACGCTCCAGACCCATCGCCAGATCCAGCGCCTCCTTCACAAATCCTTCCTTTTCTTCGAGTTGCGCAGCCGAATAGAGCGACTTTTGATCCAAATACCCGCTCCAGACGGATTGCTTGTGCTGGTCCGGCGCAAGCGCTTTCAGGTGCCGCCGGCAACTGCGGAGCAATGCGCCCAAAACAAAACGGGCTTGTTCCGGCGATCCCGCTGGGCGGGTGCGATAAGATTGGGCGTTCCCGTCGCCCCGCCCAGCCATCCATTTCGGGAGACTTACCAGGCCCAGCAGCGGAGGCGTCAGCCGCCGCAGCCATCCCGCCCACTGATACAGCATTTCCGGCTCGATCCCGTCCCGCAGTCCCTTCAAAAGATGGTTCACCGGCAGCCCAAAGTAGCGCTGAGCCGCCAGCGGCAACAGGAACGTCCGCACAAACTGTCCATACGCGAGCCAGGTTTGGTCCAGCGGGTCGCGCCGCTCAAACGACAGAACATCCACGAAGACCGCTTGCGCGCCGCGGAACAGGATATTGTACGGAGTGGCGTCCTTGAGCCCGAAGCCATCCTCGAGCGCCGCCTCCGCCAGATCCAGAGTCAGGGAACCAGCGGCCGCCAGCATTTCCGGCGGCCATTCGTAGGGAAAGCTGGGAAAGGCGATGCGCTCATGCTCCCAAAGCCCGTGTTCGCCAGCAAAGCCCGACGATCCCAGTTCCGGATACTCCGCAGCCGGCACTCGTTGGGAGCGCACCAGAGATCCGCGGCCGGTGGCCTCTCGCGCGGTCGGCGTGCTCAAAAATGCTTCGAGAACAGCCGCGTAGGAGGGTTCAACTTCGCGCAGAATGCGGCCGTGAAGGCAGTACAGCCTTCCCCCCGGATCGCGAAATGACCCCTGCGCCGGCGAGGAGGCGTCGGCTTCCGTGAGCATGTGTTCCCAATGACTCCGGTTGCGCTACTTGCGCCGGGGCCAGATCCGGTTCAGAAACTTCCGGAGGTAGAAGGTGCCGCCCAGGAATGCCGCGTAGGCAGCCTGATAAACAAATGCGCCGGTTCCCGGATCGGCGTATCCGAGGGCCTTTGAAGGCGTGGCGAGCAAGAGCGGCAGAACCAATAGCGACAGATTCGCTACCAGGAGAAGTGAGGGTGTTTTGTGGTGGCGCATAAGCTCTCTCAACCTCAATCGGTGCTCATTGTACGGTTCATTAGGTCGGATGCGGAAAAATTTTATAGATGAAATACCTTAGTACTCGCGTTCACCAACCGGCTCTTGCGAACCCGCCGCTATAATGAAAAGCATGCCGTCGAGCGCCACTCTTGCGCCGGACCCGGACGTGATTGCTAAGTACGATCCGGTCATCGGTTTGGAGGTTCACGTCCAGCTCGCCACCCGCACCAAAATCTTCTGCGGATGTCCCACCAGCTTCGGCGCTCCGCCCAACACCAACGTCTGCCCCGTGTGTCTGGGATTGCCTGGAGCCCTCCCCGTGCTCAGCCGCCAAGCCGTCGAATTGGCCATCGAGGCCGGCCTGGCGCTGAACTGCCGCGTGAATTCGCAATCCGTCTTCGCCCGCAAAAACTACTTCTACCCGGATCTGCCCAAGGGCTACCAGATTTCGCAGTACGATCAGCCGCTGGCCGAGCATGGCTGGGTCGATATCGAAGTGAACGGCGTGAAGAAGCGCATCGGCGTCACCCGCGTCCATATGGAAGACGACGCCGGCAAGAGCATCCACGACGGCTTCAAGGATTCCGACCGTTACAGCTACATCGATCTCAACCGCAGCGGCACCCCGCTCATCGAAATCGTCAGCGAACCGGATATGCGCAGCTCTGAGGAGGCTCACGCGTATCTGACGGAGCTGAAGCAGGTGCTCCAGTACATCTCCGTTTCCACCTGCGACATGGAAAAGGGCCACCTGCGCTGCGACGCCAATGTCAGCGTGCGCCTGAAGGGCGCGGAAAAGCTGGGCACCAAGGCCGAGGTCAAGAACCTGAACTCCTTCCGCTTCCTGAAAATGGCCGTCGATCAGGAGATTGAGCGCCAGGTGGGCATCCTCGAAAGCGGCGGACGCGTAATGCAGGAAACCCGCCTGTTTAACGTGGAGACCGGCGAAACCGTGGGCATGCGCAGCAAGGAACACGCGCACGACTACCGCTATTTCCCCGAGCCCGATCTGGCGCCCCTGCGCATCGGCGAGGATTGGCTCGCCCGCATCCGCGCCGCCATGCCTGAGCTTCCGGCCGCTCGCCGGGCGCGTTTCATCGAGTCTTACGGCTTGCGCGAGTACGACGCGGACGTGCTCACCGCCACGCGCGCCCTGGGCGATTACTTCGAGCTAGCCGCCCAATCCGCGGGCGATCCTCGCGCCGCCGCGCATTGGGTGATGGGCGACTTGGCCGCCGCGCTCAAGGACGCCGGCAAGGACATCTCCCAATCGCCGGTCAGCGCCGAAAATCTTGGAGCCCTGGTCATGCTGATCGCCCAAGGCAAGATCAGCGGTAAATTGGCCAAAGAGATCTTTCCGAAGATGTTCACATCGAGCGAACCGCCTGAGGCGGTCATCGAGCGCGAAGGCTTGGCTCAAATCAGCGATGAAGGCGCGCTGGGCAAGATCATCGACGAAATTATCGCCGCCAATCCCAAACAGGTGGAGCAGTACCGCGGCGGAAAAACTACGGTGCTGGCCTTCTTTGTGGGCCAGGTGATGAAGGCCACGCGCGGCCAAGCCAACCCGGCCATGGTCGACAAGGTTCTCCGGGAGAAACTTTGATTCGGCTTTTATGATCCAACTGCGTAACGTCGAGAAATACTTCGAGCACGGACCCGCCAAGACCTTCGTCCTACGCCGCATCAACGTCGATATTAAAGAAGGCGAGTTCGTCTCCATCATGGGACCCTCCGGCGCCGGCAAATCCACCTTGCTGCACGTGATCGGCATGCACGATAGCGCCTGGACCGGTGAATACCGGCTGCTGGATTTCCCGATTCACCAGCTCCGCAAAAAGGATCGCGACGAGGTTTATAAGAAGTATTTCGGATTCGTGTTCCAGAGCTACCACCTGCTCGATTCCCTCACCGTCTACGAGAACCTGGAAATCCCGCTCTCCTATCGCAACGTGAAGAAGTCCGAGCGCGACGCCATCGTCTGCGACGTGCTGGATCGTTTTCAGATCGTGGGCAAAAAGGACCTGTTCCCCAACCAGCTCTCCGGCGGCCAGCAGCAACTGGTGGCCATCGCGCGAGCCATCGTCGCCAGTCCCAAGGTGATCCTCGCCGACGAACCCACCGGCAATCTCCACTCCTCGCAGGCCAAGGAGATCATGGAGGTGTTCAAGAAGTTGAACGACGCCGGCACCACCATCGTGCAAGTCACCCACTCGGAAGCCAACGCGGCCTATAGCCATCGCGTGATCCAGATCGCCGACGGCTGGCTCGTTTGACCCACAATGAGCCGCGTCCGCCCCGCGTTCCTTAAGCCGACGGCTGGCTGGTTTGAGTTGGTGGGGCGGGTCCCCTGACCCGCGCGCGACCCCCTGGTCGCGCTATGGGTCGCGCTCAGAAACTATGCCGAAGCCTGCGCGGCAGCCGGCAGCGTCAAGTGCGCTTTCTTCGAATAATTCGACTCTTCTTCCTCAAACGCTTCCACGCCATTGCAGGTAATCTCGAACTGGTTGTTATCGGAGCGGACGATCAGCTTCCGCTCGCGAAGAAACCAGAGGCTGAACTCCAGATGTTCGATGGGGCACCCCAGCATCTCGGCGAACTCGCGGACGCGCATGGTCGGCTGCGCCGGATCGGTGAGCCGCTTGGTGTACAGCAGCCGCAACACCCCCCTGCGCTTGCGGATTTCCGCTTGCACCCCCTGCGTGCTTTCGAGAGAATCGAAGATTTTCAAACGCCCCTTATCGCCCGCGATCAGGCCGACGTCATAGGCGGCGCGCCGTTCCGCGTGGCTCAGAACGTTGTGCGCCTCCACCACCTTCCGGAACAGAAAGTCGTTGCCGGTTTCGCGATTGTCGGGATGATAGCGCTGCGCCAGAACATGAAAGACGCGATGAATGGTGTCCGTATCGGCCTGACGGCTGAGCTGAAGGACTTCATAGTAATCGACATCGTCTCCGCCGCGCGCCCCAGACCCATGCGCGGAAGACCCGCGAGAAGGCTGGGCCGCTGCTGCCGGGTCATCGGCGACAAATTCAGCGGGCGGAGTCTCCATGGCCAGCTCGGCCTGATACTTGCCGATGCCCACGATTCTGGACCAGCGCACGCGGTACTGCCCCAGCACCGGCGCGACACCGGTTCCAGTATCCACCTGTCCGGCGACGCTCACCAGCATGCCTTCGCCCAGCGCGACGCCGGCCTGGATCTTCATGACGTCTCCAGTGTGGCCGAGAAACCGCGCTTGCAGCCGCGAGCCCGGGCTGCCGCTCGAATCCAGGATGACGGTAAGATCCGGCCGCGCCTCCAGCGATTCCATCATGCGCAGTCGGGATTGAGCCGGGCCTAGAGGCATATCGACTTTCGTCGCTCGTTTCATAAAGTATGCAGCGCGCCGGCACGCGAAAAGCAGTACTTGTGAACCCCTAGTACTCCGCTAAGGAGCCGCGTCGACAGGCCCGGCGCGCTAAGGCCCGTCCCGGTGCTATCCTCTGGGTGTGAATCTGCGGCGCGGATTCGTGGCGTCTCGGCGGAGCGATGGCTTTCGCCGGATCGCTGTGCGCCTTCCAGCTCGCTTTCCGCGAATATCCCGGCCATCGAGTACAACAATTTCCCGCTTCCCGCCGACTATCGGGAGAAAACCGAATTCGCTTTCGCCCGCCTGATGTATCCGCCGGCGCCCTACGCGCGTTTCGATCGCGCCGGAAAATATTGGGCGCAGGGCAATGTCCAGTTGGACCCAGGATTATCCCCGCGCCGATCGTCATTTTCTGCAGGCCGTGCGGCGTCTGACGCGGATTCACTCGCGTTCGGTGGAGCAGCCCGTGAATCTCGACGAGGGCGACGATGTTTACAACTGGCCCTGGCTCTACGCGGTTCGTCCCGGGGAGTGGAACCTACCGACGCGCAAGCCGCCAGGATGCGCGACTACCTTCTGCGCGGCGGCTTCTTCATGGCCGACGATTTCTGGGGCAGCCGGGAATGGGAAGTCTTCATGGCCAGCATGCGCCGCGTCTTTCCCGATCGCAACCCGGTCGACATCCCCAACGCCGACCAGATCTTCCACACCATTTACGATCTGGATGACCGCTATCGCGTCCCCGGCCAATGGGGCCTGTACGGCTCCGGCTACCAGAACGACGGCGACACTCCCTACTGGCGCGGCATCTACGACGATAAGGGCCGCATCATGGTGGCCATCGTGGTCAACTCCGACCTGGGCGATTCCTGGGAGTGGGCCGACTCGCCCGAGTACCCCGAAAACTACTCCGCCCTCGGCATCCGCATCGGCCTCAACTACGTCATGTACGACATGACCCACTAAGAGAAAAATACCCCGGTTGATTCTAGACCAGTTTCACAGTCTCTAAGAGGGTGATGTGGGGCGGACGCCCTCGTCCGCGGCCGACGCCCTCGTCGGCCAGCTCCTGTTCGAGAAGAGCCGGGACAGGCGACTCACCGCCGTTTCCGCGCCGGAGCCATCGGAATATTGCCGCACGCCGCCGCGATCGCCTCCTGCAGTAATGCCTCGCGGGCCGCGGACAGCCGGACGTTGGTGCAGCCCCGCTCTCCCCATGCGCCTTTCACGGGAACAAAAGCCGCGCCATCGGACTGAACAAAAGCTCTCTGCTGCTCCGGCGTGAGCTTGACCATGCCCCAGACTTTATCCGGGTAGCCCAGCGTGGCGAAGATTTTGCCGCGAACGCGAAAGTCCGGGTGGCGCTGGTGGGAGCTCTCGATCGCGCCGGGCACCTCCAGCGCGAGCCGGCGGAAGTCATCGGGCGTCATCGGGGTCTGTTTCGATTCTACCTACCTGCTATATTCAAGGGCGGCTCACTGGACATGCCAGCTCTTGCAATCCGCGCACGCGGGCTGACGCGCAACTTCGGGTCGGTTCGCGCTCTTGACGATCTCACCCTCGAAGTCCCTGTTGGCGCCGTGTTCGGTTTCCTCGGCCCCAACGGCGCCGGCAAGACCACCACCATCCGGCTTCTGCTCGGCTTGATCGAGCCCAGCAGCGGAAGCGCGGAAGTGCTCGGGTTCGATACGCGAACGCAAGGGGACCAGATCCGCGCCCGCTCCGGAGCGCTGCTCGAACACTCCGGCCTTTACGAAAGGCTCAGCGCGGAAGACAACCTGCGTTTCTACGGGCGCGTTGCGCACATGCCCAAGGCAGAGCTCGACGAACGCATTCGAGAGCTGCTCACGCACCTCGGCCTGTGGGACCGGCGCAAGGACACGGTAGTGAAGTGGAGCCGCGGCATGAAGCAGAAGCTCGCCATCGCCCGGCCGCTGTTGCACCATCCCGGGCTGGTGTTCCTGGACGAGCCCACCGCGGGCCTCGATCCGGTTGCCGCCGCCGGCCTCCGCGAGGACCTTGCGGCGCTGGCCTCGCGCCAGGGCGCGACCATCTTCCTCACCACCCATAACATGGCGGAAGCCGAGAAGCTGTGCAGCCTGGTGGCGGTGATCCGCCAGGGCAAGCTGCTCGCCATTGGCAGCCCCTCGGAGTTGCGCGCGCGCGGCGGAGGACAGCGCACCGAAATCTCCGGACGTGGTTTTACCGACGAGATGCTCGCCGCCCTGAGGCGACAGGGCGAGGTCGCGCAGGCTTCGGTCGAGAACGGCCGGCTGATTCTGACTCTGAAAGATGGCGCGAACTCCGCGCCGCTGGTCAGCCTGATCGTGCGCGAGGGCGGTGAAGTGCAGGAGGTCCGCAGCGGCCAGGGGAGCCTCGAAGACGTGTTCCTTACGTTGATGGAGGAGGAAAAATGAACGCCGATTTCATCACCGTGCTGTGGAAGGAGTGGAAAGAAATCGTTCTGGAGCGAGGGTCGGTCGGCGGTCTCGTCAGTTGGAATGGCGCGAGTGGATGGGCCCGGCCGGTCATCTTGATTGCGATCGTCGGAATCTTCATTCCCTGGCGCCTGCCCCCGGAAAGATTCTTCGTCGCGACCGAGCTTCTGCTGCCGGTGTTTTTGTCCGCGTTTGTGATCACCGCCGTCATTGCCGATTCCTTCGCCGGAGAGCGGGAACGCCACACTCTCGAAACGCTGCTCGCCAGCCGCCTCTCAGACCGGGCCATCCTCTTTGGAAGGATCGTCGCATCCATGGCTTATGGCTGGCTGATGTCGATCGCTTGCATCCTGACCGGCTTGATCACGGTCAATGTGAGGAACTGGCGCGGCGAGATCCTGATCTACCACGATGCCGCAAGTTGGCTCATCATTTTATTGGGACCTCCGCTGCTGGGAGGTGCGATCACGACGGCCGGAGTTCTGGTTTCCCTGCACGCCGCGACGGTGCGCCAGGCCCAGCAGACCCTGGCCGTCGGCTTCTTGGTCCTGTTCTTCGCGGTTATTTTCGGGAGCGGCAACCTGCCGATGGAGTGGAAGGTCTGGTTCGGGCGGATTCTGGTCACCTGGTCCCAGACCGGCTTGGTTCTGGGCGCGGCCGGAGTGCTGCTGGCCGTCGACCTCGCGCTCTTGTTCGCCGGCATGGCCCGTTTCCAGCGCTCCAGACTCGTTCTAGATTGACCCCAGCCCCCCCTCTGGAGGAACAGGCCGGCCGAACTTTAGAATTGACTTATTTAAGCGCCTGAGCAATAATACCGGTCGTGCTCGCCTTCGCCGCCCTTGCCGACCCCACCCGCCGCCAGATCGTCGAGATCCTGGCCCAGCGCGATCTCGCCGCCGGCGAGATCGTGGAGCACTTCGACTTCAGCCCGCCCGCCATCTCGCAACATTTGAAAGTGCTGCGCCAGGCCCGGCTGGTCTCGGTGCGCATCGACGCGCAGCGCCGCATCTACGGTATCGACCCGGCCGGCTTCGCCGAGCTCGATCAATGGCTCGCGCGCGTCAAACGCTTCTGGCCGCCCAAGCTGGACGCGCTCGACAATGCACTCCGCAAGGAACTCCGCAGGAGAAAGAAATGAGTAGTGCCACCGCCCAAATCGCGTCTATCCCGAGCGTGCGCTTCGAGCGCTTGCTCCCCGGCCCCATCGAGCGCGTCTGGGATTACCTCACCCAGCCCGATCTGCAACGCACCTGGCTGGCGGAATCCGCCGCCGATATTTGCGGGATCACCGGCTGCCGGCCGCTCCGCAGCCTGGAATATTCCCTGCGCGACTCCTCCGTGGTTTCCTTGGAACTGGAAGCGCGCGGCAGCCAGGTGCTGTTGGTGCTCACCCACCGGCGCATTCCCGCCTGCCTTCGAGCGCCGCTCGCCGGCGCGGCAACAGCCTTGGCCGTTGCCCTGCTGGTCTTTTCTTGCTTCCATCCCGGCGACGCAACCCGCAAGCCGCAGGGCTTGGGGTCGTCGATTGCCGTGTCCGCGACGCGCTCCGGCCCGGACCCGGATTCGCTTCGGCTTAAATTCCCTTCATCTTCAACCCGCCCACTTTACGCTATGCTAGGCGGTCGATGTTGATTTACGCGGTCACCATATTCCTAAGCGCGTTTCTCCTGTTCCAGGTCCAGCCCCTGATCGCGAAGTTCATTCTTCCCTGGTTCGGCGGATCGGCCGCGGTGTGGAGCGCGGCGCTCCTGTTCTTTCAACTGCTGCTGCTGGCCGGCTACTTTTACGCTCACGTTCTCGTCCGCTACGTGAAGCCCAAAATGCAGCTATGGGTGCATCTGGCGCTTCTGGCCGGCAGTCTGGCTACTCTGCCCATCCTTCCTTCGGCGTACTGGAAGCCCGAACCCGGAGGCGACCCCACGCTCCACATCCTGCTGCTGTTGGCCGCGACCATCGGTCTGCCTTACACGCTGCTCTCAGCAACCAGCCCGTTGCTGCAAGCCTGGTATGTGCGGGCGCATCACGGCGCTCTGCCCTATCGTCTGTTCGCGCTGTCCAATTTCGGATCTTTTCTGGCGCTGCTCAGCTACCCTTTCGTCATCGAGCCGAGGCTGACTCTCAGCCGCCAGGCGATCATCTGGTCCTCGGCCTACGCCGTCTTCGCGCTGGCGTGCGCCGCCGCCGGATGGAAGAGCAGTAAATTCGCGGTCCCTGTGGAAGCCGAAGCGGAAACGGATTCCGCGCCGCCCAGCCTCGCCACCAGGATCTTCTGGGTCGCGCTGGCCGCCTGCGCCTCCACGCTGCTGCTGGCCACCACCAGCCACTTGACCCAGAACGTCGCGCCGATCCCGCTGTTGTGGGTGGTCCCGCTCAGCATCTATCTGCTCAGCTTCATCCTGTGCTTTGAAAGCGGCCGCCTGTACCAGCGCTGGATCTTCATGCCGCTGCTGGTCGGCTCGCTATGGCTGTTCGCGCGCGGCAACGCCCAGTTTGAAAATAACGAGGACGTGATCAACAAACTGATCCCCGGCCTGTGCGGCGCGCTGTTCGTGTGTTGCATGGTGTGCCACGGCGAGCTGGCCAGGCGCAAGCCGCACCCCCGCTACCTGACTCAGTTCTACCTGATGGTCTCCGTGGGCGGCGCCATCGGCGGATTGTTCGTCGCATTGTTGGCCCCGCATCTGTTCCATAGCTACGCGGAAATGCCCATCGCCGTGGCCGCGTGCGCGCTGCTGGCCGCCATCGCTTTGTGGGATGACGAATCCGGTGTCGCCGCGGCAGTATGCGCGCTGGCCCTGGCCGTCGCGTTGTGGAACATCAACATTCCGCTCCTGGGGACCTGGCAGCATGTGCTGGCGTGCGTGACTCTGGGCGCGTTCACCGGCTGGCTGGCGCGTTCCGAAACGTGGAGGCACGCCCTCACCCTGGCCGCCGCGGCCGGATTAACCGGCTACCTGGGCCGCCTGGAAATCAACAACCAGCATTTTTACACCATGGCCGCTCGCAATTTCTACGGACTCCTGCGCGTGCGCGACGATCCGCCCGACCCCACCACAAATTATCCCGGCGAGCGCACTCTGGTCCACGGCACCATCAATCACGGAACCGAGATCGACGGACCCGGCGCAGGCCGTATCCCCACCTCCTATTTCGGAATCAATTCCGGCATTAACCGCGCCATCCGCGCCAAGGGTGACAAAGGTCCCATCCGCATCGGCATCCTGGGACTGGGCGCCGGCGTCACCGCCTCGCTCGCCCGCGCCGGCGATACTCTGCATTATTACGAAATCAATCCCTTGATCCCGCAGATCGCCTGTTCCCAGTTCACCTTCTATCCTGACTGCCCCGCCCACAAAGACATCTAGATGGGAGACGGACGCCTGGTGCTGGAACGCAAGCCCAGCGAGAATCTCGACGTCCTGACCATGGATGCGTTTTCGAGCGACGCCGTGCCCATGCATTTGCTCACCCGCGAGGCCTACCAGATTTACTTGCGCCATCTCAAGCCCGACGGAGTCCTGATCTTCAACATTTCCAATCGCTACCTCGATCTGGAGCCGGTGATCTCGACGGCCGGCCGGGAGGTGGGCTTTTCCGGTATGACGGTGGCCGATGACGGGGACACGCAATCCTATTATGTTCCGTCCACCTGGATGATTCTTTCGCGCGACCCCAGCATCTTCAATCACCCCAACTTCCAGGATGCTTCGGTCCGCCCCATGACCATTACTCCAGGATTCCGCGCCTGGACCGACGATTATTCGAATATTGTCCGCATCACCAACGGCCTGCCCGCCTGGCTGCGGGCCGCTCTTCCTTAGGATACCGATTGCCATGATTCTCTACGCCGTTACCATTTTCCTGAGCGCTTTCCTCCTGTTCCAGGTGCAGCCGCTTATCGCCAAGATCATTCTGCCGTGGTTCGGCGGATCCGCCGCGGTGTGGACCGCGGCCATGCTGTTCTTCCAGGTCTCGCTGCTGGCGGGCTACGCCTACGCCCATTTCCTGATCGCCCGCCTGAACTCCAGACGGCAGATGCAAGTGCACGGCGCGCTGCTTCTGGTCAGCCTGGGCTTGCTGCCGATCTTGCCCAACCCGAGTTGGAAGCCGGAGGCTGCGGGCGATCCCACTCTGCGCATCCTGATCTTGCTCGCTATCACCATCGGCCTCCCGTATTTTCTGCTCTCCTCCACCAGCCCGCTGCTGCAGGCCTGGTACGTACGGCACACCGGCTCGAAGTTTCCCTACCGCCTCTTTGCTCTCTCCAATTTCGGCTCCATGCTGGGGTTGCTCAGCTTTCCGTTCCTGGTCGAGCCCAACCTCACCTCGCGCCAGCAGGCCTGGGGGTGGAGCGGGATTTATGTCGCGTTCGTCCTGCTCTGCGGATCGGCCGCGCTCATCTCCAGCGCGAAGCAAGCTTCGCCCGAAGACGCCGTTGACCCAATTGACGATGCCAATGAAGACGCCATGGAACCTGCCCCCGCTTCTCCGCGGCCGGATTGGCGCGAGATGGGACTGTGGGTGGGCCTGGCCGCCTGCGCCTCCGTCCTGCTGGTTTCCATTACCAATCACCTCAGCCAGAACGTCGCGCCCATTCCACTGCTCTGGGTCATTCCGCTGGCTCTGTATTTGTTCAGCTTCATCCTTTGCTTTGAAAGCGACAAGATCTATCAGCGCTGGGTGTTCGTTCCCTTGCTCGCGCCGCTGCTGGGCTTCATGGCGTATTACCTCTACGCGGATTCAGGGAACACGCATATCAAGAGAATCATTCCGTTATTCGCCGCGGGCCTGTTTGTCGCCTGCATGGTGTGCCACGGCGAGCTGGCCAAACGCAAGCCGGCGCCGCAGCACCTGACGCTGTTTTACCTGATGGTTGCACTGGGCGGCGCCCTGGGCGGCGTCGTGGTTGCCCTGATCGCGCCGCATGTGTTCCGCAGCTACTGGGAACTGCCCTTGGGCATGATCGCCTGCGCGCTTTTGACGGTGACAACGTTGTGGGAAGTCGATATTCCGCGCATCGGACCCTGGCCTCTTCGCCTGGCGCTGTGCATCGGCCTGGGAGCGATTTCCGGCTATCTGGTGCGTCACGAATTCGAAAAAGAAAGAGGCTACCGGCTCATCGTCCGTAACTTCTATGGCGTGTTGCAGGTAAGCGACGACGATCCCGATACCTACGCGCTGCGCAATTTGACGCATGGCACCATCAATCACGGCTCCCAGCTTCTGAGTCCGGAGCTCCGCTACACCACCACTTCTTACTACGGCGAAAATTCCGGCGTCGGCCGCTCCATTCGAGCCATCCACGATGTCCGTCCGGCGCGCATCGGGAGCATCGGCCTGGGCGCCGGCGTGCTTTCGAATTACGGCCGCCCCGGCGATTATCTGCGCATCTACGAAATCAATCCGCTGGTTCCCGGCATCGCGCAAACCCAATTCTCGTTCTATCCGCATTCCGCCGCCGCCGACAAGCAAATTCTGATGGGCGACGCGCGGCTCACCCTGGAACGGCAACCGCACCCAGAATTTCGATATCCTCTCCGTGGACGCCTTTTCGAGCGACGCCATTCCGATCCACCTGCTCACGCGCGAGGCTCTGGCGCTGTATTTCCGGCACCTGAAGCCGGACGGGATTCTGGCGCTGCACATCTCCAACCGCTATCTGGATCTGGCTCCCGTGTGCGCCGCGGGCGCGGCGTACTTCCACAAGGAAGCCCGCACGGTCAGCGACGACGGCGAAGGCGCCAGCTATCTTTCCTCCTCCACCTGGGTCCTGCTCACCAGCGACTCCGCAGTGGTTCGACGCACCCGCATTCGCCGGCGCGGACATTACGCCGACCCCGTTAAAACCCGGCTTCCGCCCCTGGACCGACGATTACAGCAACATCGTGCAGATTCTGCGCCTGGAGTAATCTCCCGTGCCGGAACGTTCGCTCGACGCCCTGGCCTCGCAATTTCACGATCGTCTGCAATCCGTCAAGGACAGGACGGCGCTCGAAGGCGCGGGATGGTATCCGTGGCGCTCCCTGGCGGCGATGCAGATTCTCGATCGGGATCTGGGCCTGGACCTCGACGCGCTCCACAAGATGATCGGGTCTGGTCCCGTGCTTGATCTAGGCTGCGGCGACGGCGATGTGGCGTTCTTCCTGGAAACTTTGGGCGTGCCCGTGGATGCTGTCGACCACGCACCCACCAATTACAACCGCATGGAAGGCGTCCGAACGCTTCGGCGCGCCTTGGGATCGCACATCGGCATCCACGCCGTGGATGTGGACTCGCGCCCGAATCTGCCGGGCTCGAACTTATAGTCTCGCGATCATGCTGGGCGTTTTATATCACCTCAAGAATCCGTACCTCGCGCTGGAAACGCTGGCGCGGAGTCGCGGTACCTGTATATGAGCACTCGCATCGCCTCGCTGACGCCGGATCGAACGCTCAACTTCAGAGCGCTCCCCATGGCGTACCTGGTCGACGATCGCGAGCTCAACGACGATCCCACCAATTTCTGGATCTTTTCCGAAGTTGGTTTGAAGCGCATCGTCCGCCGTTCCGGCTGGAATATTTTGAAGTACGCGACGCTGGGAGGTTCCGTCGCCGCCGCGGACCCCGTAACCACTCAAGGCGATGCGCGCGCCTATCTCCTCGCAGAAAGCCGCCTTTCCAAACCCGCCGGTCTGGTTCTGGAGCGAGGCTGGCATGAGCTGGAGCACGGATCTTCCCGCTGGACCGAGCGGCGCTTCTCAGTGCGCATTGACGTTGCGGAAACCTTGCAGCCCGCGACCCTGCGATTTCTGTTTCACTTGCCGGAAGCTTTGGTCGAGCGCCGTCCGCAAACGCGCCTGCGAGCCAGCGTGAACGGCTCGCCCCTGCCGCCTGCCGAATTCTTGGACGCAGGCGATCACGAATACAGCGCCACGCTCCCCTCCGTGCCGCCCGGCGTAGCCGTGATCGAGTTCGAGCTCGACGCGGCCATCGGACCCACCGAAGCCGACCAAAGAGAGCTCGGCGTCATGGTTTATTTCACCGGCGAATCCGCAATCCAGTTAGTTTGAACGACTCTTTTTCCGTTCCCATCAAACACTTGGCACATTCGCTCTTCAGCTTTCTGCGCCCGGCCCCGTTATCCTTCAGGCAAGAGATCCGGGTTCTTCCATCGGAAGCCGGGTTCACGACGCGCGCTGAGTGCTCGAGCCTACGGCGCGTTACCGTCACGTACCATGGGCCTTGCCGCTAAGTGTCAAAGCGGTCCCGCAACCGGGCGGGTTACCAGACCGGAGGGCGCGCCCAACTTTAAGGAAGAAGGAAGAGGAGCCGGAGCAAGAAAAACATCGGGGCAGACGGTCGCAGCGTTTTCGCCGTCTGCCCACCTCGCTATACTGGTATTCTCCCCCGGGATTGGAACGTCCATGCCCGCGCCGTTTGTCCATCTGCATTGCCACACCGATTACTCGCTGCTCGACGGAGCCTGCGAAATCTCCCAGTTGATGGACCTCGCGGTCGAGCAGAAGATGCCCGCCGTGGCCATGACCGATCACGGCAATCTGTTCGGCGCGGTCGAGTTCTACAACAACGCCAAGGAGAAGGGCGTCCATCCGGTGATCGGCTGCGAGGTGTACGTCGCGCAGCAGGGCCACTCCGTCAAAAGCGACTCCAACCGCTACAACCACCTGGTGCTGCTGTGCGAAAACCAGGAAGGCTATCGCAACCTGATCCAGCTTGTCTCCAGCGGCTACCTGGACGGTTTCTACTACAAGCCGCGCATCGATAAAGATCTGCTGTCGCGCCATTCCAAGGGCCTGATCGCGCTGTCCGCCTGCCTGCGCGGCGACATCAATGAGACGCTGCTGGCGGATCGCTACGACGAAGCCAAGAAGCCTGGCCTACGAATACACCGACCTGTTCGGCGCGAAGAATTTCTTTCTGGAGATTCAGGATCACGGTCTGGAGCCGGACGCGCGCGTGCTGCCGCTGATCAACCGGCTGTCCGTCGGATACCGGCATTCCGCTGGTGGCCACCAACGATTCGCATTATCTCCGCAAGGAAGACGCCCGCGCGCACGAGATCCTGCTGTGCATCCAAACCGGCAAGACCATGTCCGATCCCAACCGCATGCGCTTCGAGCATCCGGTGTTCTATCTGAAGACGCGCGAGGAGATGATGGCGCTGTTCGGCGAAGTGGAGGACGCGCTCGACCGCACCTGGGACATCGCGCAGCGCTGCCAGGTGAAGCTGGAAAAAGTCGCCGAGCCGTTTCCGAAATTTCCCATTCCGGAAGGCCACTCCACCGATAGCTTCTTCGAATACGTCGCGCGGCAGGGATTCGAGAAGCGCCGCACGCGCCTGGAAGCTCTGGCCGCGCAGGGCCAGCTGAAGCACGATCTGGCCGAATACGCCGAACGTCTGGATCGCGAAATCAAAATGATCCAGCAGATGAAGTTCTCGGGCTATTTCCTGATCGTCTGGGACTTCATCCGCTTCGCCAAGCAGAGGGGCATTCCCGTGGGTCCTGGGCGCGGCTCGGCCACCGGAAGCCTGGTCAGCTACGCGATGGAGATCACCGACATCGATCCGCTGGCGTACGGCCTGATCTTTGAGCGCTTCCTCAATCCCGAACGCATCAGCATGCCCGATATCGACATCGACTTCTGCACGCGCGGACGCGGCGAAGTGATCCAATACGTCACCGAAAAATACGGGCGGGAACAGGTGGCGCAGATCATCACCTTCGGCACGCTGGCCGCGCGCGCGGCCATCAAGGACGTCGGCCGCGTGCTGGATGTCAGCTACGCCGACGTGGACCGCATCACCAAGCTGATCCCCACCCAGCCGCTCAACATCAAGCTCAAGGACGCGCGCAAGATGGAGCCGCAGCTCGATGAGCTGGCCGCCAAGGACCCGCGCATCAAGCGAAGTGCTGGACGTCGCGCAGCGCCTGGAAGGGGTCGCGCGCAACGCCAGCGTGCACGCCGCCGGCGTGGTCATTTCGCCGGCGCCGCTGCGCGAGCTGGTTCCGCTGTATAAGACCAACAAAGACGAAATTGTCACGCAGTACGACATGGTCGGCCTGGAAAAGCTGCGATCTGCTCAAGATGGATTTCCTTGGGCTGACCACGCTGACCATCATCGCCGACGCGCTGCAAGCTGATCGAGCGGCATCGCGGCGTGACGCTGCGCGTCGAAGAAATTCCGCTGGACGACACGCAAGACCTACCAGGAGATTTTCAGCAAGGCGCTTACCAGCGGCATCTTCCAGTTCGAATCGCCGGGCATGCGCGACATTCTGCGCCGCTATCAGCCGGACCGCCTGGACGATCTGATCGCCCTGAACGCGCTGTATCGCCCCGGTCCGATGGACATGATCGACGACTTCATCGAGCGCAAGCACGGCCGCATGGAAGTGGTCTACGACTTTCCCGAGCTGAAGGACATCCTGGAAGAAACCTTCGGCGTGATCGTCTATCAGGAACAGGTGATGCAGATCTCCAATCGCCTGGCCGGGTATTCGCTGGGCGAAGCGGATCTGTTGCGCCGCGCCATGGGCAAGAAAAAGGTGGAGGAGATGGCCAAGCAGCGCGAGCGCTTCCTCGCCGGCGCCAAGGCCAAGGGCCATCCCGCAGCGCAAGGTCGAAAAGATCTTCGACCAGATGGCCAAGTTCGCCGGCTACGGATTCAACAAGTCCCACTCGGCCGCGTATGCGTATCTGGCGTACATCGTCGCGTATCTGAAAGCGCACTATCCGCTGGAGTTCATGAGCGCGCTGCTGACCTCGGAAACCGGCAACACCGACAAG
This sequence comes from Bryobacterales bacterium, assembly GCA_963765185.1. Classification (GTDB taxonomy): domain Bacteria; phylum Acidobacteriota; class Terriglobia; order Bryobacterales; family Bryobacteraceae; genus Palsa-187. Next base: position 67,861 of record CAVXWB010000040.1, read on the forward strand.
GTGGTCAAGTACATCAACGACTGCCGGGAGATGGGCATCAAGGTGCTGCCGCCGGACGTCAACACCTCGGCATTCACCTTTACGCCGGTCACCACCGGCGACGCGCAGGGCATCCGCTTCGGTCTGGGCGCGATCAAGAACGTGGGCCAGTCGGCGGTCGAATCGATCGAGAGCGCACGCGCCGAAGGCGGACCGTTCGGCTCGCTTGTACGATTTCTGCGAGCGCGTCGATCTGGGCGCGGTGAACCGCCGCATGATCGAAAGCTTCATCAAGGCCGGCGCCATGGACACCGCTCAACGGCACTCGCGCCCAGCTTTTCGCCGCGATCGACAACGCGATGGAAAGCGGCGCGCGCGCGTGGCGGGATCAGCGCCAGCGGCCAATCCGGACTCTTCGCCGATCTGATGCAGGCAACCCCGCCGGCCGACCATCCCCTGCCCAACGTTCCCGGATTGGACCGGCCAGGAAAAGCTCACCGCGGAGAAAGCGATGCTCGGCTTCTACATCACCGGCCATCCGCTGGACCAATACATGGACAAGGTGCGGGAACTGGCCACGCACTCCACTTCCGGCCTGGAAGGCCTAGCCAAGAGCACCGAAGTGGTCTTGTGCGGCATCCTCACCGGCATCGCGCAAAAGCGCAATAAGAAGGGCGAGCTGTGGTCCGCGCTTCAGGTGGAGGATCTGGAAGGCGCGGTCGACGCCATGGTCTTCTCCACGCAGTATGAGCGTCTGGCTGCCGTCGCTTGCAGGAGGACAAAGCCGTGCTGGTGCGCGGTCTGGTGCTGCCGGAAGAAAGCGGTCCGCCGAAGATCTCCGTGCAGGACATCGTTCCGCTGGAAGTGGCGCGCGTGAACCTGCCGTCGCTGATTTCCATCACGGTTCCGCTGAACGGCTCGGGCGAGGGCAAGCGAGCCGCGGCGCTGCACGAACTGTTCGCGCGCAAGCCCGGCGAAACCGAAGTCCGGCTGCGGCTTGAAAAGAGCCGCGACTTCTCGGTTATCCTGGATGTGAGCGCCAAAGTGCGCCCGGACAAGGAATTTCGCGCCGAGGTGGCCCGCATCTGCGGGGCCGAGGCGATGGAGAGTTCTGGCCGGGTAGGCCTCACGCCAGCCGCTCTCATCATGGCCGATTCGCAACCCTCGATTCCGACCAACCCAAGCTGGGAGCGCGTGCTCCTGGCGCGCCATGCCAAGCGTCCTCACACGCTCGACTACATCCAGCGCCTGATCACCGATTTCGAGGAGCTGCACGGCGACCGCGGCTTCGCCGACGATCATGCCATCGTCGCCGGCATGGGCTGGTTTGAGGAGCGTCCGGTGATGGTCATCGGCCAGCAAAAGGGCCGCGACACCAAGCAGCGCTTGTTCCGCAATTTCGGCATGCCCAAGCCGGAGGGCTATCGCAAGGCCATGCGCCTGATGGAGCTGGCGGCGAAGTTTTCGCGGCCCATCGTCACGCTGCTGGACACCGCCGGCGCGTATCACGGCGTCGACGCCGAGGAGCGCGGCCAGGGCGAAGCCATCGCCCACAATCTGCGCGAGATGTCGCGCCTGGGCGTTCCCGTGATCGTGGTGGTGATCGGCGAAGGCGGCAGCGGAGGCGCGCTGGCGCTGGGCGTCGGCAACCGCATTTACATGCTGGAGAACGCCGTCTACAGCGTGATTTCGCCGGAGAGCTGCGCCTCCATCATTTATCGCGATTCGAGCCGCGCGCCTGCGGCCGCGGCCGCGCTGAAGATGACCGCGCCGGATCTGCTGGGGCTGGGCTTGATCGACGGCATCGTGCCGGAGCCGGGCGAAGGCGCGCAATCGGATCCCGATGGCGCCGCCGAATCTCTGCGCCTCACGCTGCGCTCGGCCCTGGCGGAGCTGGGCTCGCCTGACGCCGCAGCAGCTGATTGACGACCGTTATGAGAAATTCCGCCGCATGGGCGCGTTTTTCACCGAAACCGGGGCAGCATTGGAGGAACGATGATGAAGAAGCCGGTCCTGATCGGCATTCTTTTCGTGCTGCTGGTGCTGGGCGTGTTCGTGTATTCTTCGTTCCATCTTTCCACCTACGGCGTGGAGGTGTGCATGAACTACGGCGGACGAACAGCCTGCGCCACCGCCAAAGCCGCCAACAAGGAAACCGCGCTGGAGAACGCAATGCAGACAGCCTGCGCGCAAATCGCCTCCGGCGTCACCGACACCATCGGCTGTAGCCGCACCGAGCCGGCCAAGGAAACCTGGCTGCCGTAGCAGATGCTGAAAAGGCATTATTGGCCGCCGATGAACCCGGATGAACACGGATTCAAAGACGCAAAACCCTTTGTTTTCGATCTGCGTTTATCCGCGTTTATCGGCGGCCAACCCTGTCCTTGACTTTTTCCGCAACCCGCAAGGTCCGGGAGCCGTTCCACCGCTTGCGGAAGCACTCCAGACAAATGCTATGACGCGCGTGGCCCTTCGCCAAATGGAAATCGTACGTCAGGATCGCCTTGCTACATTTCGACGCCGCGCCGCATGAGAAGAGTTGCGACAATAACAGCAAGAGGCGTTATGACCATTACCCTGCGGCCCGAACACGAGAAAGTAATCAGGCAGGCGATTCAATCCGGCGCTTACCAGAGCCCGGAGGAAGTCATCGAAAGGGCGCTCGAAGTGCTTCGCTCCGAGGACGCATGGCTCTTTGACCACAAGAATGAGATCGCTGAAAAGATCGACCGCGCCTTCGGCCAGTTCGAGCGTGGTGAGTTTTTCTCGGCCGAGGAATCGCGGGCCGATATGGAGAAGCGCAAGGCGGCATGGCTGGCTGAACAAAAGCGCTGATGGCGTCGCTGTACGCTATCTCCGCCGAAGCCCAGAATGACCTTTTTGAGATCTGGCGACGCATCGCGGAAGACAGCGTTGGCTTGGCCGATCGAATCGACAACGAATTTCATGAGTTGTTTGCGTCTTTGGTCGAGATGCCCCGGCAAGGGCACACCCGCAAAGACCTGACCAATCGGCCTGTCCTGTTTTTCCCGCTCTACTCGTTCCTGGTGGTCTATCAGCCGGAAGCGAGGCCGATCCGCATCATGGCAGTGCTACGTGGCAGCCGCAACGTAAAGCGGATTCTGAGAGGACGACTGTGAGGCGTGAGGGACTTGCATCCCGCCGCGTTTTGATATCCTAAAGACAGATGTTGCTCCTGCCTCCGCGCTCGCGGAAGTCCTGCGATCTCTGCGCACCCTCCTGTCCCTTCGTCTTGAATGAAGTCCAGCGTCCAGATTAGCCGCGGCATCGAGTCCCTGTTCGGGACCCGCGACGAGAATATCCGGCTGATCGAAAGCGGGCTGAACGTGCGCACCCGCCTGCTCAACGATTGCCTGGAGATCGAGGGCGAGGACGCCGGCGTCGCGCGCGCCGCCGGCATTCTGACCGACTACGCCTCCTTGACCCGCGAAGGCCACGTCTTCAACAACGGCGACCTGAACAGCTTTCTCCGCGTGGTCACCGCCGACGCCGAAACCAGCTCTGCGCGGCCTGGTGGAAAGCGGACGGCAGCGCAGCTTCGGCAAGAAGACCATCGCTCCCAAGACCATCACCCAGCGCCGCTACGTCGACGCCATCGAGCACTTCGACCTGGTCTTCGGCATCGGACCCGCCGGCACCGGCAAAACCTATCTGGCCGTGGCCATGGCGGTTGCGGCGCTGCTCAGCAAGCGCGTCAGCCGCATCGTTCTGACCCGGCCCGCGGTGGAGGCGGGGGAACGCCTGGGGTTCCTGCCCGGAACGCTCCAGGAAAAAATCGATCCCGTATCTGCGCCCGCTCTACGACGCCCTCTATCGAAATGATCGAGGCCGAAAAGGTCGAAAAGCTGCTGGAGCGCAACACCATCGAGATCGCGCCCATCGCCTTCATGCGCGGACGCACGCTCAACGACAGCTTCATCATCATGGACGAGGCCCAAAACGCCACGCCGGAACAGATGAAGATGATTCTGACGCGCCAGGGCTTCAATTCCAAGATGGTGGTCACCGGCGATCCCACGCAGGTGGATCTGCCCGGCGTCCAGCGCAGCGGCCTGATCGAAGTCATCGACGTATTGCGCGGCGTGGAAGGCATCCGCTTCGTCCAGTTCGACGACCGCGACGTGGTGCGCCACAGCCTGGTGCAGAAAATCGTCAAAGCGTACGAACGCTACAACGAAACCATCGGCGGCGAACCGCCAGTTGTCGTTGAAGGCTGACCGAGCCCGCCGCGGAGCAGGCCGGGGCCTCTCCGTTGGGCGCTGCCCCAGCCGAAACGCCCGTGGCCTGAGGCGCGGCGTCCATGCCTACAGAAGAGATCTCCATTTTATTTCGCCATCCTTCGCGACGGATACTCAGGCGTCCGCTGCGCGAGTTTTTGAATCAGGCCGCTGGCCTGATCATGCCCGGGCGCGGCGTGGCCTGCGTGATCACCAACGACGGCGAACTGCGCGAGCTCAATCGCCGATTCCTTCGCAAGGATTACGCCACCGACGTTCTCTCCTTCCCGTCGTCGCACGACACGCCCAACGGCCAGCCCGGAGAAATGGCGATTTCGCTCGACCGGGCGTACGCGCAGGCCGCCGCGCTGGGCCACTCCGTCGAACAGGAACTGCGCATCCTGATGCTGCACGGATTGCTGCATCTGGCCGGCATGGATCATGAAGCCGACTCCGGGCAAATGGCCCGCGCCGAGGCGCGATGGCGCAAGCGGCTCGGGCTTCCTCCCGGCCTGGTGGAGCGGGCCAGCGCATGATTTCTCTGCTCGTGATCGCGGCCTGCTTCGTCGCCACGGTGGTGATTCTGGTCACCTGCATCCAGGTTCTGTACCTGGAGGCGTTGCGGATTCACGCCCGCGAGCTGCCCGCGCTTGAATTTTTCAAGGAAACGCTGGAATCCAAAATCGGTCTGTCCACGGAACGGGGCGCGCTGACATTTTCGCTCGTTAAACATATCGGGCTGGCCGTGACCGGCTGCCTGATCCTGGCCATCACAATTCAGGGAGCGTCTCTGGGCCAGGCGCTGGGCGTTGCCTGCATGCTCGCAGGAGCCGTGACGATTGTGGGAACCTATATCGTTCCGCAGATCATCTACCGCAGAACCAGCGGACGCGGCTTGCTGCCCTTGACGCCTTTGTTCCGCGTGGTGGCCTTGTCGGCGCTGCCCTTGACCTGGCTGCTCGAGTTCCTGCAATCCCTGTTCGATTTAGGCGGTGCGGAAAAGACCGCCGAGCAGCCGCGTCCCGAAGAACACATCGGCGCGCTGATCACAGCCGGACGGGACGAGGGGATCATTGAGGAGGCCGACCGTGAGCTGATCCAGTCCGTGGTGGCCTTCGGCGATAAGACCGTCCGCGAAGTCATGTCTCCGCGCCCCAAAATCGTCGCCATCCGTAAGGAGGCTACGCTTGAGGAGCTGCGCCAGCTGGTGATCCACGAACAGTTCTCGCGCATCCCGGTCTATGAGAGCGATATCGATTCGATTTGCGGCTTCGTGCACGTGCGCGACATGTTCGAGGTGAATGAGGAGCAGCGCGCCACGCGTAAGGTGCGCGAAATCATGCGCCCCATCCGCGCCGTGCCCGAGACCAAGCCGGTCAACGATCTGCTGCGCGAGATGCAGGAAGAGAGTGCGCACATGGCGGTGGTGGTGGATGAATACGGCTCGACGGCGGGCATCGTCACGCTCGAAGACATGGTGGAGGAGATCGTCGGCGAGATCCACGACGAGCATGAGCCGGAGCGCGATTTCCGCCAGGACCCCGACGGCAGCTACGTCGTCTCCGGCAGCTTTGACGTGGACCGCCTCGCCGATCTGCTGGACTTCCATCCGCAGGGAGATCCCGAATCCACCACCGTCGGCGGCCTGGTGACGGAGTGGCTGGGACACGTCCCGGCGGTGGGCGAGGAGACTGAGCGCGACGGGATTCTGATCACCGTGTTGGCGGCCAATGACCGCCGCGTGGATCAGGTGCGTATCGCCAAAGCCGCTATTCAATGAAAGCCGCGATTCAATGAACCCCTCCGAAATCACCCATCGCGCCGGTTTCGTTGCCATTCTGGGCCGTCCCAACGCCGGAAAATCGACCCTGCTGAACGCGCTGGTGGGGCAGAAACTGGCCATTACCGCCTCCCGCCCGCAGACCACCCGCACTTCCATCCAGGGTGTTGTCACCCTTCCGGAGGCGCAAATCGTCTTCTTAGATACGCCTGGAATTCACAAGTCCGATTCGCTGCTGAACAAACGCATGATGGATACGGTGCGATCCTCGCTCGAAGTCGATGTGGCGCTGTTTCTGGTGGACGCCCTGGCGCCGTTCACGGAGCTGGACGCCCAGGCCGTGGATCTGGTGAAAAGGATGCACGCGCCCGTGCTGGCGGTGCTGAACAAGGTGGACGCGCTGCGTGAAAAGCCCAAGATTCTGGCGTTAATCGAGCACTATCGCGCGCTCTATGAGTTCGCCGAATACATTCCGATTTCCGCGCTCAAGGGCGCGGGTCTGGACCAGTTGCGCGCCGAAATCATCGCGCGTCTGCCCGAGGGCCCCGCCCTCTATCCCGACGAACACGTCACCGATCAGCCGGAGCGCTTCCTGGCCGCCGAGATTCTTCGTGAAAAAATCCTGCGCCTGACGCGGGAGGAAGTCCCGCACGCCGTGGCGGTGATGGTCGAAAGCTTCGAGGATACTCCCACGCTGCTGAAGATCGCAGCCTGCATCTACGTGGAGCGCCCGGGCCAGAAGGCCATTCTCATCGGCGCCGGCGGAGCCGCGCTCAAAAAAATCGGCACGCAAGCGCGGCTGGAGCTGGAACGCACTTTCGCGAAAAAGGTCTTCTTACAGACGCTGGTGAAGGTCCGCCCGCACTGGCGCGAGGACCCGGAATTTTTGGCAGCCTCGGATTGGCGCCGAATGGCAGGGAACTAAATGCGTCGAAATCCAGGTACATTAAGAAACGGGCTCTTTATGCGTGTACTCTCTCTTCTGTTGGTTTTTTTTCTGATCGTTCCGCTGGCGGTTGAACAAGCCAAAGCCGCGCAAGGCAAAGACGATGGCCGCATTCACGACGAAGTCCTGGCCAAGCTCGCCAACGATACGGACGTCAGGGGGGGTGGTTTCGAGGTGATCGTGAAGAACGGCATGGTCACGCTGCATGGCCAGGTCCATACGGAAAAGGCCAAGGAGAAGGCGGAGCGGCTCACCAAGAAGGTCAAGGGCGTGGTCGGCGTGGATAATCAATTAAAGCTGATCGGGGCCGATTAATCCTTCGGCAACCCAAGCTCACCCCGTAGCGTCACACACGAAAGTGTTTACCACACGAAAGTGTTTACAATGATTCGAATGCTCAATCAGATTCCCCAAGGCGCGATGCGTCCGTTCAGCTTAGGCCTATTGACGTTTCTGGCGATTGGAGTCGCGGCGGGCCAGACGCCCACTGTGGACGCGGTGGTGAATGACGCCAGCGGCATGATTCAAGGGTTGCCCAACGGAGGAATCGCGGAGGGAGCCATCTTTCTGATTGTAGGGACCGACTTAGGGCCTGCCTCCGGGGCATTCGCCGACAGCGCCTTTCAGACCACCAATGTGGGCGGCACCACCGTGAGCGTAACCGTAGGCTCCACCACCGTGAACGCGCTGCTGTATTATTCCTCCGCATCCCAAGTCACGGCTCTGCTGCCCTCTAACACGCCCACCGGCTCCAGCGGCACGCTCACCGTCAACTACGGCGGCCAATCCAGTGTCGCGGTTGGGGTCGACGTGGTCCAGAACAATTTCGGAATCTACACGCTCTCGGAAAATGGCCAAGGCACCGGCATCGTAACCTATCCGAACGGCAGCCTGGTCTCGTCGATTCCAGGAACTGGTTCGCTCGCCCCCTGCGCGGCTACCGGGGATTGCCCGTTCACATACGGAGGCGCTGCCAATCCCGGCGACACGCTGACTATATGGGGCACCGGTCTGGGACCCGTCAATGGAAGCGATGCGGGCGGCGCGGGTTTGGGCCAGACCGTCAGCATCCCTTCCAGCACCCCTCTCAAGCTGTGGGTGGGCGGCGTCGAGGCCACCGTGACCTATGCGGGCCGCTCCGGCTACATCGGCGAGGATCAGATTAACTTTGTCGTGCCCAGCACCGTTCCCCTGGGTTGCGCAGTGCCGCTGGCCGTGCAGATCGGAACCGAAATCAGCAACTACACCGCCATCCCGATCGCCTCCGGAAGCCGGTCCTGCACCATGCAAAGTCCGGCCTTTTCGAGCGCTGCTATCGAGGCATTGACCACCAGCACCGGACCCATCAACTACGCCTCCTTTCAGTTGGGACGCACGATCGGGTCGGAAACCTCTTCTGGAACGAACTATGAGGATATCGGCGTCGCCTACTTCGCCCAAGTCGCTCTCAACTTTCCCGGTCTGCCCAACACGCAACCCGTCGTGCTTACGTCGGTGGATGTTCCACCGCTCGGAACCTGCACCACAACCACCAGCAACTCTTCGGCTCAGCCCCTGTTCACGATTGTGACGGGGATCAATGCCGGCGCAATCGTCGTAACCGGCCCCCCTCCCGACTTTCCGGTAACCCTGCAGGAGCTGCCTGGAACCGGCGAGGCAACCACGTATTCGGCCGTCCTCAGCCCAAATGGTGTGTACTTCTCCGGAGGCGCATATACAATCGCCGCAGCGGGAGGCGCGAATGTCGGGAAATTTACGACCGGGTTCACCATCACCCAGACGCCCACCTGGACCAGCGCCGATCAGGCCTTCCTTAACAACAACGGAGGCGGAATAACCCGCGCCAACGGGATGACCCTCACCTGGACCGAACCCGCCGGCGCATCTTCGGCATATTGGGTGGTGATCAGTGGAAGCAGCGCCGCGGCCGCCACCGACATTCTCGACGCCGGCGTAAGCGCTTCCTTTTCCTGCTGGGTCCCCTCCGGCCCCGGCACGTTCACCATTCCCGCCAGCGTCCTGCTCGCCCTTCCCAGCGCCGCCTACGGCGAAATTGATTTCAAGCCGACGCTGCCGCCTGTGGGTATTTCGGCCCCCGGCTTGGACGTAGGATTTCTACTGTTCCAATACCAGACCTCTTTTTTCACCCCATTTAACTAGCACCATCTCGTGTCCTGAGTTGTAGATTCATTGAAGAAGTCGCAATGTGGGGCGTCCCTGACCCGCGGCCGACGCCCTCGTCGGCCTTCATTTTTGAGATAGCTAGAAAGAGCCGGACCAGGGGGTCCGGCGCGGACGAGGGCGTCCGCCCCACCATCTACCCGAACTGCCGGTCGAACGCGGCGCGGACCTTATTGCGGATGTCCCCCAGTTCGGTCAAGCGAATCGGCGTCCACCTGCGCAGCAGCGCGGCAATCGTATCCCGATGCACCTCGGACTTGGGGAGCTTGCCTTCGGCGTGGCCCGACAGCACCCGCAGCGCATGGTCCAGCGCGCGATAGAAGGTGGCGGCGTCCAGCAGGAATTGCGCGTCGGCCCGATCCATGTCGCCCATGCTCTCCAGAACCTCAATGCGCGCGGGCGTATTCAGCACGCGGAAGAAGACACCCGCGCTTTTGAGCCGCAGGTACATCAGCAGAAAGTCGATGTCGTAATATCCGCCGCGTCCGGCCTTAAGTGGATGCAGAGGGCCCCTGTTCCTTCTCCAGGCGCATGCGCATCTGGCGCAGTTCGGAGCGGGAACGCCCGCCTTGCCCGTAGCGCACCCAGTCCGCTTCCTGGAGCTGATGCAGAAACGCCTCCGCGCGCGCGGGATCGCCGGCCACGGTGCGCGACTTCATATACGTGATCCCTTCCCAGGCCTCCGCGCTGCGCTCGAAGTATTCCTTCACGGCGCTTTCGGTTTGCACCAGAGGGCCGCTGCCGCCGTTGGGCCGCAGCCGCGTGTCCACCGTCAGCAGCACTCCGTCGCCGGTGTAGGCGGCCACCATGTCGACAAGATGCCCGGCGACGCGGGTCCAGAATTGCAGTTCGGCGGCGTCGGAATCCGCCAGCACAAACACCAGGTCCGCGTCGGAGGCCAGATCGAATTCACGCACGCCCAGCCGTCCCAGCGCGATCACCAGCATCTGGTCGAGGGGAACATAGGCGGCATTCTGCGGCGGATGGGTCCGGCGCGTCTCGGCCACGGCGATCTGATAGGCGCGCTCGATCACACCATCGGCCAGCTCCGAGGTGCGCGCCAGCGTGTCGAAGATGGCGTGGGAGCGGCACACGCTTTCGGTCTGAATGCGCAGCATCTCGCGGCGGAACCAGCGCCGCAGCTCCGGCAGCTCCTGCGGCAGCGGACCCTCCAGCGCCAGGGGGACGCGGGAGCGCGGGATCTCATCCACCAGCTCCGGCGCGCGGATCAGCTGCTCGGCGAAGTAGGGGCTGTGCTCGAACAGATCCAGCGTATGCTCGGCCAGGTCGGTGTCGGAGTTCAGAAGGTGCAGGCGGCGCGGGTCGCCCGACAGGCGCTCCAGAAAATGCTCGAAGGCGCGGTAGCCCTTTTGCAGATGCGCGCGGCCCAGCGCCGCGGCCAGCGCCGGGGCGTGCTGATCCAGCGCCAGCATCAGGTTGCTGGGGCGCGCCCCACTGAGAGGATAGCCGGGGTGATCGCCGTCCTGGTGCGAGCCGTCATAATGCAGCGGCGCTTCGGCGGGAGGGGTTTGCGTGCGGACCACGCGCCCGTAAATTTCCAGCACGCGGCTGAAATGCCCGCGCAGCTCACGCATCAGCCAGGCCGCGGAGCCTCCCCCAGGCATCCGCCGGGCCAGCAGTTCCAGCTCGTCCGCATTGGACGGCAGCGTGTGAGTTTGCAGGTCGTCCTCGAATTGCAGGCGGTGTTCCAGGTGGCGCAGGAACTGGTAAGCCGCGGCCAGCCGCCCGTATTCGGCGCCGGAAAGAAGGTCCTTGGCTTGCAGCCGGGCCAGCGCCAGCATGGTGCCCCCATGACGCACCCACGGCTCCGCACCGCCATACAGGCGCTGGAGACACTGCACCAGGAATTCGATGTCCCGGATCCCGCCGCGCTCCAGTTTGACGTCGATGGAGGCGCGCTCTCGAATGCGGGTCGCCAAGCCCCATTTGGCCTTGCGCTCGGACAGCTTTTCGTTCAGCCGCTCCCGCGTCAGCGAGAGCTGCTCGACGGTAGAGAAGTCCAGAGTGGTCGAATAAATCCGCGGTTCCACGAATTGCAGCAGCGCGCGGCCGGTGGGCCAATGACCCGCCGCCACGCGAGCCTTGATCAGCATCTGCAACTCCCAGTCGCGCGCCCTCTCGGCGTAATATTTGCGCGCGCCGTCGAGAGAGATGCACACTTCTCCCAGGCTTCCGTCGGGCCGCAGCCGCAGGTCCACGCGGTAGCACATGCCCTCGGCCGTGTAGGTGGAAAGAAGATCGGTTAGCTGATTCGCCGCCCGCTTGAAAAACTCCTTGTTGGTGATGCGCTCGGCGCCGTCCGTCGAACCCGCTTCGGAGTACAGAAACAGCAGGTCGATATCGGAGCTGTAATTGAGCTCCTTGCCGCCCAGCTTGCCCAGCGCGATCACGGCGAAGTGCGACTCGCCCGCGATCACGTTACTCGCATCCGGCTCCGGCCGCGGCACGCCGTAGCGCGTCACCAGGTCCGCGTGAATGCGCTCGTAGGAAACCTCCACCAGAACGTCGGCCAAGTCGGAGAGCTCCGCCGTAATTTCGGGCAGTGTGCCCAGGCCCAGAACGTCGCGCACCACGATGCGCAGAATCTGCCGCCTTCGGAATTTGGCCAGCTCCAGCGGATCCGGAAGGCCGGGCGGCAGAACGGCTTCGAGCTGCGCGCGCAGTGCGTCGGGCGTGATCACGCTGGTAAGCTCGCTCGCGTCCAGCAGCGGTTCGGCCCAATCCGGATGCTCCAGCAGCTCCTCCGCCAGAAAGCGGCTGTTGGCGAAAACCGCCACCAGGTGCCGGAGTCCCGCTGTCGATCGCGTCAAACGCTCGAAGGCAACCGGCTGACGCTCCCGCAGGCGCACAAAATTCTGCAGGCCCAGCTCCGGCGCCGGCGAGGCCGCCAGCAGCATGTCGAAGCGATTGCGCACGGCCGCGGGAAGGCTCCGCGCCAGGTCCGCGATTTCGCGCATCGCGCGCGGATGGTCCGTATAAGGAAGCGTGAGCAAGCGCTGCATCAGGCGAGTGGTTCGAGCGTGTCGAGAGCCCGCACTGGGCCGCCTCGGCCCTCCCAATTGCCAGAAGACGTTTCGAGCAGCGCCAACGAATCGCCCGCGCGGATGGATCCGGGCTGAACCACGGATGCGTAAAACCCGCTCAAACCCCAGCGCGGCGACGACCAGTCGCCCGCCTTGACGTTTTGATCGTATACCGCCTGGCCGATGTTGTGCCCGTAAACCTGGATGGTCTGGCACGGCGCGCGCACCTTGGTCAGTTCCATCACCACGCCTCCGGCGCGCCAGCGCTGGCCGATGCGCAGCGAGCGCCGGTCCACTCCGCGAGTGGTCAGATTCTCGCCCAGCGCGCCCGCATACAGCGGATACCCCAGCGTCTTCAATTCCTCGATGGCTTCTTCGCAGATCCACAGCAGCGCCTGTCTCGGTCCGCCGTGAATCTCCGGGTGCGCGTGACCATCTCCTTCAATGCCGAGCCGGGTGACCTGCGCCTCCCCGATCGGGAGCTTGGGCACCCCGCCTTTCGACACGCTGATCTGGACGATGGAAGGGGCCACTGCCCGTATTGTAATCCCTGCTGTGGGGCCGACGACGCCGTCCTAATGAAAAATGCGCCGCCTAGAAACTAAACCGGGCGATCAGCGTGCCCGTGCGCGGGAGTTGATACAACTGCCCCACCACCGCGTTCTGCGTATAGGATGGCGCGGTGTTGGGACCCGACAAGCTCTCGTTGATAACTCCAAAGCCGGCGCTGAGCTGGCCCGCGGAGTTATGGCTGAGCCCCGCCGCCGGGGCCGTTGTGATGGGATTGCCGATCTGCGTGCGGTTGAAAATATTCACAAACTCCCCGCGAAGCTGCAATGAGTACCGCTCCTTGATTCGGAAGGTCCGGCTGAGGTTCGCGTTCTCCTGCGGGCGGCGCGCCGAGCGGAAATTCCCATAGTAAGTTCCCACCGCCGGCCCGAGGGTTCCACTGGGCGGGTTGACCCAGGCGGCGGGATTCAAGACTTGATCTTCGTAGGGGTTGATGCAGCCGCAGTTCAGATTTTTCAGAAACAGCGGCTGGCCCGCAACCCGGTATTGCTCGCTGCCGCCCGTAGAAGCGGAACCGAGGTAGTTGGTGGTGGTCGCCACCGGCGGGGCTAACGGGAAACCGCTGCCGTATTGCAGGAATGCGCCGATGCCCCAGTCTCTGGTTATCGTCGTCACAAATTTGTTACTGAACCACTTCTGCGTCGTGTATACGATATTGGCGTTAAACAGAAACGGCTGGTCGGTGGGCTGAAGCGACTTGTCCGATTCCGCGAACAAGATGGGGCGGATTCCCACCATGGACTTCGACCAGGTGAATGTGCCGTTGACTTGCAAGCCGTGCGAAAGCCGCTTGGTCCCCTTCATCTGAAGCGAGTCGTAGAAGGTCCTGCCCGTGGGCGAGTTGGTAACGGTGATCGTGCTGAACTGCGGGTACGGGCGCAGAGCGTTTGCCAGAGTGTTGCTGCTGGCATAGCCGGAGTAGGGCGTAAGAACCCCGAATCGTTGGATCACAGCGGCGTTATTAAGCGCGTCGCCCAGCAGAAGGTTATCCGCCGGATTGGTAAAAGGCGACAGCCCATAGGACGCGAATATCTGCGGCGATACCTGGTTCACGTAGCCCAGCGGCCCGGTCCACCATACCCCGCGGTTGCCCACATAGGCAGCCTCGAGCACGAAGTCGCGAGTGATCTCGCGCTGCACTCCCGCACTCCACTGGTCTTGGCGTCCCGGCCGGGAAGCGTTGGGATCGAGATAGGAGAGGAAACCGCTGGTGGTGGCGCCTGGAAGGGGAGTCTGGCCCACGTTGAAATTAGGCCACGTCGGTTGCGGGATTGTGCCTGCCACGTTGAGAGGAAGATAGGCGTTGACGCCGGTGGGAGTGTTGGTCACATCCGCTGTGTTTTGGATGTTGATGTCCGGAGCGAACCCGTAGGCGAGGCCCCAGCCGCCTCGGAAAACGGTCTTGGGGGTGATTTGATAAGCGATGCCCAGCCGCGGACCGATGGCGTAGGGATAGTTGTGCACGAAGGTGCATCCGCAGGTGGACTGGAAGATCGCGGCGCCGAGGCGCCCGCCGGCGGCCGGGTTGGGGGTGTCCAAACCCAAGTCGGCCGAGCGTCCGTATTCTTCCTGCGCAGCCGTGGCGTAATCCCAGCGCAGGCCGTAATCCACCGTCAGCTTGTGCGTGACCTTCCAGGAATCCTGAAGGAACATGGCCCATTGGGTTTTGAACATGCGGGCGTCCACCGGCGCATATTGCGTGGCCGCGGTGACATCGCCCAGAAGGAAGCTGGCGTATGGGAAACCCGCTGAATAGGCGCCGGTCACCAGGTTCGCGGGAACGCCGGTCGCGCCCGCTCCGAAGGTGAGTCCCACGCCCGTGGGAGGCGCCGTAATCTGCGCCTGGAACCAGGCTTCCATGCCCCCCTTAAAGGTGTGGCTGCCCTTGACCCAGGTTAGGTTACTGTTGAAAGAAGGCCGCTCCGTGTGGGTGGCCGTGTGCGCCAGCGCGTTGCCCAGTTGCTGCATGCCGCCCAGCGCTTCAGGGCTGGTGACGTTTCCCGTAATGATGGTGGGAAATTATAGCTGCCCTCGCAGCCCTGGAGCTGGATCTGGGACAGGCAATTGAACATTCCGCCGTTCTCGGTGTACGGACTATGGTCGTAGAAGTAGATCATCGAGTAGCCGATCGCGGCATGCGCCAGCAAGGTGGGCGTGATGGTGTCGTCATAATTGAGCCGGATCGTCGGACCGCCGATGGGAATGGAGCCGCGCGCGCCCGTGATCAGCGGGGGCAGTCCATCGGCGTTGCCGTTGGGAGTAGTGTACTGGGCGTTGGTGTTGACGTGCTGATAATAGAACGCGATCTTCTGCTTGGCGCCCAAGGTTTGATCGACTTTGATGGAGGGGATGTCGGTGATGCGCTTGCCCGGGTTGATGCCGTCATAGTTGTTGTAGAGGGAGGTATTCGACAGCGCCGGCAACACGTTTTGGATGGCCACCGCGACCGGGCTGAACCGCGTGAGAGGAATGATGTTTCCCTGGAACGGGGTCGCGATTCCCACGCCAGAGGCTGTGGTGGTGCGGGTCAAGGGGTCGTAGATCTCGTTGGCGAACACCGAATTTCCCGCGGCGTCGGTTGCAATCGCAGTGGAGGGAACGCCCAGGCCTGTGTTGAATGCGGACCCTCCGTTCGGTGAGATCGTCGAAAAATTCCCCGCCTGGTACATCGCGTTGGGCAGCGTATCGGTGAACGTCAGGGCCTGATTCTCAATGAAGTATTCGTAGCCAAAAAAGAAGAAGGTCTTGTTCTTCCCGTTATAGATCTTGGGAATCCACACCGGTCCGCCAAACGTGCCGCCAAAGTCGTTGCGGCGGCTTCTGGGCCGGTACAAGCCGCCGGATGGATCGGCCGGGGTTCCGTCCTTAAACGAAAAGGGATCGCCGGCGTTCAGAGCCTCGTTCTCGAAGTACTCATAGGCGCTGCCGTGAAATTGGTTGGTGCCCGACTTCATGGTGATGTTGAACAGCCCGCCCCCGCCTGTCCGAATTCCGGGGCGTAGTTGCTGGTCTGGATCGCCATTTCCTGAACCGCGTCCGCGCTGGGCTGATTCTGCATGATCGCGTAGGCCACGGTATGGTCGGTATTGTCCAGACCTTCAATGCGGTACGCGGCCGTGTTGGTCGGCGCGCCGTTGATGATCATGTTGTAGTTCGCGAAATAGTTGACTCCCGGAAGGAACACCACGGAGTTAAACGGATTGCGGATACCGTTGCTGCCCGCGTTGGCGGTGCCGATGCCGAGCACCGGAAGATCGTCCAACTGGGAAAGCGTAATGTCGTGGGCGACATCGCCGCTCTCGGTCTTCAGCAGCGTTGCTTCCGCCGTCACTGTCACCGATTCGCTGGCCGCGCCGACCTGGAGCGTCAAATCCAGCGGAAGAGTCTGGCCCGCATCCACCGTCAGGCCGGCCCGCACCAGTTTCTTGAATCCCGGGGCCGTAATCGTGATGGTATAGGGTCCCGGCGGCAGCCGCAGAACCGTGTAGGATCCCGTGGCCGTGGTCACCGTCGGATAGGGAAAGTTCGTGTCCGTGTTTCTGACTTCAACCGGAGCATTGGCGACCACTGCCCCGGATGGGTCGGTGACCGTTCCGGTGATCGTGCCGGTGCCTGCCTGGCCAAACACGGCGGTCGAAAAAACGACAAAACAAAGTGCTGCTGCGAAGCAACGCATAGACCAACCTCCTCGGAGAGACTGTCTTGGCTAACCCTGAAACCCGTCGCCACTGGGCGACACTACGCGACTGTGGATTATGCTACCCCCGGCCAAATGACAAGTCAAGGAAATCTTCACCGAACTGCAATTTTGCTTGGCATCGCCCTGTCGTCGGGGGGCGCGCCCCAACCCAAGAGCGAATCGGCCGCGTCGGACAGCGTCGGCAGGTGGCGATTCCGCAAGAGATCCTCGCAACCCTCAAGCTCCGGGCAGGGATCTTGTGGCGTTCTCCGAGCAGAAGAACGGCGTGCTGATCAAACCGAAGCGCACGGCTGATCCCGGTGACGCCTTAACGCCGGCGGAAGCGAAGATCGTGCGCCGCGGCGAAGCTCAGCTCAAACGAGGCGAGTCGAAATCCTGGCGCGAAGTTAAACATGCGCTACCGCGTTGAGCTTTCCAGCGAAGCCCAAAAACAGCTTTCCCGTTTTCCGCGCGACGTGCAGGCACGAATCGAGGAAGGCATGCTTCCGAAAGAGGGTCGGCCGTATCGGGTCATCTTCATGAGGTTCCCCGGACGCGACGTCAGGCGGGTAGCAGCATTGGCGTTGCGGTGACTTGGACAACGGAACCGGCCACTGCTCGTATCGTGAGGAACCCGCAAGGCACACTTGCCGGGTTAACCTAAGAAGGGAGCTGCGATGTTGACCATTCAACTATCCGACGAGCAGGCAACGGCGCTCCGAGCGAAGGCCGCCGCGGAGGGTCTTTCTCTTGAGGAGTGGCTTCAGAAGCTCGCTGAACAGAGACCGCCGGCCAGCGGCCAACCGCGCCGGCATATTGCCGATGTGATTCGCGAAAACATGCAGGACGTTCCTCCTGAGGTTATGGCGGCAATGCCCAAAGACGGCGCCAGCCAGCACGATCACTACATCTACGGTTGGCCCAAAAGACAGGAATGACCGCTCTTTTCGCCGATACCTTCTATTGGATTGCCCTGGCCGATTTCAGCGACAGCGCCCACCCGCGTGCTTTGGCACTCGATTCCGAGCGGGCAGACTCGCCTATCATCACTACGGATGAAGTACTGGCCGAGTATCTCACCTTTTTTTCGACCGCTCCCGAGCCGATGCGCCGCAAAGCCCTCACAAACGCGCGGCATATTCTCGAGGATACTGGCGTCCGCGTCATTCCGCAGAGCCGAGACTCGTTTCTTTCCGGCATGTCTCTCTACGGAGCGCGGCCCGACAAAGGCTACAGCCTGACGGATTGTATCTCAATGCAGGCCATGCGCAGAGAAGGGCTGAGGGAGGCTCTCACCAATGATCGGCACTTTGAGCAGGAAGGTTTCCGCGCTCCTTTCCGCGAGACTTGAAGGAGCTAATGAATAGGCCAGAGCCGTCTACATCTCAATAACTTACGATTGAACCAGGGACTGAAATGGGCAGACAGGTAGCTATCGTGCTTTACGTGGTGGCGATGGCAGCCGTCATAGTCGGTGTAGATTTCGTGTTCTTCAGAAACCGATTCTGGGAACGGCTGACAGTGAATATTGGAATCGTCTTGGTGTTCGCAGCGTTCTACTTGAGATTCCTGAGGCGTCCATGAACAAGGGGCGACAGCGCCCTTTCGCTGCGATTGTGCAGACGCACTTCGACGAAGCACTCGCTGCAGACGGGTGATGTGTTGCTGTTCTTGAATCACCAGGCTCTGTGTTGACTCCCAACCTCGGCAATTGTGCCTGTCAATCAGATCTATCCCGAACAAGCTGGAGTGGCGAGGGCTGCTTGCCCAGGGGCGATTCCTCGCTCTGCAGGTGCATTTCTAATCCCGCCGGCTAGATGTCGTAATACAGGGCGAACTCGTAGGGATGCGGGCGCAGACGGATGGCGTCGGCCTCGTTCTTGCGCTTGTAGCCGATGTAGGTTTCGAGCAGCTCCTCGCTGAAGACGTCGCCCTTGAGCAGGAAAGCGTGGTCGTCTTCGAGCGCCGCCAGCGCTTCTTCAAGCGAGGACGGCATGGAGGGAACCGCTTTCATCTCCTCCGGCGACAGATCGTAGATATCCTTGTCGATGGGCTCGCCCGGATCGGTTTTGTTGAGCACCCCGTCGAGACCCGCCATCAGCATGGCGGCGAAGGCCATGTAGCAATTCGCCGAAGGGTCCGGCGGCCGGAACTCGACGCGCTTGGCCTTGGGACTGGCCGAGTACATGGGAATGCGGCAGGCGGCCGAGCGGTTGCGGCGCGAATACGCCAGATTCACGGGAGCTTCGTAGCCCGGCACCAGACGCTTGTAGCTGTTGGTGGTGGGAGCGATGATGGCCGCCAGCGCGCGGGCGTGCTTCAGAAGTCCGCCGATGTACCACAACCCCATCTGGCTGAAACCCGCGTACAGATCGCCCGCAAACAACGGCTTCTTGTCCTTCCACAGGCTCTGATGCGTGTGCATGCCGCTGCCGTTGTCGCCGAACAGCGGCTTGGGCATGAAGGTGACGGTCTTGCCATATTGATACGCCACGTTGCGGATGACGTACTTGTAGGTCATCATGTTGTCCGCGGACTTCACCAGCGTGTCGAAGCGCTGGTCGATTTCACATTGTCCGGCGGTGGCCACTTCGTGATGATGGCACTCGATATTGAGACCGCACTTGATCATGGTCTCCACCATCTCGGCGCGCAGGTCCTGATGATGATCGGTGGGAGGAACCGGGAAGTAGCCTTCCTTGTAACGCGGACGGTAGCCCAGGTTGTGCTCCGCGCGGCCCGTATTCCAGCGGCCCTCCTCGGCGTCGATGAAGTAATAGCCGGAGTTGGCGGTTTGATCGAAGCGGATATTGTCGAAGATGAAGAATTCCGCCTCGGCGCCGAAGTAAGCCGTATCGGCCAGGCCGGAATTTTTCAGATACAGCTCGGCCTTCTTGGCGATCCAGCGCGGGTCGCGGTCGTAGTGCTGGCGCGTGATCGGATCGATCACGTTGCACAACATCACCAGGGTCCTGGTTTCGTAGAAGGGATCGATCAGAGCCGTGGCCGGATCGGGAATGAGCAGCATGTCGCTCTCATTGATGGCGGCCCATCCGCGGATGCTCGAGCCGTCGAAGCCGAAGCCCTCCTCGAAGGAGCTTTCTTCGAGCTCGGTCATAGGGTAGGAGACATGTTGTTGGACCCCAGGCAGATCCGTGAAGCGCAGGTCGAGCTGCTTGGCGTCGTGTTTCTTTGCGTATTCGAGGACTTCTTTTGGAGTCATTATCCACAGTGTATCTCCATCGTTGCTCACGCGGGTTACAAAAACTCATAAAAATTTTATATCGGCAAGGGGGCTCAATCGCGGGGCGTGGTATTTTAGGAAATCTATGAAACTGGCGGGATTCTTTCTGCTCCTGGCCGGATGGGTGATCGTGCTGGCCGCGATCGCCGTATTGCCGCCGGGTTCGGCTCGCGTGGCCTTTCTAGTGGCGGGACTGGGCGTGGAGGCGCTGGGGATGGGGCTGGTGGTGCGCGCGCACATGCCTGAGCCGCCTCCTGGACCGATGGCGGAACGCATGGCGGGGCCCATGGCGGAAAGCAGGGAGCAGCGCTAAAGTGGGTTCTGGGCCACTCTCGCCTTTCGCCGCTGGAATCTGCAGCTTGCTGATCCTGCTGATTCCCTTTGCCTATGCTGGCCTGGCGCTGATGAATTCCGGATTGGGCCGGTCCCGCAGCGCGGTGCATTCGCTGATGGCTTCGCTTACCGTGATCGGCGTCGCGACGCTGGTCTATGTGATCTGCGGAGGCGTATTCCAGGGCTTTCCGGGGCGGGCTGCGTTCGCGCTGACAGCGGCCGGGAAATCCTGGAACTGGATCGGCGCCGGCCGGCTTTTCTTTGGCGGGCTGGACTTTGACGGGGCCAATCTCAATGCATCCGGCCCGGCATTGGCCGCCTGCTTCGGGATGTTCGCCGCGGCACTGGCCTCCGTGATTCCGCTCGGAGCAGGCGAAGAGCGCTGGCGGCTTGGAGCCGCCGCACTTTCGACCGCGGTTCTCGCCGGCTGGACCTATCCGCTCTTCGCACACTGGGTTTGGGGCGGAGGCTGGTTGGCGGGGCTCGGCGCAGGATTCGGCTCTGGATTCGTGGACGCCGGCGGCGCGGGAGCGATTCAGGTGGTGGGCGGCCTGTCGGCGCTTTCCGTGACCTGGCTGATGGGCCCGCGGCGCGGCAAATTCTCGCAGGACGGGATGCCCACGGCGATTCCCGGACACAACGCCGTGTTCGTCACCTTCGGGGCGTTCCTGGCCCTGATCGGGTGGTTCGGCCTGAACTCCGCGGCGGCGATTTTGTTCTACGGGGCGTCGCCTGCGCGAATCGGGCTGATTGGCGTGAACACCATACTTTCCGCCGGTTCCGCATTGTTGGCCGCGGCGCTGGTCACCCGCACCCGCTTCGGCAAACCCGACGCCTCGCTCAGCGCCAACGGCTGGACTGCGGGCCTGGCGGCGTCCAGCGCGGCCGCAGCCTTCCAGGTTCCCGCCGAAGCTCTCATCGTGGGGTTGGTCGCCGGCGCGCTGGTCACGCTTTCAGTCGAGTGGCTGGAACTGCACTTGAAGATCGACGATCCGGGCGGCTCGATTTCCGTGCATGGCGTAGGCGGACTGTGGGGCTTGATCGCCGCGGGATTCCTGGGCCGCTTCCCGAGCGGCGGCTCTGGCGAAGGTCAGTGGCTGGCGCAGCTGGTCGGCGTCGCGACGCTGGCCGGGTTCATGTTCCCGATGATTTACGGCTTAAACTGGGTGCTCAATCGCATGGTGCGCTTCCGCGTGGCGCTCGACGGCGAGCGGCAGGGCATGGATCTGCATGAGCTGGGCGCAAACGCGTACCCGGAATTGGTCAGCCACCTGGAAGACGTCTCGCAAAGGTGACGCGGTGGCCGGCAGGAGGCCAGCCTTGGTGTCCGGGCTCGTTGGGTTTGGGCTTGTCATTGTCCTTATGGACTTCTCTTCTGGCTCTTGCTGGACCTCATTCGATGGGCTCTCGCCAAGGCGCACCGCAGACGAGTCCACCAGCCGTTTCGGGCGTAGCGCGGCCTGGGAATCGCGCGCGAGCTTTGCGAATCCTGCCATACGATGTGTGTACACTGGGAGGGGGAAGACGCATGGCAGCTAACGTATCCAGAAACAGCAAGGATCGGCGGATCAATTTGCGCGCCACGTCGGTGCAGGAGTCGTTGATCCGGGCGGCGGCGGACAGGCGCGGCATTAGCATGACGGATTTCGTTCTGGAGAGCGCCTGCACGCGGGCGGAAGAGACCATCGCCGATCGTGTTCATTTTGTCCTTTCGGATAAACAGTGGAAGTCCTTCAATGCCGCGCTGGAGCGTCCGGCGCGAGTGCGGCCCCGCCTGCGGAAGCTGCTGCGGGAGCCCTCAATTCTTGAAGGAAGCTGAGTGGCCCGCGCTCCGCTGACCGGGCCGGAGAAACTGGCCCAGCGTCATGAACTGGAGGAGTTTGCCTGCGGAGTTGAATCTCTCGACCGGTGGCTGAAACGCTTCGCGCGTACCAATCAGCAAAGCGATCTCACCACCACATACGTGGTCCATCGGCAAAATCGAGTGGCCGGGTACTATTCGCTGGCGGCGGGCAGCGTCAACCGGGAGGACGCGCCTCTGCGTGTGGCCAAAGGAGCGCCGAATCATCCTATCGGCGTCGTGCTGCTGGCGCGGCTCGCGGTCGATGAGGCAGAGAGAGGCGCCGGACTTGGTCGGGCGTTGCTCAAGGATGCGCTTGTGCGATCCCTATCCGCTGCCGGCATTATTGCGGTCCGGGCGGTATTGGTGCATGCGCTGAATGAGGAGGCACGCCGCTTCTACATGCGGTTTGACTTCGAGCCTTCGCCCGTGCATCCCTTGCACTTGATGCTATTGATGAAGGATATCCGGGCTTCGGGAAGGTGACGCCGCGAGAGCCGGCTTGGCGCCTAAACGTGCTTGGCGACGAAAAAGAGCAGTCCCAGAACCACCAGGGGGATCAGAGCCATGGCGACGTAAAACGCCGCCTTCCGGGCCCAGGGATCGCGGCGATGCTTCCAGTTGGTGAGCTCTTCCACGCGCTCGGCGACGCCCACCTGCTCGGGATGCGCAAGGTCCCAGGCGAACTCATCCGCGGACTTGTAGCGGTTGGTGGGCTCGCGCTCCAGCGCCCGATAGATGATCTCCTGCAATTCCGGGCTGATTTGCGAATTGATGGAGCGCGGCGGGGGCGGATTATTCAGCACCCGTTCGTTCATGATGGCGAACGGATTGGCGCCGGTAAACGGCACCTTGCCGGTGAGCATTTCGTACAACATCACGCCCAGCGAATACAGATCGCTGCGCGCATCGCCGCGCTTGCCCTTCACCTGTTCGGGAGAAATATAATCCGGCGTGCCCATCACCTGCGACAACTTCGCGAAGGTCAGCCGGCGCGCATCGGATTTGGAGGCGATGCCGAAGTCGATCAGCTTGATGTTGTCGTTCTCGTCCACCATGACGTTTTCAGGCTTCAGATCGCGGTGGGCCACGCCGCGGCTGTGAATGTGCTGCAGCGCACTCAGGATGTTGATGGCGATGCGCAGGGCGCGCTCCTCGGGCAGGGGGCGCTGCTCGTTCATGATGGTGCGCAGAAGCTTGCCTTCCACCCACTCCATCACCATGTAAACTTTGTTGTGCTTTTCCTTGGGGTACACCTTCATCACGCCGGGATGATCCATGATCCGGCCGATGTCGGCCTCGCGCTGGAAACGCTCGAACAAAGCAGGATCCATTTCCATCTCGGGATGAGGAACCTTGATGGCCACCTGCTTGCCGTCGTTCAGGTCGGTGGCGCGAAAGATGGAGGCCATGCCGCTGCGGGCCACCACGCCTTCAATCCGGTAATGGTCCAGCGTATCGCCGATTTTGACGGGGTCATTCAGGGGGTCATTCAAGACCATACCCCTCGCGGGATCAACGCAGCTTGTACGGCCGGCCGCGATACATGCCTACGCGTTCCACATTCTGAATGCGGATCAGGAGAACACTAACATTATCGCTTCCATCGTGCTCGTTGGCAAGCGCGATCAGGGTGCGCGCGGCTTCCGTGAGATCCCCGCGGGGCCCCCCGCGGTCACGGTGCGCGCGATTTCCGCGCCCGAGACAGCCCCGTGCAAGCCCGTCCGAGCACAGCAACAGCACGTCTCCGGCCAGGACATGATGCTCACTGGTATCGACGCTGACAAACAGGTCGACACCCAGCGAACGGCTGAGAATGTGACGCGTCTCAGCCTTGGCTGCCTCGCGCGCGTTCATCACGCCCAGGCGCACCTGATCGTTGACCACGGTGTGATCGCGAGTCAGCGTCATGGCGTGGCCGTTGCGGATCAGGTAGCAGCGCGAATCGCCGACGTGCGCCACCGTCACGCGATCGTAGCGCAGCGCGCAGGTCACCAGCGTGGTGGCCATCGCGGTGCCGCCCGGCCCGGTGTTGCGGCCGGTCTCGTAAACCTTGATGTTGGCGGCCTGCACCAGGCGGGCAAGCAACGCGGTATGCGCTTCGCCCAAAGGCGCGGCGCCGAATCCCGCCATCACGGTTTCGACAGCGGTGCGGGAAGCTACTTCTCCCAGTTCCTGTCCGCCGACTCCGTCGGCGACGGCGAAGAGCCAGCCGCGCAGCTGGATTTCCTCGGGCGATTC
This sequence comes from Bryobacterales bacterium, assembly GCA_963765185.1. GTDB lineage: Bacteria > Acidobacteriota > Terriglobia > Bryobacterales > Bryobacteraceae > Palsa-187. The sequence continues at coordinate 91,936 of CAVXWB010000040.1, forward strand.
GGGCGCGGCAGTGGCCGAGATAATCTTCGTTATGGCCGCGCTGGCGGCCAACGTCGGACATCTCAGCGAATTCAAGATGCAAACCGATGGATATGGGAAGCTCGGTGGCGCGCGCGGTTGCGGCGGCCAGCGGCTCTCGATGGTACGGCGCCATAATCCCCTCGTCTCATAAATCTGAGTTGCCGCTACTTTTTTAAAAAGATCCGCGGAAAAAAGTTCGCGGGCCGGCTTAAAACGGCTCCGGCCCGCGGGACCTTACTTAGCGATCCACTCCAGGGAATCTACGCCGCCGTCGCCCCGCCCCGGCCTCCCACCAGGGTGGTGCGGCCCGACTTCTTACTCGAACTGAGGAAGTACATGCCGCCGTAGATCGCCCAGACCAGCGGCGATCCCCAGAGCACCAAACGGTTCCATCTTGGTGCCAAATCCCATGAACGGCAGGACCAGGTAGAACAGCCATGCAGCCCAGGTTCGCCAGCAAGCCGAAGATGGGAATGAGCAGGTGCTTGATGGGGTTGAACATGGGGTGATTGTGGAAGCCACGATGCAGGTGATGCAGCTCAGCATGTACAGCAAGAAGGTTCCGAAGTTGGAAGCCAGCGTGATCATCAGCAAGCGTGTTGGGCAGCGCCGCCAGCTGTCGTGGGTCATATAGCCGAAGCTGGACAGAAGCCCTGCGGCAGGGCCTTGATAGTCGGCGTCCGTGGGAGCGCGGCCGTCGCCGAACGCCACCGAGACCGCGAGCACGCCGACGACGGCCGAAATGGTGGCCAGAGTCCAGATGGCGCGGTGCGGGGTCAGGTTATCGGAATGCAGCATGCCGAAGTGCTCCGGCACTTCGTTGTCCTTGCCCATGGCGTAGGTGACGCGCGCGCCGGTATTCATGCAGGAAAGCGTGGTGCCGATCAGCGCCAGGAACACCGTGACCGCCTCGATCAGCATGAAGTCCCGGCCGTGCCCGGACCGAAGAGCGCGTCGCCGACGATGATCATCATGTCGCCGATGGGCGCCGCCGATCCGGTGGCGTTCTGCATCGTGTACCCGCTATTTAAGAAGTAGTTCGCCGCAGAAGTACTCGATCAGGTAACAGAAGGCCCCCTGAACCAGCAGCGAAAGTGATGACCGCGATGGGAATGTCGCGTTTGGCGTTTTTGGCTTCCCCTCCCATGGCCGTCACCGATTCGAAGCCCACCAGAATCAGGATGGCCACGGTGGCTTGCACGAATACCCAACTCTATGTTGTGAACTCCTATCACCGAAGCCCCGTTGGGATGGCTGAGGAAGTTCATCTTGTCGTCCTGCAGCGGATAGTCGATCTTGAACGGAACCGGCTGGCCTGCGGCGTCCAGCATAGGCTTGGGAGTTCCATCGGCGGTCGCGGTCGATCACGTCGACCTGCTTGCCGTCAACGGTATCCTTCTTGGTAGCGAACTGATACTGGTAGGCTTCGCCGGAGCTGGAATCGAACTGCCAAGCCACCGTTCCCGCCGGATGGTTCACGCGATAGCCAAACGCCAGCACCGAAAACACCAGCAGCGCGCTGATCTGAATAATATTGATCGCGATGTTCACCGCGGTTGAGCCATTGACGCCGCGATAGGCGATGTAGGCCACGGCGAAGGAGAACACGATCGCGACCAGGGCCACATGAACATCGGGCCAGGGGTGGAAGCGGCCATGAAGCTGGGCCACAGCGTTCCGACAACATATCCGCAAAACACTCCGGTGACGCCCACCATCACGCCCGGATAGATCCAATAATATAGATGGGAGCCCCAGCCGACGATGAATTTTGCAAGCCGGGCATACGGCCAAGCCTTCTCATGATTGAGAAAAGACTGCTCCGCGAAGTAATACGAACTGCCCGTTCCGGGGTACAACTTCGCCATTTCCGCATAGCAGACGGCGGTGGCCAGACACAGCAGAAGTGCGAGGACGATGCCCGGTCCACATGGCCGGCGTCGTCGCTCCTTCGGTCGACTGGAGAAAGAACGTGAGCCACAGGAAGGCTCCGGGAGCGATGAGCGCCATCGCGTTCATCGTCAGCCCCGTCAAGCCCAAGGTTGCTTGCATTGTGGGTGCATTGTTATCGGCCATGGAAAACCCTCTTCTCTTTTTTTGTTTGGGGCAGCTACAAGGCTGTCTTGGGGAGCTACGTGGCTTGTGTTTCAGGATACCGGCCTTCCATTGGCATTGCCAATAGATAGTTTTTATTAGACCGATTGACATAAATGACCTTTCATGGGATATCTCCTTGCGATACAATAACTTAAAAAACTGATGGAACAAATCGCGCTTAACTGGGACCCTGTCCGGCGGACCTATACCGTGAGCGAACTGACCTCCGGGCTGCGAGGTCTGATCGCGGAGCACTTCACCGATATCTGGGTTTCCGGCGAAATCTCGGGAACCAAGCTCGCCGCCAGCGGCCATTACTACTTCACGCTGAAGGACGAGGCGGCGCAGATCCGGTCGGTTTGCTATAAGATGACCGCGCGATACCTTAAATTCAAGCCGCAGGACGGCGTGGCGGTGCTGGCGCGCGGCCGCCTGGATCTGTATGACGCTCGCGGGGAACTGCAACTGGTGGTGGAAGCGCTGGAGCCGCAGGGCCACGGGGCGCTGCAATTCGCCTTCGAGCAATTGAAGAAGAAGCTGGCGGCCGAGGGCTTTTTCGATTTGGCTCGAAAACGGCCGCTGCCGGCGATGCCGGAGCGTATCGGCATCGTGACGTCGCCCGGCGGCGCGGTGATTCGCGACATTCTGCAAATTCTGGAGCGGCGCTGCCCTGGCCGCCACATTCGCCTGTATCCCGCGCAGGTTCAAGGCGAGGGCTCGGCGGAACAGATCGCCGCGGGCGATGGAGTACTTCAGCGCGTCGGGCTGGGCGGAAGTAGTGATTGTGGCGCGCGGGGGAGGGTCGCTCGAAGATCTATGGGCGTTCAATGAGGAGCGGGTGGCGCGGGCCATCGCGGCGTGCTCCGTACCCGTAATTTCGGCGGTGGGGCACGAGACCGATTTCACCATCGCGGATTTTGTGGCGGATTTGCGCGCGCCGACGCCTTCCGCGGCGGCGGAGATGGTGACCGCGACTCGCGCGGGGCTGCTGGATCGTCTCACCGGTTGCGAGTCTAAGCTAAAACAAGCCGCGCGGCTGACGCTGGCGTTGCTGGCGCGGCGTCTGGCGCATCAGGCCATGGACCCGGCTCGGCTACATCGCGCGATGGGCCGGCGGATGCAGCGCGCCGATGAACTGGAGTATCAATTGCGCGACGCGGCGCGCGCGGCGTTGGAGCGCCGCAAGCGGGCGCGGAACGCGGCGGCCTCGCGATTGGGGCGCTTAGATGTGCGGTTACGTTTCGCCGAGGCGCGCCGGCGTCTGGAGGGATGCGAATCGCGGGTGAAGCAGAAGATGCGTCTGGAGTTGAACCAGTCGCGCGCGGCGCTCTCGACGATCGAGGCGCATTTGGAGCAATTGAGCCCGCTGAAGATTCTCGAGCGTGGGTACGCGATTGTCGAACGCGACGGTCAGTTGGTGAAGTCGCCGGAGGATGCGCCGGTGGGGTCGGAGGTGCGAGTGAGATTGGCGCGAGGGGAGCTGGCGGCGAAGGTGACGGGCTAAAAGCAACCCCAGCTTTATTACCCGAGCCGCGCGGCCAGATCGCGGCTACCGTGCACGACGTGCAGAATCAGAACCACGTCGTCCGCAATCCTGTAGATGACGACGTAATCGTCAGCGGCGAGGCTACGCAAGCCAGGACGCAAATCCTCGTCGCGCCGGCGTCCCATGTACGGATACCGGGCTAATAACCAGAAACGCTCGGTTATTCTCTCCACCACGCGGGTGGCGAGATCGATGCTGCCGCTCTCGCGGGCGATGTAATTCCAGATGCCGTCAAGCTCGGCTTCCGCTTCGGGCGAAAGACGGAGCTCACTCATCAGCGGGGACTGTGCTCGGCTGCGAGCCGCGCCATGCCGCGCCGCTTGATATCAGCGGCAAGCTCAGCCACTTCCTCACCCGTGGTAATTCTGCGGCCTTCGCCGCGCGCCAGCGATGCTTCGGCCTGATCGACTACCACCAGGATTTCCATCCGTCGCCGCTCGCGCTCTTCCCAAAGAGCCATGGCCTCCTCCACCGCGTCTTGCTCGCGCTGCAACCGGCCAGCCTCGATGGCCTGGCGGATGAACGCCTCCTGGTCGGGAGTCAAATGCACTTCCATACGCTTAGCCTAGGGGCCGGGAAGGGACCTGTCAAGCACAGGCCCAGCGAACTTCTTTCGTCAAAGGCTTCTTCTCCGCCTTCTAATGAGTCCAACCGGTAGGCCGCCGCCGAAGAGAAAGACCCTAATCCCATCGAGGCCGGGATGCGATCAATGCCCCAGCCCTCCCGCCGCGTATGACCAAGGAGCAAAATGCCCGCCAGCATCCCGCCGCCGAAAAGCAAGGCACCCACAACGCTGAACTCAATACACGACGCAATCGGCTCGGGGACCCTTGAGCGCAAAGAAGGAAGGAGATTCCGGAAAACGTTGCCCGATTTCCATACCGCGAGCGTCGAGGTTGCCAGACCAACGATCACCCCAGAGATGATGCCGAAGGCGACCGCCCCTGCCTCGTGGCTTGCCGACCATCCAACCGCGACTAGAACCTCCGTTGTCCCCGCGACAGCCAGAAGCGTGACAACGGGGAACAGGATCAGCCCGAAAACGATTCGCAGCATCAAGGACAGGGGCCGATCGAGACCGGTTCCTTGCTCCGACTGTTGGCCGCTACGCATCGGAAGGCGATTAAATCTTGCTTTGATCTGCGCGGTCGAGCTGCGTATCGGGCATCAGCGGCTTGCTGGCCGACACGTTGAAGTTGCGCACGTTGGTGAGCACGCACGCGGGAACGTCGGGCACGCGCGGGGCTTTGATGCGGAACAGATCGATGTTTTCGACGTCGTTCATGACGAACACAGGGCGCAGATCCGGCTTCAGCGTTTCGATCTGGATATTGCCGATCTCGACGCCCTTGGCGTGGCGAATGTAGAAGCCGTGCGAAGGCATGGTGCCGAACATGCCCGGCTCGGGGTAGGTTTCCTCTTTTTCGGCGGGCGCGAGGGCCGCGTTCTCCTTGGTCCCTCCGCCCTGGTGCTGGACGTAGACATCGTTGATCTTCACGTTTTCGATGGGGTGTCCCGGGATGCCGCTGATGATCGACCCCAGGTACGCGGCTGTGTTGGAGCACACGATGTTGCTGATGACCACCCGCCGCATCACTCCCACCGGAACGCCGGCAGGGCCGCGCATGCGGCTGCCCAGGCGCATGAAGATGGGAGCGCTGATGATGTCGCGCATCGTAATGTTCGAAATCGCCACGTCTTCGAAGATGGCGCCGTCCACGCTTTCGAGCGCCAGTCCCTGGCAGCCGTCGAAGACGCAGTTCGTAATCGTCACGTTCTTGAAGCCGCCGTTCGATTCGGTGCCGAACTTGATGCGGCCGGTGCGCGGAATTCGCTCGCCCGTGGGCAGAGGCTTGAAGGTTCCATCCAGCAGCGAGCCCAGCGCGAAGCTTCCGCTGACCATGCAATTGGCGATGGTGACCATATCTGTCGAGCGCGCGTGGCCCAGGCCGAAAGAGCTCTTGAGGCAGATGGCATCGTCCCAGGGCGAGTTGACGCTGCAATTGGACACGCGCACGTTGCGGCAACAATCGATATCCATGCCGTCGCGATTGGTGTCGATGCGCAGATTGTCGATGGTGAAGTTGTCGACTCCCGTGGCCAGGATTCCGAAATGCCCGCCCTGGAGAATCGCGAAGTCGCGCAGCGTGACGTTGCGGCAATTCTTGAGGCTGATGGCTTTGTTGCCGACGTGCGGATCTTCGGCGCGCAGCCCAGGGCCGGTGCCTTTGGAAAGTCCCTTGCCATAGATCATGCCGGGACCGAGGATGGCGATGTCTTCGAGACCTTCGCCCCAAATCAGGCTGTTGTGAAAGTGGCTGTGGCCGTAATCCTGATACTTGTCGAGCTCCATCGGTTCGGCGTCGTCGTAGCCGCCGGAGCCGTTGGGCGGCGGAGGATCGGCGGCCAGGATGGTTGCGCCGGGACCAAGGTAGAGCGAAACCTTGCTCTTGAGATGAATCGAGTAGCTGGCGTAGGTTCCGGCGGAGAGGATCACGGTGCCGCCTCCGGCAGCGGCGGCTGCGTCGATGGCCTGGTTGATCGCGGGCGTGTCGATGGTCTTGCCGTCGCCTTTCGCGCCGAATGTTTTTATATCAAAGCCGGCTTGCCCGGGCGCATCAGCCGCTCGCGCGGAGCTTTGGCCCACCTGCAAAACCAGTCCGGAGGCCGCGACCTTGACAGCGTCTCTTCGATTCATGGAGTCCTTTCTTACGGCAAGACGGTGAAAGGGATGGAGGCTTCGGTGCGCTCCCACAGCAGCGCCAGAGTGCCTTTGTCGGCTCCCTCAGACCGCAGCTCGATGCGGAAAGTCTCCACCGGATCGGCCAGCGTTTTCAGGTTCATCCTGGTCCGGCCGAAATCCTTGGACGAATTGTAGTTGAGATGAAACTGGCCCGTCTCTTTATTGACGATCAGGGTCCATTCTTTTTCGGTGGGGAGGGTCCAGATGCTGTAGCTGCCTTTGGGGAGTTTGAGGCCGCCCATCTGGAGAGCGGCATCCGCGGTGATCGCCGTAGCGTAATTCGCGCCGGTGCACCAGACTTGGCCGAACGGCACCAGGCCGCCCATCACCTTGCGGCCGTGCGTGGAGGGCGCGTAGTAGGCGACGCTAATCTTCTTGCCTGCGATGGTGGCGGAAACGCTGGCGGGAGGACTGGTATAGCGCTGCGCGTGGGCCAGGCCGGCCGTGATCACAATCAGCCCGACGCAAAAACAACTGCGGCCGGCGGAATTGAGTATACTGTCCCGGGTTTTTGTCCTCATCTTGGTTCTCCTCCATGGACATCCTACACGATGTGCCACCATAAGCGTATGTCCCTGACGCCCTCCGGGCCCGCGCTCCGCCTGCGCAATCTGCGGAAGACATATAAGGATGTGGTGGCCGTTGACGGACTCGATCTGGAGGTCCGCCGCGGCGAATGTTTCGGCTTGCTGGGACCGAATGGCGCGGGCAAAACCACGACCATCGAAATCTGCGAGGGGCTGACTCCTGCCGACTCGGGCGAGGTTGGGCTGCTGGGCATGCGCTGGAATGCCGACGCCGCCGCGCTGCGTCAAAAGCTCGGCATCCAGCTTCAGGAAACGCAGCTCTCCGACAAGCTCACGGTAACGGAGACCATCCGCTTGTTCCGCAGCTTCTATCATCAGGGGCCGACAACCGAAGAAGTGATCGCGCAGGCGCAGCTTACCGAGAAACGCGATGCGCGAGTAGGCGGACTTTCCGGCGGCCAGAAGCAGAGGCTGGCGCTGGGGTGCGCTCTTGTGGGCGATCCCGAGCTTCTGTTTCTTGATGAGCCGACCACGGGCCTGGACCCGCAGGCGCGGCGCCAGCTGTGGGATTTGATCGAGCAGTTCAAGGCCGCCGGGCGGACCATTCTGCTCACTACGCATTACATGGACGAAGCCGAGCGGCTGTGCGATCGCGTGGCCATCATGGATCACGGCAAGGTGATCGCGCTGGGCACTCCGCGCGAGCTGATCGCGTCGATCGGGGTCGAGCACATCGTGGAGTTTTCGGCGGCGCAGGCGCCGGATGCAGGAGCGCTCGGCGGTTTGGAGGGCGTACGGAGCGTGCACACCGCCAACGGCAGCGTGCTGATGCAGGTGACCGCTCTGCACCTGGCCGTGCCGGCTTTGCTCGGCGAGCTGGGCCGGCAGGGCGTGGCGCTGACGGAGCTGCGCACGCATTCCGCGACTTTGGAGGACGTCTTCGTGGCCTTGACGGGACGCCATCTTCGAGATGAATAGCAGCGGGATGAATAAACGCGATCATGCGTTGGTGCAGTTGACGCTGGTGCGCTTCCGCGAATTCCTGCGCGAGCCGGAGGCGCTGTTCTGGGTGTTCGTCTTCCCGATCCTTCTGGCTGCGGGTTTGGGCGTGGCGTTCCGCAACCGGCCTCCCGAGGTGCTCCAGATCGGGGCCGTCTCGGCCTCTCTCCGCGCCGCTCTGGCCAGCCAGAAACTGCTGGACGTGACCGAATTTTCCAATGACGATGAGGCCCAGCAGGCGCTGCTCACCGGCAAAATCGCTCTGCTTGCCGAGCCCGGTCAGGCCGGGCAAGTGGTGTATCGCTACGACGACACCAGTCCCGACGCGCGCACGGCGCGGATGCTGGCCGACGACGCGATTCAGCGGGCTTCGGGACGGGTCGACCCCGTGGCGACTTCGGAGAAGCTGATCCGCGAGCCGGGATCTCGATACATTGACTTCCTTCTGCCGGGTCTGTTGGGCATGAACCTGATGGGCAGCGGCATCTGGGGATTGGTGTTCGCGATTGTGGACGCGCGGCGCAAGAAGTTGATGAAGCGCCTGATCGCGACTCCCATGCCGCGATACGATTACCTGCTTTCGTTTCTGCTCTCGCGCCTGGGGCTATTGGTGGTGGAGGTCGGGCTGCTGGCCGGGTTTGGCGCGCTGGTGTTTCAGGTGCCCATGCGCGGATCGCTGCTCAGCCTGGCTGTGCTGTGCATCCTGGGATCGCTGTCCTTCAGCGCAATCGGGCTGTTGATCGCGGCGCGGCTCCAGACCATCGAGGCCGCTTCCGGTGTTTCGAATCTGGTGATGATGCCGATGTGGGTGGTCTCCGGAGTATTTTTCTCGTCGCAGCGGTTTCCGGCCGCGGTGCAGCCCGTGATCCACGCGCTGCCACTGACGGCTCTGATCGACGCCTTGCGCGCCATCATGCTGCGGGGCGAGCCTCTGGCTCGACTGGCTCCGCAGTTGGGAATCCTGGCGGTCTGGCTGGTGGTGAGCTTTGCTCTGGCGCTCAAGTTGTTTCGATGGCGCTAAAAGGCCGCTGAAAAAAATAATCGGCCGCCGATTCACGCAGATGCACGCCGATAGGCGATCGCTATTCCACCCGGAACGGCGCGCGCACCTGGAAGGTCTGGCCGCCAATCTGGTCGCGGATGGTGACTACCAGAGTGTAGGCGCCGGCGGGCATGTTTTTATCCAGGTTGAGCGTCAGGGTACCGGTGGAGTAGCGTTGCGGGTAAAACGAGGCGTCGGTCTGGGCGCCCGAGGCGGGCTGCGAAAACATCTGCTTGCCATCGGCGCTTTCGAGCGCCATTCCGAAGGCGATGGAGAAGCGGTTCTTTTCGCCGCCGGCGCCGCCGCCGAACTTGTATCCGCTGACGTCCATGCGGGCCCACACCGTTCCGCCGGGGTGGTACAACCCGGAGCGCGTTCCCAACGCGTCGTCCTCGCCGCTCAGGAAGACCACGCCGCGGGCGGTGAGCGCATCATCGGCCTCGAGAGCGTGCCCTTTGACGCGGAATTTCAGTTCGCCGGAGACTTCGCTTTCGGCGATTTCATCGCGGACCTGGATCGAAATCCGGTATTCGCCGGAGATCGCAAACGCCGGCACCACGAAGCTTTTGAGAAACTTCGGAAGCCAGTTGGTGTCCTCCGGGAAAAGCTCCGCGTCGATGCGGCCCTGAGCGGGTTCTTCCAAAAGAGCGCCCAGGGGATCGCGCACTTCCATGCGCCAGGAGAGTTTCGCGTTGTGGCGGCCGTCATCGAGCGTCTGAACCCGATACCCGGTGAGGCGGCAACTGAAATAGGCGGTCTCGGCCGGCAGGAATTCATAGGAAGAGTCGAGCAGCGGACCATCTTCGAACTGATGCAGCGCGATGCGCTCCACTGCCAGCGTTGGCGCGGCGCACACGATACCGCCAACGACGCAGCACGCCAGCCACACGTGAAACAGCGCGTGAAACAGCGCAAGCGCGGCGCGTTTCACTTGGCGTCCTCCTATTTTGCGGGAGCGTCGCCGGGGGATGGCGATGGCGCCTGCACGTCGGTATCGACGTCCATGCGCAAAGGAATCGAGACCCAGCCGTACTTTTCGGCGCCGGGTCCGGCGCCGTCCGTCAGGCGCAACCGGTAGGAGGTAAGAGGCACGTCGAAGATAATTTTTCCTTCCTGACTCTGCGCCGGGCCTATGTTGCGGAGCAGGCCCATCCAGTTGTCGACGCCCTCGCCGTTGTCCGACTCCAGAAAATCCCGCCCGTCGGAGTTCTCCAGGGTCAGCAGCGGAACAGAAACATCGCTTCCCCCGCCATTCGTAATCTGGAGCGAGAGGATTAGAAAGCGTTGCTGCGAAGAACGGATGTTAAAACCGTCGCCCAATTGGTTGTGCCAGGAGCTGTCGATGACGGTATACGTCAAAGGGCCGAGCGTGACCTTTTCGCCCATGGAGGCTTCCGCGGGCGGGGGTTCGCTGCGATTACAGCCAGCCAGGAATCCGGCCAGAAGCAGGATGCCGCCGGCGGCGATGCGGGCTTTTACTGTCATGAGAGCTTCTTCCACACTACTGGAAACCGCGCGGGCCGTGCAACGTTCCCCGTTCTTCGCCGGAGTTTCGGCGCTTTCCTCCACGACGCGGTCGTGTGGTTCTCATGCGTCAACTTCCGCTGCCGGGCGGCCTTTTTGGCTGCGGGGAACAACAGTTCGATCTGCCCATCTCGGCCAGGATCGGCGGGACAGCGGCGCAGGTTGGGTTTAACGGACTCGCTCGCGGCGCCAGACCACGAACACGAATAAGGGACGCACCTTCTACCCCTTCGCCAATTGCCGCAGCACACACGGCGGGATTCCGCCGTTGCGGTAATACCCCGCTTCCATCGGCGTGTCGATCCGCACGCGAGCCTCGAACTTCTTCCCATCCGCGGTCACCCGCACGCGCGACTTCCCGCATGATTCGCCGCTATACTGAAGGCATGAAGTTTCGCGTTGTGCTCGAATACGACGCAGAGGCTAAGGCGTTCTCGGCCGTTTGCCCAGAACTTCCCGGATGCGCGTCGGCAGGCGACACCGAGGAAGAAGCGCGACGGAATATCAAAGAAGCCATTGAGCTTTATCTAGAGCCATCCGATATTGAGCTTCCGCACGACGCGAAAATATCCGAAGTCACGATTGGGTGAGCGGGGGAACGCCTCGCCTCGCTGCCAGCCAGGTCATCGCGATTTTGAGGCGCCATCGCTTCGGATTGATCGGGCAATCGGGGAGCCATCAGAAATGGAGAAATCCCGCTACCGGAAAGCAGGTGATCGTCGCCGATCACCACGGCAGGACGCTCCCGCTCGGCACCATTCGATCCAACGCGGCCAGCGGCATTCCATTGGACATCGGAGGAGGCGAGCAAACCCCTTCACTCCGAGATAGTCGGCTGGACGAAAGACGGGTTTCGGTGAGGCCATGCCGCGCTGCTAGCCCGCCGTTGACAGTCGCGGATATGATAGGGCATATGAAGTACGGGATCACCGTGCGCACCTTGGAGGGTCGGCCATTCCTTGAGATATCAGGAGCCGAGTTTGGCGCGCTGAAGTGCGCCAAGGCGGGACTCTTGACGATCTTGAGCATCGAAGAAAAGTTCGATGCGCTCCTGGAGAATTACTCCGAGTACGAACGAGAGCTGCTCGGTCTGTCGCTCGATTACATGGTCCACTCCGGGGGATTGACCTGGACATCCATGGTCAGCGACGTCTTTCGGATTAATCGTCGGCTTGCAAATCTCCTCACGATGACGCGACTGTACACCGATCACGTAAAGCATGATATCAGCAGCCTATCAACAATAGCGCCGGAGGTCTCGGGCTTTTTCAGCCGAGAATACGACGCAAGCTTTGAGTATCGCCTGATGGAAGCGCTTCGGAACCATGTGCAACACCACGGGATGCCAATCAGCGGAGCGTCATATCCCCAATCATGGGAGGATCGGGGCGGTCAGCCAAGGGCGGCGATGCGGACCTCTATAACCCCGTTCCTGGACGTGGACCAGCTCCGGGAAAATCCAAAGTTCAAGCCGTCGGTACTCGCTGAGCTTAACGAGCGCGTGGATCCGCCCCCCTTATCAATCCTTGTGCGGAAGTATGTTGAAGGCTTTAGCCGGATTCATGATGCCGTGAGGGCCCTCTTGGCTCAATCGGTATCTGAGTGGAGCACGACGTTCATGGGTGCGTTTGAGCGAAGCCAATTAGATCTAGGTGAACGCCGACACGTAGATCTGATCAGGCGAGACGTAGACGGGAACACGATCGAAGAGATCGCGATCGTCAAGGACCTGCTTGAACGAATTACCGAAATGAAGCGGCGGAACCCGCACTTGGCGAGCCTTTCACGGTGGTACATCTCAAACGACGTGCGTTGAGATCTCGGTGAGCTAACTTGCGCTCATGTTGACGCAACATGTCCATCCGCTCTTACCCCTTCGCCAACTGCCGCAGCACGTAGGGAAGGATGCCGCCGTTGCGGTAATATTCCGCTTCCACCGGCGTGTCGATGCGCGCGCGGCCTCGAACTTCTTGCCGTCCGCGGTTACCCGCACTCGGACTTTGCCGCAGGAATCCACCGCCGCCGGAATGCCTTCGATGCGCGAACGATTCGAAGCCGGTCAGCCCCAGCGACTCGCGATTCTGGCCGTCGACGAATTCGAGCGGCAGCACGCCCATGCCCGACCAGGTTCGAGCGGTGAATGCGCTCGAAGCTTTCGGCGATCACGGCGCGCACTCCCAGCAGCAGCACGCCCTTGGCGGCCCAGTCGCGCGACGATCCGCTGCCGTACTCCTTGCCGGCGACGATCAACAGCGGCGTCCCCTCGGCGCGATACTTCACCGACGCGTCGTAGATGAACATCTTCTCGCCGCGTGCGGCACGTAAGTGGTCCAGCCGCCTTCGGTGCCCGGAGCCATCTGGTTGCGCAGGCGGATATTCGCCAGGGTCCCGCGCGTCATCACTTCATGATTGCCGCGCCGCGCGCCGTAGGAGTTGAAATCGGCCGGCTTCACGCCCAGCGAGATCAGATACTTTCCCGCCGGGACTGTCCTTGGCGATATTGCCCGCCGGCGAAATATGATCGGTGGTGATGGAATCGCCCAGCACCGCCAGGCAGCGAGTCCAGCGATGTCCTTGACGAATGTCGCCGGGTCCACCATGTCGTCGAAATAGGGCGCGCGCTTGATGTAAGTGGAGGAATCGTCCCAGGCGTATAGCTCGCCCTTGGGCACTTTGATGCCGTTCCACTGCGCGTCGCCCGCGAAGACTTCCGAATACTCCTTGGCGAACATTTCGCGCTTGACCGATTTCTGCACCGCGGCTTGAATTTCCGCGTTGGTCGGCCAGATGTCGCGCAGGTACACGTCCTTGCCGTCGCGGTCCTGGCCCAGCGGTTCATGCGTCAGATCGATATCCACGCGGCCGGCCAATGCGTACGCGACCACCAGCGGCGGCGAGGCCAGATAGTTCGCCTTCACCAGCGGATTCACGCGGCCTTCGAAATTTCGATTGCCGGAAAGCACCGCTGGCGACAGTCAGATTTTCTTTGGTCACCGCCGCGGCCACTTCATCGGGCAAAGGCCCGCTGTTGCCGATGCAGGTGGTGCAGCCGTAGCCCACCAGGTGGAACTTCAGCGCCTCCAGCGCGGGCACCAGTCCGGCGTCTTCCAGATAATCCATCACCACTTTCGATCCCGGCGCGAGGCTGGTCTTCACCCACGGCTTGGAGGTCAGTCCGCGCTCGACGGCTTTCTTGGCGAGCAAGTCCCGCCGCAACCAGCACGCTGGGATTGGAGGTGTTGGTGCAACTGGTGATGGCGGCGATGACCACGCTGCCGTCCTGAATGGTGGCTCGCGGAGCCGTTGGTTCCGATCTCCGCCGTCTTGGGAGCCGCGCCGAGGCCGGTCAGGAAATTCTGCTTCACATCCGGAAGGTTGATGCGATCCTGCGGGCGCTTGGGCCCGGCCAGCGACGGAACCACTTGCGCCAAGTCGAGCGCCAGCGTGTCGGAATACACCGGCTCCGGCGCGCCGTCTACGCGGAACAGGCCCTGCTCCTTGGCGTAGGCTTCCACCAGCGCGATCTGCTCGGGCGGCCGGTTGGTCATGCGCAGATAGTCGAGCGAAGCGTGGTCGATGGGAAACACGCCGATGGTCGCGCCGTATTCGGGAGCCATGTTGGCGATGGTCGCCCGGTCGGCCAGACTCAGAGCGCCCACGCCGTCGCCGTAGAATTCGACGAACTTGCCCACCACGCCCTTCTTGCGCAGCATCTGCGTGACCATCAGAACCAGGTCGGTTGCGGTGGCGCCTTCGGGCAGCCTTCCGCTCAGCTTGAAGCCGACCACGGCGGGCAGCAGCATGGTGGCGGGCTGGCCCAGCATGCACGCTTCGGCTTCGATACCGCCCACGCCCCAGCCCACCACGCCCAGTCCGTTGATCATGGTGGTGTGCGAATCGGTGCCCACCACGGTGTCCGGATACGCCGCGCCGTCCTTGTGAAACACTACCGGCGCGAGATATTCCAGATTCACCTGGTGCACGATGCCGGTGTCGGGAGGCACGGCGCGGAAATCCTGGAATGAGGTTTGTCCCCACTTCAGAAACGCGTAGCGCTCGCGATTGCGCGAATATTCCAGCAGAGCGTTGGCGCCGAAGGCGTCCTTGGTGCCGAACTGATCCACCTGCACGGAATGGTCGATCACCAGATCGACCGGGATCAGCGGATTGGCTTTCTTGGGATCGGCGCCCATCTTCTGCAGGGCGTCGCGCATGGCGGCGAGGTCGACCACGCAAGGCACTCCGGTGAAATCCTGCAACAGCACGCGCGCCGGACGAAAATTGATTTCGCGCGCGGGGGCGGCAGGGTCCCATTCGGCGACGTATTCGATGTCGGTGCGCTTGACGGTTGAGCCGTCCTCAAAACGCAGCAGGTTTTCGAGCAGGATCTTGATCGAATAAGGGAATGCGGGTCGAGCTTGGCAATGCCGGCCTTTTCGAGCGCCGCCAGGCGGAAGATTTTGTAGGCGTGCCCGCCTACGTGCAAATCGCCGGCCGCGCCAAAGGAGTTCTGAGTGGTCATGGATACTCTTTATTCTAACCGCTGCGCGATAATGGCCACAGCCGAGCGTGCATGCATGTTTCGCGCCATCCGGGAACAGATCGACACGGTTTTCCGGCGCGACCCGGCCGCGCGCAGCGTGCTGGAGATCGTGCTGTGCTATCCGGGGTTTCATGCGATCTTGCTGCACCGGCTGGCGCACCGGCTGTATGGCGGCGGGTGGTTCACGCTGGCGCGGATGGTCAGCCAGTTTTCGCGGACGCTGACCGGCATCGAGATTCATCCGGGCGCGACGCATCGGACGGCGCTTCTTCATCGATCATGGCATGGGCGTGGTGATCGGCGAGACGTCGGAGATCGGCGACGATGTGCTGCTGTACCAGGGCGTGACGCTGGGCGGCACGGGCAAGGAACACGGCAAGCGGCATCCCACCATCGGCAACGGAGTGGTGATCGGGACGGGCGCGAAGATCCTGGGCAATATTCGCATCGGCGATTACGCCAAGGTGGGGGCGGGGTCGGTGGTGGTGCGGCCGGTGCCGGATCATTCGACGGTGGTCGGCGTGCCGGGGCGCGTGGTGCGACGGGGCGGAGACGCGATCCTGCTGGAGCACGGCCAGCTGCCGGATCCGGAAGGCCAGGCGATTGACGAACTTCGCGACGCAGTGGCGCAGTTGGAGAATCGTTGGTGCGGAGTTTAGCGGATGAAAAAACTACGACGAAGCATTAGACGATTGCTGAACTCGCCCGCACAACGGAGCCTGGCGCGGCGGATAAGCGCGAGTTCCTTCCCGGTTTGGCGGGCCGCGCCGGCCCTGTGCGGGCTTTTGCTGCTGATTGCGGGCATGATGGGCGCGGGCACTCTTGCGGCCGCCGATACATCCTTTTATATCGCTCCCTGCACCGATGCCTCCACCGGCTGCGAACCTGGGGATCTCGACCTGGCGCGCTGGGCTCGAAGTCAATAGGCCGGGCGTCTTCTAGTCCGCCTCACCTCAAAGCCGCCTGCACTTCGTCGAGACCAAAGAAGAATCGAAGGCCCTGCTCCGCTTCGTCTGGGCCAGCCCCGCCGGCGGGCTTGTACGGCGAAACCGTCCTGGCATCGAACGTCAACGGCCGGCACGGCTCACAGAATCTATATCGTCAACAAAACCACGCGGCATCACCGATCATCTTCTTCGCGACACCATCGTCTACCTGACCTGCCTGCACGAATCCGGCCACGCCGGGTGGTCG
>CAVXWB010000041.1:0-19413 GCA_963765185.1 Bryobacterales bacterium
CCAGCTCCAGGGTCGGCGGCGACGTATACAGCGACGTTCACGGCCCAGTATTACCTGACCACGGCGGCGAGTCCGTCGAGTGAAGGATCGATCAGTCCGGCAAGCGAATGGGTGAACGCAGGCACGGTGGTAGCGGTGAGCGCGACGGCGAACAGCGGCAACCAGTTCTCGGGCTTCTCCGGCGCACTCTCCGGGGCGACCGACCCCCAGAACATCACCATGAGCGCTCCGGCGACGGTGACGGCGAATTTCGCGGCTGTACCGCCGCCGAGCATCACCAGCCTTTCGCCCACGTCGGGGGCGGCAGGCGTACAAGTCACGATATCCGGCTCGGGTTTCGGCGCTACACAGGGGTCAGGGAGGGTGTGGCTGGGCACCACTCCCGGAGCGGTTGTGAGCTGGAGCGATACGCAGATTGCCGCTACCGTTTCGCCGGGCGCTACGTCGGGAACCGTGCAGGTCCAACAGGGCGGCGCGTGGTCTAACTCTATGCCGTTCACCGTGAGCACGGCGAGCATTACCAGCGCCGTTCCTGCGAGCGGCTTGCCCGGAACCCAGGTAACGATCACCGGCTCCGGGTTTGGCTCGGCACAGGGCAGCGGGCAGGTTTGGCTGGGTACCGCCATCGCCGCGGTCCAAAGCTGGAGCGATACCCAGGTGGTCGCTACGGTCGGGTCCGGAGCGGCTACCGGCAGCGCACAGATTCTTCAGAACGGGGTCATGAGCAATGCGATTCCCTTCAGCGTGAATCTCCCTCACGTAACGGGAGCCAGCCCGGCCTCGGGAAGTCCCGGAACCACCGTCACAATTACAGGCAGCGGGTTCGGATCGCTTCAGGGTAGCGGCGCGGTCTGGCTGGGAAGCACAAATGGCGTGGTTCTGAGTTGGAGCGATACTCAAGTTGTGGCAACAGTGGCCCTCAATGCGCTGACCGGAGTCGTCCGCCTCCAGCAGAATGGCGTATGGAGCAATGCGCTTGCCTTCACAGTGCCAGGTGGTAGCAGTAGCGTTACGCTCGCTCCCAACCTGCTCAATCTGGCGGTGGGGGACGTCCATCCTATTCAAGCCTTAAACTCAAGTGGTCAGCCCGTGACCGGACTAACCTGGGCATCGAGCGATTCGACCGTAGTCAGCCTCTCGACAGACGATCCCCCCCTGCTCACTGCCGTAGCGCCGGGGCACGCGACGATCACAGCCGGAACCGCGTCCGCGGATGCGACCGTGTCGACGGGTCCTCTGCCAACCGGGACCGTGCAGTGGTCCAATCCCGGCGATGGATCGGGAGTGGCTGCGATTGTCCCGGCCGTGCCGAGCGCAACAGGCCTCGCGGATGTCTTCGCGCTCCAAAACGACGGCACAATCCAGGCCATCACGAGCGATGGCGTCGCGGCATGGAGCCTTGCGGTGCCCGACGCCGCAGCGTCCATTGGGGGTGCGACGGTTATGCCGGATTTCCAGGGCGGCTTGATCGTCTCCGATTTCCTTGCGAACGGCGGGAACGGTTCTATCACGAAGGTGGATGGCATCACCGGGCTTCCGTATCCCTCCTACGACCTCGCTTCCCTCGGCATTGGCGGCTTTTCTTACGGGGCCCTTGCCGTGCATACTGACGGCACTATCTTTGCCTTCGAAGGCAATTCGGTGATTGGGATCAACCCCATTACAGGCACGCAAACATTCAGCGTGCCTATTCCGATTCCCACACCGGCCTTCGATCCGGGGAATTGTCTGAACAGCGGAACGTCCTACGGTGTCGCCAACATGACGAACATCGGGCTCGATCTTATTGTCGCGGGCGATGGCAACGCTTACGTGACTTTCGCGTACAACGAATTCAATGATTGCTCCATTGTGAAGGCTCACCTGCGACTCTTGCAGCTAGGCAGCTCGGGGGCGTCAAACGTTCTGACGATCCTGGATGCGGTACCGCTGGCCTCAAACTCTAACTTTTACTTTCCTGACCTCACGAGCCTCGGACTCGGCATGATCGCTAATGCCGATACAGGCGTAGCGCTTACCTGGGGGCTGGACTTTCTTCAAGGGGAAGTTGCTTTTCCTACGCAGTATGGCATGGCGATCACAACCGGCACCAGCGTAAGTATCCTGAACGGGCCCATATTGCCGGGTCAGGACGTCCAGAACGGAACGACACCTGTGATTCCCGTACTCCAGGCACAGGACGGCTCGTTTGTCGGGTCGGTAACATTCGTAAATGATGGCGTTGGTCAGACGAATATGGTCGCTTTCGACCAAGGCGGCGGTGTCCGCTGGATGGTGCCCAATGAGCAACCACTGATAGCAACCGCCGATGGAGGAGTGATCGGGCAGTCGGGGATCACCTATGGTCAGAACGGGAACGCCACAGGGCAGGTCGGAGTTCCGAATGACGTCCCAGACTGGGCTGGACAGCTTTACACCGCCGCAACATCGGGAGTTCAGCTTTACTACTCTTGGGTCTCGTTCGCATCGGGCTTCTGGTCGGCGGCCGGAGGAAACCCGAGTGCTAACGCAGCCTCCGTCGCAAATCTCGGGAAAAGTGAGGGACTGCCGCTATGGCTGCGGGCTGTAACTCCGACGTGTAACGGCACCGTCGGCTCAATCAAGCCACAGCTGGGTGGGACCACGCTGAACCTGTATAACGCCGACAAGCAACAGCTTCTGTCGCTGTTGTCAACGCTGACGCCAGCGTCGAGCTGCTCCATATTCTTCAGTGGGAACTCGCAGTTGGCCCCCTATCTGAATCAGCTTTCAACTGCAGTTTCAAACCAGGTCCCTTACGCCGGCCCTCTGTCGACGCTGAGTAAATTTGCAGCGGGAGGGTGGACCCAGAAAGATACACTACTGCCCACCTGGCCGTTGTTTACCTCGTCTCCTGTCTGCACCTCGTTCTACCGCAGCGGTGGAAATTGGAGCGGGACGGTTGCCACCGCCCAGACACAGCCGCCGGGAACAGACGTGTATGTTTCGACTCAACAACAAGCGGCGAACTTTTTGACCCAGTCGACGATTTTGCACGAGGCGCTTCACAACCTAACCGGGCTAGGTGACGATGATTTGTACTTGGCATTAACCGGGCTCACACTGCCCGCTGGCCCCTCGTACCCTATTAATACGGCTTTGGTTCAGAACGGCTGCGCTCTAAAGTAGTTTTGGCTATGATTGAGCTTGCAACTATGAGACGCGACGTCGCTCTTTTATCAGCGGTGTTTGTCTTCTTCATGGCGTGCCCTGCAGGCGGCGCCTGCGTCGCGCCCCGCTACCGCGTGGGCCGAGTTTTGGAAAACGCTGCGGCAGACGTCAGTCTTCAGATCAGCATTCGATTGGAAGACTTCGCGCCGGAGCGGCTGGTTTGTCTAGCGGGGGCGCTGAGACAGAAGTACCCAGACCGGAGTGTATGGGTGGCGATGTTCAGCGCCCACGACGCCGCGCAGGAATACTCGCCGCAAACCATAGAAGTGACACGCCTAACAATCTACGACGCCTCCAAGTTGCATGGTTTCTTCGTCTATGACAAAGAAAAGCGCGACGACTACTTACTTATCGTGCCAGACGGGCGCAGACTGGAAATGGACTCGCCCTTCAATACGCGGATAAATCTGCCAGTTGCGGGTGAGCCCGCTTGCGGGCTGGCGATGAAGGGTCGCTGTCTTCTTGAGTTTCAGGATTACATAGATCCTTTGGTCAGTGACAAGGCGAGCGCATCGGGAGACGTCACCGTAGCAGGGCGCATTGGGCGAAATGGGGTTCCCTCCGAGCTGCGTGCTGTTGACGCGAAGGCGGACTCGCCCGATGGGCGATCGGTCTTCACGGACCGGGCCATCCAGAACCTCCGCACGTGGCGTTTCGAGCCCGGCGGACACGTGGACGACATCCGCATCAGGTATCACTTCGAGGTCACTGATACGCCACCACCGGGTGCCGGCAACGTTCAGATAAGACCGCCTGATGAGGTGATCATCCAAACGGGCCGTACCCGTTAGCTAGACTGGCGATGGCATGGCGGGAGTCCTGCCTGGTTTAGCGTGAGCGTCATGCCGGGCTCCAAAGCGGCTTGATCATCTCCGATTTCCTCGCCAATGGTGGAATTTTTATGAAGGTGGATGGCATCACCGGGGCTACCGTATCCCTCCTACAACCTCGCTCCCTCTGGCCTTTGCGGATTTACCCCCTCCGGAGCCCTTGCCGTGCATATTGACGGCACTATCTTTGCCTTCGAAGGCAATTCGGTGATTGGGATCAACCCCATTACAGGCACGCAAACATTCAGCGTGCCTATTCCGATACCCACACCGGCCTTCGATCCGGGGAATTGTAGCAGCGGAACGTCCTACGGTGTCGCCAACATGACGGGCTTCCTGTCCAATTTTATTGTTGCGGGCGATGGCAACGCCTACATGGCTTTCGCGTACAACGAATTCAACGATTGCTCCATCGTGAAGGCTCACCTGCGCCTCTTGCAGCTAAGCAGCTCGGGGGCGTCAAACGTTCTGACGATCCTGGATGCGGTACCGCTGGCCTCAAACTCTAACTTTTACTTTCCTGACCTCACGAGCCTCGGACTCGGCATGATCGCTAATGCCGATACAGGCGTAGCGCTTACCTGGGGGCTGGACTTTCTTCAAGGGGAAGTTAGTTTTCCTACGCAGTATGGCATGGCGATCACAACCGGCACCAGCGTAAGTATCCTGAACGGGCCCATATTGCCGGGTCAGGACGTCCAGAACGGAACGACACCTGTGATTCCCGTACTCCAGGCACAGGACGGCTCGTTTGTCGGGTCGGTAACATTCGTAAATGATGGCGTTGGTCAGACGAATATGGTCGCTTTCGACCAAGGCGGCGGTGTCCGCTGGATGGTGCCCAATGAGCAACCACTGATAGCAACCGCCGATGGAGGAGTGATCGGGCTGTCGGGAATCACCTATGATCAGAACGGAAGTGCCACGGGCCAAGGAAGCTTTGGCACCCCCGCATGGACGAACGATACATATTTGATATCGGCCGGGTCCATTGCGGACGTTGCGCAGCCGCCACCACAATACGCCGCGTCATTTGAAGCAGTCGCTGGCGGAAATCCGTCCCACAATGCGACCGCCGTTCCCTTTCTTACATTCATCGAGGGAGTCCCACTTTTTGTGTACCCTTCCGGATCGGCCTCCTGCCAGCTTGGTTCAACGAAGGCGCCACTCACGTCTGGGCCTGTATTCAACCTGTACACGACCGCGAAGCAAGCGCTGCTTATCCGGTAACTATCTCACGAGCGCCTCGTGCTCTGAATACTTTAACCAAACAGGACGGTCTCAATATTTCAGTTTACTTCCAGCCGCTGTACAGAACCAGGTTCCGTGGGACGGATTTCTGACCACGATCAGCCAGTACGCCGCTGGTTGGTGGAATCAAACGGATTTAGGCAAGCCCACCTTTCCAACGCAGTGGCAAAAGACCGCAGTGTGCAAGGCCTTTGTCGTCCCGCCGGGGGTGGGACAGGCCTCGAGCGTGATTATTGCCGAGGCTCAGACACAACCCCCCGGGACCGACGTTTACTTGAACACGAACCCTGCGTTCTCGAAGTTAGTGCAAAAGAAATTGACTCAAAGCACGATCTTGCACGAGGCCTTGCACAATCTCACGGGACTTGAAGACCCCGCCCTGATGGAAACGCTGGGAACGTCTCCGGGGCCGAACGGGGCAACCGACACCATTAACCAAGTCTTGGTGCAGAATGGATGTGCGGGAAATTGACGCGTTCGATTGCTGCCGCACTGTTGTGGTGAGGCTGGGCAGTCGATAGATTAAAGGGGGGGGGGCTACTATGACGAGATTCGCATTGCTCCTTGGTCTCTTTTGGAATGCCTCGGTCGCGTTTGGATGCGATTGTGTTACGCTGCCGGTCAGCCAAGAAAAGCGCGGCGCGGAGGTGGTGTTTCGGGGAACGATTACGGAAATCCGTGGAGGCACAGTCCATTTCCGCGTGGAAAGGGTCTGGAAAGGAAACGTCGGCCGGACCTTCGAAATGCCTGACGTCACCGGATTGGGATGCATCGGTTTCTGGCCAAGCTTGCTTTTCGAGGGCAATGATCTCCTGGTGTTCGCCTGGCGGCTGGATCGCTATCCAGGGGATAACGAGTACTTCACAGCCCTCTGCTCCGGGACAAGCTTGGCAAGTCAGGCCGGTGAAACCCTCGCCAAGCTCGGCAAGGGATCTGCTCCACGGGCTTCGCCTCCAACAAAGCTGCCCTGAAGGATCGCCGCGCGGCGTGCAGCCTCGACGGCACCGCCTTTTCCCTTCAAGGTGCCAGCGTCAGTATTGACCGGGCGTCAAATGTACTGACGATCCTGGACGCGGTTCCGCTTAATTACCCGCCTGACGACACGGCCCTCGAACTCGGTATGATCACTAACGCCGACGCCGGCGTCGTGCTTACGTGGGGCCTCGACTATGTTGCAGGCGACAATCGGTTTCACCATCGACGGCAGCACGCCGAGCGAGACGGCGGGAACGGTGTACATTGGTGGCGGAATCGCTGTGAACGCGAGCGGCAGCACCACAATCAAAGCCATAGCCTACGAATCCGGATATACCGACAGCGCGGTAGCCACGGCGATTTACACGGTAGAGCCACTGAGCATCACCAGCCTCTCGCCCATGTCGGGGGCGCCAGGCGTACAAGTCACGATATCCGGTTCAGGTTTCGGCTTCGTGAAATCGATCCGGCCCACCATTTGGGAGGCCCCGCTGGAGTCTCTGTATGAGGGCTTGGCCGCGGCGAAGCCTTCGCCGGCGGGTGTAACGGCGGCGGCGGTGAGCGCACGGCTGGGACTGGCGCTGCTGATCAAGACACTCGAAATCACGGCGAGGCGCTCGGGCGATGCTGAAACGGTCCGCGCGTGGATCACGGCCTCGCGGAGGTATTCGGACATCCTTGCCGAGGCCGCAAACGATGACATCGTGGCCGCGGCGGAGCGGAAGCGCATCGAGATTCCGATGAACGCTGCTCGGGCGGCAGTGGGTGGCTTGGACCTGTGCTCCGAGGCTGCCGGCTTGGTGCGCGGACCTCTGGCCGCCGATCTGGGGGCCGCGGCGGCACTGCTCTGCGCGGCGGTGCGCGCGATTGTTTTATGCGTGGACTCTAACGTGGGTGAATTGGAAGAGGAATCGCGGCGGGAGTTGGTGCGTCACGCGCTGGCTCGGTTGGAAATGGTCTTAAGGCGCATTTCCGAGGCCCTCAATTCACCTCTTTTCTGATTTCAGAACAAAACACGCCGCTACCGCCCACTTCCCTTTTAAGGCGTTTTCGCTTTTTCCTGGGGAAAAACCCGGCGCTGTTCTGAAAACGGAACAGATCGATTCGCTCCCGCCGGAGAAGTCGCTCGAAGACTGAGGCGGCCTGGACGCCGAGCCCGCTCTTAATTGAAGTACTGCATTAAAGTACTATGCACAAATGAGCCCTGACTTACCGTCCAAGTTGCAGGATTATCGCTTAAACGTTCAGCAAAGACGCAGGCGAAAGCGCCGCAAAGGATGTCACCGAATTGTTTTAAATTCGAGGGCTATTCGATGTGGCACGGCGGATTTCTGCGCCAGAGGAGCTTGTGCGTTGTCCTGTGGGTAACTGCCCACCGTCACGATAGGGAAAGGAAGCAAGACAATGACATCACGTAATTGCCCCGGCTCGTCCGAGAGGTTTGCGTCTCCGCGGGGGACGCGGCTGCCTGGTTTTATAATCGCAGCGATCTGTGTGGCCCAGGTGTCGAATCCCTTGTGGGGCCAGAACCAAAACTTCGCGAACTGTTCGGGAGGTGTCATCTGTTCGCCGTCCAGTTACAGCGTGGGTATCGGGACGCCGTCGCCGGTATCGACGCTACAGGTTGTTGGCACCACGACGCAGACCAACGCGACGTTCGGCGCCGAGGGGCCTGGCGTCTTCGACATCCTCGCACTTGCCACGTCGACCGACAGCCAAGGCTTCGCTGACTTAGGCTCCAACCTCTTCTATAACGGCGTCTTCTGGTCTTTGCGCAACCTTGGCAACGATGGCTGGTTGACGGCCATGAACAACAGCACGGGAGGCGGCGGTCCCCAGAGCGCCTGGGGAGTTTATCATGCGGTCGCTGACGCCAACCCGGCCACGCTGACTCCGTTTCTCAGCATCACCCCGCTTGGCAACGTCGGCATTGGGACCACGAATCCGCAGCACCTGCTGGGTGTCGCCGGAACCATCGGAGCCTATGAGATTGTTGTGGCTTCCAGCGGAGCCGACTACGTGTTCGATCCGGGCTACCGGCTTCAGCCTCTCTCGGAAGTGGCGGAGTATGTGAAAGAGAACCATCACCTGCCGGAGATCCCGTCAGCAGCGGAGGTCCAGGCGAACGGCGTGAGCTTGGGCGAGATGCAATCGAAGTTGCTCGCCAAGATCGAGGAGCTTACGCTGCACATGATCCAGTCTGAGGAACGCAACGGCCGGCTGGAGGAGCAGAATCGGGATTTGCAAGACAGAATTGCGCGATTGGAGTCGCAACGGTAGCCGCTAGCGACGATCTATTCGTGGAGGAACGATGATGCCCCGTAAAGAGCCAACCCCGTACCGCTTTGGGTCCCGGCTGTGGCCCTCCTTGTGGCTCTTCCTAGGTCTATGTCTGGCGGCAAGCGCCCAGAACCTGCCGGCTAATCTGGCCTCAAGCTACTCCGCGAGCACCCTCACCAACTGTGCGAATGTCGTGCCTCAGCCGACTGGCTGCGTGCCGGCCACTCTCAGTAGCGGCGCGAACGTCACCCTTCTAGGCGCTAGCGAGATTGTTCTGGGCCCAGGCTTTACCGCCGTCGCCAGTTCGTCGACTTCGCTCATCGCCGCTATCGGGACGCCCACGTACATCGCCACGAATCCGTCAGGGCTGTCTGTCACGGTCGACGGCAGCGCGTGTACGGCGCCGTGCGTGTTTGTATGGGCCCCGGCAACCGTTCACACGATTGCAGCGACCACTCCGTTGGCGGGAGCGGCCGGCACGCAATATGTTTATGGGAGCTGGTCGGACGGTGGAGCGCAGTCGCATTCGATTACCGTACCCTCCTCGGCGGCGACTTATACCGCAAGCTTCGGTACACAGTACTACCTGGCCACCACGCCGGTCCCAGGCGGAAGCGTCAGCTCTGCCGGATGGTACAACAGCGGGGCAGTCGTTGCGGTGAGCGCCACGGCAAATAGCACGTACCAGTTCACCGGGTTCACCGGCGCCTTAACCGGAACCGCGACGCCGCAGAACCTGACGATGAATGGCCCAGAGAGCGTGGCTGCCAACTTCAGCACGACCTCTCCTACGGTAACGGTGACAAGCGCGCCGCCCGGCCTATCGATTACGGTGGATGGGGTTGCATGCACTGCGCCCTGCGTTTTCAATTGGACGCCAGGGTCCAGCCATTCGGTTGGAACTACGACGCCCCAGGCGCCGTTGACGGGGACGCAATACGTCTTCGCCTCCTGGACGGACGGCCTAGCTCAATCCCATTCGATCACAGCGCCGGCAGCTCAGTATCCAGCGGCGTTGGCGACCGACACAGCCAACTTTTCGACGCAGTACTATCTGACCACCTCCACATCCAACTCGGGCGGCAGCATCACTGGCGGAGGCTGGGAAAACAGCGGGGCGGTGGTTTCGGTGGGCGCGTCCGCCTCCAGCGGATACCAATTTTCGGGCTTCTCGGGCGCATTGTCGGGGACCGCCACGCCTCAGAGCCTCACAATGAACAGGCCGTCCTCCGTCACAGCCAGTTTTCAACCGTCCGTCCCTCCGCTGTCCATTAACATGGGAACGTTTCTGCCAAGCGCCACGGTGGGCGCAGCCTATTCCCTGTCCTTCAATGCGGTAGGTGGGGTGCCCCCCTACACATGGTTCACCCCGGCTGTCCCCGCCGGGTTTTCGCGGATCTCGTCCGCAGGCCTGCTCAGCGGAACCCCCACTATTGCGGGCAACTACACCATAACCTTCGACCTGCAGGATAGCGCCGGAAGCTTGGTGCAGCAGGGCCTCCCGCTCACGATCGCCGCTGGAGGGGGGCCGGTGGTGGCCACCTGCTCGGCGAGCCCGGCAGCTCCAACAGTGGGCCAGCCGGCTACCTTCACCGGCAATGCTTTTCAGGGCACCCCACCGTACACGTTTTCCTGGTCGGGCGTCGTGTCTGGCGGGAACGTCCAAATTGTGTCGTTCACGCCAAGCGCGAGCGGCAACTATCAAGAGTTGGTTCAGGTGCATGACTCTCAAAACAATACTAGCTCCGCGACTTGCTCTGTTAACGCGCAAAATGGAACCGGCCTGAGCGGCGCCGCGGTGACCTCGTCTCCAAGCTCGCAAAGCGTCGCCCCTGGCGGAACTGCGACCTATACGATCTCCGTAAACAGTAACGCCGGCTTCGGAGGGGTGGTCAATTTCACAGCTTCGGGACTCCCTGCGGGAGCAGCGGCGAGTTTCTTTCCGCCCACCCTGAACAGCTCCGGCACCACCACGATGTCGGTGGCCACTGCCAGCGTCTCAGCGCTGGGGACGTTTCCGATCACGGTGAGCGCTATCAGCGGCTCGCTCAGCCTTGTCACCTCGCCCTCGCTGACGGTCGCGGCAGCGTCTCCGGCGACTATGGTCGCCCCCACCACCGGGACGATCCTAGTAGGAGGCAGTTCCGCGGCGTTCTCCTGGAGCTCCGGCTCCGGCGTGACGCAATACCAATTGGCGCTGGGGTCAAGCCCGGGGGGCTCCAACTACTATTATGCGAATACTGGGTCTAGCCAGGCCGCCACCGTAAGCCTGCCTGGTAATGGACTGACTTTGTATGCCACCCTCAGCTCGCTAATCTCCGGCTCGTGGCAGTCGCAATCCTACACCTACACTACGTCCGCCGCCCCGAGCGGCGCTGCCGGGGCGGCGATCCAGCCGCAGCCTCAGTTAGCAAATGCGCGGCTGACCAACTACGTCCTGAACAACGGTACAGCGCAGACGTGGGTTTACTGCATAATCACCTACGAGGGCGGTGTGTGGGTATGCGACGCGAGCATGGCGAACGCGAGCATGGTTTCGAGCTGCAGCGTTCCATTAGGGATGACAGCTTCTGTTGTGGCCTCTCCCAGCAAGAGCTATCCGGACAACGACGCGACCTTCGACGTGCAGTTCACCGCAGATTTCACGGTCGCCCCTGGTGCGGTAACGCTTACATGCGTCTACGCCGGCGTCACCAAGAGCTATTCCCCGGCTGTGCATGTCTACGATGCGACCCCTGTTATAGCGACGCCGCCCGTGGCGTCGCCGCTGTCCTTCCAGGACGCGCCTGCATCGAACGGGTCCTTCTACGTTGAGTTGTACGGCAATAACTTCGGGCCTAACCCAGGGTCGGTGACGGTCTGCGCCCACGACCCCACAGGCGACCCGAACGAGACTGATCCTTGCGACGCTACTCCAGATATCGCGGTTTGCTGGGCGCAGTCCTGCGGCGCGCAATGGGGCTACTGGGGCGCATACGGAAATCATGTGAACGCTCTCTTGACGCCCTCGTCAGGCACGTCCGGCCAGTACGACGTCGTGGTTATCTCCAGCGGCGTAACCGGCGTCTTCCAGGGAGCGCCGGGGCTCTCGCAGGCCAGAAGCAACCGGTTCGTGGCCCAGGTCGGCGCCTGTCAAGCTCCCTCCGTGGCCATCACCTCGCGTCCGATGAGCATCAGCGGGTCCACTGGGGGCGGACTCCCTTACCTTTCGACACTTTCCGCCACCAGTTCCTCGCCGGGCGCGTACGCCTGGACTACGAACTCGAGCACGATCCAGTTTGGCCAGCCCGGATCGAGCACGACCAGCGTGAACATAACCGGGCCAGGAAGGTCGACCATTACCGTCACGCTCTCGAACTCGTGCGGCACAGCGACGGATTCATTGGTCTTCGTGCTCTCCAACGACGTGACGGTGGTTGGGTGGGTCGACCCGACGCAGGTCCCGGTCCCGACCGGCGAAAGCACATCTATTTTCAACGCCCTGAACCAAAGCGCGTTCAGCTGCTACACGACAATCGGGGGCTGGGCCGCGGCCGGCCTTGCACAGTCGTCATTCGCCCCTGTCAACGTCAGCACGGAGATAGACACACAGTATGCGAACGCGTTTATCATATCCGAAAGTGGAAACGCCCCGCCACCGTCGCTTCTTCCGAGCGGATTCCAGTCGAACCAGTCTGCCTATCGCTCCTACAACGAACTCGTCGCCTACTATGAACTCATGCCGCAATTCAACTTTACGATCAATCAGCCCTCGGTCGGCTTCCTGCGAAACATAACCGACATAGGCAATACGCCCGACCCATGCGGCTATCTGCCCGCCTCTCTCTTTCCCGGTGAGGCCGACCCCAATCTGAACGCCGTGACAGGCAAACTCCCCAACTATGTCTACCAAGTAAACGAAGGCCGCGTAGGGATGGCGGGACAGAACGTTAACGCTTACCTGAACTGGCGCACGCAGCTCCCCCCGCTGACTACGCCCTGGATTTGGTCCACGATCCAACTGGATAACAACGGGAACGTGATTCCTCTAACGGCAACGAGCAATGTTTCTCCCACCGCTCAGATCTTTCCCACGTATTGGGTATACAGTGGAGGTGTGCAGTCCCAACTTCCTCTCGTGCAAGACCCGATCCAGCAATTCATTCAGTTGAACTACACCTCGTACTATCAGATCCCGAGCCCCTAAGAAGAACCTATGAGATCAGCACGGACATTCGCAACCATCGTATTCGTCAACGTCGTGGCAGGACTCAACGCGCAGATCGCGCCGAGCCAGGTGCTCACAAGGGCGCTTCAAAATCCGAATGACGAAGGAGCTATCCACGAAGTGATTTTTGCATTTCACAATGAAAAGGACCCTGCGGCGTTCGCACAACTCCGGGCGTTGTTTCAGGTAGTCACGGACAAGCGGCTGCGGCGAGACCTTGGAATCTTGATGTTTGTTACGCTGGGACAGAAGGACGACCTGTACTTCAATGCCATGGCGAAATATGCGCAAGACTCGCTCGCTTCCGAAGCACCGCCCCTATTTCCGATAGACGCGGAGGGCAACGAAAACCGCAGCGGCCCCACGCTGGCCTTCGAGAATTGGTGCGACGCCCACCAGTTGAAACCAGAGGAGTGTCGGGCGACGGCGGCGGAACAAGGGATGGACATCGTCTATCTTGTCATGCTGAAGGACAGGCGCGCGATTCCCATTTTCCGTCGGGGCCTCGAATCCGATGAAGTAGCGATAGCGAAGACGTCGGCGGAAGGGCTGGCGCTGTTGAACGATATAGATTCGATACCGCTCATCGTAGCTGCTGCACGCCGCTTCCCTCCGAAGCTCCAGCCGTTAATCGCTGAGACGCTGGCGCAGTTCGACGACCCTCGCGCTTGGCAGCCGATAGACGAATTCATAAAGGACCCTAAGTACCGCCAGGAGCTCTCGGACTCCATCGCCAAACGCCTCGCGCAGCAGACTAAGTAGTATTTGGGTGCAGTTTGGACCCCCCCTTTTTGAGTAACACGCAGGTAGACCTCTCGACCATTTATCAGGGCCTCAGCCGGGGACCTACAGCGTGCGCGAATGATGCGCAGCAGAATCCTCGGCGATTCCGCTGAGATGAGCCTTCGTAACCCCAATGAGCGGCCGAAATCGATCGAGAAGGCCGCTTCTAACGTGGTTCAATTCACGATTGTTCCGTGAGCGGAGAGTCGGTTGCGGCTCGGACTCACGCCCGCTGAT
The DNA here is from genome assembly GCA_963765185.1 of Bryobacterales bacterium. Lineage (GTDB taxonomy): Bacteria > Acidobacteriota > Terriglobia > Bryobacterales > Bryobacteraceae > Palsa-187. The sequence continues at coordinate 13,753 of CAVXWB010000041.1, forward strand.
ACCGCGCGGTAAAGTGGAACGCGCTGCCCTTGCCGGGCTCGCTCTCCACCCAGATGCGGCCGCCCATCAGGCCGACCAGTTCGGAGCAGATCGCCAATCCTAAACCGGTGCCGCCGTAGCGGCGGGTGCTGGAGCCGTCGGCTTGCACGAAGGGGTCGAAGATGGTGGCCTGGCGGCTCACCGGGATGCCGATGCCGGTGTCCGTCACGGAGATGTGAAGCAGGACCGAATCCTCGGATGGATTCGCGTCAGGGCATTCCATATCGAGCGAAACCTCGACCTTCCCGGCCGCGGTGAATTTGATCGCGTTGCCGATCAGGTTGGTCAAGACCCGGCCCAAACTGCCGGAATCGCCCACAACGATTTCGGGTACGCCGGCTCCTACGCCCAGCGTCAGCTCCAGACCTTTTTGCCGCGCTGAAGGGGCCTGCGAGACGACGGCTTCCTCCAGGGCTTTATGAAGATTGAATTCGCTGCGATCGAGCGTCACCTTGCCGGCGTCGAGGTTGGAGAAATCCAGAATATCGTTGATGAGTGTCAGCAACGCGTCCGCCGAATCCTTGGCGATTTGCAGAAATTCGCGCTGCTCCGCGGTGAGCTCCGTTTCCAGCACCAGCCCGGTCATGCCCAGCATGGCGTTCATGGGAGTGCGGATTTCATGGCTCATGTTGGCGAGGAAGGCGCTCTTCAGGCGCGCCATATCCTCGGCCCGATCTTTGGCGGCGCGCAATTGCTCGTTGGCGGCTTTGAGCTCGGTGGTGCGCTTGGCCACGGCCTCTTCCAGGTGATCGCGATCCTGCTGCAGCTGGCGGTCGTGCTCGGCCAGGCGGGCGTGCTCCTCCTCCAGCAGCTTTTTGGCGATGGCGCTGCTCATCATATCGCCGATCAGGGAAATCGCGGAGGTCTCCTCAGTCGAGTGGACGCGTGGGTCCAGGTGATGGACGTTGACCACGCCGACGGTCTCGCCCTTGTGCAGCAAGGGCACGCAGAGAAACGCTTCGTAGGTGTCTTCAATCAGCGTGGGAACGGCTTTAAAGCGCGGATCGCGAGCGGCGCCGGAGCTGAGCGCGACGGGGGTGCGGTTTTGGGCGGCCCATCCCGTGACTCCCTCGCCCATCTTCAAGCGGACGTTGCCGAACTTGCGCGAATGCGGAAGTTGGGAGGCGCGCAGAACCAATTCGTTCGTTTCCGGCTCCAGGAGATAAATCAGGCAGGCGTCGCAACTCGAGATCTGCGCCGTCAGACCCACGATCTGGCCGAGCATCTCGTCGAGCGACAGCTCAGAGTTGACGATCCGCGTAACGCGATGTAAAAAAGTTATGTAAGAGTCGTGTGTCCCGGCTTCCGCTGCCACGCTCCAGCGTAAGACCACGGGCGCGCGACGATCCAATCAAATCTTTCTATCGGCTTGATTTGCTTCCCTTTGCCGTACTGCAGGCCGGGGCGGGCTATAATCGGTCGAAAGACGCTCCCCTGCCCATGCCGATACGTGTCGCTCTTCATCATCGGACGATTTACCATTACGACCGGCTGGTGACGCTGTCGCCGCAGGTGATTCGCCTCCGGCCCGCGCCGCACTGCCGCACGCCGGTGACGGCGTATTCGTTAAAGGTCGAGCCGAAACCGCATTTTTTGAACTGGCAGCAGGACCCGCAGAGCAATTTCCTGGCGCGCGTGGTGTTTCCCGAGCGCGTGCGTCATTTTTCCGTGGAGGTGGATCTGATCGCGGAGATGACCGTGATCAACCCGTTCGATTTTTTCCTGGAACCTTACGCGGAAGAGTTTCCGTTCCGTTACGACGACACATTGGCGCATGAGCTGGCGCCGTTTCTGAAAACCGGGCCGCCGGGACCAAAGCTGGCCGAGTACCTGAAGACCATCGACCTTACGCCGCGCCGCTCGATGGATTTTCTGGTGGGGATAAACCAGCGCTTGCAGGGAGAGATCGGCTACCTGATCCGCATGGAGCCGGGGGTGCACACGAGCGAAGAGACGCTGGCGCTGAAGACCGGCTCCTGCCGCGATTCGGCTTGGCTGGAGGTGGAGATCTTCCGGCACCTGGGGCTGGCCGCGCGCTTCGTTTCCGGCTACCTGATCCAGTTGAAGCCGGATGTCAAGCCTCTGGACGGAGCGGCGGCGGGCGCGTCGCAGGACTTCACGGATCTGCACGCCTGGACGGAAGTATATTTGCCGGGCGCGGGATGGATCGGGCTGGACCCGACCTCGGGATTGCTGGCGGGGGAAGGGCACATTCCGCTTTCGGCGACACCGGAGCCGTCTTCGGCCGCTCCCATCTCCGGCGGCGTGGACGAGTGCGAAGTGACGTTCAGCCACGAGATGACGGTGACGCGGATTCACGAGGACCCGCGCGTCACGCTGCCCTATACCGACGCGCAATGGAACGCCATCGAGGCGCTGGGGCGCAGGATCGACCAGGATATTTGCGAGAGCGACATCCGCCTGACCATGGGCGGCGAGCCCACCTTCGTCTCCATCGACGACATGGATGGCGCGGAGTGGAATACGGCGGCGCTGGGTCCGCAAAAGCGCATCTTGGCGGAGCGGCTGCTGGATCGCTTGCGCAGCCGCCTGGCGCCGGGCGGGCTGCTGCATTACGGGCAGGGCAAATGGTATCCGGGCGAGCCTTTGCCGCGCTGGGCGCTGGCATGTTATTGGCGCGCCGACGGCATTCCTTTGTGGCACGATCGCGCGCTGCTGTGCCGCGAGGGCGAGGTTTACAAGTTCGGCCCGTTGGACGCGCAACGTTTCGCCGACGCGCTGGCTCGCCGCCTGGGCGTGGACCCGGAGTACATCAACCAGGCCTTTGAAGATCCGCTGTACTATATGCAGCGCGAGCGGCAACTGCCGGTCAACGTCGATCCGGTGGACAATCATCTGGAGGACGCGCAGGAGCGGGAGCGCATCCGGCAGGTCTTCGAAAAGGGCTTGAACACGCCGGTGGGCATGGTTCTGCCGATTGAGCGCAACCCGACGCGCAGCGGTCCGCGGTGGCAAACCGGGCTGTGGATGCTGCGCGGCCAGCGCCTGATGCTGGTCCCGGGCGATTCGCCGCTGGGACTGAGGCTGCCGCTGGCCAGCTTGCCGTGGGTTGCGGCGGGGGACGCCCCGCAGATTTTTCCCGTGGACCCGATGGTCTATCGCGATCCGCTGCCGGTGCCGCCGCACCACCCTCCCAAAGACGGGCCGGTGCTGCAATCGCGAAAACAGGCCGAGCGCGACAAGAAGCCGGAGATGGGCGAATCGGCTCCGTGGGTGGTGCGCACCGCGCTGGGCATCGAGCCTCGCAACGGACGCCTGTACGTGTTCATGCCGCCGCTGGTGAACGCCGAAGATTATGTCGATTTATTGGCGGCGGTGGAGGACACGGCCGCGTATCTGAAGATGCCGGTGGTGATCGAGGGCTATCCTCCGCCCTACGACGCGCGTCTCAAGAACATCAAGGTCACGCCCGATCCAGGCGTCATCGAAGTCAATATTCATCCTTCAGGCACGTGGCCTGAATTAGTGGATACGATCACTTCTTTATACGAGGACGCGCGGCAATCGCGCCTGGGAACCGAGAAGTTCATGCTGGACGGACGGCACACGGGCACCGGCGGAGGTAATCATTTCGTGTTCGGCGGTCCCACTCCCGCCGACAGTCCGTTCCTGCGGCGTCCGGATTTATTGCGCAGCATGATCGGCTACTGGCTGAATCATCCGTCGCTGTCGTACGCTTTTTCGGGGATGTTCATCGGGCCCACCAGCCAGGCGCCCAGGGTGGATGAAACGCGCCAGGATAATTTATACGAGCTGGAAATCGCCTTCGGCCTGATTCCTCCTCCGGAACAAGGACCGGTTCCTTCGTGGCTGGTGGACCGGATTTTCCGGCACATTCTGGTGGACGTCACGGGCAACACGCATCGCGCCGAATTCTGCATCGACAAGCTGTATTCTCCCGACTCTTCGACGGGACGCCTGGGGCTGCTGGAAATGCGCGGGTTCGAAATGCCGCCGCACGCGCGCATGAGCCTGACGCAACAATTACTGGTGCGCGCGTTGATCGCGTGGTTCTGGAAGCAGCCGTATCAATCCCGGCCGATTCGCTGGGGGACGCGGCTGCACGACCAGTTCATGCTGCCGTTCTTCATCGCCCAGGATTTCCGCGAAGTGCTCGACGATCTGAATCGCTTCGGCTATCCTTTCCCGCTCGAATGGTTCGCGCCGCACCTGGAGTTTCGCTATCCGGTGTTCGGCCACGCGCATCACGCCGGCATCGACATCGAGATCCGCCAGGCCACCGAGCCCTGGTACGTCCTGGGTGAAGAAGGCGCCGCGGGTGGAACCTCGCGCTACGTGGATTCGTCAGTGGAGCGCGTGCAGGTGCGGGTGGAGGGATTGGAGAGCAGCCGGTATGCGATTACCTGCAACGGGCGCCGCATTCCGCTGCATCCCACCGGCACGCAGGGCGAGTGGGTGGCGGGCGTCCGCTACCGCGCCTGGCAGCCTCCTTCGTGTTTGCATCCCACCATTCCGGTGCATTCGCCGCTGATCTTCGACGTGGTGGATCTGTGGACCGGACGCAGCGTGGGCGGCTGCTCCTATCACGTGGCGCATCCGGGCGGGCGCAATTTCGCGACCTTCCCGGTGAACGCCAACGAAGCCGAAGCCCGGCGCGTGTCGCGATTCTTTCCCTTCGGTCACACTCCCGGAGCGATGCCGGCTCCAGCGCCGGAGGAGAACCCCGATTTTCCGATGACCCTGGATCTGCGCAGGACTGGACCACAGAGATGAACTGTACTGCCCTGAGCCAGCTGATGAACTGTACTGCCCATAGCCAGATGTGGGGCGGACGCCCTCGTCCGCGCCGGACCCCCTGGTCCGGCTCTTCCATGACATTCGAAAAAGGAGGCCGACGGGGGCGTCGGCCGCGGACCAGGGGGTCTGAGACGACTATGGCCAAGATTATTGGAATTGACCTTGGAACCACCAATTCTTGCGTGGCGGTGATGGAGGGCGGCGAGCCCAGAGTTATTCCCAATGAAGAAGGGGGGCGCACCACGCCTTCCGTGGTTGGTTTTACCAAGACTGGGGAACGGTTGGTGGGGCAGGTGGCAAAACGCCAGGCGATCACCAATCCGGAGAATACGGTTTATTCGATCAAGCGCTTTATGGGACGGCGTTATGACGAAGTGACGGAAGAGATCAAGATGGTCCCATATAAGGTTGTGCGGCAGGGCGACCACGTCGCCGTGCTGGCGCAGGGCAAGGAGTACACGCCCCCGCAGATTTCCGCGCTGATCCTGCAGAAGCTGAAAAAGGCTGCGGAAGACTATCTCGGCGAGAAAGTGTCCGAGGCGGTCATCACCGTTCCCGCATATTTTAACGATGCACAGCGGCAGGCCACGAAAGATGCCGGGCAGATTGCCGGCCTCGACGTAAAGCGAATTATCAATGAGCCCACGGCAGCGGCGCTGGCCTACGGCCTCGACAAAACGAAAGATGAAATGATCGCCGTATACGACTTTGGCGGCGGAACGTTCGACATTTCCATTCTGGAAGTCGGTGAGGGCGTGATCGAAGTCAAAGCCACCAACGGCGACACGCACCTCGGCGGCGACAATCTGGATCAGCGCACGTCGATGGCTCATCGATGAATTC
>CAVXWB010000042.1:0-32581 GCA_963765185.1 Bryobacterales bacterium
ATGACGATAATGTCGTCGTTACGCCCTTCGCCACCGTGCCCTCCGACGATATCCGCCATGCCTACCTGCATTACGTTCTGGAGCCGATCGCCATCAAGTACTCGGCCGAACTCCAGACCAAGGCGGCGCTCTACAACTACGCGCAGAATGCGCCGCTGGTGGCCGAAGCGTACACGCGGAGCCAGTTTGTGGAGCTGGCGACGGAGTGCTTTATCAAGGCCGTGGAAAGCCGCATCGCGCACAAGCCGGCGCTGGTGGATCAGGCATTGCGCGAAGGCTATGTGCTGACACCCGCTTTTGCGGAGCAACTGGTGGCCTACGAAAACCAGGAAGCCACCATGCGTGTGTATTTTCCGGACCTGGTGGACAAGATCGACGTCAAGCGGGAACAGAAGCGTTTGGCCGGCGTGCAGTTCGTGACGGAACGGGCGGTGCGGACGGTGCATATCGCGGCTCCCGCTCCGGCGGCTCCGCCGGCGCTCACCGGCGCCGCCAAGACTCTGGACGATGCCGAGAAGCTTTATTCCCTGCACGCCTTTTCGGATCGCAAGATGGCCGACGCCAAGCAATTGTTCCTCCGGGCGCTTCAGGAAACCGACCTGAATCCGATGCACGCAAAGGCGTATTATGGTTTAGCGCGTGTCGCTTTGCTGGAGAACGACCCGGACACTGCGGAGCGTTTGTTGCATAAGGTTCTGGAGTTGGATCCCGATCCGGGCACCAAGGCGTGGAGCCTTCTCTACCTGGGAAGGTTGGCGGATAATATGCAGGGCGGCCGTGAGCAGGCGCAGGAATTCTATAAGGCGGCTTTAACTGTCGCGGGTGTGCCCGACCAGGTGCGCCAGGCGGCGGAGCAAGGTCTCAATCGAGCATTTACAAACCAAAAATAGTGCAAGGAGTTCAGGATGAATACGAGAGCATTTGAGGTGATGCTGGCTTTGGCCGGCACGGCAGCCATTGTGGCGGCGCAGGGCCAGGCGCCCGCGGCAGCGCCGGCGAAGATCTCAGCCAAGGAAGCGGATGCCATTAAGAAGGTCGCGAGCGCCAAAACGCCGGATGACAAAGTCGCCGCGGTCGAGAATCTGATCACCAATTTCGCGGACACCACCTTCAAGGGCGAGGCGCTATACGAGGCTGCCGAAGCCGAGGATCTGAAGCAGGACTATCCCAAGGCGGTCTCCTACGGCGAGCTGGCTATCGAGGCCGATCCCAAGGGAGGGGCCGGGCTGAACGCCCTGCTGCTGGTGGCGGGCGAGCTGGCGCAGCACACCGGGAAATACGATCTGGACAAGGAAACCAAGCTGGGCAAGGCGGAAAAGGACGTTAATCAGGCCTTGGAGCTTATTCCCGCCCTCCCCAAACCGCCGAATGTGAAGATTTCGGACGCCGACTTTGCCACCTTCAAGAAGGACAAAACTTCGGAGGCTCACAGGGACCTCGGCCTGATCGCGACGGCTCGCCAGAAATGGGATGTATCGGTATCGGAATTCAAGCTCGCCGTGGACGGGGCGTCCGCTCCGGATTCGGTGCTGATGGTGCGGCTGGGGAACGCCTACAACGAGAACAAGCAGTTCGCCGACGCGCAAACGGTTCTCAAGAAGGTGCTGGCCATGCCCAATCTCAATCCCAACGTGAAGGCGTTCGCGGATCAGGAAGAGAAGCGGGCAGAGACAGGCCTCAAGGGCGCGGCCAAGTAGCGGCGGTTTGACGAGCGGCGGGCTCTTTAGGAGCGCAAAGGGTGCGGCGCGCACCACCAGGGGAATCAGAAACTGTTTCGCGCCGCACTCCGTTTTGCGCGAGTTCCTCAGACGGACCCCGCCCCGAGCGCCCGACACAGTATGGGTGTAGATCTGGAAGTTCTCGAACGCAAGCTAGGCCACACATTCCGCGATCGCGGATTGCTGGAGCGGGCGCTGACCCATACGTCCCACATCTACGAGCGGCCTTCGAATGGACCTCCCGCGGGAGATAATGAGCAGCTCGAATTTCTGGGCGACGCCATCCTGGGATTCGCGGTCAGCGAGTATCTGGTTCGCCACAATCCCGGCTTTCCCGAGGGGCGTCTTTCCAAGCGCAAAGCGCACCTGGTGAGCGCGGCCCGTTTACACGAAGTGGCGCAAGAGCTGGTATTAGGCGAGTTTTTGTATCTGGGCCGGGGCGAAGAAATGAGCGGAGGGCGCAACAAGAAGGCGCTCCTTTCCGACGCCGTGGAGGCGCTGATCGCGGCGCTGTACCTGGATGCCGGCCTCGAAGCGGCGCGGGCCTTTATCGAGGATCGGGTGGTGGGCGGATCGGACGCCTCCGAGGACGGCGTGGATGCCGCGGTCACCGATCACAAGAGCGCGCTTCAGGAAATGGCCCAGGCGTTGAAGTTGCCCGCCCCCCGTTACGTGGTCGTGGATGAGGACGGACCCGAACATTCTAAGACATTTACCGTGGAAGTCCGTCTGGGCAAGGATTGGATCAGCAAGGCCCAGGGCCTGTCCAAGAAGAGCGCCGGACAGAAGGCCGCCCAGCAGGTGCTCCAGCAGTTGAGCGAATGGGGTCGTTAGCCTCCGGTAATTCGAAACACTCTTCCGGCTTCTTTAATCCCCTGTTTGGGCGCAGATAAAGCGTCCGGGGTATTGAAGATTTTTCAGATTGTCTCATAATACTGAATACGTGCTCTTCCGATGGTGAGAGGAGGGCCGTACGGGAAGAGTGCACGCGGAGACTCCAATTCGGTGGCTGACGCCCCGCCGGGGCGGAATAGGCCCCCGCCAGGGCGGAATAGGCATGGTGCGCTCGGTTTTGCGCCGATTCTCCGGAAGCGCAAAGGGTGCGGCGCGCACCCCCGGATCAATCCAGGAACCGATCGCGCCGCGCTCCGTTTTGCGCGAGATCCTCAGAAGCGCAAAGGATGCGGCGCGCACCGCCAAACACAGCCAGGAACGCATCGCGCCGCGCTCCGTTTTGCGCGAGATCCTCGGAAGCGCTCGTTATTCTCTTGTGCCCGTTGGGATTGCCGGCGCAATCGCCGATAGGGACCGCGCTGCGCCTCAATGCCTCCGACCTTGCGGTGCTGGAAACCCACGAGATCCGCAAGGACCTGGCGTGCACCGTTACGCCCAATAAGCCGGAGCTCGGCTTCGATCTTCGCTTCCACGGCGGATTCGATGTGAGCGTGCCCCTGAGCGAGCTGTCGGGCCCCGAGAACCAGCTCACGATTCTGTTCCGCGTGACTCCCGACGACCACAAGGACAAGCCCAGCTTTTTCGTCCAGCACATCCATGTGCCGGAGATCGCCGACGACGCCAAGGGCGACGCCAACCTGCGCGGCATGGTGGATCTGGGCGAAGGCAGCTACCACGTGGATTGGTTGATGCGCGACCGCAGCGAACGGGTATGCTCCTTCTACTGGGATTCGGAAGCGGTGCTGCCGCCCAAGGACAAGCAAATCGAGCTGGCCCTGGCCCCGGGCGCGGTGGAACGGATGGCGCTGGAGCAGTTCACCGAGGAACCGCCGGTGGAGCGGACCCAGGCTTCGCCGCCTTTGAACATCAAGGTTCTGGTGAATTTCGCGCCGCAATTCTGCGGATGCGTCCAGCATGCGCCCCATCGACACGATGGCCCTGGTGACGATGCTGCGGCGCATCGCCCGCGAGCCTCAATTCGGCAAGTTCTCGCTGGTGGCGTACAATATCCAGGAGCAGCGCGTGCTCTACCGCCAGTCCGGCGCGGACAAAATCGACTTCCCGGCGCTGGGCAAGGCGGTTCACAACATCAAGCTGGGGACGGTGGACGTCAAGCACCTGGCGCAGAAGCACGGCGAGATCGAGTTCCTGACGGATCTGATCAAGAAGGAGGTCGCCGCCGGCGGCGACCATCCCGACGCGGTGATCTTCGCGGGTCCCAAGATCATGCTGGACGATTCGGTGCCGGAGGAACTGATGCGGCCGTTCGCTCACCGATGTGGACTTTCCGGTCTTCTACGTGAATTACAACCTGTATCCGCATGGATATGCCGTGGAAGGATTCGGTCAGCCACGCGGTGAAGCTGTTCCGCGGAACCGAGTACACCATCAGCCGTCCGCGCGACCTATGGTTCGCCGTCACCGAGATGGTCTCGCGTATTGTAAAATCGAAACATGGGCGGAATACGAATCCAGTATCCTCCCAGTGAATCCCGGCGACTCGCTGGCCGATTATCGTTGCCTTGCTGGCCGCGATTCCCGCGCTTGCGCAAGATCCGAAATATGTAAACAAGCTGGCTCCCTACGTCGGTGTCGCCCGCCAAGGTGGTGGACCGGATGCTGGAGCTGGCCAACATCCGGCCGGGCGAGACGGTCTACGATCTGGGCTGCGGGGACGGCCGCATTCTGATCGAAGCCGCGCAGAAGTACCAGGCCAAGGCGATCGGGGTCGAGATTTCTCCCAAGATCGTCGCGGAAGCCCGGGCGCAGCGTCAAGAAGGCGGGCTGGCCGAGCGGGTGCAGGTGATCCAGGGCGATCTGCTGCAGAGCCGACCTGACCGGCGCGGACGTGGTGACCATTTACCTGGCGACCTCGCTCAACGAGGAGTTGCGGCCGCGGCTGGAGAAGTTCCTCAAGCCGGGCGCGCGCGTGGTCTCCCACGATTACGCGGTGCCGGGATGGAAGCCCACCCAGGTAGTGCAGGCCGAGGGCCGGCAGAAGCACTCGATCTATCTCTACGACATGCCGCCGGTGAAGCAGTAGCCGGGCGGCTCGTGGAGTTCATTGCGGCCCCTGCTCCCGGCGATGCTGCTGTTCTGCGGCGCGGCGCTTGAAGTCCAGCTGCAGGCCCAGTATCCCTTCGAAATCCACGTCTACGAGTACGAGCCGATGGCATGGGGCGAGTACAGCCTGGAAGCTGACCCATTTGACGCTGGAGCCGACCGTGGGATTGGCGCCGGAGCTGGCGCTGGGCTTTATTTCTTGAGCGCCTGGGAGCCCGGCAATTCGCCGCAATATGCAGGCTGGCGGGTTCTGCCGCATTTCTATGCACCGGAGTCATGGCGTCTGCCGGTGAAGCTGGGCTTCGTCGCGGAGTTCTCGTTTCAAAACACGCACTACGAAGAGAACTCCCGGCGCGCGGAGCTGCGGCCGATTCTCGACCGCGAGTTCACGCGCTGGGAGAGTGTGTTCAACCCCGTGTTCGAGCGTGCGCTCGACGGCCCCGGCACCAGGCACGGGTGGAACTTCGAGCCGGCGATGCTGCTGCGCTGGAAGCGCCCGGTTTTTTCGCCGTCGCTCGAGTACTACGGCGAGATCGAGAGCATCAATATCCCTCCGCGCGCGCAGCCGGAAGTGCACCAGCTCTTCGCCGGCGGCGATTGGCGGGTGCGACCCAAATTCATGATCAACCTCGGGCTGGGATTCGACCTGGGGAGCAGCGGTCCCGGCCTGGTGCTCAAGAGCCGTTTTGAATGGCATTGGGGCAAGGCGGGAGCGGCATCGGCTCCGGACTAATCCCAGCGTCACAAAAATTCGCGCAATAAGCTCTGGTATGCTGTGCTCAAGGGCCGCCCTCGCGCGCGATAGCGCAGGCACGCATGATTCTCATTCCTCTGCGCTCCTCCGAGCGCGTCTATTCCAAAGCCAAAGTCACCGCGGGACTGATCGCGCTGAACGCCGCGATCTTCCTCTACCAGGTTTCGCTGCCGCCCCGCGCGCTGAACGATTTCGTGACCCAATGGGGCGTGGTTCCGGACCGCCTGAATCTGGCTTCGCTGATCACCTCCATGTTCCTGCACGGAGGATGGCTGCATATTCTGGGCAACATGCTGTTCCTGTGGGTCTTCGGGCGCAATGTCGAAGACCTGATCGGAGGCACGCGGTTTCTGATTCTGTACCTGTTGTGCGGCGTGGCGGCGGCGGTCGTGCAGATCGTCGCGAATCCCTATTCGCGCGTCCCCACCATTGGAGCCAGCGGCGCCATCGCCGGCATCATGGGCGCGTACCTGATCCGTTTTCCGCGCACGCGCATCAACACCCTTTTCTGGTTTATCTTTTTTACCACGCTCGAAATCCCGGCGGCGTTCCTGCTGTTGTACTGGTTCGCCATTCAATTCCTGAGCGGGTTCTCGGCGCTGGCCGGGAGCGATTACACCGGCGGAGGCGTGGCCTGGTTCGCGCACGTCGGAGGTTTCCTGGCCGGGATGCTTTTGATCCGCCTGTTCCCGGACCAGCGAAAATGGCGCACCTGGTATTCGGGCGAGTAGCCATGCGATTACCGGTATCGGCCGGCATATTGATCCTGATGCTGACGGGTTGCGCCCACCAGAAGATCGCTGCGCCCGCGCCGCCGGCCCCCGGCGCGAAATGGCCGGTAAAGTCGCCGGATTTTGTCGACCTTGTGGCGGGAAGCGTTCGCCAGGTCACGCCCATTTTCGCGTCGGGAGGTTTTGTCGCCGAAGGGCCCCAGCAACAAAACGGAAAGGTCATCACTTTGACAGGAACGGATTTCCAGGGATATGAGACGGCCATCTATTCGTTGAAGGCCCGCAACGGAGGCGGCGTTGCAGTGGAGCTCGAGTCGGTGGAGACGACCAAGGCCGGCCAGACAACGAAGGAGGCCAAGCCTCGCGTCGCCCTGTTTCGATTCCCGGCGCGCGTGCGCTACATCCGGCTGCTGTATTTGATTCGCGTCAGCGGCTCGGATCATAACATGGCGGTGCTGGGCTCCGACAACGTGGACCGGTTGAACGCGCACACCAGCCAGGTGCAGGCAGATCCCGCCGGAGGTTGCAGGAACCAGGGCCGCGCCTATTGCAGTTGGGTTCCGCAGGGAATCGCGGTGAATTCGGCGCCTTAACTAAAAAGTTCCGCGACCTTCACGGAGAAGCCGGGAAGCAAATCGGGAGCTTCGAGCACGTCGCCGGCATGCAGCGTGCGCTCCGCGCCGGAAGCCTCGAAGACGACGACCTTTTCGCTCTTGGGATAGACCACCCACACGGTATGGCACCCGGCGGCTAAGTACTGCTTGACCTTGCGCGTGGTTTGGCGAATGCCGTCCGATGGCGAAAAGATCTCGACAGCCAGATCGGGAGCGCCCTTGGCGAAACTTTTGCTGCGGACAGCTTCCAAGCGCTCCTTCCGAACGAATGCGACATCGGGGGCGAGGACTGTTCGATCGCTGAGCCGAAATCCGGTGTCTCCGCAGACCACCTTGCCGAGCTTATTCCTCTGTACGTGGCGGGCCAGAAGCAATACGATCTGCACCTCGTAGCCCCCATGATCAAATCCCGGTGGCGGCATGGTGATCAACTCCCCTTCGTCGAGCTCGATTTGCACCGAAGCGTCGTCGGGCATGCGCGCCAGATCGTCAGCCGTCAGGAGCGTTTTCGTGATCATGAATCAATTTTACACCTGCGCGAGAACTTGCTCCGAAGTGGTGAGCGTGCCGCCGGCGGCCGTGAAATCCGCCATCGTCTTCGCGCCCGCCGCGGGGTCGAGCTCCTTGACCGCGTCGCGGACGAGTTCGACGCGGCGGCAGGTTTTCAGCAGCCCGAACGCCGCGAACTTCACGCAAATCTCGGTGACCACCCCATACACAACGTAGCGTTCCGCGCCCAGCCGGTCGAGCAGCGCCTTGAGGTTCACGCTGGTAAAACAATCGAGCGATTGCTTCTCGAGCAGAATCTGTTCGGCAGCGCCGGTTTCCGGAAGGCCGGGCGTATTGGGCACGACCACGCGCTTTTCGAGAAGCGTCGGCGGCGGCTTCCGCTGCCCCGGCGTGCCGGCGATGCAGTGGGGCGGCCAATCGCGGAACTCCGGATCGCCGGGTGTGTGCGCGTCCATGCTGGAGATCACGGGAATGCCGTGCCGCGAGGCCCAGTGGTTGAGCGCCGCGACGCGATCCACGATCGCCTCGGCTCCGGGAACGTAGAGCGCGCCGGAGGGATACAGGAAATCGAGCTGGGTATCGACATCAAAGAAGACGGCCGCCGTGCTCGGCGTTGCTTTGTTCATCTGGCTGCGCCCCGGCGCACCTGGTCGTCGAGCGCCGCCAATTCCGAGCTGATCTGCACCTGCCAGGCATGCGATTCAAACAGGCTGTGACACGGCGAGGGCAGTCGCCCCAGGCATACGGCGGCATGCCGGCGGATCTCGGCTGTGCGTGGGCAGCGGTTCCAGCAGACGGCCCTGTAGAATGACCGGGTGCAGCAAGCGCCTCCACTCTCCGCGTCGAGTTCGCCGCCGCCTGCCTCCCGGACACGACAGGGCATTCGCTCGATCGCGCCAGCAGGTCGTGATCGGCGTAGCGGAACACTTGCTTGGCTCCGGGCAAGCGTGGCTTTATCTTCACTGAGCTTGAGCGTGAAGCGCGGGCGTTCGCCGGGGCTTCCACCTCCACCATCTTGTAGACCACGCCGAGCGACGGGTGCGTCGGCGGAGGTGGACAGCTCCGTGCCCACGCCAAAAACGTCGATGGGCGCGCCCGCGGCCACCAGCTCATGGATCTTGTATTCGTTCAGATCGCCGGTGGCCATGATTTTGGCGTCGCGAAGTCCGGCGTCGATCCAGGATCTTGCGCACCGCCGGCGCCAGCTCCACCAGGTTGCCGCTATCCAGGCGCACGCCCCACAGCGGCGGACCCAAGTGCGGCCGCACGCCTTGCGCCTTCCAGCGTGTCGTAGGTGTCGATCAGGTAGACGGTGCTTTCGCCCAGCAGCTTCTGCAATTGCTCGAAGGCTGCGCGCTCGGTCGTGAACGACATCACCCAGGAGTGCGCCGCGGTTCCGAACACCGGTACGCCGTAGCGCAGCCCGGCTTCGGCGTTGCTGGTGCCGGCGCATCCGCCGATATACGCCGCGCGGCCGGCCAGCACGCCGGCTTCGGGAGAATGCGCGCGGCGCGTGCCGAACTCCACCACCTCGCGTCCCAGCGCCGCCTTCACCACGCGCGCGGCTTTGGTCGCGATCAGGGACTGGAATCCGATGGTGGACGAGCAGATACGTCTCCGCGAGTCTGCGCCTCGACCAGCGGCGCGCGGAGCGTGAGGAACGGCTCGCCGGCGAAACAGCGGCGTGCCTTCGGGAACCGCGAACAGGTCGCCGGTGAAGCGCAGCTCCGCGAGCATCTCGAAGAACTCCGGCGAGGCGCGCTGAAACTGCGGCAGGCCGCGCAGATAGTCGATCTCCTCGGCGGTGAAGCGCAGATTCAGAAGATACTCGACCGCCTGCGCGAGGCCGGCGGCCAGAATGAAGTTGCGGTTGTGCGGCAGGTTGCGGACGAACAGCTCGAAGGTGGCGCGCTCCCGGCGTCTTGCCGGCCTCGAAGTAGCCCGCCGCCATGGTGAGCTGGTAGAGATCGGTGAGGAGGCCCGAGCGGCACTTACTATTTCTTCTTTTGCGCCGGTCGGCGCCGGAGGCTGCTCTTTGACATCGCCTGCCGCCGGTGCGCAGATCGCTCGACCGCGCATCGCTCCAGTTGATACAGCGTCGTCGATCGCTCTATCGCGGCGGGCCAGGAAATCCTTGCCGGCGGGCGCGATCTGGACCTTCTCGGTGCGCTTGCCGTCGTCGGAGACCACGGTCATGTTCAATCACCGGCGTGGTGAATCCGGTGTCCACCAGCTTCGACGCCGCCAAGTCGCGCAGCTTGTCGATCAGCGCCTGCACCGACACGGAGTCCATGGTCTTGTCCAAGAGCGCCCCGAGGAGATCCAGTTTTCGCCGGACTTCTGCACGGCAACCGTCTTGGCGCCGTCCTTGATCTCGATACTGTCGACGGATCGTTGAACCCGAAGTCGAAGATCTTCTTGTTGCGGAAATCGTCCAGCTTCTTGTCGAAGAAGCTTGGTGAGATCGGCCGCGGTGAGCTTGTAAATGCCGTCGACAACGCTGGATTTGGCGTAGTAGTCGTCCTTGGATTTGCGCACTTCCAGAGTTCTGCGTCCCCGAAGGATCGGTCACCGTCACGGTGGCTGCGACAGGCGCCGAGGCGAACGCCGTGGCATATTGCTTGGCGTTCTCATCCGTCACGGCCGCGTCCATTTCCGCATCCTTCAGACGGCCCAGAAAATCCTCTACCTGCAGGCCGTCCGCACGCAGAAGCCTGGGCTTCAGAATCTGCCACTCGTTGGGCCCGCTGCGGCTGAATTGCATGGGAGGCTGTTTGGCGATATCCAGCTCCAGGCCGGTGGCCGTATTGCGATCGAAGGTCAGCAGATGTCTGTCGCGCAAATCCTTGGAGCTTTTATCGAGGCTGTCCTTGATGGATTTGCTCATGCTGAAGAGCCGCGGATCGCCGTCGAGCTTGGCGTAAGCCGAGCCGCTGGGCGTATCGTCGCCGACCAGAAGCGTAGTTGTTTTGCCGTCGGCGGTGGTTAATTTGACCGACAGAACCGGCAGGCGCAAGGCCATACGTGGCCAGATCGGTGACGTTGGGGTCCACCACGCGCTCCGCCGAGATCGTCGCGGCCGCGGTGGTGAGCAGTCCCACCGATCCCTGATCGGCAGCCAGCGTTTTGGGCGCCACGATCTGCCACTGGTTGGCGTCGTTGCGCTTGACCACGGTGTTTTCACCGCCGCGGTGATCGATCTCCACCTGGCGGATATCGCTTTCCTTCAGCGCGACGATCTTGGGTGTCGCGGCCGAGTCCTCCGCAGGCTTGCCTTGCTTGGCCGCCTCCTGCTTGTTGGACCACCACACCGCGCCGCCAAGACCGGCCAGCAGCACGGCGGCGATAAGCAGGCGAGTCATCTTCATCGGAGTTTCATCTCCTCTCGCCGCCCTATCTCCGCTTCCACCATACTCCCACGCCGAACGCCACGATCAGCAGCGGAAGCCCCAACACGCTCGAATAGAACATCAGACTCACTTGGCGCTGGTTCATGTTCAGCGGATTATCGGTGGGCTCCTTGGGCCGGATGGAAATGAGATCCTCATCCGAGCTCAGCCAGCTCAGCATGTTCAGGAAGAGATCCCGGTTGCCCTGAAAGCCGAATACGTAGTTGGAAGGGAAACCGGAAGAGCCCACTACCACGAACCGGCCGTTGCCGGTCTCCTTGCCGGTCTTATACACGCCCGCCGCGCCCAAGGTGAACGGGCCCTTCGGGTCGCTCTTGGAAGGACGGATTTCGCCCGAGGCAAGATTGGTGGTCGCGAGGCTGTCGTCGGAGGTCTCAAACAGCTTTTCCACCGTGGTCTTGTCGCCATTCTTGATCTCCAGCGAGCGGGCCAGCGGGAAGGCGGTCCAGACGTCCTTCATCTCCCGTACGATGGCCTGAGAGGTGTAGGAAGTGACGATCGGCAACTCCGGACCGGCTTGATACAGCTGTCCCACGCCGCTCAGGTCCAGCACCAGATTTTTTTGCGGCGTAACGCCCCATCCGGCAAGAACGTCCATCAGGGCCTGGTTGTCGTCCACCTCCGCCCCCGCGAACTTGAAAGGAGGATCCAGCAGGAACAGCACGCGCCCGCCGTTTTCGACGTACGCCTTGATGGATGCCACTTCCGGAGCGAGGTAATCGTGCTTGGGTCCGGCCACCACCACGATGGTGCATTCGGCTGGGATCTCCGGCTTGGGAAGCAGCTTGATCTCTTCGGTCTTGTAGTTGCTCTTAACGGTCTGGTCTTTGGCCGTCGAATACCCGTCCTTGCTGGTGTCGTCGGTGGCATGCTCGCCGGAGCCGAGGGTGAAGCACACCGTCCGGTCCCCGCCCTTGAGCACGCGCACCATTGCGCCGGTGATGTCCTCTTCGGTCAGGCCCGCAGCCGTTTCCTTCTTATTGCCGACCTGCACGAAGATGTTGGGGATGGGATTCTTGACGCCGGCGGCCTTGGCTCGCGTGCGATTCTTTTCGACATCCTCGTAGCGCACGTCGATTTTGGAGGAAAGGTTCTTATAGCGGTCCAGAAGATCGCGCGCCTGCTGGAATCCGCTGGGCTGGCCCCAGTAGGTGATACTCAGGTCCTGTTGCAGGTTCTTGGCGATCTTATCGGTCTGCTCGGACAGCGTGAAACGCTTGTTGGCCGTGGAATCGTAGCTCTTGTTGTAGCGGTTGGCCAGGAAATTCAGGCCTCCCAGGATGGCCACGACAATCACGGTGTACAGGATTGCGGTTGCCAGGCTTGCGGTGCGGCGCCGGCTGCTTTGTTCTGCCATTACGCCCTCCACCGAATCGATTCCATGGCCCGTCCCGTCAGGAACAGACCCAGGAAGATCACACTCACGAAAAAGAGAACGTCCTTAGTGTCGAGAACGCCTTTTGCGAAGGAATCCAGATGGTCCACAATCGACAGATAGCCGATCACGGTCATCAACGTCGAACTTTCCAGCGACGAAGCCCAACTGATCACCCACAGCATCAACAGCACCCCGAAGCCGCCCACGCAGGCGACGATCTGGTTCTTGGTGCAGGCCGAAATGAACGCGCCCAGGGCCAGCATACATCCGCCCTGCAACAGCAGGCCCAGGTAGCCGATCAGCATGGGCTTCCATGCCGGCTTTCCGTACAGATACAAGCTCAGAAGACTGAGCAGCGAGATGCACAGCATGGCGCCGTACAAAATCAACGCGGCCACCCATTTCCCTAAAATAATTTCATAGTCGTGCAGCGGCGAAGTCACCAGCAGCTCAATGGTGCCGGTGCGTTTCTCCTCGGCGAACAGGCGCATGGTGATCATGGGCGCCATGAACAGGCCGATCACGCTGATATTGGAGATCAGGCTGCGCACCACCCATTCATTGACGTCCATGGGCTGGGATTGTCCCATCATCGCGGCCCGCAGACCCTGGGTGACGAAGCTCACGGTGGCGACGTAGAAAAAGTAACCCGCGATCAGGGCGAAGAAAAACATGACGCCGTAGGCGATCGGCGAGCGGAAATAGGTGTTCAGCTCCTTACGGCAGATGGTGAATACGTTCATTGCGCTTCTCCCGCGACGTCTGAGGATTCAACCGCGGCCGGCGTTTCCGGCGCGTGCGCTTCCTCCGGTTTGTGCTCCGCCGTCAATTGCAGGAAGATCTCCTCCAGGCTCAATCCGACGGATCGCAGCTCATTCAGGTTCCAGCCGGACTCGATCACGGCGCGCGCCAGCTCAGGCCGGATCTGGCGGCCTTGCAGGCTCTCGACGGCAAAGCGTTCGCGGCCGTCTTTGGTCTCTTTGTGCAACACGCGGCTGACGCCGAACACCTGCTCCAGCTTCTGCTGGACCTGCGACACAAAGACGCTCGCAGGTCGGCGGACCCTGCTGAACGCGGCGCGACTTCCACCGAAACCAGCTCGGTGCCGTGCAGACGGCTGGTCAGGTTCGCCACCGTGTCGGTGGCCACCAGCTTGCCTTTGGCGATGATGATGACCTGCTCGCAGATGGCTTCCACTTCCGAAAGAATGTGCGTGGAAAGAATAATGGTGTGGTCGCCGGCCAGGCCCCGGATCAGATCGCGCGTCTCCATGATCTGGTGCGGATCCAGGCCTGAAGTGGGCTCGTCCAGAATCAGGACGTCGGGATTGTGCAGATCGCCTGCGCCAGCCCGACGCGCTGCCGGTAGCCTTTGGACAGCTTCCCGATCTCCTTGCGTTGGACGTCGGCGATGGCGCACTTCTGCATCACCTCATCGATACGCTTGGCCAGACCGGCCTTGGGAACGCCTTTGATGCGGCCCACAAAGTTCAGGTATTCGATGACTTCCATCTCCGGATAGACCGGCGGACTCTCCGGCAGGTATCCGATGCGCCGCTTCACTTCCATGGGGCTATCGAGAATGTCGAAGCCGGCCACTTCCGCGCGGCCGTCGGTGGGCGGCATGAAACAGGTCAGCATGCGCATGGTCGTGGTTTTCCCGGCGCCGTTGGGGCCCAGAAATCCCACAATCTGCCCTTTTTCAACCCGGAAAGAGATGTGATCGACCGCGACATTGCGGGCGTATCGCTTGGTAAGGCCTTCGACTTTGATCATATGCAGTACTCAGGACGAGCAAGATCGCTCTTGGTGAGCGCGAAACAAACAACCATAAAT
The DNA here is from genome assembly GCA_963765185.1 of Bryobacterales bacterium. Lineage (GTDB taxonomy): Bacteria > Acidobacteriota > Terriglobia > Bryobacterales > Bryobacteraceae > Palsa-187. The sequence continues at coordinate 13,969 of CAVXWB010000042.1, forward strand.
AGTCGGAGCGCCGGGCGGGCCGTCAATAACGGCTAGCCGGGGTAGTCAATCGCGCCAAAAGGGGGAGGCGCGCCGGTTGAGGGCTCTAAACCGCCGCCGCGGGGGCGATCTTCTTCTTGGGGCTGCGCGCGCTTCTCAGCCGGAGGCTGGCGGTCGCTCTTCTTCAGATTGGGAAGGACGATGGAGAGGACGAATTTCTTCTCCCCATGATCGTCGAATTTGATGACGATATACTCTTCGGTGCAAGACAGCACGCTGCCTAGCCCGAACTTAGGGTGCTCCACTTGGGCGGCTTGAGCAAAGGGCGGTTTATTGGCCATGGAGTAAGTTGAATCCTAGGAGGGGATTCTGGTATTTATTGTAACAAAAGAAGAAGCTGGATTCAAAGTGGTTTTGAGGCCCCACGAGGGGCGACGACGGAACATGGGGAATTTGAAGAGGGTTGGGAACCTTTCCGGGGCGGGCGGTGTCCATGCATGCAGACGGTCGCGGTAAACTAGAAGAAGAAGACGAACCGTGGCAGACACCAGCGTTGGATTTCAATTCGAAGCAGCCCTCCGGGTTTCGGGCAGCGTGGGCTCGGAGCTGGAAGAGGCCGCTTTGCTCGCGGGGCTCCGCCGCGGCGACGAATCGGCGTATGAACTTCTGATCCAGCGTTACGAGAAGCCGGTATACAGCTTTGTAGGGCGTCTGGTGGACGATCCCTCCGACGCCGCCGACGCGGTGCAAGAGGTGTTTCTCAAGGTCTTCCGCAAAATCGGCTGCTTTCGCGGAGAGAGTTCGCTCAAGACCTGGATTTATAGGATTGCGGTAAACGAGGCGCGCAACCAGCGCCGCTGGTTTGGCCGGCATAGAAAACGCGAGGTCGGCCTGGACCCCGCGCCGGGAGAATCGACCGGATGCGGAGACTGGCTGGAGGATCCGCAGCGCTCGCCCTATGAGATTGCGCTCGATCACGAGACTCGGGCGCTTATTGAGGACGCACTGAAGGAGGTGAGTCCGTCTTTCCGCGCTGCCCTGGTGCTGCGCGAAATCGAAGGTTTGAGTTACGAGGAGATCGCCGAGATTTTGGAGATTTCGCTCGGAACCGTCAAATCCCGGATTCTGCGAGGCCGCGAGGCCTTACGCAAAAGTTTGGGAGCCCGGCTGGGAGCTACCGCGTTGCGGCTTTCCCTTCAGCCGGCGGATTGAAGGAATGGATGTATGCTCCACGAATCTGCATCATCGCACCCCGTAGCTGTGGACTTGGCCGAGGAGAAAGTGCGCCGGGCCCTGCGCAGCTTGCCCGCGCGGGTTCCTCCGGCGGAATTGACCATCGCGCTGCGAGTCATCGCTTCGCGTGAACGCCAGCGATTGCTGGAGCGGCGCACCTTGCGGGGGATGGTTGCGGCCTGGCTCGAGCACGCCAACCTGACCGCGGGCGAGATGATGCGTTCGCTGATATTGCCCCTGACCGGCGGCGTATGCACCGCCGTGGTGCTGTTCAGTACCTGGCTGGTGCCCACCTATCCCATGCACGTCGCCGGCGGCGCCGATGTGCCCACGATGCTGAGCACCGAGGCCACTGTTACGGAAACCGGGGTGATCGGATTGTCCGGCGGCGACGCCGTTGTGGATGTGACCGTGGACAATCAGGGGCGCGTCGCGGATATTGCCATCGTCAGCGGAGCGGAGGTGCTCCAGGATGCCAACCGTCTGCACCGGCTGGAGAATCTGCTGCTGCGCACACAATTCGCGCCCGCAACCGAGTTTGGCCGTCCCGTGGCGAGCAGAGTACGTCTGATTTCCAGCCGGATCGACGTTAAAGATTAAGTGGGGCGTCGTTTCGGGCAGCACTTTCTTACCCGGAAATCCATCCTGGAACGCATCGCCGAGGCGGCCTGCCCCGGAATCCTGCCGGAAGCCAACGCCCCCGTGATTGAAATTGGCGCGGGACGCGGCGCGCTCACCGAAGCGTTAATCGAACGGGCCTCGAAAGTGACGGCCATCGAAGTGGACCCGGTTCTGGTCCACTATCTGCAACAGAAGTTTCGCGGTGCGCTGGAATCCGGGCGCTTGGAGCTGGTCCAGGGCGATGTGCTCAAGACCGACCTCGCGGCGCTGGCGTCGGACGCCCAAGCGACGATCGCCGGCAATCTCCCTTACTACATCACCTCGCCCATTCTGGAGCGGGTGTTTGCGTTGGGCGGGCTGTGGTCGAGAGCGGTGTTCCTGGTGCAGGCTGAGGTCGCTGCCCGGCTGGCGGCTTCGCCGGGAGGCCGGGATTACGGATATCTGAGCGTCCTGACGCAGCTCTCCGCGCGGCCCAAGGTTCTCTTCGAGGTGCCGCGCGCGGCCTTCCGCCCCGCTCCCAAGGTGGATAGCGCGGTGGTCCTGCTGGAGCCTCGCGACGCGGCCGAGGAGTGGAATCTTCCCGACAAGACCGCCTTTCTACGATTCGCTTCGGCGTGCTTCCAGCATAAGCGGAAGACGCTGCGCAACAACCTGGCGCCAGCCTACGGGAAGGAGCGGCTGGACGCTATGGCGGAGGGCCGTCTGCGGGCGGAACAGTTGAGCGTGCCGCAGTTGGCCGCGCTGTATCGCCAGTTGGACGCCGCATGACAGAATCTTCTGAAGAACTCGCGCAAAACGGAGCGCGGCGCGAAACAGTTCCTGAGCGGCCCGGGGGTGCGCGCCGCGCCCTTTGCGCTTCTGAGGAACTCGCGCAAAACGGAGCGCGGCGCGAAACAGTTCCTGACTCGGTTGGAGGTGCGCGCCGCACCCTTTGCGCTTTCGAGGTGCTTATGCAGCAGGTGACGGAGTGCCGGCGCTGCCCTCGCTTGCGCGAATACTGCCAAGAGGTCGCCCGCGTCAAGCGCCGCGCCTATCGCGATTGGGAGTATTGGGGCCGGCCCGTGCCATCCTTCGGCGATCCGCAAGCACGGGTGCTGATCATCGGCCTCGCGCCGGGGGCGCATGGAGCCAACCGCACCGGCCGCATGTTCACCGGCGACCGCTCCGGCGATTTTCTGTATCGGGCTCTGTATCAGACTGGATTTGCGTCGCAACCGGAAAGCTGTTCGCGCGAGGACGGTCTCACGCTTTCCGGCGTCTAATTGCGGCCGCGGCGCATTGCGCGCCGCCGGACAACAAGCCGGCGCCCGCGGAGCTCGCCAACTGCCGCCCGTATCTGGAACGCGAGCTGGATCTGTTGAAAAAACTTCGCGTGGTGGTGACGCTGGGACGTTTGGCGTTCGATTCTTATCTCAAGATCCTGCGCGACAGGGGCGGCATCGCCAGCCGCGCGGCGTTCCGGTTTGCTCACGATGCCGAGCACCGCACCGGTCCGGAAGCGCCCGTGCTCATCAGCTGCTACCATCCCAGCCAGCAAAATACTTCCACGGGGAAATTGACGGAAGCCATGCTGCGGCAAGTCTTCGAACGGGCCAGGAGGCTCTCCGATTGAAGCTGGCCCAAGAGTAGACTAGGAAGAGTCGATGCGCACCATTTCTCGCGTGGCCGTGCTCGGAGCAGGCACCATGGGTTCCCGTATCGCCGCCCATTTCGCCAATGCCGGCATTCCATCGCTGCTTCTCGATTTGACCACCCAGGCCGCGCGTAAAGGCGTCGAAACCGCCGTCACGCAAAAGCCGGGAGCGTTCTTTCTCGATTCAGAGCGGGCCTTGATCACTCCGGGCAGCTTCGACGAACATCTCGCCCAGACCGCCGGGTGCGACTGGATCATTGAAGCCGTCACCGAGAATCTGGAGATCAAGCGCGGGTTATGGAAGAGGGTTGAAGACGCCGCCCGCGCGGATGCCATTCTGTCCACCAATACCAGCGGCATTCCGCTACGCCTGATCGCGGAGGGTTTTTCAGCCGGCTTCCGCCGCCGCTTTCTGGGTACGCATTTTTTCAATCCGCCGCGATACTTGCATCTGCTGGAAGTGATACCCGGCCCCGAGACCGATCCGGCTCTGCTCGACTTCGTATCCGGATTCGCCGACCGGCGTCTGGGCAAGGGAGTGGTTCCGTGCAAGGACACGCCCAACTTCATCGGCAACCGCATTGGATTTTTCCTTCTAGGCACCATCGCCAAGATTGCGATCGAAGACGGTTATACGGTGGAAGAAGTCGACGCGCTCACCGGCCCTCTGATCGGTCTGCCTAAGAGCGCGACGTTCCGCCTGCTGGATATCGTCGGGCTGGACGTGGCGGCGTTCGTCGGCGAGAACCTGTATCACGCTCTTCCCGGCGATCCGTGGCGCGATCGCTATCTGCTGCCTGAGTTTCACCAACGGATGCTGGAGCGCGGCTGGCTGGGCGAGAAATCCGGCCAGGGATTCTATAAGCGCGCGGGAAAGGGCGGCACAGGGCCGGAGCGGCCGCCCGCAAGGCCAGAAACCGGCGGCGATCCGGCCGCGAAGGGCTCCGTTGTGCCGACCGGATCCCTTGCGAGCCGCGATTTCCACGCCATCGACTTGAAGACGCTGGAGTATCATCCCGCCGCTCAGCCGCAATTTCCGGCCGTGGAAGCGGCCCGGCACATTCGCGAACTGGACGAGCGGCTGCGTACGCTGGTACTGGGCACCGATCGCGCCGGAACATTTCTATGGAAATTGTTCAGCGACTACCTTGTGTATTCGGCCGGGTGCGCGCCCGAGATCTCCGACCGCATTGTGGAAATCGATCGAGCCATGCGCTGGGGCTATGCGCACTCGCTGGGTCCTTTCGAGCTATGGGACGCACTGGGATTTGACGATGTCTGCGACCGTCTGATATCGACCGGCCACGCGTTGCCGGAAGCGGTCGCGGCCATGCGCCGCAAGGGCCGGACATCTTGGTATGGACGCGCCGGATCGGCGGTCACCTATTTCGATTTTGCTTCCTGCGATTACCAGCCGTTCGAAGAACCCGGCATCGTGCTGGCGCGGCGGAAACGCCTGAAGAGCAATCCGGGCGCATCCTTGGTAGACCTGGGCGACGGCGTATTGTGCGTCGAGTTTCACAGCAAGATGAATACCATCGGCGAGGATCATTTCCGCATGATCCAGGCCGGCTTGGAGGAAACCGAGAAGAATTTCAATGCCATGATCGTCGCCAACCAGGGCGAGGTGTTCAGCGCCGGCGCCAATCTGATGTTCGTCCTTGTGGCCGCGCAAAACGGCGAATGGGACGAACTGGGCGATATGATTCACCGCTTCCAGCAAATGAATCTGGCCATGAAGTATTCGAAGAAGCCGGTGGTGGCTGCGCCATTTTCGCGCGTGCTGGGCGGAGGCGCCGAAATCTGTCTGCATGCGGCGGCGATGCAGGCCTCGGCCGAAACCTATATCGGCCTGGTGGAGGTGGGCGTGGGCGTGCTTCCGGCCGCGGGCGGTTGCAAGGAGATGCTTGTGCGCGTGGGCGATCCGCGGACCATCGTGGAAAGGATCGGCCAGGCCAAGGTATCGGGCAGCGCCACGGAGGCGCGGCAGCTCGGATTCCTGCGCGAAAGCGACCGCATTTCCATGAACCCCGATCGCCTGATCGCCGACGCCAAGGACTTCGCGCTCGAGCTGGCGCGGGAGTATACGCCGCCGCAGCGGGCGCAGGTCAAGGTTGGGGGGGAGGCTGCGTTCGCTCTGCTGAAGCTGGGGATATGGACTTACAGACAAGGCGGATATATTTCCGATTACGACGTGATTGTATTGGAAAAGGTAGCGCACGTGATTTCCGGAGGCCGGCTTACCGGTGAGCAAACTGTTCCGGAACAATACATCTTGGATTTGGAACGCGAGGCGTTCCTCAGCCTGTGCGGCAACGCCAAGACCCAGGAGCGGATTCAATATACGCTCAAAACCGGCAAACCGCTGAGGAATTAGAAAAGGCATGAGAGAAGCGGTTATCGTCGATTGCGTGCGCACGGCCGTGGGCAAGGCGGGACGCGGGGCGTTGAAGAACACTCTCCCGGACGATCTGGCGGCCATGGTCATCCAAGACTTGCTGAAGCGGCATCCGCAAGTCGGCAAGGCGGACATCGACGACGTAATTCTGGGATGCGCGATGCCGGAAGGCGAAGCCGGCTTGAACCTGGCTCGGATCGCGGCGCTGCGAGCGGGTCTGCCGGATTCGGTGCCGGGCGTGACCATCAACCGCTTCTGCTCCTCGGGGCTGCAATCGATCGCCATGGCGGCCGAGCGGATCCGCTCGGGCGCCGCGGAGATCATCGTCGCGGGCGGAGCCGAATCGATGAGCATGGTGCCGATGACCGGCAACAAATTCGCCGCCGAATCCTTGGATGGTGGATCATCTGCCGGAGATCTACATGAGCATGGGTCTCACGGCGGAGCAAGTGTACCAGAAATACGGGATTTCGCGCGAGGATCAGGATCAGTTCGCGCTGGCCAGTCACCAGAAGGCGCTGGCGGCGCAGGCCGCGGGAAAATTCGATGACGAGATCGTGGCGGTGGAGGTCGAAACTACCGCGCTTGAAGGAGGACCGGCCCGTGACGCGCAAGACGGTTTTCCGACAAGGACGAAGGCCCGCGCGCGGATACGTCGCTCGAAGCTCTGGCGAAGCTGAAGCCCGTGTTTCACGCGACCGGAACGGTGACGGCGGGAAATTCCTCGCAAACCAGCGATGGTGCGGCGGCGGCGCTGGTGATGTCGGAAGCGAAGGCCGGCGAACTCGGTTTGCACCCAAGGCCCGCTTCGTGAGCTTCGCGGTGGCCGGCGTCGCGCCGGAGATCATGGGCATCGGTCCGGTGCGCGCGATTCCCAAGGCGCTGCAAGCTGGCCGGGATTGACGCTCGACGAAATCGGGGTGGTGGAATTGAACGAGGCGTTCGCGGTGCAGGCGCTGGCGGTGATTCGCGAAGCTGGGCTCGATCCGGAAACGCTGAACGTGAACGGAGGCGCGATCGCGCTGGGCCATCCGCTGGGCTGCACCGGAGCGAAGCTCACGGCGACGATTCTTCGGGAGATGGCCCGGCGCAAAGCGCGTTACGGCATGGTGACCATGTGCATCGGCGGAGGCCAAGGCGCGGCTGGGATCTTTGAGAACTTGCAGGTGAGAGGTTGAACTGAATGCGCGGCGGCGCATTTCTGCTGGAATCGCCAGACGGCCGGAGCAAATGTTCACTCCGGAGGATTTCACGGAAGAGCATCGCGCCATCGCCAAAGCCACCGAGGAGTTCTGGAATCAGGAGGTCGTTCCGCATCTCGATGAGATCCAGCATCAGACAGTTCGACGTGTTGAAAAAGATTCTGCGAAAATCGGCCGAGCTGGGACTGACCGCGGTGTTCCTTCCCGAGAAATACGGAGGGATGGAAATGGACCTGACGTCGATGGTCATGGTGGGGCAGGGCATGGCTCGCGACGGCTCCTACGCGGCCTGCCACGGAGCGCAGACGGGAATCGGATCGCTGCCGGTGCTGTTGTTCGGCACCGAGGAGCAGAAGCAGAAGTATCTGCCGAAGCTGGCTTCGGCGGAAATGATTTCGGCGTACGCGCTGACGGAGCCGCAGGCCGGCTCGGACGCGTTGGCGGCTCGAACGCGCGCCGATCTTTCCGCGGATGGCTCGCATTACGTGCTCAACGGGCAGAAGATGTGGATCACCAACGGAGGCATCGCGGATCTCTACACGGTTTTCGCGAAGGTGGGCGGCGAAAAGTTCACGGCGTTTCTGGTGGAGCGCGGCGTGGCCCGGCGTTTCGCCCGGGCGCGGAAGAGAAAAAGATGGGGCTCAAGGGCAGCTCCACCACGGCCGTGTATTTCGACAACGTCAAGGTGCCGGCGGAGAACGTTCTGGGCGAGATCGGGCGCGGGCACATCATCGCGTTCAATATTTTGAACCTGGGCCGGCTGAAGCTGGGCTTGTTCGCGCACGGCGGCGCGAGCGAGGCGCTTGGCCGGTGCGATCCGCTATGCCAAGGAGCGCAAGGCGTTCGGAAAATCGATCGCCGAATTCGGCATGATTCAAGCCAAGCTCGCGGAGATGGCCGTGCGGATGTACGTCAACGAGAGCATGGCGTATCGGGTGGTGGGCGAGATCGAGGCGCGGCTGACGGGATGTCGTGGGAATCCGGCGACGCGAACCAGCGGGTCTTGAAAGCCGCGAAGAGTTCGCGGTGGAGTGTTCCTTCGTCAAGATCTTCGGATCGGAGATGCTGGACTACGTGGTGGACGAAGCGGTGCAGATTCACGGAGGCTACGGCTACCATCAGGATTACGCGGTGGAGCGGGCGTATCGCGATTCGCGCATCAACCGCATTTTCGAAGGCACCAACGAGATCAACCGGCTGCTGGCCACGGGCATGCTGCTGAAGCGCGCGCAGCGCGGGACGCTGGCGCTGGTGGCCGCGGTGAAGAAGCTGCAGGCGGAGATTCTTGAGCGGCCCTGGCTCGGGCGAAAGCGATGTCGTCGCCAACGCCGAAGAAGATCGGCCTGTTTCTGCTGGGCGCGGCGTATCAGAGGTTATGGCGACAAGATGGAGGAGCAGCAGGAAGTTATGGCCGGGATCACGGACGTGCTGATGAACGCGTACGCGATGGAATCGGCCGATCTGCGCGCGCAGAAAATACGGACGCGAGCACGCCGCTGATATGGCCGCCGTCTTCGCCTCGGAAGCCATGGACGCGATCGAAATTTCGGCCCGCACGGTGCTGGCCGCGTGCGCCGAGGGCGATGAGCTGCGCACCAGCCTCGCCGTGCTGCGCCGCTTCACCAAGCGCGACGCGGTGGATACCATCGCGCTGCGGCGCAAGATCGCGGCGCGTTTGCTTGACGCCGGAAAGTACGTCGTATAAATGATTCGCATCGCCAATGGTCAGGGATTCTGGGGCGATTCGCTGGAAGCGCCGGTCGAACAGGTGCGCCGCGGACCGCTCGATTATCTGACGCTGGACTATCTGGCGGAGGTCACCATGTCCATCCTCCAGAAGCAGCGCGCGCGCGATCCCAAGACGGGTTACGCCCGCGACTTCGTGGACATGATCGCCCGCGTGCTGCCGGATTTGAAGGAGCGGCGCATCCGCGTCATCGCCAACGCCGGCGGGGTCAATCCCAAGGCCTGCTGCGACGCGGTTTTGGAAGCGGCCAGGCGGCAGGGAATCGCGGTGCGCGTGGCGATGGTCGCGGGCGACGACATCATGGGCCGGCTGGACGATTTCCTGAGCGCGCGGCGTCGAGCTGAACAACATGGAGACCGGCGAGCCTCTCTCCGCCATTCGCGCACAGGTGCGCAGCGCCAATGTTTACTTCGGGGCGTTCCCCGTGGCGCAGGCGCTGGGGCAGCGGCGCGGAAATCGTGGTCACGGGACGCGTCACCGACACGGGCCTGGCGCTGGCGCCGATGATTCACGAATTCGGCTGGAAGGCGCGAGGACTGGGACAAGCTCGCCGCCGGCACCATCGCCGGGCATACCGTGGAATGCGGCGCGCAAGCGCACCGGCGGCAATTGCCAGGTGGATTGGGAGACCATTCCGAACATGGCCGACATCGGCTACCCGATCATCGAAGCCGAGCCCGACGGCGCTTTCGTCATCACCAAGCATGCGGGCACCGGCGGGCGCGTGACCGTCGACTCCGTCAAGGAGCAGTTGCTCTACGAAATGGGCGATCCGCGCGAATACATTACGCCGGATTGCATCGCGGACTTCACCACCATTCAGCTCGCTCAGGCGGGTCCGGACCGCGTGCGCTTCAGCGGCATCAAGGGACGAGCCGCGACTACGTTCTACAAAGTCTCGATCAGTTATTCGGCCGGATACAAGGCGATCGGATCGCTGGTGTACGCCTGGCCGGACGCGTACAAGAAGGCTCGCGCGGCGGAAAGAATTCTGCGCCAGAGGCTGGACCGGCTGGGGTTGCGCTTCGATGCGATCCGCGCGGAGTTCCTGGGCGCGAACGCCTGCCACGGAATCGCGGCCGCGGAACCGACGCCGGAAATGGAGCCGCATCTGGCGGAGGTGGTCCTGCGCTTCGGCGTGCGCGGCGACAATCGCGCGGCCATCGAGCGCTTCACGCGCGAGATTCCGCCGCTGGCGCTGAACGGTCCGCCGGTGGTATCGGGACTGGGCAGCGGAAGGCCGCAGGTGGAGGAGATCGTGGCGTATTGGCCGGCGCTGATCGCGAAGAGCGAGGTTCAACCGGAGGTGACCGTATGGCCAAGCGAAAGCTGATCGAGCTGGCGCACGCGCGCTCCGGCGACAAGGGCGATACGTCGAATATCGGGTTGATCGCGCGCAAGCCGGAGTATTATCCGATCCTGGTCCGCGAAGTGACGGCGGAGCGGGTCAAACAACATTTTGCCGGAGTTTGTTTGGGCAAAGTGGAGCGCTTCGAAGTGCCGAATCTGGGCGCGCTGAATTTCCTGCTGCACGAGGCTCTGGATGGCGGGGGCACGCGTGGCGCTCAAGGCCGATCCGCAGGGCAAGACCTACTCGACCGCGCTGCTGCGCATGGAGATCGAGGTTGATTAATGCGCAGATTAAAGTCGAGACCGCCGGAGCGGTCCTGCGCATCACGCTGAACCGGCCGGAGAAGCGCAACGCGATCGATGAGCGGATGATCGCGGAATTGCGCCAGGCGCTGGAGAAGGCATCCGGGAAGACGAGCAGTTCGCGTGGTGGTGCTGATCGCGGCGGAAGGGCCGGATTTTTGCGCCGGCATGGATCTGCAGATGATGGCGCGAAACGCCGCAACGCGGGCGCCGATCGAATTTCTGGAATCGGCGCGAGCGGCTGGCGGACTTGTATCAGTCGTTGCGCGATCATCCCAAGCCGGTGGTCGCGGCGGTGCGCGGCCGGGCGCTGGGCGGAGGGTGCGGGTTGGCGATGGCGTGCGATGCGGTGCTGGCGCGCGGAATCGGCGCGGTTCGGATTTCCGGAAGTCAACATCGGATTCGTACCCGCGATCGTGATGGTGCTGCTGCGGCGGTCGGTGGGCGAGAAACAGGCGTTCGAATTGCTTGACCTCGGGCGAGCCGATTGCGCGCGCGGCGGGCGTGCGAGCTGGGGATGATCACGCGGGTCTATCCCGATGCCGATTTCGATGCGTCGATGGCAGAGTATGTGGCGGCGCTGGCGGCGAAATCGGCCTCCGCCGTTGGGCTCACAAAGAAGTTTTGTATTCGATTGACGGCATGAGTTTCGACGCGGCGCTGGACGCGGGAGCGGAGATGAACGCCATCGCCCGCATCACCGCCGACGCGCGGCGCGGATTCGAGCAGTTCGGGAAAAGGAAACGATGAAATCGGATATGCTAGAGCACATGACCCAACGGCTGCTGCTTACTCTTCTCGCCACCGGGCTGTTTCTGGGTACAGGCTTGGTCAGCGGCGTCGCTTCCGCGGCCGGCCGCGTGTTCGAACTGCGCGTCTATACCGCCAACGAGGGTAAGCTGGAGGATCTGAAGGCCCGCTTCCGCGACCATACCACGGCCATTTTCAAGAAGCACCATATGGAGGTGATCGCTTATTGGACCCCGCAAAGCGACGACCCCAAGTCCAAGGACACGTTCATCTACATCCTGGCGCATCCCAGCCGCGAAGCCGCGACCAAGAACTGGAAGGATTTCCGTGAGGATCCCGAATGGGTCAAGGTCAGCGCAGAGAGCGAGAAAAACGGCCCGCTGGTCAAGAAAGTCGATTCCACGTTCATGGATGCACTGCCTTTTTCACCGATGAAGTAGGCGCCGGACATGACATCACTCGCATCCATCGCACAATCGCTTTCCGAATCCTTGCATCTGACGCAGCCGCCCGTGGGGGTGGCTTTCGTGGAGGACGTTCCCGCAGGCGTCGAAACTTACTCCGGATCGGTTCCCGCGGGCTGCCGCTTCTGGCAGGAGGCTGCCACGCAAGTCTTCGCCACCGTTCCCAGAGACCACAACCTGTGTTCGATCGGCATGTACACGCATCATTTGGAGGACGGCCCGCAAGCCCAGATCGACTTAGGCGACGCGCTGAAGGTGTTCGGCGATCTCGGCTACGTGCGCCCGGAGGACATGCCTTTCATTCCCGTCCTCGAACGCGCGGCGAAAGTGGTGGTGTACGGACCGCTGTCCTCCATCCCGGTGACGCCGGACGTGGTGCTGCTGTTTGTGAAGGCGGACCAGACCTTGATCCTTTCCGAGGCTTCGCAGCAACTGGAGAACGGCTTGCCGCCGGCGATGGGACGTCCGGCGTGCGGGGTGATTCCGCAAGCGCTCAACACCGGCCGCACCGCGCTGAGCCTGGGATGCTGCGGCGCACGAGCGTATCTGGACGTGCTGACGCCTGACGTGGCTCTCTACGCGATTCCAGGATCGAAGCTGGAGGCGTTCACGGAGCGGGTCGCGGCCCTGGCGAAGGCCAACTCCGTTCTGACGGTTTTCCACACTCTCCGCCGCAAGGATGTGGAGGCCGGCAAGCGGCCGACGGTGAAGGAATCGCTGGCGGCGATGCAGTAGTTTCCGGCCAGAGGGTTATGGTGGTTCGCACACGCGGAGGGCATAGCCCCATCTCGTCTGCGACAGCTCGAGCAATTTAACGGATTCGCGTCATCTCAATGAGATATTCTTCGACACCCCTTAGGTTCTTCGATTTTGCGTTCATGATTCTCTCAAGCCATACGCCATCTGCCGCAAGTCTTACGACACGAAGCTCGATTCTCGAATCGGTTTTCGAATGTCTCTTTAGGCGCTCGCTCAGCCAATCATGCCAGACCCATCCGACCTGATCTTTAGATGCCATCAGACTCAAGAGCGCGCCCCAAATTTTACGTTCAGCTGCGCCTTCGGAGAGTGCGGCCCTGATGTATGCACGAGTGAAGCATCCGTCGGAATTCTCTTCCTCCGCCATCAGTCGGTCAAACTGCTTGTCCAATCGGGTCAATAGCATCTGCATCAGCTCCGTCACCAACGTCTCTTTGCTGTCGAAGTGATGAAAGAAAGCCCCCTTGGTAACGTCCGCCAATTCGCTCACTTTGTTGACAGTGACATCGGCCATGCCCTTGGTCGCAGCGAGCTCGAAGGCGGCATTTAAGAGGGATTCTCTAACGAAGAGAGGGTCCTTCTTTTTCATGTACGCGTTTTTTAGTTTGGTCGCCTTCATTTTCGAAAGTGTCAACGTCTCAAAATTGTATTCCATTGGCCCTGCTGCCAGGCGTGCGCCATTTCATGCGCGAGGGTGGACATGACGGCGTCATCGGTGCGCCCGGTGAACCTGTCCGGGTTCATCGCTAGTTCGTGCACAGCCGTTTCCTCGATGCGCCCGGTAAAGCGCTCGGGGGCGAAATCGCCTCGGGCCTTCGCGTGGCGCTGCAGGGTCACCAGCACATGGGCAGGGGCCCGGCGAACAGATCACTAAATTGCGTGGCTGGTATAAATCGTTATACCGTTTCCATCGGGGTCCTTTGTGCAAAAAAGATAATGGCCGAAAAACGTTTCATCAGGGATCTCTCCCGCCTCGATTCCCCGACTGATTAGCTCCAACCGATATTTTTCCAATTCATTCAGGCCTTTGCCTTTAATCATAAGGTCAAATTGCTCAGAAAATCTCTTATGGAATTGTCCTGTCACACTTTCCGCTACGTCTCCTCCAGCCAGTTGATCAACTTCTAACAATAGAAGATGAGTGCCTCCACGCAGTTCAATAAGTGCGACCTTGCCGTCAATAGCAAATGGAGGAATGCCGAGATTCGAGTAGAATTGGCAACTCCTCTTAAGGTCGGCCACCTTAAAAACAAGGTGAGCCACTGCTAATTCTGAGTCAACGACAGTCTTCATCTCGCTCGATCCTAAACCGGTCATGATTCACCTCACAAGTTGTTCTTCAAGAGTGCCCTAGCAAATGCGATTAGCACCGCTCATAGTCGATGGTTTCACTGAGACTGTTGAGTCCCGAATAGAATGAAGCGACACTGGTACAGCAAGCGCTGCAGTTCGTTTTGAAGAGTGCTCTTATTAAAGATACCATACGGTATCTTAGAAAGCAATCATTTTCTTTTGTGCCACTGGCTCATCCACGGCACCCCGCTCCGCCTCCAACTCCATTCTGACGGTTTTCCGTACACTGCTGCGCCGCAAGGACGTCGAGGCCCGCAAGCGGCCGACGGTGAAGGAATCGCTGGCGGCAATGCAGTAGTTTCTATCGGAATTGGGCACTCACGGGGAGCTGTGTCATAACTCTGCTTCATGCTGAGTGCGTTTGCCAATTTCCGCCGCTCCATCAGTTGGGTTTAAACCGGGGAGGATCTTCGGCTGAGGCAAGCTGGACAGTAACATTCATCGTGATTGGATGTTAGATGAAACAGCCCATGCATCTTGATTCGCTCTGCGCGCGGCATTGAGTTCCATAGCTCGCCGTTCCCATTCCAGATTGCCGACGCCCTAAAGTCAATATTCCCCGGCGTCGTCCCAGGGAAGAACTCCTGCTGGATTTGATCAACCTCGGAACAGACGTAATAGGCGACTGTTCGAACGCGGCGATCCCCCCGAGGACGAAATGTTCATCCTTGCCGCGGTGTTCATCGCCACCAGATTTGTCAATATACAAGAACTGCATCTGCGAACTCCCCCGTCTTGGGCCAAATGTGTTGTAAAAAAGGTTAAGACCAAGTTGGGTTAATCCCAAGCGAGTCGCTATGGCAGCTCTCTCGGTCTGAGGCGTGGCCAAGAAAGCCTCACGGCTTGCGGGTCGTACCGGTGACCCTTCTGACCGATAGTCTATCCTGCATCAATGGCTTAGCTTAATTACTGCCGATCTCATTACTGCCGACCTTGAACACCAGATCGTTGCCTCAGAGTACGGGCTCGTGGTGTGCGGAAGGGAGCGCGTCACCTTAATTCCGCGATGGTTGCGCCGGAGCCGCCTTCCTCCGGCGGGGCCACATAAAACTTTTCCACGTAGGGACTGTTCTTCAACACATCCGCCACGGCCTTCTTGAGAATCCCCATGCCGTGCCCATGCACGATGCGCACGCGCTCAACCTGCGCCAGCGTGGCGCTGTCCAAGAACTTTTCCACCTGCTCACAGGCCTGCTCGGCCGGTCACGATAATAATGTTCTGGACGCCGGATTGAATCGCCTCTTCCACTCCGTACTGGATCAGAGGCTTGTCCACCAGCGCCAGCATCTCTTTGGGCTGCGCCTTGGTGGCCGGGAGGAACCGGGTGCCGAGCCCGGCGGCGGGAAATACCGCTTTTCTCACTTTCGTAATCATCGCTTTGATTCTAGCGGCTCACGGGCCCCGGCCGGGCGGAGGCGTCCCGCTTGCGGGGCTTGCTAAGCTCCGCTTTAGATTTTTTCGGCAGCTTCGCGAACACCAGATCGTAGGACTGCTTCACCAGCCGCTTGATCTCCGCACGGCTCAGCGCATTCTCGGTTTCGAGCGCGACCCAATGCATACGCGCGCTATAGGGCGCGGGCACGATGCCGGGGCGCTCCGTCAGCTCCGCGAACTCTTCCGGAGTGCACTTGAACGACATGCGATTACCCACCGGCGTCAGCGCGGCTGCCGCGTACATCTTGCCTCCGATCTTATACACCAGGTCGTCGCCCCAGGGGACGTGTTCGGTGGTGTGTGGCAGGGAGAGACAATAAGCGCGGAACCAGTCGATCATTTCAATTGTTGTGACGTAGGACCTGGGTCAAGGAACCAGGGCGCGGGCCCTGGCAAGATAACGGGGATAATCGAGCTAAGACAGATCAACTATTCCGAACTCCTCTCTGAGGGCATCCACAATCGCGTTCTGAAGGGCCTCCCCCGCCCGATAGTCCTGGTCAGATGGGGCGGTGCTCCGAACTCTCTTGAACAGCCGCGATGGCACAGGCCTCTGGCAAGTGACCTGCAATTCATAATGACTTGGGTCGGAAAGCTCTTCGTCACTTCTCACGAGAAATACACCAATGCTCATTTCGGGCGTTTCGCTGGTTGAAGCTGCATACCGGCCATTGCCGGTTTCGGCCGATCCGAAGGGGAACCCGCGCTTTCGCATTTGCTGACCGAGCCTTTCCGGTAGCATCGCGGAAAGCAGGTCCGCGGTAACGGGTAGCTCGATTGCCGACAGCGCTCCCGTTGGATCCACGCCAGCGTTCGGCAAATGAAATTGAAGATGCCTAGAGAGTCCGCGGAGAACGCTATAAGACTTCTTGGGCTTGATCAAAATGGCCACCAGCTAATTCGTCACTTTAATTCCGCGATGGTTGCGCCGGAGCCGCCTTCCTCCGGCGGGGCCACGTAAAACTTTTCCACGTAGGGACTGTTCTTCAGCACATCCGCCACGGCCTTCTTGAGAATCCCCATGCCGTGCCCGTGCACGATGCGCACGCGCTCAACCTGCGCCAGCGTGGCGCTGTCCAAAAACTTTTCCACCTGCTCACAGGCCTGCTCGGCCCGCTGCCCGATCAGATTGATCTCGCGATATGAAGTTTCGAAGGTGGGACCCTGGCGGAAGGAAACCCCTGGCGTCCGTGCAGGAGCTTGCGCGTCGGGCAGAACCTCCTCGACGTCGGCGCGGTCACCTGCATTCGCATGAATCCCGCCTCTACTTCCAGCAGATCGTTCGAAAGCAGCCTACGCACTATGGCGGGCTGCCGGATTCCTTTCAGACGCACGCGCACGCCCTCGGCAAGCTTTGGTGGGGGCGCCGTGCGATTCTCCGGCGCGGCCTGCGCCACCGCTTCCACGGCCTCCTGATACTCGCGCCTGGTTTTCGCGACCTTTGCGCGAGCCTTCTGGCTCAGCTCGCCGATGGTTTCCTGCGCGCGCCGCTCGAAGGCGCTCGAGAGTTCCGCCGCGCGGCGCTCGATCTCGGCGGTACGGGCCGCGAACTTGCGTTCCAGGGTTTGCTCGAGCGACCGCTCCCGCGCCTCCACCGTCCGCTCGCGCGCGGCCACCGAAGCGCGCTCCTCTTCAATGGCCGCCATCTGTTTATGCAGCTCGGCTAAGAAGCGCGAAACGTCACGCTCGGCGTTGGTCATCCGCTCGCGCGCCGCTTCAATCACGGTTGCGCCCAGCCCCAGCCGCGCGGCGATGTCGAGGCCCGCCGATTTCCCCGGCGCGCCCAGACGCAGCACGTAGGTCGGCTCCAACGTCTCCTCATCGAAACCCATGGAGCCGTTGCGCACGCCTGCAGTCGACGCTCCGTACACCTTCATCGCCATCAGATGCGTGGACGCCAGTGTGAACGCGCCGCGGGCGCGGAAGGTTTCGAGCAGCACCACGCCCAGCGCGCCGCCTTCCTCCGGGTCGGTGGCGCGGCCCAGCTCGTCGAGCAACACCAGCGAATCCGCCGTCGCGCGCTCCAGCATGGAGCGGATCGCTCCAATGTGCGCCGAGAAAGAACTGAGGCTCTCCTGAAGCGATTGATGATCGCCGATGTCGGCCAGCACCTGATCGAAAAGCGGGAACTCGGCTTCCGCGGCGGGCACCGGCAGCCCGGCGTGGGCCATCAGCGCCAGCAGCCCCACGGTCTTGAGAGCCACGGTCTTGCCGCCGGTATTGGGACCGCTGATCAACAGCGTCCGTTGCTCGTCTTCCAAGGTGACAGAAACGGGCACGACGGGTTTGCGCTTCGGCCGCAGGATGTCCTCGAGCAAAGGATGCCGGGCCTCGCGCAGGACCAGTTTGCGCGAAGACGGCGGGCTCAGCCGCGGGACTGAGCAGTTGAACTCCGCCGCGAATTCGGCCTTGGCGAACAGCAGCTCCAGCCGGCCCAGCACTTCCGCCATCGCGCCGATTTCGCGCGCGTGTTCGCGCAGGCGCGCCGTGAACTCGCGCAGCAGCCGGTGAATCTCGCGTAGCTCCTCTTCGTGGATCCGGACCAGCTCGTTATTCAAATGAATCGTTTCCAGAGGCTCGACGAACATGGTGTGGCCGCTGCCGCTGGAGCCGTGGATCACTCCGTCCACGCGCCGCTCCCGTCCGGTGACGATGGGCACCACAAAGCGGTCGTTGCGAATGGTGACGAAATCCTCCTGCAGCGTGCCGTCTTCATGATGCGCGCGCAGGAACCGCGCCAGCGACTCCTCGATCAGGCGCCGCTGCTTTTCCGCGTCGCGCCGCAGCTTGCCCAGCGCCACGCTGGCATCGTCGGCGAGCGAGCCGTCGGGCATAATCTTGCCTCGCAGCTGCCGGGCGAGGTCGCGCAGGTCGGCGATGGCGGAGGCGTGCGCGGCCAGGCGGGGAAATCTTTCTCGCGCCGAGAAGCAAAGCCGCCCGCGCTTCCGCGGCCAGATCCAGGAGCCGCGTCAGCTCGTAAATCTCGGCGGCGTCGAGCGTGGCCCCTTCAATCGCCAGCCGAGCCACCGCGGGCGCGGGATCGGCGCCCAGCTCGAAGCGCACGCGAATCGCGGCGCCGCGCGCGGCCGGCTGCGGCTGGGACGCGGTCCGCACATGCTCGATGGCTTCTGCGGCATCCGCCAGAGCGGATTCGATCGCGGCGCGGTCCGAGCCCGGCGCGATGCCGTCGAGCTCCGCGCGTCCCAGCGGCGTATGCACGTAGCGCGCCAGCAGCTCGCGCAGAGCCTCGAACTCAAGTACCGGTTCGGCGTGCATATGCGCTTTCGATCACCTCGCGGGTGCCCTCCGTGATCTGATACTGGTCCAGCTCCGCGCGCCGCACCCAGGCGGCCCGGCTCACATCATCGCCGGCGCGAAGCTTGCCT
>CAVXWB010000043.1:0-77825 GCA_963765185.1 Bryobacterales bacterium
CCTTCCACGCCTTCGTTCAGCATATGTCTGAAGCCAAGAGTGTTCCGGCGCCGCCGCCGGCTCAAGGCCGGGGTCCAGGGCAGGCCGGCGACATCACCGTCAATCAGATGTACGTGCAATACCAGATGCCCGTGAATGCGAATCAGCATGTCCCGGTGGTCATGGTGCACGGCTGCTGCCTCAGCAGCAAGACCTGGGAAACCACGCCCGATGGCCGCATGGGCTGGAACGAATACTTCGTCCGCAAGAATCGTTCCGTCTATATGGCGGATCAGGTTTCCCGCGCCCGCTCCGGTTTTGACGCGACGCAAGATCAACGCCGTGAAAGCCGGTACGCTTCCTCCCAGCCAGCTTCCCAACGTCCTGACGGCCAGCCATCAGGTCGCCTGGACCGTGTTCCGCTTCGGGCCCACCTACGGCAAGGCGTTTCCGGACGAGCAGTTTCCCGTTGAAGCCGTGGACGAGCTCTATAAGCAGATGATCCCGGATCTCAACACGCCTGCTCCCGAATCGCCGAATCCCACTTGGACCAACATGGCCGCGCTGGCGGTGAAGCTGAAGGGCGCGATCCTGATGGGGCATTCCGAGTCCGGATTTTTTCCGGAGCAGGCGGCGCTGATCGATCCCTCCGGCGTCAAAGGCATCGTCTCCATCGAGATGCCGTGCGTAACAACACTGACCGCGGCGCAGCTCGCGACGCTCGCGAAGATTCCGACGTTGGTCATGTTCGGCGATCACCTGGACGGCGTGCAGGGCGGCTTCGCTGCGTGGCCTGCATCTTTCGATAGCTGCAATACGTTCGTCAAGCAGGTGAACGCCGCGGGCGGCGACGCGCAAATGATGTCGCTTCCCCGATGGGCATCAAGGGCAATAGCCACATGCTGATGCAGGACAAGAATAATTTGCAGCTCGCGGACTTGATCATCGGATGGATCGACGGTCACGTGGAAGCGAAGAAAGGCGCTCGCGCGAGCGCGAAGAAATGAAATCTAGAATGACGCGGCGGGAATTGGGTGCGCTGGCTGCGGCTGCGATTGCCGCGCCACGACTGAGCTTGGCACAAACCGCGGCGGCGGAGCCGGTTCTCGACATCGCCGAGTGGAGCTACAACTGTTACGGCGTCGAGCACGCCATGCTCGCTCGCGGCACCGTCTGCAACGGCATGCAGATGTACGTGGAGCACTGGATTCCCGCGCAGGTCCGGCATCCTTATCCGGTGGTGCTGATTCACGGAGGCTACGGGCAGGGCTCGGATTGGTTCAGCACGCCCGATGGCCGACAGCGGCTGGGCTTCGCTGCTTCTCGAACAAGGCTACAAGGTCTACGTGCTCGACCGTCCTGGCCAAGGCCGCAATCCGTTCCAGCCTTTTATGAACGGGAACTTCGACGCGCAGGCGCCGACCTTTGAGCGCGCCTCGCGCGCAGTGGGGCAATGCGCGACGTCAATGATCCCGCCGTCGCGCAGGTGCTCGCGTCGATGGGCCAGCCGATGGCCAACAACGCGCAGACGCAGAACGTGTGGCGCACGCGCGGCGCGAAGCTGCTCGACGATATCGGCCCGGCGATTCTCGTGTACTCACGGCGATGGCGCGGTGTTTGCGGCGGTGGTCGCCCAGGACCGGCCGCGACTGGTGAAAGGCATCGTGGCAGTGGAGCCAACTGCCAACTCAGTTCAGGGCCAGCTCGCGAAAGTGGCGAGTGTGCCGGTCGCGATAGCGACTGCCAGTGACCCCGGAATCGCCGGCATCGAGCACATTCGCGTGGCGGAAGGCAGCGCGCTCGGCATGCTGGGACACAACAATCGCGAGGCGCTCGCGCCGATGCTGGTGTGGTTGAATTCAGCAGTGCCGGACTCAGCCGTGAATAAAGGCGCGCCCGCGGGCGTAGTCGACGATCCGCATCCCAATCGCCGAATCGACTGCCGTGAAGCTGGCCGATCAAGGCGGGTTCTGGGTCGGCATCGGGCGCAAACAGATGCCCTACGGGACCATCGCGCAGGGCCAGATGTTCGTGCAGTACATGATTCCGGCGGAGCGGCGCCATCCTTATCCGGTGGTGATGACGCACGGCGGCGGCGGCCAAGGCACGCACATGATGGGCATCGGCGGACGGCCCGGCTGGGTGCACTACTTCGTGCAAGCCGGCTACGCCGTGTATTGGATGGACCGGCCCAGCTACGGCCGCTCGCCCTATCATCCCGACGCGTTGGGGCCGAGCCATCTGCCCAACGTGCCGCCCTTCGAAGGGCTGCTCACCAGCACGGCCGTATTCAACACCGCGCAGTGGCCCGGGCCCGGAGGCATGAACGATCCCATCATCGATCAGTTCATGGCCTGCGAATCCGGCAACGTGAGCGACGAAGCCTTCCACAGCGATCTGGCGTGGCGCGGAGGAGTGGAACTGGTGGATCGCATCGGGCCCTCGCATTCTGCTGGACCACGCCTTCGGCGGATTCTTCGGCTGGGGCGTGGCCGACCGCCGGCCCAATCCGATGAAGGCAATCTACTGCATGGAGATCAACGGCAACCCTTTCGCGGCGCAGTTGCGCTGGGGCTTGACGGCTTCGCCCATGACTTACGATCCTCCCGTTACCGACCTCGCGAATTTCGCCTGGTGGATCACACCGAGCCGCCCGATTCGCCGCGTCCCGTGGTCGCGCCCTACAAGTTGCAAGCCGAGCCGGCGCACAAATGGAAAAACCTGCCAGGGCATTCCCATGGGATGGCTGACCAGCGAATTCGGCGGCGGCGGATCGCCGGTGGCCAACGTGGAGTTCTTGAAGCAGGTGGGATGTACGGCCGAGATGGTGCGGCTGCGCGATTACGGCATCTCCGGGAACGGCAACCTGATGCTGCTCGAGAAGAACAATCACGAGGTGTTCGGCGTGATGCGGGATTGGCTGGACCGGAAAGCTGGGAAAGCCGGCGTGAGGCGGGTCCGCTTCCCGCTCAAGCGAGAAGATCATCTATCAGGGACTGCGAGACCCGGAAGTTCGTTGCGGCCAATCGCGCCAGCACCGCCGGTAGATCCAAGAGTTGAAGGACCGCGGCGGCCTTGAGCACACCGAGCGTTCCCGTATTCGGAATGTTGCGCCGATTCGCTTCTGCGCGCCCGGCAGCGTCGTCGATAAGCAACAGGGTGTCGGACTCCTCTTGGGCCAGGGGAATTGCCGCACGCTCACCCGGGTCGATATGTCGCAAGGCAGGGTCGTTCTGCTCTTTGCGAACCGCTCTCACTTCTAGCCAGTGGGGCCGTGATCGAGTCCATTCCATCACCTCGATTGGAGCGCCGCTATCAACCAATTCGGCCAGGACCTCTGGAGGTATAAAGACCTTGCCGTACAAGCGGCTCAATACCTCGATTTGGCCGATCAGAACGAGATAGTTAACAGGGGACGTATCCGCGACGACAACGGTCATCTCGAAAATGTGATTGCGGTTTCGCTATCCTTGATCACGTCCTCCGCCGTAATCGGTAGCAGTGCGCCGTGCGCCTTAAGAAATCCGTCCATCTCGTAGCGGGATGGAATGCCCAACATCTGGCGCGCCTGATACACCGTCAGCTTACCGGAACGGACACCCTCAACGGCCAGGGCCTCCAACGTCGCGCGGGCAATGCCGCCGGGCTCGGCAGCGAACCGCTGCACCACGTCTTCGGGAACGTCCAAATGAACCTGCATGCCGACGAACCTCTACGGGTATATTATCGCTCAGGTGCTCCTGCCACTCAGACCACCATGATGGGACTGGTTTTGGTACTATCCATTTCAGCGGGAGGTCGCGGCTCATGAAAAAGATTTGGTCTTCGCGGAGGTCCTGGGCGCCTCTGATAGCGGCGCTTGTGGGGTCGGCGGCGTACTGCGTCAGTGTCGCGCCGCTCTCGGCGCATCACTCCTTTCAGGCCGAATACGATGGCAGCAAGACCGTCACCGTGAAGGGCGTCGTGAAGAAGGTCGCTTGGGTGAATCCGCACGCGTACGTGTATGTGGATGCGACCGGCGAAGACGGGAAAGTCGTCACCTGGGCCTTCGAATCGCTCAGCCCCAACGCGCTACAAATTCGTGGATGGTCCCGGAATTCGCTCAAGGAAGGCGACCACGTCACGGTGGACGCGTATCTGGCGAAAGATGGGAAACCGCTCGCCGACGGATCGCTGCACGCGAATTCGAAGCTGTTCACGTTGGCGGATGGGCGCAAGGTATTCGCGGGATCGTCGGCCGATGATGGGGGTTACAAGTAGATGCCGGGGGTTACAAATAATCGATGAGACCGGCTCTTGCCGCAGTCTTCGTCTTGGCCGGTTTCACGGCGGCATGGAGCCAGCAACCCGCCGTACAAAAAGGCGACGCGCCCAAACCGGCGTCCAAGTCGCCCTACGATCAACCGCCGCCCGCGGGTCCCACTCCAAAGACGCCCGACGGCAAGCCCGATCTTTCGGGAGTGTGGAACCCGGGGCTCAGCTTCTCGAACATGGGACAGGTTCCATTGCAGCCCTGGGCCGACGCGCTGTACAAGGAGCGCAGGGCGAATCTGAGCAAAGACGATCCGGAAGGGCACTGCCTGCCCGCCGGCGTTCCCAGAATTTCTCCGTTCCCGCAGAAGATCGTCCAGACTCCGGCGCTGATTGTGCTGCTGGATGAAGGCAACGTCCACAGCTACCGGCAATTCTTCCTGGATGGGCGCGGCCACCCCAAAGATATTCAGCCGACATGGATGGGCGATTCCATCGCCAAATGGGACGGCGACACGCTGGTGGTGGACACCGTCGGGTTCAACGACAAGACCTGGCTGAACGGGCAGGGCTTGCCGCACAGCGAAGACCTGCACGTGATCGAGCGCTACAGGCGGCCCGACTTAGGGCACCTGGAAGTGGAAGTCACCATGGAGGACGCCAAGGCGTTTACCATGCCGCACACATTCAAGCGGATCTACACGTTCATGCCGAATTGGGAGATTCACGAGTACGTCTGCAACGAGTTCAACGTCGATGCAGAGCATTTAGTGGGCAAGTAGCGCAGGCTCGCCCCGTAACGGCCCCGTTTCCCGTTTTGAGGAGGAGACTTCATGAATCGTCAACGCGCCGGAGCAGCGGCGATGGCCGTCATCGTTCTTACCGCTCTCTCAACCGCGGCGATGCTGGTCGCCCAACAACCGCCGCCGGCTCGCGGTGGAGGCGGAGGCTTCTCTCAACCCGACCCGATCGATTTTAACGACCACGCGGGATGGACCTCCCTGTTCGACGGCGCCACGCTGAACGGTTGGGCCGGCGACACGAGTTACTGGCGCGTTGAAAACGGCGCGATCGTGGCCGAGTCTACTTGCGAGAAGCCGACGGGAACCATCTATCTGGTTTGGAAGGGCGGCGAAGCAGCGGACTTCGAGTTGAAGCTGGAGATGCGCGGCGAAGGCGCGGCCATCAATAGCGGCGTGCAGTATCGCGGCGCGATTCTTGCTCCTCGTCCGGCAGCGCCGGCCCGGGCTCCGCAAGGCGTTTGCCCCAGCGGCCAGCCGCGAGGCGCTCTGCCCTCCGCAGCCTCGCAGGCGAAGTGGGAGATGAGCGGCGCGCAATTCGATTTCGACGGCCGCAACGCCTACACCGGCCAGTATTACGAACAGGCCACGGGACGCGGAATCGTCGCCTGGCGCGGCCAGGTTGTCAGAACGCAGCAGGGCAAGAAGCCGCAGCTATTGGCCACGCTGGGAGACCGCGACGAGTTGGGCGGATACGTCAAAATCGAAAACTGGAACCAGTTGCATCTCATCGCCCGCGGAAATATGACGACTCACATCGTCAACGGACACGTCATGTCGATTCTGGTAGACGACGACCCAACCATGTTCAAGAAGAGCGGCCTGATTGGATTTGAAATCGAGGGCACCGGAAAAATCGCCATCCGGAATATCTGGCTGAAGAAGTTATGATCCGCGAGGCTTCGGTGGCAGCTGGGCCGTCCGCGGAGCAGCCTACGCCTGAAGGGCGGGTTAGTGCTCCATGTAGATCCCGAACGCGTAAACCGTGCCGTCGGTTGTACCGAAGTACACGCGGCCATTGGCGACGGTCATGCCTGTTTGAGCCGCGGGAGCGCTCACGAGATTGCGGCTGGAGTAAAGCTCCTTGCCCGTTGCGGCGTCCAGCGCGTAGAGCGTGGCGTGATTGGCCGCCTTTCCCGAGGAGAGCGCGAATACCACTCCGCCGGCGATGACCGGCGGCTGAGGAGATGGAATGTCGCGCGAAACCCACGCGGGCGCCAGCGCTGGTTTGCCATTCTGCTCCTCGACTTTGAATGCGACGATAGAACCGTTCGGCGTAGCGCCATTCGTGAGAGGAGCTTTGAAATCCGCACTCAGGGGACCCCATACCGGCGCGAGCACCCAGCGCATTCCGTCCGCATCCAGCCAAGTCGATAGACTGCCCCAGATTTCACCGGCAATCACGGACGTTTGAACCATGGGCGGCGACGCGGGATCCAGCAGGTAGAGGCGGCCATCCTTGCCGGCGGCGGCGATCACGTCGCTCTCTTTGTAATGGAACACCAGCGGCGAAGCCGAATTGCTCGAAAGGCTGAAAGACTGCTTCAGTTGGAGATCACGAGGGCTCAGGACCAGCAGCTTCTCGGTTGTCTGTACATAGATGGTTCCATCGCCGCCGA
This sequence comes from Bryobacterales bacterium, assembly GCA_963765185.1. Classification (GTDB taxonomy): domain Bacteria; phylum Acidobacteriota; class Terriglobia; order Bryobacterales; family Bryobacteraceae; genus Palsa-187. The sequence continues at coordinate 6,650 of CAVXWB010000043.1, forward strand.
TGGCCGCACCTCCCAGCCCCGAAGCTCCGTCGCCGGTCAGTGCAAACGAAGTAGCTTTGGGCGGGTCGGGAATCAGATCGACGGCCCAAACCGCGTTGGCGGCTCCGTTGCAATCGTGACTGGTCACCGTGTAGATGACGTTGTCGGCCATGTTCAAGTTGGAAACCGTTGCGTTGGACGGCAGCACCTTCACCGGCTGCACGACATCGTCCCCGGTGGATGTATTGAGGCGATGCAGCCTGCCATCGCTCGAAATGGCGAAGAGCGACCCGTTGCCGGCGGCAGCGAAGGGTCCTCTGGCAGGCGGCGCCGGAGCCGGAGCTCCCGCTCCCGGTGCGGCGGGACCGCGGCCCGCGGCGGGAGGAGGCATGGCCGGCATGGCCGTCAACCCACCCGGACAAGCCGCTGAAGAGGTAGCCGCCGGTGGATCGAGGCTCGCATATTCCAGGTGTTTCGTCCAAAACATTTTACCGAGGTCCGCGTCGATGGAATAAATAATGTCGGAGCCGGCGGCGACAAACACCAATTCTTTAAATCCCCGGTACGAGATTAAATTTCCCAAAATCAGTGGAGGCAGCAGCGGACGCAAGCCCTTCGGCTGATTTTCCAGCTTCATCTTCCACAGAAGCTGGAGATCCTTTACGGTATCCTTTGTAATCCTCGCGTCTGTTTTTTCCAAGCCGGTACGCTGCGCGTCGCCTCCATAGGTCGGCCAGTTGGAAGCACGGCCCTGCGCGTTCACAGCCACGGCAAGCATCGAGGACGCGCCGGCCAGCGCAAGAAAGTTCTTCGACGTCATCTTCCAGCCAGGCCGAAGCAGTACAGCACGCTGTCGTAGGTTCCCAGGTACACGCGCCCGTTGGCCACAGACAAGCCGGTGAAGTGCGCGAAGGATGCAATCTGGTTTCCGCTCGAATACAATTCCTTCCCGGTCTCGGCGTCCAGCGCATACAAGATCGCGTGAGTGGACGCTTTGATGCGCAATGGGCTGGAATCGTTGAGTCCGCGGTCGGGGTACGACTGAGTGGTGTTCTCGCCGCTGCCATACGCGAAGATCACGCCGTTGGCAATCACGGGAGGCTCGGCCTGGTCCATGTCGCGCGACATCCAGGCCGGCGTCAACTGAAGCTTGCCGCTCTTTTCCTCCACCTTGAACGCCACCACCGCGCCATGCCTCACGGGGCCGTAGGAAACCGGAGCTTTGAAGTCCGGATGCACCGGACCCCAGAAGGGAGTCAACACCCAGCGAGTGCCCTTGGAATCTTCCCAGCTCGCCATGCTGCCCCAGATGCCGGCCGAGGCGAAGTTCACCTCCTCATTGCACAGCAGAGACGTGCGGACCAGGGGCATCTGGTGATTTTCGCCGCCCGCCGATTTGGTATCGATCAAATAAACGCGGCATTCCTTGCTGCCGGTGACCATCAGTTCCCTGCCCTTATAAATGAAAATCGCCGGAGTCACTTGCATATCCAGGTCTTTTTTCTGCATCCAGGCCCAATTCGTCGGCTCATACCAATCTTTGAGCTTCAATTCGTTGCCTTCGACCTTTGCGGCAATCAGCCCGTTGCCATACCTTTCATTGGCCAGATCGTAGACGCCGTCTCCCGTGGGAGCCCAGGCGGTTCCGCTCGAATCGATGGCCGCGCCCTGCCGGCCCCATAATCCGCCGCTTTTCGGATTAAAGGTCATCACCTTTTTCAGAGGATCGCTGAGATTAATGGCCCACATCTGATTCGGATTACCGGCGCAGCCTTGCGAAGTGGTGGTGAAGATCACGTTGTTCCACAGGTTCAGCGCATACGACTTGCCGTTGGGGTAGCCGAAGGGAACCGGCGGAGCCACGTCTTCGCCATCGGCCAGGTTGAGCGAATGAAGCTCGCCGTCGCCCGCAAGAGCGTAGACGGTTCTGGCGCCGGAAGCGCTGGGGGGACCGATCACCGGAGTCGCGGTCAGTCCGCCCGGACAAAGAGGATCGGTAGCGCCTCCATTCCTCGCGGGGGGCGGGTATTCGAAGTGCTTCGTCCACAGGATCTCGCCCTTGTCGGCGTCGATCGCATAAAGATTGTCGGATACGCCGGCTTCGAGCGCGATCTGCTTGGGGCCGCTGCGGGTGTTCACCTGGCCGATAATCAGCGGCGGGAAGAGCGAGTGCATCTGCCGCGGCACGTTATCGAACTTGATTTTCCACAGGACTTGCAGATTCGCGACATTGTCCTTCGTGAGAAGTGTTTCGTCCTGCTGCCAGTTGGTCCGCTGGGGACTGCCGCCGTCGGTCGGCCAATCGGCGCCCCAGGTCAGAGTGGAAATGGCAACCAAGATAAATGTTCGGCGCATACCGAGGCAAATTATATCAACTGGCGGGATCAGAGCCTTGCGGCCAGGGCGGCCTTTACGCGCTCGGGCGTCAAAGGGATCTGGCGGAGACGCACGCCGGTGGCGTCGAAGATGGCATTTCCGATGGCCGCCGCGATCACCGTGATGGCAGTTTCACCGGCGCCTGTGGCTTCTTCGTCGGGACGGTCAATCAGCACGCACTCGATCTTGGGAATCTCGAAACCCAGCGGCAGGGAGTGATACGTGCGCCAGTCCACCGACGTCACCTTCTGGTCGTCCCAAGTCACTTCTTCTCCCAACGCGCGACTCATTCCTTGCAGCGCGCCTCCCTCGGCCTGGTTACGCAGGCCGTCCGGGTTGGAGATCGGACCTGCGTCGATGGCAACCCACATGCGCTTCACCGCAACCTTGCCGGTATCCTGGTCGACCTCCACGTCCACGGCGATGCCGGTGTAGCCGTTGTCGCCTTCGTAGGCCACGCACGCGACTCCGCGTCCGGCGGCGACGCCCGTCTTGCTGTTGCCGGGTTTAGGCGATGGGCGCGCCTGCCACTTGGCCGCCTTTGCCGCGCCGGTCAGCACGCCAATGACTCGCTCATTGTGCAGATGGCGCAAGCGAAACTCCACCGGATCGGCGTGCACCCGCGCGGCCAGTTCATCCAGGAAGCTCTCATGCGCGAAGGTGTTTTGCAGACGTGCGGGAGAACGCAGCGGGCCCGTCCAGAACGGAGAGACCACGTTGTGCACCAGAACTTTTTCGCTCTTCACCGTTCCGGTGCCGCTTCCCAAAGCTGCTCCGCCAACGCGCCCGGCCACATAGGAAGGAATCCCGTTGCTGTTGTTGTTGTAGGTTCTCGGCTCCTGCGCAGCGGCGGGCGAGAACGGCGCCGGCGCGAATCCCAACAGCATTCCGGTGACGACGTTGCCGGGAGTGGAGGGGCCGGGCCGGTTGCCCAGCCCCGGCGTCCAGGCTTCGTGTTCCCACGCGACGATGTTGCCCTGGGCATCCAACCCGGCTCGCTCCTCGATGCGCCAGGCGTTGCCGTAATTTTCCCAAGCCATCTCGTCTTTGCGGGAAAGCTGCACGCGCACCGGCTTCCCCACGGCTTGCGAGAGGATCATCGCGTCGTAGCTCACTGTGTCGGCGCCATTCAATCCATAACAGCCCGCGCCGCGCCGGAAGATCACGTGTACGTTTTCCGGCTTCAATCCCAGGATCATCGCGCCCGTGGACTTCTGATACCAGACGCCTTGCGTGGGCGAATACAGCGTGGCCCGGTCGCCCTGTACGTCCGCCACCGCGCAGGAGCTTCCCATCGATCCGTGCATCTGGTACGGATGATCGTAGGTGGATTTGACCGTCACGGCGGCGCCGGCCAGCGTTTGCGCCGTGTCCTTGGAATCCACTAGCAGCGTATCGCGCGACGGCTGCTTAACGAGCGAATCGTAAAACTCGGACTGCTTGGGCAAGCCCGCGCCGGCGGTCCAGTTGACCTTCAGCTTCTCGGCTGCCTGCATCGCCTGCCAGGGCTTCTCCGCCACCACGCCGACGAAGTTCTTCCTCACCACCACCTTCACGAACCCGGGGAGATCCTTCACCGAGGTTTCATCCACGCCGGCGAGCGTGGCGCCCACAGCCGGCGGCCGCACCACGCGCCCGTGCAACATCCCCGGCAGGCGGACATTGTGGACGAACTCAAACTGCCCTGTGGCCATGGCGGGCATGTCGGGACGGCCTATGGGCTTGCCCAGCACGGTCCATTCGCTCGCAGGCTTGCGCCTGGCGTTCTTGTCGAGGGTGAGGTTGAGCTTCCTGCCGCCGGCCAGTTGACCATAGGAAACCTGCTTCGACGCGTCGCCCTTCACGCCGATCACACCTGCGGCGAGAGTGAGCCGCTCCACGGGCACGCCCAACCGCTGCGCCGCCATTTTGACCAGTGCTTCGCGGGCCGTGGCTGCAGCAAGGGCAAGATTGGCGTGATTGAAATTCGCAGGATGAGATTGGCTCCCCGAGGTGTAAGCCTGATCGGGCGTGCGCGCGGTGTCGCAATAAATCAGAGTCACGCGCTCAAACGGCACCGAGAGCTCCTCGGCGACCAATTGCTGCTGAGCTGTGGAGATCCCCTGGCCCAGTTCTTCCTTGCCGCTGAAGGCGGTGATCCTGCCGTCGGCGCCGATGGCGATCCAGGAATCGAGTTGATCGCCGGGGGGCGAGCCAGCCAGCGCGGCTTGACCGAATTGAGCGTGAGCCGGCTCTGCGGCGGCGAAATGGAAACCGACGACCAATGCGCCGGCGCTCTTCAGAAACCCGCGGCGATCGAGAGCCGTGCGAGCCTCCGGGGTCATTTTGCCACCGCCTTGGAGTAACGCTGGATGGCCGCGTACATGCGCGTGTGCGTGAAGCAGCGGCACAGAACGCCGGCGAGCGCCTGCTGGATCTCCGGCTCCGTCGCCTTGGGGTTCTTATCCAGCAGCGCCTTTGCGGACAGGATCACTCCGTTCAGGCAGAAGCCGCATTGCGCCGCCTGCTCCTCGATGAAGGCGCGTTGAATCGGGTGCGGTTTCTCCGGCGTTCCCAGCCCTTCGAGCGTGATGATTTCCTTGCCCACTACGGCGCTCACCGGCGTTACGCAGGTGCGCACAGCCGCACCGTTGACGATGGCCGTGCAGGCTCCGCACTGGCCCAGGCCGCAGCCGAACTTGGGCCCGCGCAATTCCAAATCGTCGCTGAGCGCGTACAGTAAAGGAGTGGCGGGATCCAGGTCCAGCGTGTGCGCACGCCCGTTAACCTTTAGTGTGATGGCGCTCATACTGGTAAGCGTAGGTGGTAGAGTGGCGCGGGTCAAGCTGAAGGGATTTCCCGGCTCATGAACATACTCGACCTTGTTGTCGGTAAGCCGATCAGGACCAGTGACGAACGCGCCGAGGAGATCGGCCCGGCGCAGGGCATCCCCATCTTTGGTCTGGACGCGCTTAGCTCGGCTGCTTATGGTCCGGAAGCGGCCCTCAGCCTTCTGATCCCTCTTGGCATCGTGGGAGTCCGGTACATCGTTCCGATCAGCGCAGCGATTATCGCATTGCTGGTGATCGTGTACTTCTCCTATCGCCAGACCATTGCCGCTTATCCCTCCGGCGGCGGCTCCTATACGGTGGCGCGCTTCAACCTTGGCGCACCCGCGAGCCTGCTGGCGGCAGCCGCGCTGCTGGCCGACTATATCCTGACGGCAGCGGTGGGCATTTCCGCGGGAGTCGGAGCGCTGGTCTCGGCCATTCCTTCCTTGCTGCCGCACACGGTTTCTCTGTGCGTGGGCATTCTGATCGTCATTACCGTCCTGAACCTGCGCGGCGTGCGCGAGGCCGGCCTTGTCTTCGCGGTTCCCACTTATTTTTTTGTTGGTACTCTACTCATCACCATCGTTGCGGGCGTCCTGCGTGTTGCGCTGAGCGGCGGGCATCCAACGCCAGTGGCTTCCTTGCCTGCTCCGCTGCCTGCGACGGAAGCCGTCAGCTTCTGGCTGTTGCTGAAGGTATTCGCCAGCGGCTGCACGGCGCTGACCGGCGTGGAAGCGGTCAGCAACGGCGTGAAGGCCTTCCGCGAGCCGGGAGTGAAGAACGCTCAGCGCACTCTTACCGTGATTATTTTTCTTCTGGCGGCGCTGCTGGCGGGAATTTCCTATCTGGTGAAAGTCTACGGCATCGCGGCAACCGATCCGGGCCAGCCCGGCTATCAGAGCATTCTTTCGATGCTGGTGGGGGCGGTGTTCGGCAAAGGCGTTTTTTACTACGTGGCCATTGCCTCAATTCTTTTGGTTTTGTCGCTCTCCGCCAACACAGCCTTCGCGGATTTTCCGCGCCTGTGCCGCGCCATTGGACAAAACAACTACCTGCCGCATGCCTTCATGTACCGCGGACGGCGCCTGGTCTATACCTACGGCATCGTTGTGCTGGCGGTATCGTGCGGCGGTCTGCTCATTCTTTTTGGCGGCATCACCGACCGGCTTATCCCTCTGTATGCCGTCGGCGCTTTTCTGGCCTTCACGCTGTCGCAGTCCGGGATGGTCATGCACTGGTGGAAAAAACGCGGCCGCGAGTGGGTGAAGAGCACGCTGGTCAACGGATTCGGCGCGCTGGTCACCGGAATCACCGTCGTGGTCGTGCTGATTGCGAAGTTTCTTGCAGGCGCATGGATCACGCTTCTGTTCATTCCGCTGACGATCGTCCTTTTCGTCGCGGTCCGGCGCCACTACCACGCCGTCAAAGTCCTCACCGCGTGCAGGCTTCCGGTCCAAGTGAAAAATCTCAGCCAGCAACCCCTGGTGGTGATTCCCGTCGACCGCTGGAACAACGTCACGCGCCAGGGAATTGAATTTGCCGCGCGGCTTTCCTCGGAAGTGATCGCCGTGAACGTCGAGCCTTCCGGGCACTGCGAAGTGCTCGAAATGGAGTGGGAGCATTATGTGGAACAGCCCTTCCGCGCGGCGGGCAAAGACCCGCCCAAGCTTCAGATTCTGCCTTCGCCTTACCGCTTCATTATCGTTCCCATCGTTCAGTTCGTTCTGGACCTTTCGAAACAGCATCCCGATCGCCGCATCATCGTGGTCATGCCCGAGCTTGTGGAGAGCAACTGGTATGAATACTTCCTGCACAATCAGCGGGGGCGGCTGCTCCAATGGGTGCTGCTGGTGCGCGGCAATGAACGTATTTTTACGGTGAGCGCTCCGTGGTATGTCGGGAAGCGCATGTGAACACACTTCGGCTATGCAAGATCGTTACGCGGTGGGCCGACCACATGCGATCGGGCCCACCGGGGTGGAAAACGTGAGTTACTGCGGCTGTTCGTAGACAAGTTTTGGAAGGCAGTGCGGCTTGTTTAGGGCGCGCACTGTCCGACTTACCAAGCTAACCTCAACCTCCTCACACTTTCAAAAGATTCGAATCTTTCTCCTGTCCCGCTCCCTCCGGCTCGACGGAAGCGGCAAGGCGCGCTTGTGAGGCGCACCGCGGAATTCACCAGTACAACGATCTGCTCGGCCGAGCAATGTACTTACACCTGGAGCATATACGAGAGATTTCGCGCTGCTAGGGAGATTTTACGCGAAATGGCGGCGAGGATTGGAGAAAGAGGTGTGCAATTGTCTGAACTGAACGTGCCGAACTGAACGGCGGGTCACAGGAATGATGGTACAAGCCAAGGAATGAGCTGGAATTAAATATCCCCGCTCGGCGGGCGATTCTACTTGTCTTCAGCAGGAGGAGATCCCTTCCCAAGTTGCTTGATGGCACGCCTTACGGAAGTCTCGGAAGTTTCGCCGCTCGGTGTACATGCCTGATCCACTAACATGGGCGTTCCTTTGGGCAACACGTCAGTCCAGCCAAACCACAAGTTTGTGCCATCCAAAGAAACATCTTGGGACGATTGCTCGGATGCGAAAACCAAGTAGTTCTTCCCGACTTCATAGCTCGAACCACCCATGCAGTCCGTCCCGTCGTCCACACCGTAAATAACCATCGTGCGCTGTCGAGATCCTTTCCAGTTCTTATCAACACGGAATGTGATCTGGTAACGTCTTCGGCCCTTCATTTCTGTGCGGGCGGGCAGGAGCTTCTTGTCCGTCACCGTCCCACGAAAGACCGCCGAGGCTCCGAAGTCAGCCGGGGTCTTTGTTGGGAACACGCACGTGCATGAGAACGCTGGCGTCCCCAAAAAGGCGACGAGGCCCAAAATCGCGAGGCGATTCATGATCGGATACGTTCCGGCATCCCTAGTTTAAACCATCAGAGGTTCTATGCAGCTCGGCCGGCGCCTTCCCAACTGCTTCGAAGCAGTCCAGCGCGGCCAACGCCATCCGCAACGGGGAAACCCTCGCCGCGCAAGCGCCGCCAATCCGGCCCAAGCCGGCCGGGGGGCCGGCTGCGGTCCAGGGGGACCGCCCCACCTTGTATTCACTAAATCAGCGCGAACCCCTGCCGAATCGTGCCGCCGGCCCGCTCCCAACCGTAGAGCACGAGGCTCGAGATCCGGTCCCACTCATAGTCCGAGAAGTCTCGAAGATAGGCCGCTTTCAATTCGGGCTCGACGTCTTCAAAGTTCTTCCCCCGAAAGGGCTCGCTTCTGGCCATTCGAAAACCGAATTCATAGAGCGGCGCGGCTTGCTGATACGATGTTCCCAAGTCCGCGTGATTGGTCGCGAGATTGCGGCGAAAATCCGCTTCGTTGTCCAGGACGGATCCGGTGTTCCCGGTCACGGGCGCGGGTTCGCTAGTGGAACTGATATGGTCCGCGCCGGTGCGCTCCAGGATTTCCTTCGCCGCGCTGCGCCACTCGGCATTGTCGCAATGGACGGAGAGCAGAATATGTCCGTCTTGAACGCCGCCCTCGTATTGTTTGGCCACGTACTCCGGAGTGCCCGCGCCGATCAGAGCGCCGGTGAGGCCGCCCAGAGCGCCGCCCACACCCACGCCTCCCAGAAGGGCCATGAGAGGGCCGGCGGCAATGAACGGACCGATGCCGGGAATGGCCAGCGTTCCCGCCGCGGCGAGCCAGCCCAGCGCACCGCCCAGCACCGCTCCCGAACTCGCGCCCGCCACCGCTCCCTCCGGCGCTTTGGTGGCCTTTTCCAAAATCAATTCGTTATCGCCCGGACTGGCCGGCATCAGGACCGAGATATCGGCGCTGCGGAATCCCGATTCCCGCAACGCATCGACGGCCTTGCCGGCCTGTCCTTCCTGTTTATAAATGCCGAATACTACGCTGTTCTTAGCCATCTGGTCGCCCCCTATTAGACGATGCGCTCCGGTTCGGTTGCGTTTCCGAGCTCCGGCTCCGGCTGAGGGCGAAGGAGTTCCTGAACATGCTCGAGAGCCTGCGCGAGGGAGGTGGACAGGCGATCGGGTTGAGTCCTCTCGAAACGGGACTTGGCTTTCTCCGCGTCGCCGCTGAAGCCCCAGACGCAAACCACCACTTTGAGTTTGGGGAAGCGCTCGCGGATCTGTTTGCACATGGCCCGCGCGGGCGCGAACGCGTAAGGAGGCAAGGCCGAGATGCAGACGATGTCGCTCGCTCCGGGGTCGAGCACAGCGATCAGTTCGTTGGGAGAAGGCCCGAGGAGCGGGAAGGCCAGCGCCGCGAGACCCTTTTTCTCAAGGAGCTGAGCCAGCATCGAAGCGGTGAGCTCATCGGCCTGATCATGGGCCGGAAGACAGAGGATTCTGGCATTGGCGGCGCTGGGAATGGGCGGGGAGGGTTCGGCGGGTTGATCCTCGGAAAATTCGGCGATCATTTCGTTGATGCTGAGAAATAGAAATTCTTCCCTGGCTGCGTCGATGGCCCCTTTATGGCGGTCCTGCTCGGCCATGCTCAGGGCCGGGATCAGCAGCGAATCGTACAGCTCAATCAGGGGCTTGCCTTTATAGAAATGGCCGACAATGGACTGGGCTTCCAGTTGATCCATGGCGAGTAAGCGCTGGTAGATCTGGGCTTCGGCCGCGAGAACAGGTTCATCTCCCAGCAGGATGTGCAAGAACGAAAATTGGGGCACGTAGCGTCCCAGAACCACGACGCAAACCGTCAGAGGGGTGGAGAGGATCAGGCCGGCGGGTCCCCACAGAACGGCCCAAAAGATGGCGGTGAGAAGCAGCGCCAGGGAAGAGATTCCCACGTACGCGCCGTAGAGCAAGGGTTCGACGAAGTTGCCGACGATCAGTTCGAGGCCGGCGACCAGCAGGAACACGAGCAGCGGCCGGAACCATCCATCGAAAACGGCCAACGAGAGGGCCAGCGGAAGCGTCGCGGCAACCAGGGTTCCGACATAGGGGACAATGCGCAGAAGTGCGGCGACCACTGCCCAGAGCAGCGGATAGGGCACGCCGATCCAGAACAGGCCCAAGCCGAAGACGGCTCCAAAGCCGGCGTTGACCAGGAACTGCATCAGGATGTACCGGCTGACGCGGCTGGCTGCGTCGTCGAGCGCCTGGGTCATCAGGTTCAACTGGCCGAGCCCGGCCAGCCGCAGCAGACGGTTCCTGAGATCCTCTCTCTTCAGCAGCATGAAGAACGTAAAGATGACCACGACTCCGGCCAGTCCCAGAGGCGCAAGAACGGGCGTGCCCAGGTCGCGAATGGTGGTCCATTCGGTGGGCGGGGGTTGGACCACTTCAACGGGCAAGGGGGAAGCGGGCTCAGGCGGCGTATTGGGCTGCTGCTTCGCGTTCCGGCTCTGAGGCGGGGGCGGGGCCGGCGGGACTTCGCCGCTGAGTTCCGTCACGACCTCCTTCACGCTTTCGGCGGCGCGGGCCAGTTGTCCCGTGGCAGGGATGTGAAACGCCTCGATCTTGGCGTGAATGTTCTGCTGGTATTGAGGGAGCTGATTGGCGACGTCGACCAGTTGGTTCAGAATGATCCAGCCGGCGCCGAACGCCACCGCGATCGAGACCAGGACGGTGATGAGAACGGAGACGACGCGGCCAATTTGCAGCCTCTGGAGCAGCGCCACGACGGGGGTCAAGAGAAATGTCAGGGTGAGAGCGAATGCGAAGGGGATCAGGATCTCGCGCGCGAAGTACAGCGCCGCGACAGTTGCAAACAGGACAATGGCCCCCGCGTCACCCCGGAGCTGGGGCCGTGCCGCGAGCCCTGCTGGAGGCAGGTCGTGTTTCATCGAGGTTTTCTCCGGAAGGATGACTACTGAAGATAGCACGCCCATCGCCGGGGGTCGAAATGGCTCGGGTGAGGGGCGTGACCATATGCGGTCGCCTGACCGGATTCGGTTAGCGCGGGCGGCTTGGGCTTAGTGGTCCCGTTCGTAAATACGGCAACGAATCGGGTGGTCACGCTGGACCGCAGACTGCCCCTCGGCAGGCGGGACGGGGGCGTCCCGCGCGGACGGGGGCGTCCGCCCCACAAACCGCGGGCACGGCCATGGGCGTGCCTCTTCGACGACGAAGGATGGATTTGACGAACATGAATTTAAGACACTGGGTTGCCGCGGTTGGCATGAGCATCGGTCTCGGCGGAGGGGCTGTACACGTTATGGCCGCTCCTTTTTCCAGGACCAGCCGGATTATTCGAAAAACGCAAAGTACCAGCAGGGCGTCCGCGAAGGCCAGGAAGACAAGGTGAATAACAAAGACCACAGCAAGAAGAGACACTTCAAGAAAGACGACGACCAGAAAGCTTACGAGGCCGGCTACCAGCAGGGGCGTCATTAACGGTCGCACGCTGGCGCAGCTAATCGCCAGCCAGGGCCGCCGGCGTTGCTTGGTTTAGCGGACGCGGTCAGAGTTCGGATGAATCTTCTTCGATTTCGCCCAAGTCAGGCTTTCGATCTTCGATCACACGATCTTCCTCGGCCCATTCGGATGGGAAGTCCTCGTCGTCGGGCGACTTGGAAGGATCTTTATCTTCGCCAGGCACTTTGTCCAGTGGAGTCATATCTAATCTTCTCCTAATTCGGCCCCTCGTAGAAGCCCGTGGTGACGGGCAGCCACGTTGGAACAAAACGTGCGCTAGAATTCGAGAGGAGAGAAAACACCATGGCGAAGAATGAACAAAAAAAATGCGCGCATCCGGCTTGCAGGTGCCTGGTAGACGGCGACAAGAAGTATTGCAGCCAGCGCTGCGCAGACTCGGCGGACGAAGTGGAAATCTCCTGCGACTGCGCCCATCCGGGTTGCGCGCTTACGGAGTAAGGTCCGATGGTTATGCGCTCGCCAAGCGGATTTGGCTGATGGATTCCTTAAATTTGGCCGTGTCCGTATACATCTGGCATTTGGCGATCTTGCCGTCCTTGAATTGGAACACCTGAACAAACTGGGCGTCGATAGTGGCTCCGTTGGCTTTGAAGGTTCCCCGGAAGCGCCCGCTGGCGATCACCAGGTCGCCACCGCCCAGGATCTCTCCGGCGCTCAATGAAAAGTCATCCCAATCGGCGGGGAGCCTCTCAAAGACGAAATGAAGCACGGCGTCCGCGCCAATATAAGGACTGTGGTCGGCGTAGATGAAGTTTTCCGCCGAGGTCCATTCGATTTGCGGGTCCATTAATTCGGCGAAGAGCTGGGCGTCCCGGTGCGCAAACGCATCGTAGAAAGACCGGACCACTTGGGTGTAGTCGTGCAGCACTTGCTTGTTCCTCCTTCAGCGTATCAGGCCGCCCACTCCTACTGCCTCGGCCCGTAATGCGGCACGGGCCGCCCGACTTCGTAAGCTCCCAGGTCCGGAGCGCGGCCGGTGAAATCGTCGTTGATTCCCGGCAGGCGGACGCCGGCGTCCACGGCCGCCGAGCCGGGGCGAAGCTGGAAGTCGAAATCGGCCGGCTGGTACAGCGTGCGCGGATCGGGACCCGGCGGCGTGACCTTTTGAAACACATCGTAATCCACCAGGACGCTGTGCCGGTCCTGGCCCGTCGCCTCACTATACTCTTTCAGCGTTTTGAATCGCCTGGTCTCGCGCGATTTCGCTTCCAACTGCCCCTGCGCCTGGGTGGAAAGTTTTCCCACTTCGCCTGGAAAAATCGCGCGCGTGGAGAAGGGAGGCGAACTCCACTCAAACGAAAACTCGGCGCCGTCATTGGGCCGGAAGCCGTTGTAATCGGAGCTGGAGTAGTTGGTGTTGGTCTCCACCGCGAAAGTCTCCGCGGTTTCGCTCTTGCCCAGAATCAGATTATTGCGGTACTGGACGTTGGACGCCGCCAGCAGCATGGGCTTTACCGGCGCCAGGAAGGTGTTGTGATACACGACGATTCCCGAGGAAGATGCGGTGAATTTCACCGCTCCGCCTTCCGGCGCGTGGTAGACGATGTTGCGGATGAAATACACAGGCCCTCCGAAGACAGGCTGCACGCTCAGCGCGCGGTGCCCGTGATTGAAGCAGCGGTTGCGGAAGATGCGGATGTTGTGCGCTCCGCCGTCGGATTCGATGCAGTTGTCCTCGACGTTATTGATATCGTTGTTGTAAAAATCGATGGAGACGGGCATTCGGTCGCGGATGGGAAAGGGAGTCCCGTCCGGATTGCCGTAGGTGGCCACGTCGATTCCGTCATGGAAGCGCGTAATGTAGTTGTAGGCCACGGCGTGGCCTTGCCCGTAAATCTTGATCGCATATTCGGACACCAGCTTGGCGTTGAACTCGGGCAGATTCTGCCAGGTTCGGCCCGTGAAGCCCATCAGCATGTCGGCGCGGAACCGGCCGGTGATGGTGTTGTCGGCGATGTAATAATCCTTGGAGCCGGACCAATCCGTGTAAATCGCGCGCCCCACGTTTTCGATATGGCAGCTTTTGATGGTGAGGCCGCTCGACCCGGCAAGATTCTTGTATCCTCCCCAGAAGGCGAGGTCGGTGTTGCGGATGGTCAGCCCCTCGAAATAGTTGTAATTGGCGGCCATCACATTGAACAGGTTGTAGGCGCCGTCGCCGTCAAAGATCGCCTCGCCGTCGCCTGCGCCCTTGATCGCGATGGGGTTCTCCGGAGTCCCGCTCTGGGTCAGAAAATAGGTGCCGCTGGAGATGGTGCCGAGAGGACCTCCGTAGCGCAGGCGGTCGTCTTTATACACGCCGGCATGCACCAGAATGGTGTCGCCGGGTTGGACGCGCGGCGGATAACTATTGAAGTAATCGGCGCCTGAGGAGCCCATGTAATAGGCCGCGAGCAAACCGGTGAAGGCGGGCTCCTGCTTGGGCCCGTTGTAGCCGGGAGGATACACATGATAGATCTTGCCGCCGGCCGACGGCTTCGGCTCGGAGCGCGTACGCACGGTCACGATGTTTTCGGCCTGGCCCGCCACGCCGTCCGGATCGGCGAGCACGAAGCGGCACTCGTAATCCGTGCCGGGTTCCAGATCGAAGATGCTTCCGGCGAACATGTTCGGAACCACGTACTGGAAGGCGTTCTCATTGATGCGCTCATTGCCGAGGCGGAGCAGAGGCAGGCCTTCCTTCCATGCCTGGTCGCCCTTTTTGCGATAGGAGACTGAGACGGTGGCGTTGCGGTTATCGTCTCCGGCGATGCGCCATTCGAATCCCAGGGAGATTAGAGTGGGCCGCTCCGCGTAGAATTCGCCGGCGGTGACGATGTTATCTTGCGCCTTGTCTTGGGCCGGTAACACCGGAATCCACGGCAGCGCAAAAAGGCAGGTCAACACAAACATCGAACGGGTCATGCGGAGGCCCTCCCTTCACTTCAATCGCAGGGTCATTTTACTATGAACAGCGGCCCGCGGAGTGTGCAATGCTAAACTCATGGCGAGTCGGGTGTGTTGGGCGAACGCCTTAGGCTTATGCTTGCTGCTTTCGGGTGCGGCTGCTGCGCAGGATGGCGCGGGCGCGAAAGCCGGCCAGGCGGCCACGGCTCCCCCAAGCGCTGACCAGGGCGTCGAGCTTAGCCTGAAGGTCGACACCACGCTGGTGCAGATTCCCGTTGCGGTGACCGATTCACTGAATCGTTTCGTTCTTGGGCTTCAAAAGGAAGATTTCCATCTATTCGAAGACGGCGTTGAACAGAACGTGGTGCACTTCTCCGGCGAGGAGGCGCCTCTCTCGATCGGCTTGGTTTTCGATGAGAGCGGCAGCATGGATTATAAGCTGCGGACTTCTCAGGCGGCGGTGGCGCAATTCCTGAAGACCATGAACGCGGACGATGAAGCGTTTCTGGTGGAGTTCAGCGACAGCGCCAAAGCTTTCGGTGGGATTCACGTCCCACACCGAGGAGATTCAGAGATGCGCTCAGAAGCGCGCAGCCGGGCGGACTGACCGCCATGCTCGACGCCATCAACGTCGCTCTGAGCGAGATGAAAAAGGCGAAGAATTCGCGGAAGGCGATCGTGATCGTTTCCGACGGCGGAGACAACCACAGCCACTACACCGCAACCGAGATTGAATCTCTGGTGCGCGAGGCCGACGTCCAGATCTACGCCATGGGCGTGTTTGAGCCGGGCCTGCCTTTCGGGCTGAGCCCGGAGGAAATTTCCGGGCCGCGGTTGCTGTCGGAAATCGCGACGCAAACCGGCGGGCGTGCTTTCGCGGCGGCGCTCACCAGCGACTTGCCGAGCGTCGCCGCCCGGATCGCGGTGGAGTTGCGGAATCAATACGTTCTCGGCTATTACCCGAAGAATCAGGCGAGAGATGGAGAATACCGCAAGGTTGAAGTGAAGGTGGCACAACCGAAAGGTGTTTCGCCGCTCAAAGCGCATTGGCGGCTGGGATACTACGCTCCCACGCAATGAGCGGCGTACGCGAACTACTAGCGATGAACGCCCCCGCCCACTCCGACACGCGGAGCGACGCGTACCGGCGCGGCAGGACGCGGAGCAGAAAGAATCGGACCCATGGTGCGCGGAGCCGTAACGATAACGCCGGGTCTGGGTGCACCCATGCTTGGCCGCAGAGCTGAAGGCACGTAAATTCTCGGGCCGCTTCCAATTCTCGAGCCGTTTCCTATGAGCCCCAACATGAGCGGAGCATAGGTATAGCCGGGCAAGTAGATGGAGTTAAACCCGGGCTGGTACAGCGCGTAGGAACTGTACACGCCGGGCGAGGCATACAAGCCGGGCTGGCCATATGGGGCGGGCGCGCCATACGGGCCGGGCGAAACCGGGTTGATGGGGGACACTCCGAGGAACGGGAAATAGGTGAAGGCGTCCGCGCCGGCGGTCACCGCGGCGGGATCTTCGTCAATCTGCGCCGTAATGGCGTTATCCGCGGAAATCGATTGGCCGCGGCCTTTGGACCAGTCGCTGAGCTGGTCGCCGGTTGACTGGGCCGCCGCCTCAGGCGCAACCCCGCTCTCGAACGGCAGGCTCATCCCCTGTTCGACCAATACCGGTACGCCGGAATCGCCGGCGAACACTTCGGCCTCGCCCTGCTGCACCGATAAACGCGGCGAATCCGCATCGATCCGGTAGATGCCCTTCTTGACGAAGCGAATACTCCAATCCTGATAAATCAAAGTCACCGATGTGTCTGGATTTGGCTCCCCAGATCGACGATGGCAGAGCCGGCTTGTAATTCGACCTGCGTGTCCGCGAGATCGTTTTTAAGCATGCGAATTGAGCTCTGGTCCCCCAAACGCAGGAAGGTTCCCGGCGTCAGCAGCACTTCCGCCCGACCTGCTGCCGTGCTTAGCTGGCCGCCGAGCGGAACGCTTGGATATCGGCCCAGATGGGCTTCCAGCGGCTGATCCCCGAGATAGACAGCGCCCTCGAAGAAGTGGATGACACCGGAGTGGGTGGAGATCACAGATTGTGCGCCGGCTGGAAGAGCCAGCGCGATGACCGCCGCCAAGCCTGACACAAAGCACGCGCGACCGTACATAAAGAGAGTATGTGCCTATCTTTGATTGCCGTCAAGCCCGGGCTGTATGGGTGCGCGACATATAAAGGCGTGGCGCAAATAAAGGTGTGGCGCAAACATTCGTGTTTGCCGCGTCCGCACTCCTGCGGACGCCAGCTTAGCGTCGACAAGATTGTCGACGCTGCACGCAAAGTGCGTGCGCCACAACATGTTACATGAGTTTTGTTCTTCTTCCACTTCCGAGGAACTCGCCCGCACAACGGAGCCCGACTCGGCGAAATGCTTGCGAGTCCCTGGTTGATTGAAGGGCCGAGCCGGCCCTGTGCGAGCTTTTATCTCGCGACCCGTCTATCTGGGGGTCTTCAGCTCCGTATACACTTGGCGGATGAACCGTTCCGAGGTGGTATTGGCGCTGGGAATCCTTGCGTCGAATTCCGCGGTCGGCTTGGCCGCGATGACTTCCTCCACGGTTTTGCCCTGCTGCACCAGCGGCGCGATCTTGTCGCGGATGGCCAGGATCATGTCGCGGTGCGCGGTTAATCCAGCCCGGTCGACGATCGCGCCGTGACCCGGGATGATCCTGGTTTTTGGACCAGCCATTCCGATGGTGATCCCCAGCCCTTCAAGCATCCCTTTAAGAGAGCCGCCGTTAGCGATGTCGATATTGGGATAACCCAGGGAGCGGAAGAAATCGCCGGTCATGATGATGTCGTTGTTGGGAAAGCGCACCAGCGTATCGCCGTCGGTGTGGGCGGCCAGAATGGGGATGGCTTCGACGTCTTCGCCGTCCATGTGAAAGGTCACCTGCCCACGATAGGTGACCAGCGGAAGAGCCATCGGCGGCGCGGGCGTGCCGGGAGTCCCGTTCGCCGCCGGTGCGGGATGCGCCAGCCGAAAGCGCAATTCGTCGCGAGCCATAATCACCGCGCCCTGCTTCGCCAGCGCCTCGTTGCCGCCGGTGTGGTCGCCGTGGACGTGGGTGTTGATCAGGAAGCGGATGGGCGCGTTGGAGATTTTGTGGACGGCCGCGATCACTTTATCAGCCATCTGAGCGAAATTGGCGTCCACCATCAGAACGCCTTCGGGTCCGGCCAGCACGCCCATGGCGCCTCCTACAGCGCCGGTGGGACCTTGCGCCTCCAGCGTGTAGAAGTTGGGGCTCAGTTTGGTGGTTTTGATTTCCACCTTGCTGTAATCGGTTCCCTGCGCGGAAACGAAATGCGCCAGGGCCAGGCAGAGGGGCAGGAGGATCGTGATACGTTGGGCGTGTTTCATGGTGTGAATCATATCAATTATCCGGGCACGCTGAGAGGCACCTTGAGCAAACCGGCCGCAGTCTCACCCAGGATGGCCCGCTTCTGGGCGTCGCTGAGGCCGGGCGTGTTGAGGACGTGGTCCACGGTGGTGGTGCTCCACGGAAAAGGATAGTCGGTTCCGATCATGATCTGGCTGGCGCCGCATTCGGCGACCAGGTGCCGAGGCCCTCCGCGGTGAAGACCATCGAGTCGAAATAAAGGTGGCGCAGATACTCCGACGGCTTTTTCTTCGCGGCTTTGCAACCATCCGGAAACCTTACGCAGCTGTAGTCGGACCGGCCGGCGTAGGACGGCAGATAGCCGCCGGCGTGCGCCGCGCAGATCTTCAGGCCGGGAAAACGATCGAGCGTCCCGTCGAAAATCAGATGGGAGAGCGAGATGGTGGTCTCGAGCGGATTGCCGATCACATTGGTCAATCCGCCGTTGCCCGCCAGCCGTTTGTCCATCTCCGGAATGCCTTGCGGGTGCATAAAAATGAGGACGCCGAGATCTTGCGCCTTGCGCCAGAACGGGTCGAACTTGGACGCGGAAAGCTCGTCGCCGTTGACGTGTCCGCCGATCGCCGCGCCGCGCAGGTTGTACTTCTTCACGCCTTCTTCGAGCTGCTCGGCGGCCAGGTCGGGAAACTGCAACGCCACCGAGGCGAAGGCCACGAACCGGTCCGGATATTTGCCGCAGAGCTCGGCGAGTTTTTCGTTCTGGATCTTGATCACCTGCGCGGCTACGTCGCGCTCGGCTGCATACCAAGTGGGGTTGATGCTGAGGGCTTGCATATCGGTGCCCCAGTCATCCATGGTCTGAAAGCGCTTTGGAGCTTGGGAAGTCCCCATGACGGAGGCGTCGGCAGGCGCGGTGGTGACACCCAGCAGCGCCGTGGCTTCGGGCACGACGACGTGGGCGTGGATATCGATGGTTCGGATGCGCCGGCCGCCGACTTTCACTTGACGTCGCGGCCGCGCGGCTGGAGGCTGGGCTTTTAGGCCACAACCCGTAAAGAGAATCCCGGCGGCGGCCGCGTCCTTCAGGAATTGACGACGATTGTTCATCGACGTGCAGTCTATCATTATTCACCGCGAAACCGGTGGATTTGACGGCGATCGCGTTTCGACGGCTTGCCTTCTCGCAGCGCTTCAACGGGCGGATTCGCTTTGCGCTCTTCCGCGAGCTTTCGCCGCAGCTCGAAGCTCGCCTCGGTCTCACGGTAGAGCGTCTGAGCAACGGCGGCTGGGCCGCGAATCTCACTCAGCGCCATGACCTCCACTTGAAAATCCCGCCATCGTTCTTCACGTGCAGCATGTCGCCGATTCGTACCTCGCGCGCAGGCTTGGCTGGCTGGCCGTTGGACTGAATCCGGCCGAGATCGCAAGCCTTCGCGGCGAGGGCGCGCGTCTTAAAGAATCGGGCGGCCCAGAGCCACTTGTCTATTCTCACGCCGGTCATGATTCCATTCTCGGCCGCGAACTATACGAACAGATTCGTTGACTTACGAATTGGTTCGTATCATAATCGTTTCTGGAATGGGAAAACCTCCGAAACCGACTGAGGCAGAGCTGGCGATTCTGGGTGTGCTATGGCAGCGCGGACCGAGCACCGTCCGCCAGGTCTACGACGCCCTCAACGCGACCAAGAAAACCGGATATACGACCGTGCTGAAGTTCATGCAGATCATGACCGAGAAGGGACTCGTGACCCGGGATGAAACGCCCTATGCGCACGTCTACCAGGCCCGGCTGCTGCAGGAACAAGCCCAGCGCACGCTGGTAACGGACCTGCTGGATCGCGCTTTCGAAGGGTCCATGAGCGGGCTGGTCATGCAGGCTCTGTCGGCGAGGAGGGCTTCTCCAGAGGAGTTGTCGGAGATCCGCAAGATTTTGAAAGATTACGAGCGAGGTAAGAAATGAGACTCGAAACCTTACTAACGCATCCGGCAGTGCAGGCCCTGGGGCGCTCGCTGCTTCACTTCTTGTGGCAAGGGTCGTTGCTGGCCTTGATGTTGTGGATCGTAAAGACGATCACGCCCACAGCGGCGCGAGCCCGCTATGCGGCAGCGAGTCTGATCATGCTGATGATGCCCGTCGCGCTGGTGGTCACGGTCGAGCAAGACCTTCGGCAGGAGAAGCCGGCCGCGAACATTGCGCCTATGGTTTCGTCCCATGCGCAAGCGCGGATGGAAACGTCTCGTGAAGCCTTAATCGCCGCCTTGCCGACCAGTGGGCCGGGCGCCGGACTCTCGGGATGGGTCGTGTGCATTTGGATCGCCGGTGTTCTGCTGCTGTCGCTGCGATCTGCCGGAGGTTGGATGCGGGCACAGCGGTTGAAGCGCCGTGTACTCCCAGCCATCGGCGAGCTGCAAGAGAGGATGACGCGGCTGAAACGCAGGCTCGGTGTTTCAGTGCCGGTGCGGCTCTATACGTCCGCAATCGTCCAGGTTCCCACCGTGATTGGCTGGATACGGCCATACATCCTGTTGCCTGTGACCACCATCACCGGCTTGAGCGAGGCGCAACTCCAAGCCATTCTAGCGCACGAACTCGCTCACATCCGGCGGCACGATTACCTGGTGAACCTGCTGCAAACGGCAGTCGAAACGGTGCTGTTTTATCATCCCGCAGTGTGGTGGGTCGGCAGGCAGATGCGGATTGAGCGGGAGCATTGCTGCGATGACATTGCGGTCGCAGTCTGCGGCAGTGCGATCGAATATGCGGGCGCGTTGGCCGAATTGGAGGAAATGCGCGGCCGCGTTCCAGAGCCCGCCCTCGCCGCGACCGGCGGCGAACTGCTGGGGCGCATTCGCCGGCTGGTAGGACAGCAACCATCCAGGATTCCGCTTCGCGGTCGCTGGGGACCATTGCCGCCGCGGCGGCGTTGATGCTCTTCATCCTAGGAGCCCACTCTCAGCCGCTTGCGCGGCCCGAGTTCGACGTGGTCTCGATCAAGCCCAGCCCATTCACTGGATCCGGAGCCGTAGCGATCCGCGCACAAAGCACTCCTGGCACGGTAACGCTGACCGGCATCAAGCCCAAGGATTTGATCGCACGAGCATACTCTTTGAAGCCTTACCAGATTGTCGGCGCGGACTGGTTGGACGAGGAATACTACGATATCGTGGCGAAATCGGTCCGGCCGGTTCCGGATTCGGAACAGAGATTGATGCTTCAGTCCATGCTCGCTAGCCGTTTTGAACTGACCGCCCACGTGGAGACAAAGGAGCTACCTTGCTATGAGCTCGTGGTCCGGAAAGGCGGGCTCAAGATCCGCCCCGTCATAGCGGGCGATGCGTTACCCCCAAGGTATTTCCCTAATAATGCTTCAACCGCCATCCGAGCCAAAGCGATTTCGATGAGGTACCTGGCCGACCTGCTGACTCCGAAAGCTGACCGTCCTGTCCTAGACCGGACCGGCGTGTCCGGTGTTTTTGATATCGACCTGAAATGGGCCTCCAATTCCGATACCGACGCGGGCCCGACCATATTTACCGCTATACAGGAACAACTCGGGCTGAAGCTCGAATCGGCTAAGGTCCCCGCGGACGTTCTGGTGATTGATCACGTCGAGAAGCCCTCGGAGAATTGAACGGCGTCGCCAAGAGTGGCGACGCGGCACGCAGGAGTGCGTGCGCCACTTACCCGCGCAGGAAGGCCTGCAACTCCGCCAGCGTTTCCTTCGGCGCGCTCTCCTGAAGCGAGTGGTTGCCCGGGGGCGGGATGCCCTTGCCCGTCACGTTGACGCCTTCTTCCTTCCAGATGCCGAGCACGTCGTAGAGCCTGCCCATGGGCCCGTTGGCGGCCCAGAGACGTAGCAGCGGGCATTGGATCTTCTTGCCGGCCTTGATATCCGCCTCATCGTTTTTCAGATCGATGGAGGCGGAAGCGCGGTAATCTTCGCACATGCGCGTGAATCATCTTGATGTCGGTGTTGTTGCGCAGATACTCTTTCTGCACGTCGTTGGTTGCGCGGGCGGCCTGCGCGTCGTTCTGCATCTTGAGCTCATTCTCGGGGCCCGGCGCGGCGCGCAGATAGTTGAACCAGTGGAAGTAGGCCTGGACGAACTCGATGGTGACGTGCGAGTACAGATAATGCGCGGGCACGATATCCAGCACCGCGAGCTTCAGGACCTTGTCGGGATGATCCAGCGCCATGCGGCGTCCGACGCGGCCTCCGCGGTCGTGGCCGACCATGCGGAACTGGTTGTAGCCCAGGTGCTGCATCACCTCGACTCCGTCGAGCGCCATGGGCCGCTTGGATTGGCTGGAATGATCCGGCTTGTCCTCGGGCTTGCTGGAATCGCCGTAGCCGCGCAGGTCGCACATGACCAGCGTGTAATCCTTGGCCAGATCGTCGGCGATGAGACGCCACGTGATCACCGAATGCGGCGCGCCATGGAACATCAGCACCGGCGGACCAGAGCCGCCGATCACGGCGTTGATCTCCGCGCCGGAGGTCTTGATCCGCTCGTTGCGGAAGCTCGAGCTGAAGAACTTCATGCACGGCGAAGGCGTGCCGGATGCGGGCGTCCACGCCGCGTCCTGTGCGCTGCGCGTCCGTCTGCAAGAAAGCAGCGGCTCCGGCGGCAAGAGCCGTTTTGCTGCAACAACTCACGGCGAGTTTCATTTTTCTCCGGCATAGCAGTCTCCTTTTATAGCAGTCTCCAGCTTCAGCGGCCCGGTGCTATCGCCCAGCTTCTCGATCGGCACGCCGGCGCGATCCAGAATCGTCACCAGCAGATTCGCCATGGGCGTGTCCATCTTGTAATCGTAATGATAACCGGTCTTGAACTTGCCGCCCAATTTCCCGGCCAGCAGCACCGGCAGATCCGTGTGGCGATGCAGATTGCCGTTGCCCATGCCGCTGCCGTACATGATCAGGCTGTGATCCAGCAGCGAGCCGTCGCCGTCCGGCGTGGCCGCCATCTTTTCCAGCAGATACGCCAGCATCTGCACGTGATACGTATCGATGCGCGCCTTCTGCGACATCAGCTCCTTATCGTCGCGGTGATGCGAGATCAGGTGATGCTGCCCGGGGATGCCGATCATCGGGTAAGTGCGGCCGCTCAGCTCGCGCGCGATGATCAGGCTGGACACGCGGGTCAGATCGGCGCGGTACGCCATGATCTGCAGATCGAACATCAGCTTGGTGTGCTCTTCGAAGCTGTCCGGAATGCCGATGGGCCGGTCCGGCAGCTCGAAGCGCTTGCTGGCGCCCTGCTTTTCCGCGCTCTGAATGCGCTGCTCGATATCGCGCACCGAATCCAGATACTCATTCAGTTTGGACGCGGTCGCTATTGCCCAGCGTGCCCGCCAGGCGCTTGGTTTCCTGCATCACCGAATCGAGAATGCTGCCTTCCTTCTGCGCGTGCGCGAGGCGCTGCGCGCTGGTGCCGCCGTCGCCAAACAGCCGCTCGAACACCACGCGCGGATGGTTCTCGGTCATGTTGGGCGTGGTCTCATTGCGCCAGGAAACGGTGTTGACGTAGAAGCAGTCGCCCGAATCGCAGGAGCCCTGCGAGGCCGTATCGACGGTCAGTTCCAGCGACGGAATCGGCGAATTCTTGCCCAGCACGTGCGCCGCAATCTGGTCGGCAGTGGTGGCGAGCTTCACTTCGACGCCGGGCCGGGTGCGGTCATAGGCGTGGACGCCGGTCAGCCAGGCGGCCGAGGCGCGGGTATGGTCGCCGCTGCCGTCGCCCTTGGTGTCGGCTTCCAGATGCGACAGGCCGGTGAGAATGTTGAACTGGCCGTTCAGCTTCTCGAGCGGCTTCAGGTTGGGCGTCAGCTCAAAGTCCTTGCCGATCTTGGTGGGCTTCCACTGATCGAAGATCACGCCGTGCGAGACGTAGACCCAGCCCAGGCGCGGCGCCGAGGCGGTCTTGCGCGGTCAGCGCCGGAAGCATCGAATCCAGCAGCGGCAGCGCGACGGCCGCGCCCAGGCCTTTCAGCAGGGTTCTCCGCGCCAGCGACTTCTTGGTGATAAACGTCATGGTTTTCTTACCTCGGCTTTCTGTCAATTTTAGCGGCTCTCATCTGAAATGGGGTGCTCTCAGCCACGCCCAGCACCAGCGACGCGAACGTGTTGTTGCCTGCGGCGGCGTCGTGGACAATCTTTCGCACCGCGGGCTGATCGTAATACTGGACATTGCGGCCGATCGCCGTACATCAGCAGCTTCTCAGCGACCGCGCCCGACGAACCGCTCGGGATCGCGCAAAATCAGTTGCTTCACGCCGGCGATGCCATTGACCACGGTGCCGTCCGCGAGCGTGCTCGTAACATCGATGGGCTTGCCGGCATCCTGTCGCGCCACTGGCCGACCGCGTCGAAATTTTCCATCGCGAATCCGATCGGGTCCATGCGGGCGTGGCAATTGGCGCAGGCGGGGTTGGCCCGATGCTGCACCATCGCGTCGCGCAGAGACAGCGGCTCACCGGCTTTCTCGCCTTCGGTCTTGAGGGATGGGACATTCGGCGGAGGCGGCGGTGGCGGCGGACGCCAGCAGATTCTCCAGAACGTATTTCCCGCGCAGCACCGGCGATGTCCGCGTGGAATACGACGTCAGCAGTCAGGATGCTGCCCTGCCCCAGCAAGCCTGCTCGCGCGGGCTGTCCTTCGGGAAGCGTCGACGCGGCGGAATTCGCTGCCGTGATGTTGGGGATGCCGTAATGCTTCGCGAGCCGCTCGTTCACGAAGGTGTAGTTCGCGGTCAGCAGATCCAGCGACGCTGCGATTTTCTCGCGCAGGATGCTGTTCAGGAACAGCTCGGTTTCCTTCTCGAAGGATTCGCGCAGACCTTCGTCGAAGTCGCGGAACAGGAACAGGTCGGGTTTCTTCACTTCCACGTCGCGCAGGTACAGCCACTGCGCCGCGAAGTTGGTGACCAGCGATTCCGAGCGCGCGTCCGCCAGCATGCGGCGGGCTCTGTTGTTCCAGGACAGCCGGGATCCTTCAGCTTGCCGGAGGCGGCGACGTTCAGCAATTCGTCGTCCGGAATGCTGCTCCAGATGAAGAAGGACAGGCGCGAGGCCAGCTCCAGATCGCTTACCGGATGCGACGCGCCGGACACTGCGCCGGCGGGATCGCGCTCAATGCGATACAGGAATTGCGGGCTCACCAGCAGACGTTCGATGCGCCGTCTGAATGCCCAGGTCGAAATCCCGCTCCTTGCGGCCTTTCTCATAGAACGGAATCAGCGCGGCCAGGTCCTGATCGGTGACGGGACGACGGTACGCCCTCCTCATCAATGTAGATAGGATCTGACGGGCGCAAGGCGCCTCTGCGGCATTGTTCGATGGACGGCAGGTGAAGATGCGCTCACGGCTGGGCGTGTCGCCCGGGCCTTTGCCGTTGTAGGGACCGCGAATGGTGACCGCGGCGACAGCCGGCTGGGTTCCGCGGGTGCGCTGGCGCGGACGCAGAGTGGCTTCGTCAAGCGCCTCGGTGATTTGCACGAAGGTCACGCCGATCAGGTGCGGGCCGGCAGTCACGGGGATGCGGAATTGAATCGGCGCGCCGCCGCCTCGCCCACCTCTTCCACCCGCACCGCCGACCGGCACCAGTTGTTTGCGCTCGCCGTCAACACTGATCTCGAGTTGGTGCGCCGTGCGTGCCGTTCCCGCCAGGTCGACTTGAACGTCGTAATCGGCGTCCAGCGGAAAGTAACTGTGGATGGCGATGCCGCCGCGCGTACCGAAAGGCAGGTCTTCGACGCGCGAATCCTGCGGCTCTTCAACAGGAAGCTGGTGAATATTCACCATCACTGGAATCTGCGGATCGCCCACGGCCAAGCGGCTGATCTTGGTGGCGGCGTCGAGGTAGCGTTCCATGGTGGCCGGGGAGACGTACAGCAAGTCGGCGATGTTGTCGAAGCCGCTGGCGGAGTTGTCGGCGGGCAGCAGCAGCGTAAAATCCATCTCCTTGGGCAGATTGTCCAGCGCCAGAAGATCGCGGATGGCGTTGCGATATTCGGTGCGGGTGAGGCGGTGCAGATTGGGCAGCTCGCCTGGATTCGGCTGGGCGGCCGCAGCGCGGTCGAGCGCCGTTTCCAGGTAGGTCCGGAACTGTTGGTAGGTGGCGTCATCCGGGCGGGGGTTGCCGACCGGCGGCATCGACTTGGCTCGAAGCTGGCGGACCACTCGTTCCCAGAGCTCGGCGTGATCGCCAGGTTGACTGAGCAACGCTGGATCGAGAACGACGCCGGCGGTCTTCATCTGGGCGTTGTGACAATCCGAACAATATTCGTTGATTGCGTTCGCGGCGGTTTGCGCCGTTGAACCGTGTGGGGCAGGCGCTTGCGCTCGCCCGGCGCGAGTAGCGAGGAAGAACACGGCCACGGCGACTCCGCTCAAAAGCCTGATTCCTCGACGCTTAAGCCCCATTGCTAAGTTAGTATGATATGTTGTATGCAGCAATGCAAGCGGCTTCAAACCATGAGCTGCGGAGGCTTTCAAGCATGACCGTTCACAAGTGGTTCGCACTGGCGGTGTTGGCCGCAGGAATGTGCGGTGCCGCACCCGCCCCCACGCCCGAAGCGCAACTGGCCGACGCCGTCAAGAACGGCGACGCCGCTGCCGTCAAATCGCTTCTGGCGCAAGAAAGCCGACGTGAATGCCGCGGCCGCCGACAGTTCCACGCCGCTCGACTGGGCTGTGGATGGCAACAACCTGGAGATCGCCAATCTGCTTCTGAGCGCCGGGGCAAATGTGAACGGAGCGACGCGTTACAAAATCACTCCGCTGGCGCTGGCTTCGGCCAACGGGAACGCGGCCATGATCGAGCGGCTGTTGCAGGCGGGCGCCGACGCGAACAGCACCTCTGAAGAAGGCGAGACGGCGCTGATGACGGCGTCGCGCAACGGCAATGTGGAGGCGATCAAGGCGCTGCTGACGCATGGCGCGAAGGTCAACGCGACCGAGCCGTATCGAGGTCAAACCGCGCTGATGTGGGCGGCCGGCCAGGGCAACGCCGGAGCCGAAGCGTTGTTAATTGAATTTGGTTCGGACGCGCACGCGAAATCCAAGGCCGGCTACACGCCGCTGCTCTTCGCCGTACTCAACAACCAGATCGATGCGGCCAAGACTCTGCTGGACCACGGCGCCAATGTCGAGGACGCGGCTCCGGATGGCACCACGGCTCTGAACGTGGCGATGGTGAATGCTTATTACGATCTCGCTTCTGTTCTGCTCGATTACAAGGCCAACCCGAATGCGGACGATCCGCGAGGCTCGGCGCTGCACACCGTGATCTGGCTGAGGAAGCCGGGTACTTCGTGGGAAGCGGCGGGTCTGGCCGAGCAGCCGCAACCCGTGCCGAAGCCCACGGGCAAAGTGAGCGCGATGCAGATCGCGGAAAAATTGTTGCAGAAGGGCGCCAATCCCAACGTTCGCGTTACGTGGAAGGAAATGCCCATGACCAAGGGGCTGGGCACCACCAGGAATCCCCCGAACATCAACCTGGGCCGGCATTACTTGAGCTTTGTCGGCGCGACGCCGTTCTATGCAGCCGCGCGCAACGGCGACGCTCCCATGATGCGGCTGCTGGTGAAGTACGGCGCGGACCCGAAGATCAGCACCGAGGTCGGCGTCACGCCGTTGATGGCCGCAGCGTGTCTGGATTACTACGAAGGCGAAACGCCCGGCCCGCTCACGGGAGTCTCCGAAGCGGAGCGCCTCGACGCGGTGAAGCTGGCCCTCGATCTGGGCAACGACATCAACGCGCGCACCCATCTGGGAGACTTCCCGATGATCGGCAGCCCGGAATTCACGCTGCTCGATTATCCTTTGAACATGGACGATCTGCTGGAGCTGGGTGTGGGCGATCCGCGCTGGGACGGCATGACCGCCTTGCACGGCGCGGTGATCAGCAATCAGCCGTCTATCGTCCAGTTCATGATCGATCACGGCGCCAAAGTGGACGCCAGGAATCGGTTGGGGTGGACGCCGCTGATGATGACCAAAGGCATCTTCATGGCGAATTCCAAGAAAGAATTTCCGGTTGAGGGAGAGATCCTCAAGAAGGCGATGGCCCAGCAAGGCTTGCTGGCGGATAACGGGGGAAAACACGAATGAAAACTGCACTTTTAATCGCGGCTGTGTCGATCGCGGCGTCGATGAATGTTGCGCTGGCCGCCAATGCCGCGCCGGCCACTTTTAACAAGGACGTTCTGCCGATTCTCGAGAAGCATTGCCAGGAGTGCCACCGCCCCGGCGAGATGGCTCCGATGTCGCTGCTCGGCTATACGGAGGCGCGGCCATGGGCCAAGGCGATCAAGGCCGCGGTGGTCACCGAAAAGATGCCGCCGTGGTTCGCCGATCCGAATTACGGTCATTTCGCGAACGACCGGACTCTGACCAAAGCGGAGATCGATACGCTGGTTTCCTGGGCCGATAACGGAGCGCTGGAAGGCGATCAGAAAGACGCTCCGCCTCCGCGGACGTTTCACGATGGCTGGAACATCCAGCCCGACATGATCATCGAAATGCCGAAGGAGTTTCATGTCGCGGCCACCGGGACCATCAATTATCAGAACATCCTGGTGACGGCACACTTCGATCAGGACACTTGGGTTGTTGCCGCGGAGATGCGCGCCGGCAATCCGAAGGTGGTGCACCATATGCGAGCCATCGTCCGGCCGCCGGGATCGACGTGGATGTCGAAGGCTATTCCGGGCGAAGCTTACGAGGAAGGCTCCGAAGGGATGGGCGGCGCGAAAGAGGGAACCGATCTGCTGGGTAAGTACAATCCAGGGTTGGGCCCGCAAAACTTTGACGTGGATGGCGCGGCCAAGTTCATACCCAAGGGTTCGGATATCGTGTTCAATATCCATTACACTTCTATCGGAACGCCTCAGACGGACCGGTCCAAAGTGGGATTGGTGTTCGCCAAGAATCCTCCGCAAGAAGCGCTACTGGATGTCGCCGGGCACGCCCGCGGCGTTCAATCTTGCGATTCCGGCCGGCGACAGCAACGCCGAGGTGGTGAGCGAAGTCACCGTCGGCGTCGGACGACGCCAAGCTGGTATACATCCAGCCGCACATGCACCTGCGCGGCAAGGATTATGAGCTTCGCCTGATTTATCCCACCGGTGAAACCCAGACCGTGTTTAAGGGCAAATGGAATTTCGACTGGCAGATCGGATACCAGTTCGCGAAGCCTTTGTGCTGCCCAAGGGTACGCGCGTCATCGCGATCGCGCATTATGATAACTCGGCCAACAACAAGTACAATCCGGATCCCTCGAAGACCATCCTGTGGGGCGATCAGAATTGGGACGAGATGCAGTCCGGCTTCATCGGCCTGGTGTTCGACGTGAATACCGATGTCGAACAAGGTATTCATGCCTCAGCGGGCCGAGCCTGCTGCCGCGCGGAACCTTCGGGCCGACGCCTGGCGACTCTCAAGTAATCAAAGCCGCGCGACCTGAGCGGAGGTAATCTGAGCGATGGTGGGCGTGCCGCATTGCTGCATGGTGCGCTGGAGTTCGCCGTGCAGAATTTCCAGCACCCTCTGGACGCCCTCCTGCCCGAACGCGGTCAACCCCCACACGTAGGGGCGGCCGATGCCGACGGCTCGCGCGCCCAGCGCCAGAGCCTTATAAGCGTCGGTGCCGCGGCGGATGCCTCCGTCCACCAATACTGGAATCTGACTGCCTGCGGCATCGACAACCTCGGGAAGGCTCTCGATGGTGGGGCGCAGATCCTCCGTCGCTCTGCCGCCGTGGTTGGAGACGATGATGCCGTCGACGCCATGCTCGCGCGCGAGCCTCGCGTCTTCGCGTGTTTCGATCCCTTTCAGCAGCAGCTTCATCCTGGTCAGCTTCTTCAGGCGATCCACGTGCTCCCACGTGGCCGAGGCGGGATTGATGGCGGTGCCGCTAAGGCCGTCGAACATGGGCGCGCGGCCCCTTGCCCGGGTGACTGAGCCGGTGGGCCCGCTCACATGACAGCTCAGGCAGTCTCGTGTGTCGGTGCGCGCCAGGCGAGTCGCGTATTCGGTGTTGCGGCCGGCCAGCAGGTCGATGGTCCACGCCAAAACCGGGCAGCCCGCGGCCTCCACGCGGCGCACCAGCTTCTCGGCGTCCTCCCATTTCTGCGGCATGTAGAGCTGATACCACGGCGGCCTTCCCAGCGCTTGCGCCACATCTTCCAAAGACGCCGAAGTCTGGGTCGACAGGATTTGCAGCGCCTTGGCGGATCGAGCCGCGCGCGCCGTGGCCACTTCGCCCTCGGGATGAAACATTTTCTGGCCGCCCAGAGGGCACAAGAAAATGGGACTCTCCCACTCGGTTCCGAATAAATTGATGCGCAGATCGGGTTTTGAAACGTCCACCAGGCGACGCGGGCGCAACTGGATGCGCTTGTACCCGGCCATGTTGGCGTCGCGGGTTGCGTTATCGTCGACGCCGCTGTTCATATAGCCCCAGTGCGCTGGAGGCAGCGCGCGATGCGCCAGCTCTTCAAAATCCATCACTGCCAGGGCGTCCTTGGCCGAGGCCAATTTCGGTGAAGCATCCTGCTGCGCCCAAGCCTGCGCAAGCAGAGGGCTTCCGGCCAGATAGCGCAGGAAGCGGCGGCGGGAGTCGGATTTGTAAGTCATAAGCTCGTCTCGTGAGTCATAAAACCTCAGGGTCCGAAGGCCAGCAGCACGTTGCCGGTGATGGAGCCGAAGTGATCGTAACCGGAATTGACCAGCACCATTCCGTTCACCACCACGGGACCGCTGCCGTTCAATGCTCCGCCGTTGGCCTTGACTGCGTTCACAGTGGGGAATTCGCGGAGCGTGTTGAAATCCCAAATCACCTTTCCGTCTTCCGCCGCGTAGGCGCGGATGTGGCCGTCCAGGGCTCCGGAAAAGACCACCCCTGGAATGGCCGTGGCCGCCGCCAGTTGCGAAGGGCTGCAACCCGGAATGCCGGCGCAAACCCGCGCAGGCTCGGCCTTCCATGCAAACGAGCCGTCGGTCAAGCGAAGCGCCGCGAGGCCTCCGCCGTCGTTCGGGTCCATCACGCGCTGCACCACTCCGTCGGCATTGGGGATGCGGCGAAGCTCGCCGTCGGCAATCGGAGCGTAGACGTTTTGGCCGTCGCTGGCCGTGCCCCACTGCACTCCGCCATGCGCGCTTCCCTTGGCGACTCGTGTCTGCCAGACCACCTCGCCTTTGCGATCGGGATCGAGCGCCCAGACCACTCCGGATTTCTGGCCCGCCACGATCAGCTCTCGATTGCCGGCGCTGACCAGCATCGCCGAGGAACCGAAATCGAAGTCGGAGCCTTTTGCATCTCCCAGCTCAGCCATACATGCGGTGCAGCCGTTGAAGATGTCCTTCGGCGTCACCTGGCGCGACCAGACCACTCGCCCGGTGGCGAGGTCCATTGCCAGCACTGAATCGCTCAAGTCTGTCGAGGGCTCGGAGTAATTGTTGCCCGTGGTGACGTAAAGCAGGCCGCGCTTGGCGTCAACCGTCGGCGCGGACCAGACGCTGACGCCGGAGGGTCCCCAGCCTTTCCCCTTCTGCACCGGCTTTTCGGATACTGTGTAGGTTTTCCAAACCTGGCTGCCGTCGCGAACCCGAAGCGCGACGACGCTGCCCCGGAAAGTGCAGCAACGATAATCGGGCTGGGTAGCGAAGTTTTCCTCCCAGCTCGAGACTGGAACGAAGACCACGCCCTCATGAATGGCCGGCGAGCCTGTAACGCGAGCCGCGGGATGTTCGTCGACCTTCTTCTTCCAAAGAAGCTTGCCGGTTTCAGCGTCGACTGCGTAAAACGAAGCGGCCTGATCGCCGAACAGGACGGCGTGGCCCACGCCGCGAGGGGCAATCAGTATCGCCGTTCGAATCGGTCCGCTTCCTTGAAAGGTCCAAAGAATGCAGCCGGAGTCGGCGCGCAAAGCATAGACGATTCCAGCCGAGCTGCCGGCGAATACCTGGCCATCGAGAACGGCCGGCTGCGAGAAAGAGGTCAGATCGCCCTCAAATCCGAACGCCCATTTGAGTTTGAGATTACGGACCTGCTCGATGGTCAAGCCGGCCGCTTCGCCCGGCTGATAGCGGGTGTTGCCGGGGCTGGGGCTCCATCCGTTCCAAGCCGGTTTCGCCGATGCGCCGATCGAGACCTTGCGGTCGCGGCAGAATGCCTCAGGACGAAGATTCGAGACCGAGCTGCTGCCCAGATAAGCAGCGACCGCTTCGCGTTCCTCCTTGGCGAGAGGAACCACCGCGCTCATCACGCCGGATTCGAGAGTTTGCAGAATCCGCGTGGAGGGCATCTTCTTGAACGTCTCGCGATCGTGACAAGAGGCGCAGTGGGTGTTGTAAACAGCCTCGCCGGAGACTGCGGCGCTGAGGATGGGCGCGGCGGCGAACAGCACACTGGCAAAAAGACGAAACATTGCTTCAGCGCCTCGGCTTCGCCTTGAACTCCGCATCGGTGACCCCGCCATGGCCGGGCGCCGCTCGATGCCGGTGCACCAACCCAGGCTCCTCGTAGTGGCCGCCTTCGTGGCTGTGCCGCCTGGTCCGAGATCCCGGCCCATAGCGGAGGGAGATTTTTGCGTTCGAAGTGTCGTCGAGATTGGTGACGGTTCCGCTGGTGTAGGCGTCGGCGCGGAAAGCCAAGGGGGCGCAGACGAATTTACAGAAGCGGCTCGGCCGGGAATTGGTTGCCATCTTCGTGAACCTCCGCTCTGAGGGAGTCTATCACGAGATGCAGCGTCGCAGCTTAATCCCAGCGAAACAAAGGCGGGGAGCGAATAAAAAGAGCAGCGCCGTGGGCGTTGCTCTTGGAAACGGTTCAGTAATATTTTCTGGATGTGCAGCCGGAGAACCCTCACTCTCGGGCTGGTCGCCGCCTCCGCCATCTACGACGACCGTTCCCGGAGAGTTTGAGCTATCCATATTCCCCGCAGCCGCAATGGAGCAAAATCCACTGAGGCTGCGGGGATGGAATTCGGGATGTCCCGGCTATTGGGTGCGTTCGGGCGATTCGCGATGCAGCGCCCGTTCAAACTTCATGGCAGCCGGCGGGGTCTTGAAGTCGCCGGTCAGAATTTCACGATTCGTGGTGTCGCGGCCGTACAGTTCCCGGTTGGTCGACCCATCCGTACGAAGCGTCGCACCTTTCACCGAGATGCCTGCGAACAGCCCATGCGTCCGGGAGTACGATAGCATTTCCGCGTTCAACGCCACGTCTGTTTGTGCGGTCAGAGTGCGGCCAACCGGGCCCGCTGCTCCGCTCGCATCCGCGCCGATCGTAAATTTATCGGCCAAAAGATGCTTCATTCCGCCATCGTTCATGACGAGCAAGATAACATCCGTATCCGAAACGCCGACCTGAAACCCGAAACTGCCACCTTCCATCATCATCGCGGCCGGAGCGCTCCAGCCCGAGCGCTTTGCGCTGCGGCATACCGCGAACCCGCGGCCTTCCTCCGCGCCGAAGATGAATCCGGCCTTTTTCATACCCGGTATGACAACGACGCATTTAGCCTTATTCAGTAGATCTTGGGGGATACCTTTATCGGAAGCCCTCATCATATCGGTCAGCGTGTCGGCCGAGGCGTCCAGCCTGTCGTCGACTTTGATTTCTCTGTCCGCCGCGAGCGCGACGGTAGCCATGGAACCGGCAATTGCCAGAATCCAGGCACTGTGTTTTAGATTCATTTTCATAACAAGCCTTCCTTCGTTTTTCGTTTTGAAGCCAGGACTCCGTGTCGTCCCGGCCACCAACGTTCCGAACTTCCACGGAAACGGATCCACGGCCGCTCTGAAAGTTGCACGCTCATAGCCGTTCCAGTCGAAAGAATGAGTTACGCCCTTGCTTGCAACGCCGCTGGCTTTCTTGGGGATGGTTTGTCCGAAAATTTTACCGCAAACTCTTGCGTATTTCGACCCTGGATGGTCACGCGACGATGGAGCGTCACCGCGGAGCGATAATGCGCCGGGATTCCCAAATTTACCGGACTGCCGGCAGATGGCCCTGAACGTGCTCCTCCGCAGGTGCGTGATTAATCATATGAAACAGACTCAAGCATTTCATTCAGCGATGGCGATTCTCTGCGCCGGGTTGCTGCTTGCGCCAAGTGACGCAATGCTGTGGGGACAAGCCGCGCCTCTTCCGCCTCAAGGACAGGCGCCGCCTCTTCCGCCTCCCGGACAGACTCTGACGCCCGATCAACTCAACGGCTTGGTCGCGCCGATCGCGCTCTATCCAGACGAATTAGTGAGCCAGATATTGGTGGCTTCCACGTATCCGCTGGAGCTGGTGGAAGCCGGGCAATGGCTGCAACGGAACCCCGGGCTTACGGGCCCCGCTCTTACTCAGGCTGCACAACAGCAGAACTGGGATCCGAGCATACAGGCTCTGGTGGTTTTCCCGGATCTGGTCAAGCGCTTGAATTCGGACATCACCTGGACGACGAATCTTGGGAACGCCTTTCTTGCGCAGCAGCCGCAGGTGATGGATGCAATCCAGCAAATGCGGCGCAACGCGGAGCAAGCCGGGAAACTGGCCTCCACTCCTCAACAGCGGGTGAACAACACCACCGAGAACGGCGAGCCGATCGTCGAGATCCAGCCGGCGAATCCGGCGATGATGTACGTACCTTATTACGATCCTGCCGATATCTATGGCCCGTCTCTTTACTATCCGTACCCGGGTTGGTTTTACCCGCCCTTCGTCGGAGGCGCTTATTTCGGATTCGGCCTTGGAATTCCGATGGGTTTCTATTTCGGAGCAGGCTGGGGCGGCTGGGGCGGATGGGGCTGGGGTTTCGGCTGGGGCAATCACGGCCTTTTCGTCAATAATAGCTTCATCCACCGCTACGGCTTCAATGCAAGCCGAGGCGGCGGTCTGAGTGGACGCTCTGCCTGGGCTCACGATCCCTCGCATCGCGGCGGCGTGCCGTATGCGAACGCCTCGGTCGCCGGCCGTTACGGAGGGAACACCCGGCAGAACCTGCAATCGCGCGGCGCGGGAGCCGGGCGAACGGAAGGGGCTCGAGGCGCAAACTCCGGAGGGGATCGAGTGGGCAATCGGCAGATTGCGCCCAGCAACAACAGCAGAGGCAGCGCATTCGGAGGCGTTCGGGACGGCGGCGCGGCGCGGACCCAGAGTGACCACGGATACTCCAGCATGGGGCCGTCTCGAAGCGGAGGCGGCGGCTTCGGCGGCGGCGGGCACGGCGGAGGTCGGCGGCGGCGGGACGGCGGAGGTTCGGCGGCGGCGGGCACGGCGGTGGTGGCGGGCGCCGATAGGAGCGAGAGGAAACCATGGCAAGAATCAATTCCATTCATCTGAAAGACTTCACCCGAGGGCTGGCGCAGTTCATGGCCGCCGGCGTGGCGGCGACGATACTGCTGCACGCCGCTCCGCAGGGGAGCGCGCAAGGAAACCAACAGACCTTTGCGACGCCCCAGGAAGCCATCCAGGCAATCATTGATGCAGCCGAGCGGAACGACTCAGCGGCGCTGCTCCAACTGTTCGGACCCAATGGCAAAGACATTCTCGACTCCGGAAATTCGGCTCAAGACAAAGAGTCGCGGGCGGATTTCGCACGTTCGGCTCGCGAGAAACTTGAAATCGAACAGGATCCGACGAACCCGGACCGGGTGACCTTCGCGGTGGGGCAACAAGATTGGCCGTTTCCAGTTCCGCTGATTCGCAGCAAGGACGGAAAATGGCGGCTCGATGCGGTTACCGGAAGGCTGGAGATCCAGGCCCGGAGGGTGGGAGGAAACGAACTAACCGCCATGGAGATTTGCCGCGGCTACGTCGAGGCTCAACTGGACTATGCCTCGCAAGACCGCGACGGGGACGGCGTCCTCGAATACGCGCAGACGATCTCGAGCTCTCCGGGTAAGCAGGACGGCCTGTATTCGGAGAGTGCCCCGAGCCTGGTCAGCAAAGCCTTCGCGGCCGCGGCCGGCGCCGGCGCCACCAAGGCTGAGCCCTATCACGGCTACTACTTCCGCATAGTGAAGGCGCAAGGACCGGACGCCACCGGAGGTGCGTTAGACTACGTGGTGAAAGGCAATATGATTGGCGGATTCGCGCTGGTAGCATGGCCTGCGGAATACGGCGTATCCGGAATTCAAACTTTCATCATCAATCACGAGGGCATCTTGTACGGGAAAGATCTGGGGATGAATACCGCGGTGCTGGCGCGTCAGATGACCCGCTTCAATCCGGACAAGTCCTGGCATCGATTCGATTTGGAGTGATGGAGGATCCCTGAGCGACACAGCCCCGGGTCTCACCAAGTCAAAGAATCAAAATATCCATGTTGCACCCGCGGTGCTCGAAGCCGCGCGCAAGGACGGCGAAGCGCTGCTGCAATCCTTGCGCACCACCTCAGCGGGCCTGACGCAAGCCGAAGCCGAAGAGCGGGCGGCCACGGCGGGTCCGAATGAAGTCGCGCAGGAAAAGCCGCAAGGCTGGTTCATCCGCCTTCTGAAAATCGTCCGCAATCCGCTGGTGATCCTGCTGGCGGCTCTCTCGGCGATTTCCTTCGCCACCGGCGACGCGCGCGCCGGAACCGTGATGGCCATGATGGTACTGCTGAGCGTCGTGCTCCGCTTCTGGCAGGAGGCCCGCGCGGACGCGGCGGCCGCCAAGCTCAAGGCCATGATCCACGTCACCGCCACCGTCATTCGGGATGGCAAGGCCAGCGAGATACCGCTGCGGGATCTGGTGCCGGGGGACGTCATCCATCTATCCGCGGGAGACATGATTCCCGGCGATGTGCGCGTGTTCTCTTCCAAGGATCTGTTCGTGAGCCAAGGGAGCCTGACCGGGGAGTCGCTTCCGGTAGAGAAGTTCCACGACCCCGAGACCAAGGACGTCAGCTCACCCACCGAGCTGAAGAACACCTGCTTCATGGGCACCAGCGTCGAGAGCGGCACGGCGACGGCGGTGGTGGTGACAACCGGGGTCAACACCTACTTCGGCAGCATGGCCAGCTCGATCACAGGAGAGCGTGTGCTGACCAGCTTCGACCAGGGCATCAACCGTTTCACCTGGCTGATGATCCAGTTGATGGCCGTGATGGTGCCCCTGGTCTTCCTCATCAACGGCTTCACCAAGCACGATTGGAAGGGCGCATTTTTCTTCGCTCTGGCGGTGGCCGTGGGCCTTACTCCGGAGATGCTGCCGATGATCGTCTCCGTGTGCCTCTCCAAGGGCGCGCTCGCGATGAGCCGTAGAAAGGTGATCGTCAAGCGGCTCAATTCCATCCAAAACTTCGGAGGCATGGACATTCTTTGCACCGACAAAACCGGCACGCTTACAGAGGATCGCGTCGTGCTCCAGCGGCACTGCAACGTAGCTGGGCGTGAAACCGAGGAAGTGCTGCTCGATGGATACCTGATCAGTTACTTTCAGACGGGTCTCAAGAATTTGCTCGACCGCGCGATTCTGGATAGTCGGGATTTCCACGGGCATGAGACGGTGCAGAAGTATAAGAAGCTGGATGAGATTCCGTTCGACTTCACGCGGCGTATGATGTCGGTCCTGGTGGAAGATCCCGAAGGCAAGGCGATTCTGCTCACCAAGGGTGCTCCGGAAGAGGTCTTCCATCAGTGCTCGCACTTCGATCTGGATGGGAAGAGGTCTCCCATGGACCCGGCCCTGATGGTGGGGTTGAAGGAGGAGTATGAGAGCCTCAGCAGCGACGGCTTCCGCGTGCTGGCGGTGGCGACCAAGGAAATTCCGGGAAAGCAGATCTGCGCGAAGGACGACGAGCGCGAGCTGGTGCTGCAAGGCTACGTCGCGTTTCTGGACCCTCCCAAGGACACGGCTGGCCGCGCGCTCGAGGCGCTTCACCAGCACGGAGTGGCGGTGAAAATCCTCACGGGAGACAACCAGCTCATCAGCCGCAAAGTGTGCAAGGACGTGGGCCTCTCGCCCCGACCCCATGCTGCTGGGCGGCGACGTGGAGAAGATGTCGGACGCCGAACTGGCGGACGCGGCGGAGCAGGCGACGCTGTTCGCCCGGCTCTCTCCGGCCCACAAGGAGCGGGTGATCCGCGCTCTGCGGGCCAAGGGGCACGTGGTCGGATTCATGGGCGACGGAATCAACGACGCTCCCGCTTTGCGAGCCGCCGACGTCGGCATTTCGGTGGACACGGCCACGGACATCGCCAAGGAATCGGCCGATTTGATCCTGCTGGAGAAGGATCTGATGGTGCTGGAAGGGGGCGTGACCGAAGGCCGCAAGATCTTCGCGAACATCCTCAAGTACATCCGCATGGGGGCGAGCTCCAATTTCGGGAACATGTTCAGCGTGCTGGGGGCGAGCGCGTTCCTGCCCTTCCTGCCGATGGCTCCGATCCAGGTGTTGACCAATAATCTGCTGTACGACTTCTCGCAAGTGCCGATCCCCACCGACGCCGTGGACGAAGAGCAGGTGGCGCGGCCGCGGCCCTGGAACATCGATGAGATCCGGCGGTTCATCCTCTTCATCGGCCCCATCAGCTCGATCTTCGACTACACGACTTTCTTCGTCATGCTGTGTGTCTTCCACTGCTGGGACCCATCCCGCGCGCCGCTGTTTCAGACGGGCTGGTTCGTCGAGTCGTTGATGACGCAGACGCTGATCATCCACGTCATTCGCACCAATAAGATTCCCTTTCTACAGAGCCGGGCGAGTTGGCCGCTGACGGTCACAACGCTATCCATCATGGCCTTCGGAATGTGGCTGCCGTATTCCCCTCTGGCCCCCGCGCTGGGGCTCACGGGCCTGCCGCGGCTGTATTGGCCGATCCTGCTGCTGACGCTGCTGAGTTATGTGGTCCTTACGCAAATCATCAAAGTCTGGTTGCTGCGGAAGAAGTGGATCTAGCCCCTTCCCGCGGCTAAGCGGTAACGCTTACTAGAAGTTCGGCGAACTGTCCATTTGTGATACCTTATTAACACAGTCGTCTATTCCAATCTTTTGGCCTAGCAACGTGATCGTTCTAGGTGTGGCCGCTGCAATCGGCGCGAGACTAACGAGTACTTGTGATTGTACGAAACACTGTTATTCCCGATTGTTTCCAGGCAGTCCACGTCTTGGGCGTGTTGAACTCGAACTGTGATGGGCGTTGGGTTCGCACCGCCGCCCGGACCAGGAGCGGGGGCTGGAGCCGGTCCTGGGAAAGGGAGATCGGAGCTGGTCCCGGACCAGGTGCGGGTCTGGCAGGTCGTTCACCGCCACCTCGCTCTGCGCCTCGGATATCGGTTAGCTCTTGTTCGTCATAGCCGTTATCGCGGTTAGCGGGACTACTGGTGCCGGGGTCGTCTCCAAGAACGTGAGTAACCGCGTCTGCCGCCCTGTTGTTCGCTTGGGGTAGGAAGGTACGCTGAGTCCGCGAGATGTTCTCCTCAAGCGAACGAATCTGGCCGGCAAAAAGATCGCGAACTTCGCGAGTAATCCGCTCGCGTTGCGCCTCCAATCGCTGCCGTTCTATTTCGGGAAGGTTCTGATACAGCAGCCTCACTTGGCAACAACCAAATCGCGAGGCGTACTCCTCGTGGCGCTTCAGCACCTGGCAAATCTGAGCCAGCGACTCGCTTGCAAGCGTCGTAGCATCGTCCGCCGTTGCGGAGGCTTGCACCTCCACATTCCCTTCCACTGGACCCTCCGACTGGATCTGTGGTTTAGGAGGCTGCGTGGGAGGTTCCGTCCCCCAGGCGCCGATCGATAACTTCAATCGCTGGTCCATGGGTCCACCTCCTGAAATTATACGCCGAGAGGCACTCTCGCCGACCAGCCTCTCCGGAGAGCGGCCCGCAGGCCCGTCCACAGACGCCCCCGCCCGCTTTGTACAACATAACCGGTCGTACATAACGATTCGCCGCGTCTTCGGCCCTAACGGGTCTGTGAAAACTCGCCAAGCGTTTCCCTACAGCCGGCGGTAACAGCCCTGCCATCCACGAGCCGATCTTGGCACAATGGGGATTTCGCAACCGCAATCCGGCGCTCGACGTAAGCGGCCGTCAAGTCTCAGGCTTGCGCGTCACCATGCAGGTGCCCTCACAGGCGCTGGCCCGGCACGCTTGGCGAGTGACCAGTGACCCAGGAGCAATCCGGATTGAGCAAGTCTTGAGAGACGGCGACGGTCCAAGTGGGCGGCTTCCGGCGCTTTAGGCTTCACCCAAGACGGGCCGTAGTCAGTTCTCCGACGGGCGCGAAACTTTGTCGACGACGATGACATCGACAGGCGCTTTTGTCAATTCCAGTTTCATGCCGAGTTGCTCCTGGAAGGCGGTCACGAGGTTGGGTAGAGGATCGAGATCGGCTCCCGGAGGCGGGGCGAGCCGGAGGTTCATTTGGATGAACTGCGTGTCGTCCGGAGCCCATTTAAGAGCGATGTTGTAGCGGCCGGTGAGTCCGCTTTGGTCGACCACGGGACGGTCGAGCATGACGCGTTGCATTAGACTCGCCATATCGGTCATGGTGGAGTTGCTCATCGTCATGACGCCGGTGCCGGGGACAGAGCCCGCGAAGGTGCCGCCGCCATTGCTCCCCTGAGATTCGCTCCTCGTCATCTTGATGCCCGCCAGACCGCCCTTGCCAACATTGATCGTGTAGGCCGAGAGTTCGCGTTTTTCCATGTGGAAGGTGATCCCGAAGCGGTCCTTTGCCAGGTTCTGGACCATGATGCGCAATTGGGCATCGGTAGGCCTGCCTCCTTCAGGAAGCTTTGCGTTGACTTCGTAGCGATCGGAGGTCGCCCATGCGGGAAGACCGACGAATTGTCTGGGATGCATGTTGAAGCCGAAGGTCAGCAGGTAGATCAGCGAGGCTCCGTAGGCCTGGTAGCTGCTAGTCCCGATGCTATAGGTTCCGGAAGGGATGTTGGTGTCGGGACGCGGGTTTGATGGTTGAGACTTCGAATTCCAGCGGCACATCTTTCGCGAGGAGCGCGGGTGGCTTCGGTAGTTCCCAGGCTGTCTCCGGTGTGGCGCGCTTTAATGGCATAGGCATGGAGTTGGCTCCCATGGTCAGCTTGCCGGTAAGGGAGTTGCCGTCAGCGCTCAGCGTGCCTTCATAGGTCATGCCCGCGATAGACATCTTCGCGGTGGTGCCTTGTCAGAGAGATGTTGGCGACAGGCATTTGTACGTTGTTATCCAACAGAAACATGATGCCCGCGAGAGAGCCGTCGGTACGCGTGATTCTGATCGCGGCGCGGCTTTCGGGTGCATTCGGCATCGTGACGTTCCCTTGCCAGACTCCTTCGAGGGACTGGGCCATCGTCAGGAGGGAGAAGACAGGCGACAACAGCAGAACTCGCAAGATGTGACTGTTCATGTGGCCTCCAGCAGTACTCA
The DNA here is from genome assembly GCA_963765185.1 of Bryobacterales bacterium. Taxonomy (GTDB): domain Bacteria; phylum Acidobacteriota; class Terriglobia; order Bryobacterales; family Bryobacteraceae; genus Palsa-187. The sequence continues at coordinate 47,873 of CAVXWB010000043.1, forward strand.
GGGGAACTTCCATTTAAGGTTCCCGAGCACAGTTGATTATATAGCGTATTACTTCAGACTGGTTCGCCGGTTATTTCCCACCAGCCAACCGCCTGCGCGTCCCAAACGGCGTCATGGGAGACCATTCCAGGAAGGTGAGCCGGAGTCTGCACAGGATCATGCGGCTATGCGAAGCGAAGATCATGGCGCCGTCGAGGCCGTCGACGAGCACGCCTTTCGGGAGAACTGGGAATCGCGCGCGAGCGCAGGGGCCGATCACTGCACCGGTCCAGGACTCGAGTGGCCTGGGACGCAGCCATTACCAGATGATGAGATCGTAGCGCTTGACGCCGGGGCTCTGCTCGGCTTCCTCCACAAACAGGATCGGATCGCTCTTCAGATATTCAATGCCGACCCGTTCCTGGGAGACGCCGCAACATACGAGCGCGTTCACCGCGGCCGACACGTGCGGAGGAACCGCGTGCATACTTCGGTAGGCGCTATATCCGATCGTAAGCCACTGAAGATCGGACGCATTCACAAGCCAGCCGAAGAGAGTAGCGAGCACGGCAGCGGCGGCGGCGACGACGGCGGCGCGGCCCCACTCCCGCCCCAGGCACACCAGCGCCACCAAAGCGGCCATGCCCAGGAGTTGCCAGCGGATTGCGCTCCACAGCATGCCGAGTTTCGCGCGCTTCTTGTATTTGGCGACGGCTCCGGCATCGAGGATTTGCATGCCAAGCTGCCACAGGGCGCGCTGCACGGTGGTCAGGGAAACGACGGTCGTAGCGGGGCCGAGGCGCTGGGATGGATTGCGCTGCGACGGATTCGCGAGGGTGGCCATGGCGGGATTCTCCTCTGACCAAATTATCCCAAACATTTCGCGATCAGGAGTAAATGCCCGGGGCCTCGTGCCCCAGTGATTGTACGTACTCGACGTAGGACCCGGGATAGACCACAGGGTTCTTGTCCGTGCCGCTTTCGCCTCCCAATTCCAGCACGCGCGAGCCGAGTCCGCGCAGGAACATGCGGTCGTGCGAAACGAAGATCATGGTGCCGTCGAAGCCCTTGAGCGCATCGACCAGCATCTCTTTCGTGGCCAGGTCCAGGTGATTGGTGGGTTCGTCGAGCACCAGGAAGTTGGGCGGATGGTACAGCATTCGCGCCATCGCCAGCCGCGATTTTTCGCCGCCCGAAAGCGAGCGGATCTTCTTCTCCACATCGTCGCCCGAAAATTGGAACGCGCCGGCTAGAGTGCGCAGCGAACCCAAGCCGTCCTGCGGAAAATCCCGTTGCAGTTGTTCGATGACGGTAAGATCCGGCGTCGAGCACATCCAGCGACTGTTGCGCGAAGTATCCCATGTTCAGGCTGGCGCCCAGACGAACGCTTCCCGAATCCGGCGTCGCTGGCGCCGGCGATCATTTTGAGCAGCGTGGTCTTGCCCGCTCCGTTCCTTCCCATCACGGCCCAGCGTTCTCCGCGGCGGATGGTGAGGCTGAACCCGTCATAGATCACGCGCGGGCCGTAGCTCTTGTGCACATCCTCGATCACCGCGACCTGGTCGCCCGAACGCGGCGGCACCTGGAACTCGAACTTCACCACCTGGCGCTTCTTGGGCAGCTCGATCTTGTCGATCTTGTCCAGAGCCTTGATGCGGCTCTGCACCTGAGCCGCCTTGGCAGCGTGGGTCCGGAACCGATCGATGAAGCGCTGTTCCTTGGCGAGCATAGCCTGCTGCCGCGAGAACGCCGCCTGTTGATTGGTCTCGCGGATGGTGCGCTCGCGCTCATAGAAATCGTAGTCGCCCGAGTAGGTGATGATTTCGCCGGCATCGATCTCGGCGATTTTGGAAACGATGCGGTTCATGAACTCGCGGTCGTGCGAGGTCATCAGCAGCGCGCCGGGGTAGGACTTGAGGAACTGCTCCAGCCAGATGATGGATTCGAGATCCAGGTGGTTGGTGGGCTCATCCATCAGCAGCACGTCGGGGCGTCCGAGCAGAACCCGCGCCAGCGCCACGCGCATCTTCCAGCCGCCCGAGAGCGCGCCGACATCGCCGTCGATCTGGTCGTCCTTGAAGCCGAGGCCGTGCAGCACTTCGCGGGCTTGCGCCTCCAGCGCGTAGCCGCCGAGATGTTCGTACTCCTCCTGCACTTCGCCGAAGCGCGCCAGCATGCGGTCCATGTCGTCCGCCTGCTCGGGATCGCCCATGGCGTGCTGGAGCGCTTCCAGCTCGTGATGCAGATCGCCCACGCGGCCGCTTCCGGCGATGGCTTCATCAAGCGCCGACCGGCCTTGCATCTCTTCGACATCCTGGCGGAAGTAGCCGATGGTGAGCTTCTTCGGAACCGAGACGGTGCCTTCGTCGGGTCTTCTTCGCCGACGACCATGCGGAACAGCGTGGTCTTGCCGGAGCCGTTGGGGCCGACCAGGCCCAACTTTCTCCCGGGGTTCAACTGAAAGGATGCGTCGACGAAGATTAACTGTTTGCCGTACTGCTTGTTGATATTGGAAAAAGAGATCAGAGAACCAAGTTAGCAGATGTGGACCGCGGCTTCCAGCGGCTACTTCGCCCGCTTCACCGCGGCGACCAGGCCAGGATAGGGGTCAATGGCCTTCCCCTTCCACCACTGCTTTTCCGGCCCTAGCTCGAAGATCGCAAAATGTAAATGCGGCGTGCGCGCATCCGCGTTGCCCGTCGATCCCACAAAACCGATAATGTCCCCGCGCTTGACCCGCATTCCCTCGCGCAATTCTTTCGCGTAGCCGTCCAAATGCGCGTAGTAGTAGCAATATATTTCCATCTCGTCGAACTCGTAGATCGTGTTGCCGCCTGGTTTGCTGAGGAAAAGTTTACGCACGGTTCCCGGTACGACCGCACGCACGGGTGTTCCTCTCGGCTCCAGAATATCGATCGCCTCATGGGCGTGTCCGTTGTGGACCTCTTGGAACATGTCCCGCAGATCCGCGAGGGCCAGTCCACGGATCGGTGGAGTCATCTCCAGAATGGAGGAACTGGCGCCAACAGCCAGAACCACTGACATAAGCCCCACGCAGAGCCTCAAAGCTATTCCTCCAGGACCACCGGTGTGCCCGGTCGGACCATGTGCGACAGATCTTCGGCATCCCAGTTCGTCAAGCGGATGCACCCGGCGGATTCGCCGTGCCGGATTTGCCCAGGATCGGGCGTCCCATGGATTCCATAATGCTCTTTCGAGAGGCCGATCCACACCGAACCGACGGGGCTCTTCGGCCCGGGCGGCAGCACTGCGCTGGCTTGTTTCGGGTCTGGGTTCCAGAAGAGTTCCGGGTCGTAGTTGAACCAGGGATAGTGCACCACGCTCGTGATCTTCCAATTCCCAATCGGCAGCGGATCGTGTGTGTCGCCCATCGTAGCCGGATATTGCGCCAGCACCTTGCCGCCGGCGCCGTAGGCGATTACGGTGCGTTTTGACTTCGACCCCACCACGCGTAACGCCAGGCCCTTTGCGATGTGCCGCACGTTAGGAACGCTGATTTGCGCGCCCACCAGGTCCATTTTCACGCCGGGATTTAACTCTGCAAGCAATTTCGGCGAACTGTGGAACTTCTCCCCCAGTCCCTGCTCGGGCGTTTCGAAGCCGAGCCACTTCATCTTCGCCTTCTCTTGGATTTCCGCGGGAATTGGTTGGAACGGGCCTTTCTCATCCGCTTTGGTGATCGTGTAGGCGACGAGAAGAGGGCCGGCATCGGCGTTGAGGAGGCTCCACATGTCGGCATCAATGATTCCGGTCGGCTTCAGACCGTGGTTTTCCTGATATCCCTTGACTGCAATTCCGAAATCGTCGCCGTAGACGCCGTCAATTTCGCCCGGCGAGAACCGGGCGCGGTCCAGAAGAATCTGCGCCCGCGTCACCCTTGGCCCCGCCGCTCCAGGTCCTACCACGCCGGGCTTGGTTGAGTCCTCAATTGCGTTCGCAGTAAGACTCGGGGTGGCGCCCGCGCCTGCCAGCACCAGAATCAAAGGCGTCGCTGCGAGCAAATAAGCCAGTCGCACATTGAACAGTGTGCACTTTGAAGGCCGTTTCCAAGCGATCCGGTACGGCCAGCCTCAGAGACGTGCTCGACCATCCGAAGTCACCTTGACCCGGTACGGTCAAAGATCGCTGCAGGAGACCACCGACTTCACGAGCGTTTGTAGACTTGGCCCCGAGTGTCCACCGTAACGACGTTGACGACCATCGCGTCGCGGTCCACTGCAAACAGGATGCGCCAGCCGCCTACGCGCGACTTCCTCACTCCCGCGCGTTCGGTGAGTGGCGCAGAAAGCCGTGGATCGAACGGATCGTCGCCAAGTTGAACGAACCGCGCCCGGATGCGGCGCTCGGAGGGGCGATCAAGCCGGTCTAGAACTTTCTCAGCTTCGTGAGAAACTGAGACGCGATAGTTCACAACCCGCGTTCGCGTTCATATTCGTCGAGCGCCTTGACGCGCCCCGCGGCGATATCGGCAAGGCCACGGTCGAGCGAGGCGAGGGTTTCATGGTCTAATGGCGGACCGCCGGGATCGGCGGCACTACGCAGGTCTTCAAGCAAGACGCGCGCAAGCTCGGTCTGATCCTCCGGCAATTCGTCGACGAGCTGGTGAAGGGATTCTTTGTTGGTCAAAGAGGCGGCCTCGACATTTCCATCATAATGCAATGGTGTCCGGGCCATTCACCGTGGCTTCGAAGAACTGTCTTGGCGACGGCGCCGCCCTCTTGACAGCTAAGACATCTTAGCACCAAGATGTCTTATGTATGGCGAAAGCGGATAATCTTCAAGGATCGCTCGAATTGCTGACGCTGAAAATTCTTTCGCGGCGTGCGCCGCTGCACGGCTACGCCATCATGACGGCGATCGAGGAGATCTCGGGCGAGGTATTGCGAGTCGAAGAAGGCTCGCTCTATCCGGCGCTGCATCGCATGGAGGAGGCCGGAAGCATCCGCGCGTCATGGATCACAAAAGACAGCGGCCGCCGTGCGCGCGTCTATGAATTGACCGCGCGAGGCCGCGAACAACTGGCTAGCGAAGAAGCTCGCTGGACCACGGTGGTGGACGCCGTGCAGCGCGTACTCAAGCTGGCATAGGAGCGACTGCCATGTCCTGGATCGGGCGATTTCGAAATCAGTTCCGCCGCACGCGAGTTGCCAGCGAGCTCGACGAGGAACTGGCATCGCATATCGACGAAGCGATTGCGCGGGGGCGCTCGGCCGGGGAAGCGCGGCGGACGTTTGGCAGCGAGCTCCTCAATCGGGAGCGAAGCCAGGACATCCGATTGCTGCCGTGGCTGGACGCTTTGGCTGCCGACGTCGTATTCGGATGGCGGCAGCTCAAGAAGAATTGCGTGGTCAGCGCCGCCGCGGTTTTATCGCTCGCGCTGGCGATCGGCGCAACCACCGCGGCGTTCCGGCTGGTGGATGCTTTGCTGTGGCGCAGCTTGCCGGTCGCCGCTCCGGAGCGGCTCTTCTTCCTGGCGGTCACGAACTCCGGATTAGACGGCCGCCTGCCTTATTACGAAGACTTCGATTACCTAACCTTCCGCCGGTACCGCCAGATTCTTGGAGACCGGGCGGATGTGATGCTGGTCGGCATGAGCTCCCGGCAGGACGCTATCTTCGGCTCCAGCGGCGAGCCGGAACCGGTCTACAGGCAGTATGTTTCCGGGAACGTTTTTGGAGTATTCGGAATTCAACCGGCTCTCGGCCGCCTGCTCACGCCTACTGACGATCTGAAGCCTGGTGCTCATCCGGTGGCTGTGTTGCAGCTACCGTAATCTTCGCGAACCGATCCGTCCCACGGTCTACGTTCCTATGGAGGACAGGGCCGGAGGGACCATCATCGTCCGAACAACGAACGATCCCTTGACGCTGTCGCCCCTGTTGCGCCGCGAAGTCTCTCAGGCCGGCGCGGGATTCCACGTGCGCGGCATCGACACCCAAGGCGCGCTGGTTCGGCGGCAGACGATTCGCGAACGGCTCCTCGCCACGCTCTCATTCTTCTTCGCCATCGTGGCTCTGGTGTTAGCTGCCATCGGACTCTACGGCGTCTTGAATTATTCGGTGGTTCAGCAGAGGCGGGAAATCGGGATTCGTCTGGCGTTGGGCGCACGCTCCGCTCACGTCGTGCGGCGAGTTACGGCGGGCATCTTCGGCATGGTGTTCGTCGGATTGGCGATCGGCTTAGCCATGGGCTTGGCGAGCGGGCGTTTCCTCGAGGCTCTGCTGTTCGGGGTCAAGACGACTGATTTGAGGCGCGGTTGCGGCTCCCATTCTGACGTTATTGGGTGCGGTTGTGCTGGCCGCCTTGCCTCCGGTAATTCGAGCTGTGCGGATCGATCCCGCGCGAACGCTAAGGAGCGAATGACTGCCCGCCAGCCCGGCCTACGCGCGCTTCAGCGCCGCCAGTACCCGCGCCGGCGTCAGCGGATACTCTTCCATGCGCACGCCCGTGGCGTCGAAAAACGCGTTGGCGATGGCGGCCGCGGCTGCGGCCATGACCTCCTCGCCCGCTCCGGTCGAGCGTTCATTCAAACGCTGCACCACCACCGCCGTCACCTGCGGGCATTCGTCGAAGCGCAGCACAGGGTACTTATTCCAATCCAGGCTGGTGACGTTGGTAGTGTTGAACGTCACTTCCTCATGGAACATTCGGCTGGCGGTCTGAACCAACTCGCCGCCGATCTGCGCCTCCACGTTGCCCGGATTCACCACCTGGCCGGCGTCGATGGCGCCATACAGGTGCTTGGCCAAAACCTTGCCGGTTTCCTTGTTGACCTCGATCTCGGCCACCGCGCCTCCGTAGGAAGCCAGATGCGTTCCCACGCCGATGCCTCGGCCGGTGACGATCTTCGCGTCAGACAGTTTCGAAGCCGCGCGGCGCGGGGTTCCATTTGGCCGCCTGCGCGGCGGCGTCCAGAACGCCCAGCCAGCGAGCGTCCTTGATATTGCGCTGGCGGAATTCGTGCGGGTCCATTTCCAAAAGATAAGCAAGCTGATCGATAGCCTGCTCAGAGGCAAACGAAAACGAAAGATCCAGAGGCGAGCGCAGCCATCCGCCCTTCAAATACTCCGCCACGGGCAGCTTGTGATTCACGAGGCGGAGATTCGCGACATCGTACATGCCTCCGCAATTCAGCGCGCTGACGCCTTGCACCGCGCCTCCGGGCCATTCCGCGGTGGGCACGCCGGTAAGCTGCGCAGTCGTCTCGGTGTTGCTCCAGCCATGCTGCCAGCCTTCGTATTCATAGGCGATCAGCTTGCCGGAGGCGTCCGCGGCGGCGCGCACCTGGCCCACGTGCGCCGGACCGAAGTTGTCCCAACCCAGTTCATCCCAGCGCATGAACTGCAAGCGCACCGGCTTGGCTGCCAATTGCGACAGCAGCGCCGCGGCCTGCGCCACATCGTCGTAACAGCTATGGCCATAGGTGCCGGAGCCTTCGTAATACTGCACGCGCACCTTGTCCGCGGGAAGTCCAAGCAAGCGAGCCACGCCCGTGCGCGTCCCATACACATCCTGAGTGGAGCTCATCAGCAGAGCCGAATCCGCCTTCACGTCGGCCAGCGCGCAGTTGGGGGCGAACGGAGCGTGCGACTGATACGGTCCCCGGCAGATCTGCGAAGCCACATGAGCGGCTCCAGTTAGCGCGCCCGCGACATCGCCGCGCATGGTGACCACGTTATCCGTGGTCTTGGCCGAGCGCATCTGTTCATAAGGCGATCGCTGCCGGGCAACGTGGGCGTGATATCCCAGACGACTTTCAATTTGCGGCGGCCTGCACCGCGTCCCATTCGTTCTCCGCCACCACGCCGATAAAATCGCCTTTGCGCAGCACGCGCGCTCCGGCGATGTCGCGGATGGAGCTCTCATCCACGCTCAACACCTTGGCGCCGGCCTTGTAGGCGCTCTGGCCGCGAGGCCGCACCACCCGGCCGTGCAGCATGCCGTCGACGCGCGCGTGCTGCATGTACACGTACTCGCCGTTGACCTTGGCCGGCGAGTCGCGGCGCGGCACCGGCGTGCCCACCACTTTGTACGCCGTGGTCGGCTTCACCGGCGCCGATCCTGTGAAGGCAAGATTGAATTGCTTGTCGCCAATCAGGTCCCCATAGGTGACCAGGCGGCCGCCACCCGATACGACGCCTTTTGAAACCACCAGCCCCTCCACCGGCGTATTCAAATTCTTCGAAGCCATCTGCAGCAGCGCCTGCCGCGCCTCGGCCGCACCCGCGCGAACCTGCGGGCCGCCCCGTTGAATCGAGGCGCTCGAATAAGTTCCGCCCTGATTGGGCGTGACGTTGGTATCCAGCCGCACCGACTTCAGTTGACTCATTTCCAGATCCAGCTCTTCGGCCGCGATCTGCAGCAAAGCGGTGGAGTTGCCCTGGCCCAGCTCTGCGAAACCAATGTAGATCGTCGCGGTATTGTCGGCGTGGATGGCGAGCCAGGTGTCGATCTGCTTCGCGTCCGGTGGGCCGGCCTTCGAACCGCGCTCCTGTGCGGGCAGCACGTCGCGCAGACTGAGGCCGACGACAAGCGCGCCGCCGGTTTTGAGAAACTCGCGCCGCAGGATCATTTCGCCGCTCCTCCTTGAACCGGCCCGCCCATAACCCGCGAAGCGCGTTGCACGGCCTGAATGATTCTGGGATAGGTTCCGCAGCGGCAGATGTGGCCGTTCATGGCGGTGCGTATTTGCGCCTCGCTCGGCTGCGGCGTTTTAGAAAGCAACTCGGACGCTTTGACGATCATGCCGTTATAGCAATAGCCGCACTGGAGCGCCTGTTCATCGATCATGGCCTGTTGCACGGGATGCAGCGCGGGCGGCTGCGCCAGCTTCTTCTGTGCAGCGTACCAGGCGGGCAATCCTTCCAGAGTGGTGACGGCCTTGCCTTCCACCGCCGAAACCGGCGTCACGCAGGAACGGGTTTCGACCCCGTTGACCAGCACCGAACAGGAGCCGCACTGGGCTAAACCACAGCCGAAGCGCGGCCCCCGCAACAGTAGTTCGTTCGAAAGAACGTAGAGCAGCGGCGTGTCCGGCGCGGATGCCACCGTCCACGACCGTTCGTTGACGCGGATCTTGATTTCGCGAGCCATGATGTCACATTATCAAACACATTATCAAACAACCCGCGTATCGTACACCAGGAGCGTGACGCCGGCCTGCGCGAAATTCGCCAGGTCCGCCGCAGCGGCCTGCCCTTCCGGCGACGCAATGGCGGCTTCGAGCGCGCCCATACTGTCGAATTCCAGCTCGGCGATCAGATGCGGCGAGACACTGCCGGTCACCATCGTCGGCTTGCCGGAACTCACGGTGAAAGATCGCAAGCCCGCTATCTTCTTGGCGATGGGGACGTGCGTCTCGAAATAATAACGGTCAAAAGCCGCCGGGTCGGCAGGCTGGTTGTAGAGAACGAGGAATCGGGCCATAGGTATGTTTTACTTTAATACATGGACCTGCAGGGGAAAACAGTGATCGTGACGGGCGCCTCCGAGGGGATTGGCGCCGCGGCCTCGCGGTCGTTCGCCGCTGCGGGAGCGAATGTCGTGCTGGCGGCGCGTAACCAGGCGGCGCTCACGGCCCTGGCGGAGGAGCTCGGCCGCGATCGCGCGCTGGCCGTCGCGACGGATGTCACCCAGCGCGACCAGGTTGACGCGCTGGTCGAGCGCGCAGTCGAACGGTTTGGCCGCCTCGATGTGATCGTGAACAACGCCGGCGTAGGGCTCCGATCCAGCATCGCCGATCTCGACCCCGCCGCGTTCGAGCGATTGTTCGAGGTCAATCTGATGGGTCCTCTGTACGGGATGCAGGCAGCCATTCGCGCCATGCGGCAAACCAGTGAAGGAAAGACCGGCGGAGGAACGATCGTGAACATTTCTTCCGGCACCTCGCGCACGATGGTGCCGATGATCGGCGGCGCGTATCCGGCGCTGAAGCGCGCTCTGGAAATTATGTCCGACTACGCGAGGGCGGAACTGATGGGGGATGGCATCAAGGTGCTGGTGGTGCTGCCGTACCTCACCGAAACAAACTTCGGCAAGAACGCCATGGGAAGCGCAGCCTTGCCGGCTCCGAATTTCGAAGCGATGCGCCGAAATTTGCCGCCCGCGCACTCGGCCGAATTCGTGGCGCAGCGGATTGTGGAGGGAGTGCGTAACGACGATACCGAGATCAGTCTGGCTCCTCAGCGCACATGATCGAGCTGGTGCATGTCGCCGATCTGACCGTGCGGGTGGGCCAGGCGATCGAGATCGGAGAATCCGCCGCGGGTGTGCGGCGCGTAGTCCCCATTCTCGGGGGCGAGGTTTCCGGCCCGCGGCTCCACGGCCGCATCCTTCCCGCGGGCGCCGATTATCAGCTCATCCGCGCGGATGGTGTGGCGGAGCTGCACGCGCGCTACGTCATTGAGACCAACGAAGGCGCCCGCATTTACGTCGAGAACTCCGGGCTGCGGCACGGCCCGGCCGAGGCCATGGAGCGGTTGCGCCGCGGAGAACCCGTCGATCCCGCGCTGATTTACTTCCGCACCACGGCGAAGTTTGAGACCAGCGACCAAGCCTTCTTCTGGCTGGCGCGCCACATCTTCGTGGGCGCGGGCGTGCGCCATCCGGACCGCGTCCAGGTTTCGTTTTATCAGGTTTTGTAAATCATCCTAACGTCCTTGCGTCTTGACGTACGCCCGAACCATCCACACCAGGCCCGCGAACGCCAGCAGCGTCAAAGTGCTCCACGGAGCGAACGGGCACAGGGACGCGTAGCCCAAGTCGCTCCTGATATTGCTTGAGGAGAACGGCAACAGCGTCGCCAGTGCCAGCACCGCGATCAGCGCCGCGACGGCCAGCAGAACGTTGAGGAGTTTTTGTTTCGGCATCGCGTCTTTAAGAAATCAAACCCTGGGCCGAATCATTTCGAAACGGTCCCGCGTACGGGTATATTCGTTCCCGCCCATCCTGCCGACGGCGCGGAGCTTGGCCGGATCGATGCGGAAGTTGTCGGCGATGGCGCGGTCGAAGTGAAAGCGGACCACTTCGCCGATCACCATAGTTGCGCCCTCCGGCCGCTTGCTGACCTCCACGATCTGAAGCACCTTGCACTCCATGTTCACGGGAGATTCGCGGACGCAGGGCGGCTTCACGATTTCGCTCGGCTCCGGCGTCAATCTCGATACTTCGAATTCGCTCACGCCGGCGGGAAAATTGCCCGAGCACATATTCATCTGCTCCGCGATCTCCTCGGTCACGACGTTGACCACGAACTCGCCAGTAGCCCGGATATTCGCGATCGTATGTTTCGATGGAACGCGATTGCCGACGGAGAAACAGATCACCGGGGGATCCGAGCAAACCGCGTTGAAGAAGCTGAAGGGCGCCAGGTTGGTCACACCTTCGTTCGAGATCGTCGAAACGAAAGCGATCGGCCGCGGCACGATGGAGCCGATCATCAGCTTGTAGCTGTCAATCGGCGGATGCGAAGCCGGGTCGGCCGAGAGCTTGGGTTCAAGCATAGTCGTCGTATTTCATCATCCTCTATTCGCAGGCCGCTGAAAAACAGATTTTCAATCCGCGTTGATCGGCGTCGATCGGCGGCCCCTGGTCTTGGGGGGGGTTGCGCATCCTGGTAGAAGAAGATGGAGATCGAGCCGATTACGAGCTCGCGCTGGGCGCCTCGGTTTTGGCGTGATACGCGTCCAGCACTCGGGACGAGTAGACCAGCGCCGCTCCGGCGTTCACGCTGATGGCGACTCCCAAAGCTTCAACGATCTCTTCCTTGGTCGCGCCATTCTTGATCGCCGCCGTGGTGTGGGTGGTGATGCAGCCGTCGCACCGCAGCGAAACCGCCACGGCCAGCGCGATCAGCTCGCGCGTCTTGGCGTCCAGCTTGCCGGTCTTCGCGCCAGCATCGCTGAGCGTCCGGTATCCGCGCAGGACCTCGGGCGAGGTGCGCCCGATTTCGCCAATCGTGGTCATCAGCTCCTGCAGGTATTCGTCCCAGTTCAACATCATGATGGAGAGCTTCCCTTCCGTTATGTCAGTTTAGACGACCCGCGACAGCGCGGCCAAGTCAATTTCCATCGTGAAGAGCGAACGGGTTTTGGGGGCAGCCCACTGACGGTGACGAACCGAGGCAGTCGTGAACCGGCAAGTCCCCGATAATTTTTAGCCAACGATCAGTACTGCGTTGAGAAGCGGGTGGAATAACGAATTCGTCCGGGCCGAACTCGGGGTCGCGCTCAATCTTCGTAATGTTCACAAGGTAGAGGAGATTGAGGTACCCGACCCCGAACCGCTCCCACAGAACCGACTTGGTTGCTTCGTCGACACACATCTCCCTGGCGACACGTAGTTGTAGCGGCGGCAGCGGAGCGCAGAGACGTTCGGTCCTACGTATTCGAAAACCTTATCCGGCAGGTCAATTTCAAGGCCGGCAGAAAGCGTGTATTCCGATTCCGCCCTCACCAGAGTGCATCCCAGAGAAGCGTCTTTGCGAACGAGGACCGCGGACTGAAGCGAATCGAGCGGGTCCCACCGGAGAGCTACAGGATTGCACTCCTTTGCCGTCGCGGCATACATCTTCGCGCTTCCGGACGCCTTCTTGCTCCAAAAGGTCGAGCCGTCACATATGGCCAAGTCCGGGCCGAGGCTGTGACGCATCTCCAGAGGACCACGCCTGGAAACGATGATTGGCATTCGGCTCGCTGGAAAACGCTCTGGGGTTTCTCTGTCCTTAACCTCCAGCGTACCCTCGGCCCGCCAGCCCTTGGCCGAACGCGCCGCTTCGGCAACCTGCCGAAGAAGCGGTACTCCGTCGCCAGTCGGCTGAGCGCCAGCAGTAATTGCCGCCAGAATAAGGAGGACAATAATCACCGCCTCAAGCATGCCACGTTGATTCGCGCGACGCACGGCCCTTCCCTCAAATTGCCGCGACGGTAGTAGAATCATTTAAGCTTCGCCGCGTTGAGGAGAATTTATGGCGCCAAAAACCCCGTACGCAGCCCTGATCGCTCTGTCGATCGCGATCGGGCCAACCGCCTTTGGACAAGCCCGCGCAGTCGATGACGCCGCGCTCAAGAACGCCGGCAAGTCCGGCGGCGAGTGGCTCACCTACGGCCTGACCCCGGGCGAGACGCGCTACAGCACGCTCAACCAGATCAATACATCCAACGTGAGCCGGCTGGGCCTGGCCTGGTCCTACGACGTCGGCCGCGGAGGCGGAGGCCAGGAAGCCACGCCGCTGGTTTCCAACGGCACTCTCTACAGCATCACCAACTGGAGCGTCGTTTTCGCGCTCGACGCCCGCACCGGCAAAGAGAAATGGCGTTGGGACCCGGAGGTGAATCAGGACAAGACCCGTCCGGTAATCTGCTGCGGCGTGGTCCAGCGCGGCATCGCGTTGTATGAAGGTCTGGTGATCGCCCCCGTGATTGACGGCCGGCTCATCGCCCTCGACGCGCAGACCGGCAAGCCGGTCTGGGAATCGCGCGTCTCCTATTCGCAGGACGGCTATACCATCACCATGGCGCCGCGCATCGCCAAGGGCAAAGTGATTATCGGCGTGGCCGGCTCTGAGCTGCCCATCCGCGGATTCTTCGACGCTTATGACGCCCGCACCGGCAAACGCGCCTGGCGATTCTACACCGTCCCCGGCGACCCCTCCAAGCCTTTCGAAAATCCAGCGCTGAAGACAGCCGCGGAAACGTGGTCCGGAGATTGGTGGAAGCTCGGCGGCGGCGGCTCGCTGTGGGACGCGATCTCCTACGATCCTGAGGCCGACCTGATTTATGTCGGCACCGGCAACGGCGGCCCATGGCCGGAGGAGCTGCGCAAGTCCAAGGGCAAGGACAATCTTTATGTATGCTCGATCCTCGCCGTCAAACCGGATACGGGCGAGCTCAAATGGTATTTCCAACCCGTCCCCGGCGACTCCTGGGATTTCGATAGCGTGCAGCAATTGCTGCTGGCCGATATCACCATCCGAGGCCAGCCGCGCAAGGTGCTGATGCAGGCCAACAAGGACGGCTTCTACTACGTGATCGACCGCGTCACCGGCCAGTTCATCTCCGGCCAGCCCTACGTGAAGGTCACCTGGGCGAAGGGCCTGGATGAACGCACCGGCCGTCCCTTCATCAATCCCGAAGCGCACTATGGCAAGGAAACCATCCAGATCTCTCCCGGCCCCGGCGGCGGGCACAACTGGTCGCCCATGTCGTTCAACCCGAACACGGGGCTGGTCTATATTCCAACGTCTCTGAACAGCAGCTCCACCTTCGCCGTCGATCCCGAGTTCGTCCATAAGCCGGGTCAAAGCAATACCGGAATCAAACGCGGACCTCCGCCGGCCAACGCAGCGGCCAATGCAGGAGGCCGCGGCGCGCCGCTTCCCGCTACTCTTCCTCCGCCGCCTGCGATTGGACCGGAGCCGCCTCCAGCCGGATCGCCCCAGAACGCGCTGGTCGCATGGGATCCCGTGACGCAGAAGCAGCGCTGGCAACAACCCGGCGGCGGATCGATCGGAGGCGGAACCGTGACCACCGCCGGCAATCTTGTGATCCAGGTGATTCCCGACGGGCGGCTGGTGGCTTACTCGGCCGATAAGGGCGAGAAGCTGCTGGACGTTCAAACCGGCTTGAAAGGTGGAATGGCTCCGCCCATTACATATGAGCTCGACGGCAAGCAGTACGTGGCGCTGACGGGCGGCCAAGGAATCGTGGTGGCGCGTAATGCCGAGCCTGGCGCTCCTCCGCCCCCGCCCACCGACCAGACCGTCTTCCCAAAGTTGATGGTCTTCGTTCTCGACGGCAAGCCCTTACCATAATCGGTTCTAAAACCCGGCTCTGCAGGGAAACGCGGTCCGTGATACGATTTTCTGGATGGCTACCGAACATATTGTTGCCTTACTCACTGCAGAACGAGACAAACTGAACAAAGCGATTGAAGCCCTCGGCGGCACAGCCAAGCGCCGGGGACGTCCGCCGAGGAATCCGCTGGCGATAGCGGCTTCCGCTCATGTACCCGAGCACGCAGCACCGATACCCGCGCATGCACCACCGAAAAAGAAGGGCCGCACCTTCACTGCCGCCCAGAAACGCGCCGCGGCCGAGCGGATGCGCCAACGCTGGGCTGCGAAGAAGAAAGCTGAGGCGAAACCGCCGGCGAAGCCCAAGAAGACTGCCCCGGAAGAGTAGCCCGTAACAGAGAGGTGCTCGTGGCCTTTGAGAAACTCGCGCGCGCAACCGAGCTTCGCCCGGTG
Source organism: Bryobacterales bacterium (assembly GCA_963765185.1). Taxonomy (GTDB): domain Bacteria; phylum Acidobacteriota; class Terriglobia; order Bryobacterales; family Bryobacteraceae; genus Palsa-187. The sequence goes on from CAVXWB010000043.1 coordinate 63,117, forward strand.
CGGCCGTCACGGTGCGTACGTGTCCTCACGTGCGCGGCGGTTGTTCTTACCGCCGGAGCGAATCTGTTCGCCGCCGCGAACGACTGCGACCGCGCCTGCCTCAAAACGGCGCTGGATCAATACTTGAATGCGGTCATCAAACACGATCCTTCCGCGGCTCCTTTGTTCGCCGGATTCCGGCAAACTGAAAACGCCGTTGTCGTGCGCCCCGGCACGGGTGTCTGGAAGACGGTCACCGCGCTGGGAAAAGTGCAGAGGCGTTATCTGGACCCGGTCAGCGGGCAGGCGGGCTACTTCGGCACCGTCGAGGAGAGCAGCGATCGGGCCATCGTAACGGTCCGGGTGAAAGTTGAAAACCGCAAGATCACGGAAGCCGAATGGCTCATCGCTCGCAAGAATAACCCCGGATTAAACGGGCTCAACGCCGCGGGCCAACCGTCCGGCAATTTTTTTGAGCCGGATAATCTTGCCGCCAATCCTCCTCCCGACAAACCCGTGGCCAAAGAAGCACGCTCATCGCGCGAAGCCATGATTGCCGCCACCAACAGCTACTTCGACGGGATCACCACGCACGACGGCTCCATCATCATGGCCTACCCCGGATGCAACCGCACCGAGAATGGCAATACCGTAACAGGCAGAGGCCGGGCCCCTGCCGCCGCTAAAGCTGACCCAGCGGCTGTCAACGACTGTACCTCCAATCTGGCGAACATCAACGTTCAATTGGTCGCGGCCCGGCGTTACCCGGTGGTGGATGAGGAGGCCGGCGTCGTTCTGGCGATCGCCGTCTTCCTGCGGAAACCCGGCACCGCCACGCGGAGAAACATGTTCAGCGAATGGTTCATGATCGAGAACAACAAGATTCGCAGCATCTATTCCGCCATGTTCTATCCGGCTCCGGAACAGCCTGTGCCCAACTGGCCGCCGTATGACGGCAATTGGCCGCTCCCCCCTAGTTTCGCGGCCCCGGCCGCAGCTCCGAATCGATAGACGCGTGAGTCCAACGATCCGCCATCTGCTGGCGTTTTTCGTCCAATATGGCGCATTCGGGCTTCTGTTCCTTGCCATCGCGGATGATTCCTTTCTGTTCCTGCCGTTCGGGAGCGACTTGCTCATGGTGCTCCTGGTGGCCCGGCACCACGACCAACTCCCCGTCTACGTGCTGGCGGTCGCCACGGGATCGACAATCGGCGTCTTCTGCCTGGACCTGGTTTGCCGCAAAGGGGGTGAGGAAGGCCTCAAGCGGCTGGTGAAACCCAAGCTCCTCGGCTACTTGAAACAGCAGATGGAGAAGCATGCCGCCGCGTTGCTGATCGTCTCCTGCCTGGCGCCGCCGCCCTTTCCATTTGGCGCATCCATCGCGGCCGCGAGCGCATTCCAGTATCCGCGGCCGCGCCTGTTGGTCCTGGTCTTCTTTGCCCGAGCGGTTCGATTCTCGCTGGTCGGCTGGTCCGCCATCTATTTCGGACGCCGCATCATCCGGATCGCGAACTCAACCGGGTTCTTGTGGTTCATGGGCGGTTTCATCGCGCTTTGCGTAATCGGAAGCATCGTATCGGTGATCCACTGGGTCCGCATCAGCCGTTCTCAGTAGTCCCGCGGGCGGTGCGGATTATTTGCGGAACTGCTCCTGAGGAATTTCATGCGCGCGGATCACCTCCGCGTTTGAATCCGTTCTTCGCACGAATACCAGACTGTAATAGTCGGTATAAACCGGCGCCCAATCTGGATCGTGAGCGCGGGCGATCAGGAACCGCTCAATCGGCGGAAAAGCATCTTCGAGTGAACAAACAATAGCGTTGAAGTGATAATTCGCGTCCAATTCACGCCACACTGCGTCATCGTTAAGCGCGCCGATATACTTCTTCTCCAGAAAATCCGCCGGATAGGCTTCGGGACGTCCGTCGACAAAGACCTTTTGCGAATGGAAGACCAGGTATCCGCCGTTGTCGATGTCATTGAACCACGGACCGGGGATATGGTTGGCGTTGAGAAAATCCACCGTCGCTTCCACTCCGTCCCGTAAGCCCAACCCAAAATTGCCCTGCTTGTCCTCAAACTGCTGGCCCGCGTAGAGTAAGCCGATTCCGAAGACCATCGCAGATCCGGCTCGCAGCCATTGGGAATTCAAAAGATTCTTCCCGGCGGACAACACATCGTGTACATTCGCTGCCACCACGGGAACCATCAGCAACGCGAACAACGGAAGATTACGGACAGCGCTGTACGCCAGGACGCCCACTGCGCCCAACAGCAGCGCCTCCGGTGTGCGGGCTGCGCTTCCGGGTTTTTTGCGAAACCACCTTAAAAGAAAGCTGCCCGCGGCCACCGCCAGAAGACAGTAAAAGAAACTGTATTCCCACGCGCCAGCCAAGCCGCGCTGCTCCAATCCGGCGATGGATTGATTTTCCGAGATGCTATATCCATAATTGCGGAATATATTCAGCGGATAGAGCAACCCCGCCAGCAGATTCGGATTCAGCAGCGCGGCAATAACTGCCAGCGCGGCCACGGGCCAGAGCGCCTTTGCTCGTGGGCCCCATGTCTTCATGGCGAAAAAACCGAGCAGCAGGAATCCAAATACGAAGCCGATGTGCAGATTCACCCACAGCAGCATCAAGACCGGCAGCGAATACAGCCACCTTTCTTTGACGTATCCTTCCTGCCATCCCAGCAGCACCGCATAAAACACCGCAGTCAGGAGATACGTGAACGCTTCGGGCCGGACATCATAACGCCACGCAACCAGGGGAACGGCGAGCGCCGCGAGAGGTGCGGCGATCTCCGTGCCGTAGGCCCGCCGCACTGCCAGATACAGCACCACAGTCGAAGCGCCGGTCAGCGCCAGATACAGAATGGTGACGCCTTCGAAGTGAGCCCAGCGCCAGACCAGGTAGAAGACCACTCCCGACAACCAATGATGATTGACGAACGGAAAATCGCCTTCAGCATAGGAATAGAAGTTGGTGTGCAGAACCGCCTGCTTCTCGGCCCAGGTGCCGTGCAGGAGGATGTCTCCGTTCTTCAAGTGGCGGCCCAGATCGACGATGCTCAAGTCGATTCTCTGAAGCAGCAGCGCCGCGCACGCGAAGGCGAGCACCACTGGGATTACGAATGTGCCGAGGTATTTGCCGAAGAGAGAAGCCCGCATCGCGCGTCTTCGCCAGGACGCTACGTCAGCTCCGCCAGCACGTCGCGCTGGAACGGCTTCAGCTCCTCCATCGCACCTCTGCGAATCATGGCGGGCCAGGTTGGATTCACGATCAGCGATCGCCCCACGGCCACCAGGTCGAACTCGTCGCGTTCCAGCCGTTCGATGAGTTCGTCGATGCCGGTGACGGCGGCCGTGTCCGGCATGCGGAAGGACCGCGTGAATTCCTGATCCAATGTGATCGAACCCACCGTGATCGTGGGCTTGCCTGTAAGCTTCTTGGTCCATCCAGCCAGGTTCAATTGGCTCCCCTCGAACTCCGCGTCCCAGAACCGGCGCTGCGAACAGTGAAAGCAATCTATGCCGGCCGCGGTCAGCGGCTCGAGGAAACGTTCCAGCTCCGCCGGCGTCTGCGCGAGTTTGGCGGCGTAGTCCTGCGATTTCCATTGCGAGAAGCGCAAGCACACCGGAAATTCGGGGCGCACTCTGCTGCGGATCTCCCGAATCACCTCCACCGCGAATCGCGTGCGAGCCACCAGGTCGCCCCCGTAGGCGTCGGTGCGTTGATTCGTTCCCTGCCAAAAGAATTGATCGATCAGGTATCCATGCGCTCCGTGAATTTCGAGTCCGTCAAATCCCAGCCGCTGGGCCTCGGCAGCACCGTCCCCGTAGGCGCGGATGACCTCATCGATTTGCTTCTGGGTCATGGGAGCGGTGACCTGCTCGCCCGGTTTGGCGAGCCCCGATGGCCCCACCGCGTCAGGACCCAGCTTGATTCCGGCCGGTGCGGACAGCCCGCAATGCCAGAGCTGAGGGAAAATTTTCCCGCCCGCGCCGTGGACCGCTTCCACAACGCGCCGCCATCCCGCCAGCGCAGCGTCGCCATGGAAGTGCGGAACATCCGGATAGAATCCTGCGCCTGGATGGTCTATGTACGTTCCTTCGGTAATGATCAAACCCACGCCGCCTTCGGCTCGCCGGCGGTAATACGCGGCCACGTTTTCTCCCGGTATGCCGCCGGGCGATTTACCGCGCGTCATGGGCGCCATGACGATCCGATTCGAAAGGTTCAGATTCTTGATTGTGAGAGGGCGAAATAAAGCCGAAACATCGACCGCTGTGATCATAGACCCAGTGTAGCGGCCGGCCAGCCCGCAAAGGGCCGGTCGCGGCCCTCAATTTCTGAGAGCAACAGCTTGGCTCCGGGTCGCGACCAGGCTCCGTTTGGCGGCTGTTTCTGAGGAGCCCGCACAGGGCCGGCTCGGCCCTCCAAACAGTCAGGAACTCCCCGAGTCTGCGCCGAGCCAGGCTCCGTTGTGCGCGCGAGTTCCTTAGAAGATCGCCGCTCGAGGTTCATGAATGCAGAGCGGGTCCGAGGCGAGCGGGTTTCCCGTGGCCGCAAAGGCCCTCGCGCGAGAGCCGCCGCACAACGTGTGGAATTCGCACGCCCCGCACCGCTGTTCAAAGTGCGCCGGATCGTGCAGCGAACGGAACAGAGGCGCGTTGCGGTAAACCTCGACCAGCCGGTCTGTGCGAATGTTGCCCGCGGCCAAGGGCAGAAATCCCGCCGGGCAGATGTCGCCCGTATGCGATACAAACACGATGCCGTGGCCGTCGCGAATACCAAAGCTGCGCGCGGCGGCACTGCGTTTGATCTGCTCGCCCGTCTGCCCTTCTGAACGCATGCGCTGGATCGCTACGCGCCGGTAAGAAGGGGCTTCGGTGGTGGCAACGATGAAAGGAGCCTGGTTTGAGGTTTCGTACACCCACGCCATCAGGGTTTCAGCCTGCTCCGGCGGCAGCGGCTGCAACACTTTCCCGCGGCCTACCGAAATCAGGAAGAACAGGCTCCAGCGCGCGACTCCCAGCGGCTTCAGCAGCTCATAGATAGCCGGCAAGTCGCCGGCGGTTTCGCCGGAGACAAGCGTGTTGACTTGCAGCGGCATGCCCAACTCTTGGGCCCAACGCATGGCCTGAAGGGTGCGGTCGAAGGTGCCGGCAACGCCGCGAATGGAATCGTGACGCTCCCGCGTGGAACCGTCGAGACTAAGACCCAGGCCTTCGACAGAGTGTCCCTTGAGCCGCGCGAGCACATCGCGAGTGAGGGCCGGAGTTGCGGCGGGCGTGATCGAAACGCCGATCCCCAACCGGCGCGCCTCATCGATCAATTCGAAAAGATCGTTGCGCGCGAGAGGATCGCCTCCGGTCAGGATCAAGTGCGGCAAGGGCTCGCCGAATTCTGGAATCTGCTCCAGAAAATCGATGCCCTCATCGAACGTAAGCTCCATGGGATCCGCCGAGGTCATCGCCTCCATGCGGCAATGCCGGCAGGCGAGCGCGCAGGCCTGTGTCATTTCCCAATAAACATTCAACGGCGTCCGCGCATAATCGCGCGGCGAGTGATGTGAGGCTCCTGGCATGTTCGCTCCCTAAGCCAACTACTGCAACTCGTGGCCCAATCGAAAACACAAGCAAATCGGGCACCGGGCACGGTCCTCTGCGTGATTTCGCGCAGGTATGGACCGGCTCGATCGGCGCTTTGCCACAATTCGCCCCGCCCGTAGGCTATCGCCCCGTGGTGAAAGTCGTCTGGCGCAAAAACCGGTCGCGGTAGGGAAGACCATTGCTGATCTCCCCCCGCGCAGATCCGTACGGGCGCTACTCACGCATACGGCTCCTGCCTGGGATATCTGGCGCGAAAGCGGACAGTCGGATACGGATGAAGCACACGCGGCCGAGGGAGCCAGCGATCGAATAATCGATCCATCCGCGCCGCACTCACCCGGCCTTGCTGGCTTCGCCTGTTCAGCGCTTGCCACCAATGCCGGCTCACACGTTCACGGAATTTGCGCAGGCTCCGCAGTTTCCCGGAACCGCGTGGTATTGGTTGAAGCCGTCTCAGCACACGCCCGAGCCATTCCCCCACCTCGGGCACCGGCTCGTGCATCCGCGCTCGAAGCGTCTGCTTAACTTGCTGCAGCTTCGCTTCCAGCCGTTTGCCGTCGTCTGCCGCCGAATGGTGAATCTTCCCCGCGCTGGTAGTCCCGCAACGGTGCGTGAACCCCAGGAACGTGAAGCTTTCCGGCTCTTCTCTCGCCCCGCGCTTGCCGATTGACCTGCGCGAACCTGCCGAACTCGATCAGCCGCGTCTTCTCGGGGTGCAGTTCCAGCCCGAACTTCGCCAAGCGCTTCCGCGAACTCTCCGCAGAAACCGCTCCGCTTCCGCCCGATGCTCGAACCCCACCACAAGATCGTCGGCGTAGCGAACGGCGATGACATCGCCTTTCGCCACCTTCTTCCGCCATGCTTCTAGCCAGAGATCGAACACGTAATGCAGGTAGACATTGGCCAGCAGCGGCGAAATCACCGCCCCTTGCGGCGTGCCCACCTTCGTCTCCGACCACTCGCCGTCCTCGCTGACTCCCGCCTTCAGCCATTTCTGGATCAGGCGTAGGATCCGCTTGTCGGCTACCCGGTGTTGGACAAACTGCATCGTCCATTCGTGGCTCATGTTGTCGAAGAACCCCCGAATGTCCGCGTCCAGAATCCAGTTCACCCGTTTCCGTTGGATGCCCACACTCAGCGCGTCCAGCGCCTGATGCGGACTGCGGCTCGGGCGAAACCCGTAGCTGAAGCCCCGAAAATCCACCTCGTATATCTCATTCAAGATGGTCACCACGGCCTGTTGAACGATCTTGTCCTCCAGCGCCGCGATGCCGATCGGGCGCTGCCGTCCGTCCGCCTTCGGGATGTAGATCCGCCGCGAGGGTTGTGCCCGGTACGCTCCCCGGTGAATCCGGTCCTTCAGATCGATGAGCCGATCCTCCAGACCTTCCTCATACTCCTGCCACCTCACCCCATCCACTCCCGGCGGCGCGCTTTTCTTCAGCGCGTAAAAACTTGCCCGCAGCAGATCGGCCGTCAGATGGTGCAGCAGTGTGGTGAACCGTTCCTGCCTCGTTTCCCTAGCTGCTTTGCGCACACCCGCCAAACCCTGTGACACGCCTTGCCCGTCCTGTGCCGGGGGCGTGCGGCTCCGACCGATGTTCTCCTTGGTTGGCGTCCTTCCCTCCCCCTTCTCCGCCGCGCCGGCACTGTGCCCGCGCCTTGTTCGAAGGGTTCATCGGTACTACGACGCCATCCGACTCCTCACCGCCGTACGTGCCGGTCGTGCGGCTTCTGTCTTCTCCGGCCGGACTGTTCCTGTCACTGGCAGCCAACGATGAGGTCTCCCGGTTCTCGTGCATGCAGTTTCTCAGCGTGCCTGGGGTCTACGACTACGCGGAGCCTGCGACGGACTCGCGACCTTGCGCCCGTCACAGTATGGCCTTCCCCTTCTGTCCACAGGGTCGGCATCCCGATTTCGGTTTCTCGAAGCTCAATACCCAGCCCGCTGATGCCTCTGCCTACGCTTCGGCTGCAGCCTCGCGACTGCCTCCGCAAGACTCAAGGCCAGGTCGGTTCGCTACTCCTTTCCTGTAGGACTCTTTCATTCCCTACTGCATGCCGGTTTATCCCGGCGCTCGGACAGTCACCTTATTTCGCCTACCGGGAAGTCCCATCGAATCAATGCGCCTCTGTGGCGAAATATGGTGACTGTCCCAGGCTTTTGCGATGCGATCACTTCAACCACGGGCGGCTATCTCAGGATGGAGAATCCGGCGTAGAAAACATTGTTGTCCACGCCGGGATTGACCGCGCTGGTGAAGCCGTTGGAGATGTGGAGAAACTTGTAGCCCAGACTGATCGCGTGTCGCTGGCCCGTTTTGATGCGGACACCGCCGCCGACGTCGATCAGAAAGTTCAATCCCGTTGCGCCGGTCACATTGATAGGGATCGGCTCGCTGGAGGCAATGATGCCTTCGTTGGTTTGAAGGAACGGATACGCTCTGTGGCGCCGCCCAAAATCCGCGGTGAACCCGAGGGGCGTTATTGCGAATCCGTACACGGCATGAGGAGCCACATATTGGGGCAAATATTGTCCCGGTTGCAGTAGAACAGCAGCCGGAATAAGCTCGCCGGTATAAGAGATCGATACGCCGGGCCAGGCCCAGCACCGGTAGCTATAGCCGAATCCCGCCATCAGGAAGCGGCGATCCGTGGTGGTTCCGATCAGCGTCGCGGAGACGGGCGAGTAGCCGGCGAAGAATTGAAACTCATGCCGGGACCCGCCATCCGCGGAACAAAACCCGGCCCACGCCGGCGCTGCGGAAAATAGCAGAAGGATCGTGAATTGCCGGAATCCAAGCAATGAGGTCACACCATCATACTGCTACAATCGGGCTGTGTTGCGGAGGCGCGCTCTTGGACTTCTCCTCGGAGCCTGCTCGCGCGGCCCTTCCGCAGGCCCGGATCGCGCCGCGAGCCCGAACAACCTGGACCAGTAGATGCACCCGTCGCGGCGTCCAGCGAATACACGTTGCCCGAGTAGCTCCCCACGAACACTCTGCCGCCCACCACGGCCGGCTGTCCCACCGCACGCATATCGCCCGCGAATCCGAACGCCCACTTCAGCTTCAGCTTCGGTACATCGCCGGCCGCAAGGCCTGGCTGCGCCTGATATCGAGCGTTGGAAGCCTCCGCTCCCCACCCGTTCCAGTCGCCCGCTCCCGGAGCGAACGTCTTCGCGGTGCCCGTGCAATGTCCCGTCTCATCCGCTGCTGCCGCTGCCACGGCGGCCAGGCACAAACTCACGATCAATCGCCGCCTGACGGCCTCCCGGGTAAAAGTAAATTGCGAATCGCGCGGCCGCTATCAGCCCGTGGTGAAAGTCGTCTGGCGCAAAAACCGGGACAGCCACCGTATTTCGCCCACCGGGAAGTTCCATCGAACCAGCGCGCCTCTGTGGCGAAATATGGTGACTGTCCCAGGCTTTTGCGATTCGGCCCCTTCTGCCACGGGCTGCTACGGGTGCAGCGACAACGGCAGCGTGGCTTTGCCCGCAGGACCACTATACGTCAGCTCGATCGAATGGATGCCCTTGACCCCGCCTCCGTAGGGAAAGAAAAGCAGTCCCCGCCTGGGGCAGGGCTCGGTCTCCGATCGGCAGGGAATCCCTTTTCACCCGCAGTTGCCACCCGCGTTTTACCTCGAAGGGAATAGGAGGAAGCGCGGCCGGCGGCGCATTGGGATCAACTCCTGGAGTTTTTTGCCCCATGCCGGTCAGGACCGTTTTCGATCCCGCAGCGGGATCCTCCCGCTCATAGTCGGGATCTTTGATGGATTTGGTCACCAACTCGTAAGGCTCGGCGGAGACCAGCTTCTTCCCGTTGATGCGCAGCGAAAAGTCTTCGACGGACAGCATGAGGTGCGCCGCCGGCGCGCCGAACAACCCCGCTTCGACCACCACAAAGTCCTCCGTGGTGAGGATGCCTTCCTGCGTACCGACGTTGTGTCCCGTGAATTCCGCCCCAATCATGACCGCACCGGCTTGAGCATGGGCCTGATAATCGGACGCAGCCCCGCGTGGCGGCATGCCCTTGGTTTCCACCACCAGCGCGTCCTTGCTCGGCGCAGTGCCCGGTGTGGTCGCGGGCGCCTGAGCCTGAAGCAGGACGCTGACGCCGGAGAAACTGAACGCTGTTGCGGCAGCGCACGTAAACAGGGTGGGCCATCTCATATGAGTAGTATAAATCAGTCTGTTAAGATGCTAGTTTCGCCATGACAGCGCTTTCGCGATTCCTCGCCGGAATGCACAGGCACAAGATGTTGGCGTGGGCCGGTTTGCTGGTGTACGCATGTGCCGTCACCTTCCCGCACCAGCCCGTTCAGGACCTCGTCGGCCAACTGGTGATCAAGATTTCCCGCAATCGCGTCTATCAACTTTCGGTCGCGCTGGCTCTGATTGAGGCCGTGGTATTTACATGGATCTTCATCCGCAGCCTTTCCCGCCAAACCGAGCGCCGCTGGCTGGCCTCTTACTGGATTCTATGTTTCCTGCTCATGCTCGGGACCTGGCGCGTCTTCATGGCCAACAACACGGAACTGGTGCATTTCCCCCAGTATTTCCCGGAAGGGATGGCGCTGCTGGCGCTCACTCTGTCGCCGGTGGAATCCTTGGCGTGGATCGCGCTGTTCGGAGGCCTGGATGAAACCTACCAGTACATTTACCTGACCAAAGGCAGACCGGCGCCGCTGGACTTGAATGACATCTATATGGACGTGATCGGAGGCGCGGCCGGAATTATTTTTGCGATGGCCTGTCTGCGCTGCGAATCGCGAAACCGCTCTCGCGAATCCTGGCCGGAATCGTGGAAGCGAATCCTTATGAAGCCCGGAGTCCTCGTGATTTTTGGATTGTTGCTGGCAACAGTCGCGCTGTGGGGCGCCGGTGCGGTGGTCCTCTACGAGCCGCTGGGCGTTCCCAATCCTCACTGGTTTGCGCTGAGTCATCAACAGATCGAGGCCTTCTGGTACTTCAACGACAAGGTCCTCGGACCGCACCATTTTCACGAATTGGAGTCCATCGAAGGGGCGCTTTTGATCCTGGCGACGATCGCGTGTTTCGTTCCGCTGGAGCGAAAACTGAGGATCTCGCCGAAATCCGCGTTTGAGCCATGATGCTTTGAGCCATGACGCTTTGAGCCATGATGAAAGGGTGACGGACGCCCGAAGCTCGCGACGTGAATTTGTCCGTTCCATCGCAGGCGCCTCAATCCTCTCGCTGGCCGATAAGCAGGGGCTCGCGAAGGATTCCATTCCGCTGTCCGTGCCCGGCCAACAAGCCTACTCGATCTTCCTTTCCACTGAGGCTTCCCCGTCTGAGCGTTGGGCAGCCGAAGAATTGCGCCGGTATCTTGAGCAAATGACCGGCTCCCGCTTGACGATTGACATCGGCGCCGGTGTTCCCGCCTCTCCCAGGGTGATTGCGATCGGAGCCAGCGCGATTACAGAGCGGTATGGCGTAGAGCCCCCTCAGGGAGAATCGTGCCTACTCAGGACCAAAGGCGAAACCGTTATCATCGCCGGCGGGCGCCAGCGCGGCAGCATGTATGGAGTTTCGATTCTCCTCGAAAAGCTGGGCTGTCGCTGGTTCACTCCCGATGTTACGCGGATTCCGCACACCCAGGCGCTCTGGCTGCCCCAGCTCGATGAGATCCACAGCCCCGGTTTTGAATATCGGGAAGTCTTCTTCACTGAGGCGCAGGGGAGAGAGTGGTCCGCCAGAAACCGTCTGAACGGGAACTTCCATCGGCTGGATGAGGGCGTCGGCGGCAAGATCGTTTACATGCCATGGGCGCACTCGTTTTACGATCTTGTGCCTCCCGACCGGTATTTCGCGAGTCATCCCGAATATTTTGCGCTGGTTGACGGACAGCGTCAGAGGCTGGGTGCGCAGCTCTGCCTGACCAACGCGGAGGTCCTGCGCGTGACCGTCGAGCAGGTGCGGCAATGGCTCGATGGGCACCCGGAAGTCTCGGTCGTTTCCGTGTCGCAGAACGACGCGGCAGGATGGTGCGAATGCGATCCGTGCCGGCGGGTGATCAAAGAGGAGGGCGGCGCGGTCTCCGGGCTCGCGCTCCGCTTCGTCAACCAGGTGGCTGGAAGCATAGGCGCGTCGCATCCCGGCAAGCGCATCGACATGCTGGCATATCTGGACACCGCCGATCCTCCTTCGACGGCGCGGCCGCTGGCCAACGTGCAGATACGCTTGTGCCCGATTGACGCTTGCCAGGCCCATTCCGCCCGAACCTGCGTTTACAACCGGGCGTTTCGCCGGCGCCTCGAGCGCTGGTCGCGGATCGCTCCGAAGCTGTATATCTGGCAGTATAGCGTCAACTTTTCTCATTATCTCGCGCCTTTTCCGAATTACGATGGGTTGATTTCCGATATTCCGATGTTCCAGCGCGCGGGAATCTCCGGGCTTTTCATCCAGGGCGCGGTTTCTGAAGGCGGCGGCGGCGACGATGCGGAGCTTCGATCCTATCTTGCGGCGCGATTGCTGTGGAAACCGGATCTCGACCCCGTCGCGGAAATTCGAGCGTTTCTGGACGCGGTCTACGGTCCCGCCGCGCCGCTGCTGTGGAACTATTTCGTTTTGCGGCAGCAGGAGGTTCGCCACGGGCAGCATCTATGGGTCGATCAGAACCTGGACGCGCGTTACCTTACGCCCGATTTTCTGATGCAAGCCCGGGCGCTGCTGCAGCAGGCGCTGCCGAAAGCAGCTTCAGACGCGGCTCGAAAGAGAATCGAGCGGCATCTGCTCTCCCTCGATTACGTCAAGACGATGCGGGAGAAGCGCTGTATGATTCAAGGCGAATCGTACGGCCCAGCCGATCCACCGCGCGTCAAAACCGATACGCAAAAGCTTTTGAAAACGGCCTCCGAGCTGGGCATCACCCATCTTCGGGAGAACTATCCCATCGCTCAACAGGCGCGCGATTGGGGCGATGTCGCGGCTCGCTATAAAGCCGTGGTTCTAACGGATCGCGCCGCCACTGCGACCGTGATTCCGGAACTGGGCAGAGTCATCGCTCTGGGGTTGTCCCACAAAAATATCCTGCGGGTTCCCGATCCGGGCGAGTGGGCCTATCCGCACATCGGCGGAATTTATGTGAGCGTGGCCGACGATTCTTCAGGCGCGTTCCGGCTCGCCGCATGGCAGCTCGCCTCCGCCTCGCGGGAGAGCGTTACACTTGCCGGCCAAACCGAAGCTGGGCGGGCGCTCCAGTTCGAGATTGGAATCGACGAAACCACACTGCACATGCGCGTCACGGTGTCGAACCCGGCGGCGTCGCCCGCGCGCGTGGCGATTCTCTGCCGGGCGGAGTTTGCCTGCGGCGCCGCTCGGGAGGCTGTGCTGATGCATCAGGATCGATCCGGCAAGCAACAGAGCCAGCGCATCCGTTTGGGAGATGGAGCAGACGGCAGCGCGGTCTTACTCGCCCAGGAGTGGGCGCTGGCCTGCGAGAACCCCGCGCTTCGCGTCAGGAATCGATTTCGGGCGGAGGAAGTCGCGCGTTGTGCTTTCAGTTGGTCGTTCCGAGGCGCGTCCGGATTGAATATCAAGATGAGCGTTGTCAGCCGCGAAGTCGAGCTTGCGCCCGGACAGCAGTGTGCGCTCACCAGCGATTACGACTTGAGGGACTTCCCCATCGCCCGCGTCCGTACTTAATTTAACAGGCTGCTGAAAAAGACTTCCTGGCCGCCGATACACACGGATGAACGCGGATTCGCGGGGTGCGAGGTCCTTGCTGTCAATCGGCGTTCATCCGCGTACATCAGCGGCCTATTTAACCTTGGGATTTTTCGGCGGCCTGTTAAAAATGCCACGTGATTTTTGCAACGATGCTTCGCTCCACCTCGGTCGGCTGCACCTGATACCCGTTAAGAAATTCGAAGTGCCGCGGAGAAAGAAGGTTCTGCCCGCTCACGCTGAAATACACTGACCGGCTAGCGCTCCAACCCAGGCGGGTGTCCACGCGGGTATAGGCCGGTACAGGACCGTTACCCAAAGCCCCGACGAAATATGCCGAGGCGTCCCATTCCACGCGATCGCTCAGTTTCACGAACGAACGCAATTGGGCCTGATGCTTAGGCGAGGCGCCCACGGACGCGTCGGCGCTGTCGGCGATCGGTGGCGTCGGCGTGACGTTCATATGGAGAAGGCTGAACCCGGAACTTAGTCTCCACCGGTCGTTGACATCCCAGGATGCAGATAGCTCAGCGCCGTAATCCTGTGCTCGAGCCAAATTCCCCCACATGTAGGGAAACACCAGGTGAGGAGGCCCGGGGTCGGTCGTGAAGAAAGGTGTGCCCGCGTCCTGGGTACGCAGGTCCGCGTAGTTACTCAAGAAGGTACTGACATCAACGGACATCTTCCGGTTCACTTGATTCCGATATCCCAGCTCATAATCCAGCATGGTTTCCGCTTTGATTTGGGGATTTCCCGAAATCTCAACTACGCCGAAGGCGCCGTTTTGCAAGGGGACAACGGATGCAGCGATATTGATGTCCTCATCCAGTAGCGATGGTTGCCGGATCGCCCTGGAACCGGAAAACCATACACTCTGCCGGTCGCTCGGAGTCCAAACCAATTGGGCGCTCGGCTCGAATTCAAAGCCCGTAAAGGCGTTGTGCTCCAGCTTCGATCCGAACGTAAGCGTCAGGTTATGCGTCAGCTCGATTGCATCCTGCAAAAACACGCTGAAGAGACTATCGCTCGCGCGGTCGGGCACGAAGAAGGTATCGTACACCCCGACGTAGCTGCTGTTGGTCAGTCGATAGCCGGCTCCCGCCATAAGATCGTTCTTCGCACCGATTTTGAAGTGATACTGAAGCGCGGTGTCGACATCCTCTTCGGTACTCTCAGCCTCGTCGAACCGATGGACGCTATCGAAATAGGACCGCCAGGTCAGCTCGGATCCATTCGCAAAGGTGTGCTCGTATCGGGCTTGCAAATCCCCGGCGCCAACGGTAACCCGATCGTTAAAGGTCCGCGCCAAAGGAAGCTGGCTCACGATCACCGAGGTCAGCGTCTGACCCTCGCCCGTTTGCGACAGGTCGCCTTGAACGGTCAGCGTATCGCTGGGGGAAAGATTCCAGTCGGAGCGGAAGCC
>CAVXWB010000044.1:0-56215 GCA_963765185.1 Bryobacterales bacterium
AGTTCACGGCGTTTCGAGCGGTGACGGTTCCCTATCTGGCTCCGGCCATCGCTGCCGCTGCGATGCTGGCGTTCACCGTCTCGATCGACGATTATGTGATCACCAGTCTGGTCGCCGGCGTGGATTCGCAGACGCTGCCGATGGTGATCTACGCGCTGGCCCGACGCGGCGTGAGCCCGATGCTCAACGCAGTCTCCACCATCATCGTGGCCGGATTGGGAACGCTGGTGCTGGTTTCAGAACGATTGAGATCCCGATGAAACGCCGAGCCTTTCTGATAGGCGCCGCCGGAGCCGCGGCTTGTTCGCGCCGGCCCAGGCTCAACGTCTACAACTGGTCCGACTACGTCGCGCCCGAAACCATCCCCAACTTCGAGCGTGAATTCGGCATTGAAGTCCGCTACGGCACCTACGAAAACAATCAGGAGATGCTGGCCAAAGTCATGAGCGGCAACTCCGGCTGGGACATCGTTTTTCCTTCGAACGATTTCATCGGCCCCATGCGGCAGATGGGCCTGCTGGCGACGCTGCGCACCGGGCTGCTGCCGAATCTCGATAATCTGGATGCGGACTTCCGCCATCCGCCCTGGGACCCAAGGTTGCAATGGTCGGTGCCATACATGTGGGGCGTGACCGGCATCGCGTATCAAAGCCGCCTGGATCCCGCGCCTCGCCGCTGGCGCGACCTGTGGGACCCGCGGCTGGCCGGAAAAATCACCATGCTCGACGATCCCAGCGACGTGCTTGGCGCGGCGCTGAAGATGCTCGGGTATTCGATGAACTCGGGCGATCCGGCCGAGCTCGACCGCGCTAAGCGGGAGTTGATCGCGCAGAAACGCTTGCTCCGCGCCTATGTCAACGCGGAAGTGCGCGACCAGTTGGTGGCCGGGGATGTCGCGGCCGCGCAGGCATGGGCCGTGACCGCCGCGCAGGCGATTCAAACCGCGCCCGGCAAGCTCGCGTTCGCGTTCCCGGCGGAGGGCTTCGCGCGCTTTGCCGATACCATGGCGATTCTGCGCGAAAGCCGCCGTCAGGAAGCGGCTCATCGATTTATCGACTACATGCTGAGGCAGGATGTGGCCGAGCGGATCGTGATGGCGGAGCAGACCGCGACCGCCAATGGCAAGTCGCGCGCGCTCCGCGAAAATCAGGTGCTCTATCCGCCCGCCGAAATCCTTGCGAGAGCCGAATGGGAGGAGGCGTTTTCAGCCGAGACCTCGCGCCTCCGCAACCGCGTCTGGACCGAAATCAAGAGCGCGTAAGCGGGACATTCTCGGCCAGTTTGTCGCCTCCGGAAGCGACACTTTGGCGCAGGCAGGTTCCGGCAACACATGGGGAATCGTCAGAATCCTGCTGCCTGTCAATGCCTTAGCTGCTTGACCGAAGGCGGCATAAAAAATGCTTTGATCAGAGTCTCCGGGTTCGACGAGACCAAGCATCGTGAAAACTGTCCGCGACAAGTTCGGGATTTGGGCGCTGGTGTACACGCTGGTGGGCGCGGTCGCGTTCCCGCTCTATCTTTCCGTCGCAAAGCCCAACGATGTGTGGCAGTTCCTGCTGTACCTCGTCTGCGCCAACGTGGCGGTGCTGGGTCTGCGGCTGATGGCCGGCCAGGGCCTGCTCCCGGCCGGATTCCTGATTCTGTTGCTGGGCGTGGAAGACCTGAGCCTTCCGGAGCTTCTGTTCATCGCCTTCACGGTGGCGCTGCTGGTGGAACTGCAAAAGGAGCGCACGCGGCCCCACGTTCAGACCATGCTATTCGCGGTATCCAGCTTCACCATCGGGCTGGCTTCGGCGCAACTGGTCTACCGGATGACGTCGCATTGGCACTATTCCGCGCTGTTTCCGCTCCCGATTATCGCCAGCTCCTTCGTGCTCTTATTCAACTACGGTCTGGCGCATACGCTGACGGCCCCCGGCCACGTTCCTCTGATTGGAGTGTACCGGAGCGAATGCCGGCCGCTGTTGCCCTGGTTCGTTGCGGCCGCCTACCTGGCCTACCTCGTGCGCTGCGCCAGCATGCAATCGGGCGTGAGCGCGGCTCTGATCGCGCTGCCCATTCTCTTCGCGCTGGATCGCGGATATCGCGCCTGGCTGGAGGCCAAGGAATCTCACGCGGCGGAGCTGGCGCTGCTGCATCAGCGGACGCTGGAGACCCTTTCGGTGGTGATCAACGCCCGGGATCACTCCGCCCACCAGCACCTCCGCCGCGTGCAGTTCTACGCCAGAGCCGTGGGAAAGGAAGTGGGCATGAGCGCGGAGGACCTGGAGGATCTCCACGTCGCCACCCTGGTCTATAACATCGGCCAGTTGGGAGTTCCCGACCATATTCTGCAGAAAGCCGGAACGCTGACGCAGGAGGAATGGGAAAAGGTGAAGACCCATCCCGTGACCGGCTCGGAGATGCTTTCGCGCATGAATTTCCCCGCGGGAGTGCGGGCCATTGTGCAGACGCACCACGAGAAGTGGGACGGCGCCGGGTATCCGGAGGGCTTGAAGGGCGAGCAGATTCCCATGGGCGCGCGGATTCTTGCGGCGGTTGACTGCCTGGACGCGCTGGCTTCCGACCGTCCTTTCCGGCGCGCTCTTCCCATCCGAGAGGCCATGGAAAAGGTGGGCTACGAAGCGGGCAAGAGCTTCGATCCGCGCGTGGTAGCCATTCTCGCGCGCCGGTATCGGGAGTTGGAAAACAAGGCGCGGGAAGAAGCCCGGCTCAGTACCGAGTCCGCGGCGGCTCCGCGAGACCTGGGCAGGCTGGCGGCCCGGCTGCTGGTTGAATCTGAGGCTGCCGCCAACTCCATTGTGAATCCGATTGTGTCGGCGCGGCAGGAAACCCAGCTCCTGCAGGTCCTGGCCAGCGATCTGGCGTCCTCCTCGGGGTTCGAAGAGATCGCGGCGGCGGCCCACAAATGCCTCGCCGAGATTATCAATTACGACACCCTGGCGCTGTACGTTTGCCGCGGGGACAACCTCGAAGCGGTGAGCGTCGTGGGAAGAAACGGGCACCGCTTTTCGAGGGAGCCGGTGGCGCTGGCGGTGAGTTTGTCGGGCTGGGCTTTGCGCGACCGCGCTCCGATCCTGAACGGGGATCCGCGTCAGGAGTTCAGCTATACCAACGACGCGGCGACCATGAATCCGCTGCAATCCGCGCTGGCGATGCCTCTCGAAAGCCGGGATGGCATCGCCGGCGTGCTGACTCTGTATCACCTGGGCCGCGACGCTTTCAGCCGCGACCACCTTCGCTTTGTAAAAGCCGCGGGTGGCCCCGTCGGCGTCGCGCTGGAAGGCGCGCTGCGGTATCAGGATGCGGAGAATCTGGCGGGCACGGATCATCTCACCGGCGTCGCCAATCCCCGCTCTCTGGCGTTGCACCTGGAGCGGGAGCTATCCAGAGCCAGCCGCGAAAAGGCCTCCATCGGCGTGCTGTTGTGCGACTTGGACGGCTTCAAACAGGTCAACGACCGCTTCGGGCATCTGCGCGGGAATGAAGTCCTGCAACACGTGGCGCGGGGGCTCCAGGAGATCTGCCGCAGCTCCGATTATCTGGCGCGAATGGGAGGCGATGAATTCGTGGTGGTTGTCCCCGGTCTCAAGGATGACTTGAGTTCGTACATAGCCAGACTGGAGGCGGTGACGATCGAAGCCGGCTGGGCGGTCTGCGGAGAGCGGTGTCTTTCTCTCAGCGTGGGATTCGCCATTTATCCTGTGGATGGAGACGATCCCAAGTCCTTGCTGGCGGAAGCGGATCGCCGCATGTATCAGGCCAAGGATCTGCACAAGAAAGATCTGCACGAAAAAGTGCTGCAGAGCGCCCAGAAGCTGCTGAACGAAGGCGCGACAACGGGAAACGCGTAGTAGGGAAACCGCGTCCACGAATTAACTGGACAATCGGATTTGTGGGGCGGACCCCCTGGTCCGCAGCCGGCCCCCCGGCCGGCTCTCCGCAGTCCTCTGAAATATTGCGGTCATCAGGTAAGGGCCGACGAGGGCGTCGGCCGCCCCACAAATGAGCTTCAACACTGTCCATCTATTTCGTGGACACTACACTAGCGAGCCGGCGCAGGACTATTTGGATGCCTCCAGCGCAGCCAGCCGAGCCTCAAGCGAGCGAATCAATTCGCTCTGGATCTGGATCTGTTGGCTCTGCTTCTGCAATTCGTTGAGCAGCATCGAATCCAGCACCTGATACTTCACGGTCTCGATCTGGCCATCCGCGGTACGGGCCACCAGGTCGGGATAGACTGCGGCGACCTCTTCGGCGACCAGACCGTACTCGATGGGCTTGGAGCCGTCGGCGAAGGGTTGCTTGTAGCGGAAGGTGACGGGGCGGAGACGCAGCAATCCGCTGCTGGCCTCGCCCATATCCTGAATATCTTCCTTGAAGCGCCGCGAGGAGCTGGCCACGCCCAACTGTCCCGTGGTGGTGTCGACCAGGACGGCGGGGCCGCTGACGGTGGCCGCGCCGACACCGGCCACGAAGAACGCACTCTGCGAGTTCCCAATCCGGATGACACTGCTTTCTCCGGCGACGCCCGAGTTGCCGATGTCAATGTTGAGGCTGCCAGTCGTCAAGTTGGAGCCCGCGCCCTGCCCCACGGCGATGTTCTAGCTCCCGGTGGTGTTGTTGACGAGCGCGCCTTGACCGAGGGCCGTGTTGTCGTTGCCGGTGGTGTTGTTTTGCAGCGCGTCGCCGCCGACGGCCGTGTTGAACATTCCGGTGGTATTGGCCAGCATCGCGGCTTGACCCACGGCCGTGTTGGCCACGCCGGTGCTGTTCGTCGTCAGCACATTTTGACCGATGGCCGTGTTGGCGTACCCGGTGGTGTTGGCCGTCAGAGCGCTTTGACCGTCGGCTGTGTTGCTGCTTCCGGTGGTGTTGTTGAATAGCGCATTTTGACCGCTGGCCGTGTTGTTGCCGCCGGTCGTGTTGTTCTGAAGCACGTAGGCGCCGGTGGCCGTGTTGTTGCTCGATGTGTTGTTCAGCAGCGCGCCTTGACCGGTGGCCGTGTTGGCGTTCCCGGTGGTGTTGTCCTGCAGCGCGTTGGCGCCGTTGGCCGTATTGTTGGCGCCGGTGGTGTTGCTCTGAAGCGCGTAGTAGCCGCTCGCTTCGCTGTTGTGCCCGGTGGTGTTGTCCTGCAGCGCCCGGGCACCACTGGCCGTGTTGGCAGTCCCTGTCGTGTTGTTCTGCAGGGCCTCGTAGCCGTTGGCCGCATTGGCGTTTCCGGTGGTGTTGTAAAACAGCGCGCCGTTCCCGCTGGCCGTGTTGTTGTCCCCGGTGGTGTTGTTCACCAGCGTGCCGGCTCCGGTGGCTGTGTTGCTGATCCCGGTGGTGTTACTCTGCAATGCGCCCGCGCCGACGGCTGTGTTGAGGCTCCCGGTCGTGTTGTACTGCAGCGCTCCCACCCCAATGGCAGTGTTATTGATCAGGTCGGTCGGCGCGGCATAGTAACCGTTCATGTCGATGATCACATTCGTGGTCGAGGGGCCGTCGTTATACACGCTCACGCCTCCATAGCCCGGACTGGTGGTCGGTCCCGCCGGAACAATGGCCGCGTTGGCCACGATCGCGCCTTGAGGATCGTTTATGGTCGCGACGAAAGGTTGTGTGCCGCCGGCCGGCCACAGCGACACATAGTCCACCGCGCCTCCCGCCACAGGCACAACGGTCAGGTTAAACGAATAGGCTTCGGCGATGGAAGGAATCACTCCGCAGGGGGCGGGCGTGGTGTTGGCGGTGGCCTCAGTTGGGGATTGCACGGGAATGGTCAGAGTCGCTTTGGAGGCGATCGGACGGTCCCGCAAACGGATCCATCCCGTTAAATCCAGCCACGGCGCCGCGCGTATCCACCAGCCGGCAGGGCGTGATGGCGATGAACGTGAGCGCGTCGATGGACACCTGATTCGTGGAAAACTGGAGCTGCGGCACGGCGCCTTGAGGCAAGGCTTGTGCGGAGCCTCGCTCACCTTGGTTGGGCTGCCAATATAGGGGAGCGGCCCAGTTCTTGAGAGGAACCGCGTTTTCTTGCGCCCTTTGCCCGATCATTATCATCGGGAGAAGAACCAGAAGGGAAACCGCACGACCTGAATATTTCGAATAGCTCACTTGAAATTCCTCCATTTATCTAGGCACACATTGTAACGCGCAGAACAAGCCCAGCGCCCTAGCGAGCCGCCTCGAGCGCGGCAAGCCGGTCTTCGAGCGAGCGAATCTGCTCGGTCTGCAGCCGATTCTGCTCTGCCTGCTGGCGAATCTGCTCCGCCTGCTTCTGCAATTCGTTCAGCAGCATCGGCGTCAGCTTCTGATACTGGACGGTCTGAACCTGTCCGTCCGCGTTCTTCACGACCAGATCGGGGTAGACGTCGGCGACCTCCTCGGCAATCAGCCCATAGTCGAGCGGCTTGGAGCCGTCGAGGTAGGGCTGTTTGTAGCGGAAGGTGACAGGACGCAGGCGCAGGAGTCCGCTGGAGGCGTCGCCCATATCGTTGATATCTTCCTTGAATCGCGCGGAGGACGAGATCGTTCCCAGCTGGCCGTTGCCGTCGACAACGACGTTGACGGCTCCGGCGAGGCCCGTGGTGACGCCGGTCACCCCCGCTGCGAAGAAGGAGGTTTGGGTTCCGGGAGTGCCGATGCGGATGACGCCGCTGTTGGCGGCGGCGCCGTCGCCCGAGGCGCCCACGCTGCCGATATGAATGTTGTTACTGTTGGCGCCGGTGACGCTCGTGGCAGCCTGGAATCCGACAGCGATGTTGTTGTTCCCGGTGGTATTGTTGCTCAGCGCGAGCCCGCCGAGGGCAGTGTCCTGTTGCCCGAAGGTGTTGTTCTGGAGCGCCTGGGTGCCGAAGGCCGCGTCGCAGCACGCGTCGATGCTGAGTTGCATTGCGTTCGCGCCAAAGGCGGCGGAGCCACCCGCGTTATTGGTCATCATCGCCTGGAAACCGACGGCTGTGTTTTGGTTCCCGGTGGTGTTGGCGTTCAGCGCGTTTTGACCGGCGGCTGTGTTGCCGCTCCCAGTGGTGTTGTCCTCCAGCGCAGCTTGACCGCTGGCGGTGTTGTTGCTCCCTGTGGTGGTGTTCTCCAGCGACCATTGGCCGATGGCCGCGTTGTCGTTGCCAGTGGTGTTCGTCGTCATCGAGAGACCGCCGACGGCCGTGTTTCCGCTCCCGGTGGTGTTGCTCTGGAGCGCCTCGTTGCCCACGGCCGTATTGGCGCCTCCGGTGGTGTTGCTCTGCAGCGCGTAGGCCCCGATGGCCGTGTCGTGTTCCCCGATGGTGTTCACTGCCAGCGCGTCGCTCCCGACGGCCGTATTGTTGGTCCCGGTAGTGTTACTGGTCAAGGCGGACAACCCGATGGCAGTGTTCCCATTCAGGTCGCTAGGCGCGGCGTAGAAACCGTTCATGTCGATGATCACATTCGTAGTCGCGGGACCGTCGTTGTACACGCTCACGCCGCCGTAGCCCGGACTGGAGGTCGGACCCGCCGGAACAATGGCCGCGTTGGCCACGATGGCGCCTTGAGGATCGTTTATGGTCGCGACGAAAGGCTGCGGCGAGCCGGCCGGCCACAGCGACACATAGTCGACCGCGCCTCCCGCCACGGGAACCACTGTCAGGTTAAACGAATAGGCTTGGGCGATGGAAGGAATCACTCCGCAGGGGGCAGGCGTGGTGTTCGCGGTGGCCTCGGTTGGCGATTGCACGGGGATGGTCAGAATTCCTTTGGAGGCTATGGACGGTCCCGCAAACGGATCCATCCCGTTAAATCCAGCCGCGGCTCCGCGCGTATCCACCAGCCGGCAGGGCGTGATGGCGATGAACGTGAGCGCGTTGGCGGACACCTGATTCGCGGAAAACTGGAGCTGCGGCGCGGCGCCTCGCTCCCCTTGGTTGGGCTGCCAATACAGCGGAGCGGCCCAGTTTTTGAGAGGAACGGCAGTCTCCTGAGCCTTCTGTCCAGTCAGGGCCTGCCCGGTCAAAACCAGCGGAAGAAGAACCAGAAGAGAACGAACACGGCTGGAATATTTCGAACCGATCATTTTGAGATCCTCCATATGCTGTTCAGCAAGGTGCTGTGGAGGAGAATTTTATCATATGGCCCTGGCGGCGCGCGGGCCGGAGGGAGCTTTGCGGCAGCCTGTTACGCGGCCAGCCGCGGCAGAACCATGCGCAGCAACGCCGCCAGGGTGTCCCGCGCACGCGCGCCGTTTTCGAGCACCTCGTCGTGCACCAGCCTGCGCGCCTCGCCTGAGTCCGGACCGGGGGCGCCGATGCCCGCCGCCATGTTGGTCACGCACGAAATCCCCAGCACCTTCATCCCCAGGTAATTCGCGGCGATGGTCTCAGGCACCGTGGACATCCCCACCAGGTCCGCGCCGATCGCGCGCAGGTAGCGGATCTCCGCCGGAGTCTCGTAGCTGGGGCCGGGAACCGCTGCGTAAACGCCTTCCTCCAGCGCCAGACCCAATTCCGCTCCCGCCTCTTTGGCGATCTCGCGATAGGCGCGCGAGTACGCCTCGCTCATATCCGGAAAGCGCGGACCCAGCGATTCGTTATTCGGCCCGGTCAGCGGATTCACGCCCTGTAGATTGATGTGGTCGGAAATCAGCACGAGCTGGCCGGGTTTATAGGAAAGACGGATGCCCCCCGCCGCGTTGGTCAGCACCACGCTGCCAACTCCGCGGCGAGCCAGCTCAAACATTCCGAACGCGGCTTGTTGCGGAGTGTAGCCTTCATACAAGTGCGCCCGTCCGGCCAGGACGATCACCTCGACGCCCCCGATGCATCCGGTCACCAGCTTGCCCGCGTGGCCGGCCGCCGTCGATCGCGGCCAGCGCGGAATCTCGGCGTAAGGAGTTTCCGTGCGGCCATCCAGCGTGTCGGCGAAGGCGCCCAACCCGCTGCCGAGCACCACGGCGATCTTTGCTCCCGACGTCGCGTTGCTCATAACATCATCCCCGCGATGCAGGCGGACATGAAGTTGGCCATGGTGCCGCACGCCACCGCGCGCAACCCCAGCCGCGCCAGATCGGATTTGCGCGACGGCGCCAGCGCCCCGATGCCGCCCACTTGAATCGCCACCGAGCTCAGGTTGGCGAACCCGCACAGCGCGTAGGTGGCGATCACAAAGGATCGCGGATCGAGCGTGTTTCCGATTTTGCCCAAATCCACGTAGGCCACGAATTCATTCAGGATCAGCCGCGTGCCCAGCAGGTTGCCGACCGAGGCGCAATCGTTCCACTTCACCCCCAGCAGCCACGCCACCGGCGCGAAGATGCGTCCCAGGATCAACTGCAGCGAACCGGGCATCCAGCCCAGAAAGCGACGTGTAATGCAGCGCCAGCAGAATCCCGTTGACCATCGCGATCAGCCCGATAAAGGCGATCAGCATGGCGCCCACGTTCAGCGCCAGATGCAATCCGTCGGAGGCGCCGCGCGAGGCCGCGTCGATGATGTTGACGCCCGGCCGCTCCACTTCGATCATGACGTTGCCCGAGGTCGCCGGATTACCGGTTTCCGGAAGCATCATTTTGGCCAGCATCAGCGTGGCCGGCGCGGTCATGATCACCGCGGTCAGCAGGTGCCGGATCTCCACGTGCGCGATCAGAACGTAGGCCGCCATCACCGCGCCCGAAACGTGCGCCATGCCGCTGGACATCACCGTGAACAGCTCGCTCTCGGTCATGCCCGCCAGGAACGGGCGGATGGTCAGGGGCGCTTCGGTCTGGCCCATGAAGATGCTGGCCGCCACGTTCATGGATTCGGCGCCGCTGGTGCCCATCACCTTCTGCATCACCACCGCCATGGCCCGCACCAGAATCTGCATAATGCCCAGGTAGTAAAGGATGCCGAACAGCGACGCGATGAAGATGATAATGGGCAGCACCTGGAACGCGAAGATGGTGCCGAACATGTCGCTGGGCGCGCCCAGCTTATCGCTGAAGACGAACTTGCTGCCTTCGGCGGCGTATTCGAGCAAATGGTTCACTCCCGTGCCGATCCACTCAAACGCCTTGGCAACCGGCGTTTTCAGCACCAGGAACGCGAAGCCGAATTGCAGCGCCAGGCCCCACGCCAGCACTCGCGGCTGAATCGAATGACGGCTGGTGGAGAATAGATACGCCACCGCCAGAATAGCCAGAATGCCCAGGATGCCGGTAAATCGCTCCATGCTGCTGGCGGACGCCCTCTCCGAAGTCCGGCCCCCTGGCCGGTCCTATAGCGCCGGTGTAGCGCGACCAGGGGGTCGCGCGCGGGTCAGGGGACCCGCCCCACTTTCTAGCCCACGACTTCGAGAATCAAAGCCCGCTCCTCCGGCGGAGACGAGGAAATGCGGAACGCGTCTTCCACCAGTTGCGCGGCTTCCTCCACGCGCTCCTCGCTGGTGAAGTACAAGCGGCACAGAACCGCTCCCGCGTCCACCTTCTGTCCGATCTTCACTTCCAGAATCACACCCACGGCCGGGTCGATCGAATCTTCCTTGGTATCGCGTCCCGCGCCGATCATGGCCGAGGCCAGCCCGATGTATTCGGCCTCGATGGCGCTGACGTAGCCCGCGCGCGGCGAAGCGATCTCGCGCGCTCCGGTCGCGTTGGGCAGCAGCTCGAAGCGATCCAGCACCGCCGGATTGCCGCCCTGCGCTCCAATCACTTCCTTTAGCTTGCGGTAGCCCGAGCCGTCCAGCAGCTTGGCCTGCGCGATCTCCCGGGCTTCTTCGAGCGTCGCCGCCACTCTTGCCCAGATAGATCATCCGCGCCGCCAGCTCCAGCGAAAGCCGCGTCAGGTCCACCGGCCCCGCGTTCTGCAAGGTCTGCGAAACTTCCATGACCTCCAGCGCATTCCCGATGGCGAATCCCAGCGGCTGATTCATGTCGGTGATCAGCGCCTGCACCTTTCTGTCCTTGCGCCGCCCGATGCCCACCATCATCTGCGCCAGCCGTCGCGCGTCCACCTGCTTCTTCATGAACGCCCCGCTGCCCACCTTGACGTCCAATACCAGCGCGTCCAGGCCCGCGGCCAACTTCTTGGCCATGATGGAAGACGCGATCAGCGGAATCGATTCCACCGTCGCGGTGGAATCCCGCAGCGCGTACAGCTTGCCGTCCGCCGGCGCCACCTGCGGCGTCTGTCCGATAAACGCCAGGCGGTGCTGGATCAGCTGCTCCCGGAATTCGTCCACCGTGAGATTGGTGCGGAATCCAGGTATGGATTCGAGCTTGTCCAGCGTCCCTCCGGTGTGGCCCAGGGCGCGTCCCGAGACCATCGGCACCGTCACGCCCGCCGCCGCCGCCAGCGGAGCCGCAATCAGGCTGGTCTTGTCGCCCACGCCTCCGGTGGAGTGCTTGTCCACTTTCACGCCCGGCACCGAGGAAAGATCCACGCTCTCTCCGGACTGAGATCATGCGGTCCGTAAAGGCGCTGACTTCCCGGTCCGTCATGCCGGAGTAAAATACGGCCATAAGAAACGCCGACATCTGGTAATCCGGGATGCCGCCGTTGGTATAGCCGTCAATGAGGAAGGCGATTTCTTTACCAGATAGCTCTTCCCCGTCCCTCTTACGATGGATCAGGTCGACCGTACGCATTCAAGAACTGAGGTTAGCATCTTATTTAATTGGAAGTAAAGGACGTATTTCACCGCCGCGGTTTGGGAGCGGCCCAGGGGGCAACCGAAGACTCAACTCCGGAGAGGCGAAAATCGACTCGGACCACCAGCGCAACAGCGGCTGGCTGCCCGTTTAGAAGCATCGGCCGGAAGCGCCACTGCGAAATCGCCTGCGCAGCGCTCTCATCCAAGCCCATCCCGAGGCCCCCGTGCTTTTGCACCTCCGTGGGCACGCCGGTTTGGTCGACGATCAGCGAAATCACAGTGGTCCCCTCGAGCCCGGCCTGCCGAGCCTCCTCCGTATATTCGGGCTCCGTCTTCGAGACGATCGCGGAATCCGGCAACGTTTCCGTCCGAAGCTGCGCTACGGCGACCTCGACCGTGTTCGCCTTCGAACTGAAATCCTCGGTTCCCCATACCAGGCTCAAGGCGCAGGGAACTGAAATCGGATGGCCGGCCTGCATGCCCGGGTGGAAACGCCAGTTCTGGATCAGCGCGACGGCCTCCGGCCCCCACACCTCCTCGGAAGCCTTCATTACCTGGAAGCGCTGCGGAAACCCGCGTTCATCGATATCGAATGACACCGTAGCGCTCGCGCTCCTGCCGATCGCCGCCAGCAGGCGAGCTTCATCGTAGGCCGCAACGCCGATCCCAGGACCAAGCGGATAATCGGCCGCGGCAAAGATCGGGCGCGAAGCTCCGGCGGGAGTGTTCGAACTCCGCTCCCACCAGGTGCCAGCGCGACTGCTTGGAGGGAAGAACAAAATCAATCGGGAACGAAAATGTTCGCGGCATATTGGGGCCCGGCTCAAATCGAAACTGGGCAGCGGCCGCGATCGCTTGTTCATCCAATCCTAAACCCAGGCCCCGGCTGACCCGCAGATTCTGTGGCACGCCATCGCCGGAGACGGTACCCGTCACCAGGACGTTGCCTTCCAGCCCCGCCAGGCGAGCTTCGTCGGAGTACTGCGGCTCGACCTTTCGAAGCGGAGGCGATTGGGCGCTGAGGGCCAGGTACATTTTCTGCCGCACGTCGCCGAACTCGCTAGCCGGATAACTCGCCGACCATTGATCGAGATCAGCCAGCTTCTTCGCCGGGTCGGTCTCCGTGGCAGCCGCGTTAGCGAGGTCGTACTCGGCTTGATCCGTCCACTTTTTAGCTGGCGCGGCGTCACGATCCTGCGCGAACGCATAGCTACTCAGCAGCAACGCCAGCGCCGCCAGCAGCCTTCGCATGGCCGCAGTATATCACCGGCGTCGCACCGCATCCAGCCGCGTCAACTGCGTCTCCAGCCACGCCTCCAGCGCCGTCTGACGCTCCCGCGCCCGCGCCAGAGCCTCGCCGGTTCGCTCCGGCGCCGGTCCTCCGGTGATCTTGCGAATACGCACGAAATGCTCCGGGTCGAGAGCTCTCTCAATCTCATCCTGGCGAGCACGAAGGTGGGACGAAGTCCCTTCAGCGCCGCCGCGATCGCGCTCGGGCGATCGTCGCTGCCGCAGGCTCGCACCGCGTCCGCCACGGCATCGTGCGCTTCGCGGAAACTGATGCCCAGCCGGCGCACCAGCGTATCGGCCAGCTCCGTCACGGTCAAAAAATCCTTCGCCGCGCGCTGCGCCATCCGTTCCCGGTCGACTTTGGCGCTGGCCATGGCGCCGGAAAGAAGCCGCAGAGCCCGCCTGGCGTCGGCGAACATCGTGAACACCAGCGGTTGCAGATCGTCTTCGCTGTCGTTGATATCTCCGAACGGAGTATTATGCGCGCACAGCAGCACTGCCTGAGCCTCGCCCAGCGCGCGGCTGGCCAGAATGCGTGTGTGTTCCAGCGCCACCGGATTGCGCTTCTGCGGCATGATGCTCGACGACTGCACGAAGGCGTCGGAGAACCTCAGAAATCCGAACTCGCGCGTGGACCACAGCAGCAGATCCTGAATCAGCTTGCCCAGGTTGACCATCGCCACCGCCGTCACCGCCGCGGTTTCCGTGATGTAATCGATAGCCGCGATGGCGCCGTAGGAGTTCTCCGCCAGCCCCTCGAAGCCCAGCAGACGCGCGGTTTCGTCGCGGTCGATGGGAAAGCCTGAAGTGGTGATGGCCGCCGCGCCCAGCGGACACAGGTTCACCCGCCCGAACGCCGCCTGCATCCGCGCGGCATCGCGATCCAGAAACTCGCACGCGGCCAGGAGATAGTGGCCCAGCGTGGTCGGCTGCGCCGGTTGCGTGTGCGTGTGCGCCGGCATCACGGTTTCCAGATGCCCGGCCGCCAGGTCGAGCAATACGCCGCGCAGCTCCGCCACGCCCGCCATCGTCGCCAGCAGTTCCCTGCGCGCGGTCATGCGGTAGAGCGTGACCGCGATATCGTTGCGGCTCCGCGCCGTGTGCATTTTTCCTGCCGTAGTGCCGCAGGCCTCTTCGAGCATGCCCTCGACGAAATAAAACAGGTCTTCGCAGGACCCATCGTAGCCGGCCGCCGCGATCCGCCCGCGATCCAAGCCGTCCAGCGCCACGATCAGCACGCGCTCCTCGGCTGCCGTCACGATCCCTTGTTTCGCCAGCATGCGCGTATGCGCATAGTGAATTTCGATCAGCGCGTCGAGAAGATGCCGCTTGGCGTGCTCGAAATTCGGCGCCAGCACCGTGTCGGCGTACACCGGGGCGGGGAATTGGTCATCCACGTTTACACCAAATCAAGATTTACACCAATTCAAAGCTTTCGCCGCGCTCCGGCTGCACTGCTTCCACTCCGAATTCCTTTTCGATCACCTGCGCCAGCGCCGCCATGGAACCCGGCTCGCCATGCACCAGGAAAACCTTCTTGAGCCCGCGCGCCACCGGCCGCATCCATTCGATCAGCTCGCCCTGGTCGGCGTGGCCGCTCAATTCATCGAGCGACGCGACTTCCGCCCGCAGCCTCATCGGCTCGCCGAAAATCGGCACCTCGCGTGACCCTCCAGGATCTTGCGGCCCAGCGTGTGCTCCGCCTGGAATCCGGTGATCAGGATGGTATTGCGCGGGTCCTCGATGTTGTTGCGCAGGTGATGCAGAATGCGGCCCGCTTCGCACATCCCCGATGCCGAGATCACCACGAACGGCCCGTGCAGATCGTTCAGCGCTCTTCGATTCGCTCACCTCCCGCACGTACTTCAGACGGGAGAAGCCGAACGGGTCCTCGTCCTCCAGTCAGGAATTTGCGCGCTCTCCTCGTCGTAGCATTCCGGATGCTTGCGGAACACCTCGGTCGCGTTGATCGCCAGCGGACTATCCACGAAAATCGGGATCGACGGGATCTTGTGGGCGTCCATCAGCTCATGCAGCAGCAGCACCAGTTGCTGCGTCCGGCCCACCGCGAAGCTGGGCACGATGATCTTGCCGCCGCGCCCGGCCGTGCGGTTCACCACGTCCGCCAGCCTCTCCGCCACGTGCTCGATCTTCTTGTGGAACCGGTTGCCGTAGGTGCTCTCCATGATCAGGTAGTCCACCGGATCCAGCTTCTCCGGATCGCGGATGATCGGCAGCCCCGGCCGGCCCACGTCGCCGGAAAACGCCAGCCGCACGCCGTCGGCCTCGAGCTCCATCGAGGTCGACCCCAGCATGTGGCCCGCGTCATAGGTCCGGTAGCGCAATCCCGCGCGACTTCCTTCTCTGCACCCAGCGCCACCGGCTGGAACAGCGGATAGGTCTTCTCGGCATCCTCCAGCGTGTACAGCGGCGTGCATTCCGAATCGTCGCGCCCGATTTTGCGCCGGTGCTCCCGCCGCAGGTTGCAGAACTCCGCGTCTTTCTGTTGCAGAAACGCCGAGTCGGCCAGCATCGCCAGGCACAGGTCGATCGTCGCCGGCGTCGTGTAAATCGGACCGGCGATATCCGTTGCTTGACAAAGCGTGGGCAGGTTTCCGCTGTGATCGATGTGCGCGTGCGAAAGAATCACGCCGTCGATGCTCGCCACCGGAAAAGGAAAATGGCTGTTGCGCTCGAACGCTTCCTGCCGGCGTCCCTGATACAATCCGCAATCCAGCAGAAATCGCTTCCCCGCGGCCTCCACATGATGCATCGATCCCGTGACGGTCCGGGCCGCACCCCAAAAAGTAAGTTTCATTGGACTACACCACTATACGATGGGCATGAAAAGGTTGGCGCGGCGGCGTGCCACTCTCGATGAGCGCCATGGGAGCCACGCTGGGCGCCACGGCGGGGTTGTTAGGCGTGACCGTTTTGCAGGTCAAATGCCCACATCAAGAAGCGTTGCATCTGCTGGTCTGGCACGGAAGTGTACTGGCGATCGCCACGGGTGCGGGCTTGCTCACCGGTTGGCTGGCTCAGCGCTCTTCCCGGCGCGCTGCACGGCGAGAGGGCGCGTAAGCGTTCTCAGGGTTGGTCGATTCGCCGCGCCCCCCCGGCCGCCAAGAAATCCGGCGCTATGCGATACGGCCGGGCGGGCATCAACGTCGGGCCCGCTGCCGAATCTGCCGGCGTACTCGCGGATAATTCCCGCGCGTTAGTTCTCCGTCGGCTTCATTTCCAAGTGCTCGACCACGATCGTCTCCTTGGGAACCTTGCGTGTCTCCAGCTTCAGGCCGGCGGCGTCGATCATCGCCTTGAACCCCTCTTGCACGGCATCTTGAAAGTTCATGCCGGGAGTGGGCGGAGGGAGATCCTGAACCCAGGTGTAGATTCCATCCAGTCCCGTTTCATCCACCATCTGGAGCCCGCCGAAAGAGTTCATCACCGGAAACAAAGAGGCCACGTTGCCGGTCTGGGTCTGCCGCGTACTGCCGTCGGGAAGGCGGTTTGACGTAAACGACGGCCGGGTGTCGTCGGGGAGGCGCCGGAGCTTCATGCCGCTCTTCCCGACCGTCAGCACGTTCATCTGGTATTCGCGCGTCTCGCGGCGATAGGCGAGCTTGAACCGCTCAGCCAGCATGTTCTGGAGCATTTCCGGGACCTGCTCGGGCGTCGCTCCGGCTGGGAGCGTGGCCTGTATTTCGAAATACCCGCTGCCGGCGAGCGAAATCCGGCTCATGTCGACTTGAGGCAGCTGGACTCGAAAGGCTCTCGATAAGAGCCCGAGCAGCGCGAAGCCGCTGATCTGAACGCGGGCTCCGTCGACGTTGAAGGCGATGCGGGATGTGCCGGCCCGGATGGTCTCGGGCGTCGGCCGGGGGGCTGGTCTGATCGAGACCACCTCGAACCGCGGACCTTCGGATTGCGCTGCTGGCGGTTGAGCGAAGCTCACCGCGAGAAAAAGGACGGCACAAACGACGATTCGAAGCATCCTGGTCCTCCCTGGGCGTGCAACCGATCGCGCTTCCGCTATTACAGGTTTTCAGTGTACAGTGGGGCGAGCATGAAATATACAACACTCGGAAAGACCGGGATCACCGTTTCGAGGCTCTGCCTGGGATGCATGAGTTATGGCGGCGGAGATCTGCCGGATTGGGCTCTGGGCACCAAGGGCTGGCACGTCAACAAGGAAGATGCGCGGGAGCATTTCGCCGTCGCGCTCGAAGCCGGGATCAATTTCTTCGACACCGCGGACGTGTACTCGATCGGCCGCAGCGAGGAAATCACGGGAGCCTGGTTGAGGGACATGGCGTCGCGCGACGATGTTGTGGTCGCGACCAAGGTGCACGGCGCCATGGGGCCGGGACCGAATCGGCGGGGCTTAAGCCGCAAGCACATCATCGAGGCGTGCGAGGCCTCGCTGCTCCGTCTGCAAATGGATTACGTGGATCTGTACCAGATCCATCGCTGGGACTCGCTGCCGGCGCTCGAAGAGACTCTGGATGCACTCGATTCGCTGGTGCGCAGCGGCAAGGTGCGCCATCTGGGCGCGAGCAGCATGGCGGCCTGGCAGCTCTCGAAAGCTCTGTACACGGCCAAGGAAAACGGATGGCACCGGTTCATCTCGATGCAGAATCACTACAATCTGGTCTATCGCGAGGAGGAGCGGGAGATGATTCCTCTGTGCATGGATCAGGGCCTGGCGATCATTCCGTGGAGTCCTTTGGCGCGCGGATTTCTGACCGGGACGCGCAAGCGCGATGGCGGATCGACGGTGCGCTCCCAGGTGGACACCTTCGCCAAGGACATGTATTACGGGGAAGGCGACTTCGCGGTCGCCGACGCGGTGGCGGACGTAGCCAAACAGCGCGGGGCATTGCCGGCGCAGGTGGCGTGTGCGTGGGTGCTGCAAGCGCCCGGCGTGACCGCGCCGATTATCGGAGCCACCAAGCCGGAGCACCTCAAGGAGCTGATCGCGGCGGTCGACCTGGAACTTAGCCCCGCGGAAGTGGCCGCGCTCGAAAAGCCGTACCGGCCGCATTCGATTCTGGGACACGCGCAGCCCAAGCCCAAAGACATGCGGCGCTGAATCAGTGCGCGGTCAGCTCGATCTGGCCGTTGAAATTGGCGCCGTCGTCGACCACAAACGAAGGGGTTCTCACGTTGCCCGTCAAGGCGCCGTCGCGGCATACTGCGATGCTGCCGGCGCTCACCTCCGCCGCGACTTCGCCGCCGGCTTCGATGACCAGCCGGAAGCCGTCCATCGTCAGGGCCCCTTCCAGCACTCCGCGTACGGTCATGCCTTCGCGGCTGGAGATTTCGCCGCTGATCAGCACGCTTGCGCCGATGATCGTGGATTCCACCGGTCTCGTAATCGCAGGCGCTTCCGTGGCCGCTCCTTCCTGAAGCGGCGGCGCGGCTTCGGCTTCCTGCCGTCCGACGTGGAAAATCGGCCGCTTCCCGCAATTGCGGCAATCATAGCGGCTGTACCCGCGCTTCTCCAGAATCAAATCGAAGGAGGTTTTTTCGTGTGGCTGCCAAAGATCTTTGGAGCCGCAAATCGGACAGCGGAACTTCATTGGATCAAAGGGTGAGTCTAGCAGCTCATCGGGCCTTGGCGGGTGGCTCGGCGCAGCGCTGCCCGCTCCCCTCGCGTAGCGTGACAATCGTGTCCACGGCAATCTGATTCCAGGACTCGCAGCCGCCGGACAGCCAGCGGATCTGAATCCGGTCGATATCCGGCGACTTCCCCAGTCCGAAATGGACCCTGGGATCGTTGGCCGCCAGGTAGCTGCCGTCGCCCCGCACCCAGCGCCGGACCAAGGTTCCGTCCTTCCCGATCAGCTCGACCACGCTTCCATACCCGGACCGATTCGAGCGCACGCCTTCCACCTTCACCTGAAGCCAGTGCCCGCGATCCGGAGCCGTGTTCAGCAGCAGGCGCGCCGGACCATTGTTGTTGGTGACCAGAATATCGACGCCGCCGTCATTGTTCACATCTCCGAATACTGCCGCCCGGCCGATCTCGCTCAAGGCGAAGGCTGGGCCGGCCGAAGCCGTGATGTCTTCGAGGCCCTTGCCTCGCCCCAAATTGCGCATCAGCAGATTTCGCTCGCGATAAGGATACGGCTCGCCCTGCTCGGCGACCACGGCTTCCACGGCCCCGTTGGCACTGAATAAATCCAGCAGTCCGCGATTCTGAATATCGAGAAAACCTACACCGAAGCCGGTATAGGGCAGAGAGGAGCGGAGCAGCCCGCTGCGCGCAGTGGAGTCCATGAAACCGCCGCCGGGCAGCCGGTGGAACACCGTAGCGCCTTCGGTGGGAAGATTGGTCACCACCACGTCTTCCACACCATCCCCATAAAGGTCCGCGGCTGCAAGGCCCATCCCCGCTCTGGCGCGGCCGTCGGAGGCGTAGGCCAGTCCGCGGGTAATGCCCGATTCCTGGAATACGCGGTCGTTTTGACTGCCCCCTGGGCGTTGCTCATTGAGCCAAAGATGGTTGGCGGCTCCATCGTTGGCCACCATAAAATCCGGCCAGCCGTCCGAATTGAAATCGCCGGTCAGGATGCCCAGGCCCGGTCCGCTCGCCGCGTTCAAACCCACGGAGGCGGTGACGTCTTCGAAGCGCCCGTTCCTCAAATTGTGAAAGACCTGGGTGATGGTTCGCGCGAAAGGCTTGGGGCTGCAGTAATCGCGCTGGCCGGCCGGGCTGAGGCAGTGCCGGGAGTCGAAATCCACGTAATGCACCGCCACCAGGTCAAGGTAGCCATCGCGATCGTAATCGATAAACGCGGTGCTGGTGGACCAGCCCGAGGATTCCACTCCCGCGGTTTTCGTGACGTCGCTGAAGGTGCCGTTTCCGTTGTTGTGATAAAGAACGTTGTGGCCGTAATTGGTCACGTACAAATCGACGAAGCCGTCGTTATCGTAATCGCCGGCCGCCACGCCCATGCCTACATCGCTATGGCCTACGCCGGCCTCCTCCGTCACATCCGTGAAGGATAGCTTGCCGCTGGGAATCAGGTTGTTCCGGAACAAACGGTTCCCGGGTTTCCAGCCCGGCGGCAGCGGGATGATCGGCTTGGCGCCGCCCGGCTGCGGAGCCGGCGAGCCCTGGACGATATACAAGTCCAGGTCCCCGTCATTGTCGTAATCGATCAAGGCCGCGCCGGATCCCATGATCTCCGGTAAGCGGAACTCCCCGGTGGCTCCGGAATATTGCCAGAAATCGAGCCCGGTTTGCTTGGAAACGTCTTCAAAGAGGGGAACGTCGTGATGCTGAGACCCGCAGGACCAGAGAAACGCCAGGAGCGGAAGCGCCGCCGCGCTCCGTTTCAAGTTTCTCGGCCTTGCAGACATGGTGACTAAGATAACAGCAAAACCAAAATAACGGAACGCCATTTTTGCACTTTTACGGATTGAAGCGGCTCGTGAGGAGAACGCGATAAGATGTGGTTCGGTCCCGCAATACCCACGCGGTGAAAAGGAGAAATTCACGTGAGCTATTCGAAATATTCAGGTCCGGTTTCCCTCTTGGCTTTCCTGCCCATGGTTCTGACTGCGCAGGTGGCACGACAGGTGGACATTCCCCTGAAAAACTGGGCGACTCCGCTGTATTGGCAGCCCAACCAATCGGAGAGAGCGACCGCCGGCGACGCCTTGCCGCAGCTCCAGTTTTCCGCGAATCAGTGTCCACGAACGCTCTGACATTCGTCGCGATCACGCCTTGCCGTCTGGTGGATACCCGAGGCGGCGCGTTTAACGGGATCTCTCCTTTCTCCGGGCCGTCGATACCGGGCACGGGGAGCGCTACGTTCCCGGTGCAATACTATTCCACAACACTGCGCCCGCGCCCTGCGGCACAATTCCTTCCATTGCCCAGGCTTATTCGTTTAACCTGACGGTGGTTCCCCACGCGGGCGGCGCGGTCGACTACGTTACCCTGTGGCCTGCCGGCGGCGCGCAACCTTTCGTCGCGACTTTAAACGATCCTCAAGGCGTCATCGCCGCCAACGCGGCCATTGTTCCTGCGGGAACACCCGTATGGCGGGATAAGCGTGTATAACGCCGGTCCCGCGGCGGCGGATATCGTCATTGACATGAACGGTTACTTTGCCGTGCCGTACCGATGTGTACGGGAATACCGCCATCGGGGGCGGAGCCCTGTCGAGCAACACCACCGGGGTCTACAACACGGCCAGCGGCTACTGAGGCGCTGTATGGCAACACCACCGGAGCCCAGCAACAACACGGCCACCGGCGCCAGTGCGCTGTCGAGCAACACCACCGGGGCAACAACACGGCGAGCGGCGTCGCCGCGCTGCATAGCAACACTACGGGGTCCGGCAACACGGCCAGCGGCGTCGACGCGCTGACTTCTAATACCACGGGGACGGCAAAACACAGCCAGCGGCGTTACCGCGCTGGCGTGCAACACCACCGGAGGACGGCAACACGGCCAGCGGCGCGAACGCGCTGTTCTTAAATACCACTGGGGGCGCCAACACGGCCAGCGGCGCCAGCGCGCTGAATGGAACACAACCGGGAATAACAACACGGCCAGCGGCGCGGGCGCGCTTACATCCAACACAACCGGCAACAACAACACGGCCAGCGGTTGGTTCGCGCTGGGGTACAACACCACCGGAGGCGACAACATCGCCATCGGGACCCAGGCGGGCAGCCGCCGTCTCCAGTGGCGATAGCAACAACATAGAGATAGGCAGCGCCGGCGCTGCGGACGACGGCGCCGGAAACAGCGGCGTCATCCGCATCGGTACGGTGGGCACGCAGACCAGCGCTTACATCGCGGGCATTTACGGCGGAGTCCCGGGCAGCCCCAACTCGCCCGTCTGCGTCGACGCGAACGGGACCCTGGGGACGACAGGTTGCAGCAGCACTCCCTCCTCGCGGCGCTTCAAGGAACAGATCACCGACATGGGCGACAGAAGCAGCAAGCTGTTCCAGTTGCGTCCGGTGACGTTCCT
The DNA here is from genome assembly GCA_963765185.1 of Bryobacterales bacterium. GTDB lineage: Bacteria > Acidobacteriota > Terriglobia > Bryobacterales > Bryobacteraceae > Palsa-187. Next base: position 21,873 of record CAVXWB010000044.1, read on the forward strand.
CTACAAACCGCAATATGATGATGGCTCGCACGCGCTGCAATACGGCCTTATCGCCGAAGAGGTGGCCGAGCTTTATCCCGATATGGTGGGATACGACAAAGACGGCCAGCCATCGTCGGTCAAGTACCAGTCGCTCACCCCCATGCTGTTGAACGAGGTGCAAAAGCAGAACGCTCAGCTCCAAAGCCAAGGGGAGGCCATTCAGCTCCAGCGTGAGCAGAATCGGAAGCTGGAGGATCGCGTTGCCGCTCTAGAGGCGCTGCTGTCCAGCCAGGCTGCGCGGCCTGCGAGCAACCAGTAGTCCCGACGTCTTTGAAGAGGGTTCAAAGAGGGGAACGTTGTGATGCTGAGACCCGCAGGACCAGAGAAACGCCAGGAGCGGAAGCGAAGCTGCCGCGCCCCGTTTCAACATCTCGGCCTTCGAGACATAGTGCTAAGATATCAATAATCCAAATGCAGCGGAGCGCCATGTTTTGCACTTTGGTGCTGGCCGCGGGATTCGCCTGCTCCTGCGCCAGCCCCGTTCCGCCGGTCCCCACTCCCTCGCTGGACGGTATCGACGCGGAAGTGCGGGACGCCATTCTGGCGGCTCAGCGGGAGGCGGTGGCGCAGCCCAAAAACGGCCAGGCCACAGGCCGCCTGGGCATGGTCCTGCAAGCCCACGCTCTGTATCAGCCGGCCATGCTCTGCTACCAGCGTGCGATCCGGCTGGAGCCGGATGAATTCGCCTGGAGATACTATCTGGCGCTGACGCTGCAAAAACAGTCCCAGCCTGAGGACGCGCTGAAAGCCATCTCGGAGGCGCTGAAAAAGCGTCCTGACTACGATCCCGCGCTGCTTAAAAAAGGGGAGTTGCTGTTCCAACTGGGGCGCATCGACGAGAGCGGCGCCGCGTACGAAGCGGTGCTGGCGCAGGAGCCCGACTCGGCTGAAGCGCTGTACGGGCTGGCGCGGGTGAAGTACGCTCGCGAGGATATGCCCGCCGCCGAGGATCTGTATCGCCGCGCCTGCCAGGCCTACCCGACCTTTGGCGCCGCCTATTACGGTTTAGCCGAGGTGGGCCGGAGCTTGGGGCACGATGCCGAATCGGCGAAGAACCGCGATCTCGCGAAACGTTATAGCGACGATCGTCCTCCCGTGCACGACCCTGAACTTGACGAGGTCGCGAAACTTTACACGGGAGTCTTTCGCCGCCTGGAGGAGGCCGCCGAACTCATTCGGCGGGCCACTTCGTCTGGCGCGCAGCCCGATACTGCGAGTTTGGAAAAAGCGGCCAGCCTGAGCCAGGAGGCCCTCAGCCGCGACCCGGACAACCTGAACGCCTTGCTGGATCTTCTGTACCTGGCCAGGTACCTGAACCGCTTCGACGGCCAGGTGGACGGCTGGTATGCCAAAGCCGTCCGGAGCAACCCCCAAGTCGCGGACGTTTATTCTCACTACGGCGTGGTTCTGATGCGCCAGGGCAAGCGCGATGCCGCAATTGTGGCGCTGCGGAAAGCGGTTGCGCTGCGCCCCAGTGACTCAGAGGATCACCTGTGGCTGGGAGGGGCGCTCGAAGAACAGAACCATGCCGCCGAAGCCGTCGAGCAGTATCGGCTGGCGTTGGCGGCCAAACCGTCGAACCGCATGGCCCAAATTGAACTGGGACGGGCGCTGGTCAACCTGCGCCGGTTTCGCGAAGCCATCCCGCAGTTGCTGCCGGCTCTGAACGTGGATGACCAGCAAACGTCCTTTGTGATGGTCCTGCTGGGGCAATCCTACCTGGCGACAGGCGATCCGGCCAACGCGCGGCTGTATCTGGAACAAGCCCGCGGCAGGGTGCGCAGCGAAGGCCCGCCGCAACTGCTGGCGACGATCGAGAGCGAGTTGAAGCAACTGCCTCCGCACCCGTGATCATCCGCGCCACCTAAGAACATCCAGCTGTCGCGACATCCAGTTTGGATCTAGCTGAAAAAGCATGATTGGCCGCCGATGAACCCAGATGAACGCCGATTCAAAGACGCGAAAGCCTTTGTTTTCGATCCGCGTTTGTCCGCATTTATCAGCGGCCAACCCTGTCTTTGACTTTTTCTTAATCGTTGGGCTTGGCGCGCCAGCGCCGTCCCAGCGCGGGGATGATGGCGCCGCCCAGATTGGCCAGGTTGAGGTCGGGAAACGGAGGCCGCTCGGCGCCGGGAGTCAGCGCGCGAATCAGCGACCCGCCGAACCGGCCGAGCGCCCCCAGCTTCTCGCCCAGCGTATAGCGCACTTTCTTCCCGTTGGCCCGCACCAGCAGCACAGTCACGTCGTCGTCGGTGAGGTTCAACGACGCGCGCTCCCGAATCTCAGCCAGCAGCTTCTCGATCAGCGTCTGCGGTTCGGCGCCGCCAAGCAGGCGCAGGATTCGCAGGACGCCGTTTTCGCCCAGCATCTCGCCGGTCGCGTCGTTGGATTCCATCAGCGCGTCGGTGTAGCTGAGCACGCAATCGCCGGGCTCCAGTTGGATGTCGAATTGATCGTACTCCGAAATTTCCAGCATCCCCAGCGGCAGATTGCTGGGGCCGGTCTGTTTTTTTGCGCCTGCCAGTTCCGGCGAGCCGTGGCCCAGGAAATCCCACTTCTGGCGCGCGGCCCGGTACAGCAGCGGACGCGGATGACCGGCGTTGCATACGGTCATGCGCCCGGTTGGCTCGAAGAACGTGGCCACCACCGCCGTGGCGAAGGTTCCAACCTTCGACAGCGCCGCGAACTGCCGGTTGAGCAGCCGCACAAATTCGTTCTGATCCAGACGATTGACGAATCGCCGCATCAGCGTGCGCAAGTCGGCCGCGGTCTCGGCGACGGAAATCCCGTGTCCCGCCACATCCGCCAGCAACAGACGTGTGATGCGGCCGGTGGCGCAGCTGGAGGCATAATAAACGTCGCCGCCGTGTTGCGCATTGCCGTAGGGCTTGCTGTAGACCCACGCGTCCAACCCGCCGAACGCGACGCCTTTCGCGGTGAGCTGGCTGCCGCCCCAGACCTCCATGCATTGCATGTGCTGTTCAGGTTGCTCGGTCGCCGTAGGCTCGCCCACGACCGAATTATAGAATGTTCAGGCGTGACGCACGGCTTCCATGGGATTGATCTTGATCCAGGGCCGGGCGGAAACATAAGCGACCAGCAGGGAAACCGCCAGCATCGCGAGGCCAACCGGGACCAGCACGGTCCATTCCACCGCGGCAACGGCATAAAACTGGGAGCGCAGCAGCACCGTGGCGCCCACGCCCAGCAGGATTCCGGCGGCGACGCCCGTGCCTGCGATCGCCAGCGTCTGGCGCAGAACCATCTGGAGCAGCTGCCACGGCTGCGCGCCCAGCGCGACGCGAATGCCCAGTTCCTTTTTCCGCTCGCTCACCGAATAAGAGATCGCGCCGAACAAGCCGATGACGGCCAGCAGCAATCCCAGCCCGCTCAAAGCCGCGACGCATCCAGCCGTGATCCGTTCGCCCAGCAGGGTCAGGTTCATCCAACTGTCGAACGTCGCGGGAGGCGCCAGGCTCAGCAGGCCGAGCCCGCGAGTTATCCGCGCCAGCGGCTCAACCCACAAATGCGGATCGCCCTTGGTCCTGGCGATGAGGTTCATCCCGGCTTGATAATGCTGTCTGAAAGCATAGTAGAGGAACGGGCGCGCGGGCTCGTCCAGATCCTCATACTTGCCGTCCGCCACGATGCCCACCACCGTGGCCTTTCGTGCAGGATCGCCGGCGATCACGGTCTGGCCCACAGGGTCGCGCCCCGGCCAGAACTGCTCCGCCATTTTGCGATTGATCACGATCGCGTCGGGTGAGTTCTCGCGGTCGCGGGAGTCGAAGACGCGCCCGGCCAGCACGCGGATTCCCAGGGTTGCGAAGTAATCGCTGTCGACCACGGTATGCGAAATCTGAAACTTGTTGCCGTTCTCCGGAAATTGCACCGGGATCGGGCTGGAGCCCACCAGCGGCACATCCCGCGCCAGCGTAACCGATTCCACGCCGGGCAACGCGGCCGCCATTCTGAGCACCGTCTCCTGGGTCTCCTTTTGTTGCGCCTCGGGTTTGTCGCCTTGCGGAAAGACCGTCATCGCCACCAGATTTCGCGCCGAGAAGCCGAGGTCGACGTGTTTGAGGTTGTACAGGCTGCGCTGGCACAGTCCCATGCCCACCAGCACCAGAGTGCACACCGCGACCTGCACGATCACCAGCACATTCCTGCGAACGCGTTTGCGCGTTCCGCCCACCACGATTTCCCCGCCGAGGACCGGCGCAACATCCGGCGAGGACGCATACAGAGCCGGCGCCAGCCCGGTGGCCAGAATCGCAATCAGCATCAGCGCAATCGTAAAAGCCGCCACGGTGGCGTCGAGCTTGAGAGCGATCCCAATGGAATACGCGCCGACGTTGGGGAGAACCACGGTGAAGCTTGTGAAGCGGGCGACCGCAGCCGCGGCCATGGCATAACCCAGCGCGCCGCTGGCCGCGCACAGAATCGCGCTCTCGCGCAGAAATTCGCGGATCAGGCGGCCTCGCGGCGCGCCCAGCGCCAATTTGATGGCAGCCTCCTGCCTCCGTCCCACCGCCACCGCCAGCAGCAAATTCGCGACATTGGCGCAAGCGATCAGCAGCACCAGCAGCACCACGGCCATCAGAATCCCGGTGAGCAATTCCGCCGTGGCGATTCCGCCGGGCGGCAGCAGCGTGGCCCGCGTCACCACCGCGGTTCGATTCTTGTCCTCCGCCGGGTAGGCCGTGGCCAGTCGTCCCGCAAGACCCGCGATCTCCGCCTGCGCCTGACGCCGGCTCACTCCGGGCTTGAGCCGGGCGATCAAAACCAGCCCCCGGGCGTCGCGCTGCGTGAACCATTCGGGATTGTAGCTGTCCTTCGATACCGGCCTCAGAAGATCGCCCTCGAACCCGTAAAACGACCCCGTGAACTCCTTCGGCGTCACGCCCAAAATAGTGACGCCAACCACCGTCTTGCCGGCGATGTTCGGGTCCGCGCCCAAGCGCTTCCAGCAGGAATACGTCATCACGGCGACAGGCTCCTTGGCCTGGTCGTCGCCAGGAGCGAAGAATCTTCCGAGATACGGCCGAATCCCCAGAACGGAGAAATAATTATCGGAAACCGGTCTCCAGACCACCTTCACCTCGTGGGTTCCATCCGAGTTGGCGTTCACGGAAATGGAATTGGGAGCCGCGGCGACATCCGTAAAGACGTGGTTGTTCTCGCGAAAATATTTGTAATCCGGATACGAGATCTGGCCGGCCGCCTCGTCAGCCGAGCGCGAGGAAATCATGACCAGCCGCTCCGGTTCCGGCGCGGAGGGAGGCAGCAGCAGAAAGGTATTCGAGACGCTCAGGCTCACCACCCCCAGAGCCATCGCGATGGAGAGCGAAAAAACGGCGATGGCGGTGAGCTGCCAGTGCTTGCGCAGCATCCTCAGGGAACGCATGGTGAGTTCATTGTGGCACGCCGCATGCCAATCGTGAAACCGGTTTTGGAGGCTCTGCGTCTTAAAAAATGCATGCGCCGCGTGTCCGCTTTCCGTCTTACTGTCGCGTGCATGGCACAGGCTGTGGTGTGCCTGGCACAGGCGCGAACCCAGGTGCAAACCAGCGATTTGACGCTGAAGATTCCGCCCATCAAGACCTCCCTCGACCTCAAGGGACAACCGGTCGCCATCACCGCCTGGGGTACGGTTTCGGCCGCGCCCGCGGGGGTTTTCCGGTTAGCCGTCACCGTGGATCTGGGCGAGCTTCAGGAACATCTCACGCCCGTGCTGGCCGCGCAACTCAACCAGTCCGACCGCTGCGGCGACCGGCTCTCGCTGGAGCGAGCCGTGATTGCACCCGCGGCCCCGTCGAGCGTGCTGACGGCCAATGTCCATTACGAGCGCTTCGTTTGCGTCAAGGCGCTGGGCAAGGAGATCGTCAGGAAGCTGGTGGGCGGCAATGCCGAGGTCGAAGTCAACCTGACTCCGTCGGTTGCGGACAACGACATGATGCTGAACGCCCAGGTCCGCAAGATTAACGCGGATGGCACCTTGGGCGAGCTGCTGCAGAACGGATCTCTGGGCAACCTGCTCAAGGAGAAAATCGCGGCCGCGATCCAATCCAACATTCAGAAAGCGGTCAATCGGAAAACCACGCTGCCTGCGGCGCTGGAAGGCTCGGCGGCGCTCCAAAGCGCGCAGTTCGCCGACGGCGGAGCCGGCCGGCTCTGGCTCACCATCGCCGGAGAGGCGCACCTTTCGGCGGAACAATTCGCGTCATGGAAGACAAGATGAGAGAATCAGTATGAATGCAATCCAAGAACGGGAGACTGAGCGCATGAAGACTGAGAAGCCTTTCCTCACGGACGTAAAGGAATTACGAGCGAGAGCACGCACCAGCATCGAGAAGGGTGCAATCACGCCTGCCTATCATGGCGATGTGGACCAAACCATCGACATCCTGCAGGCAGTGCTTGCCACTGAAATCGTGTGCGTGCTGCGATACACGATGAACGCCGTCGCTGCCACGGGGATTTCGAGCGACAGCGTAAAGGAGGAATTCGACCAACACGCCAAGGAGGAGCGGGGCCACATGCGCCTGGTAGCCGAGCGCATTAATCAATTGGGGGGAAGGCCCAACTTCAATCCGGAAGGCCTGGCCATGCGATCCGCTTCGCAATACGTCGAAGGCGGCAATCTGGTGGAGATGATCAAGGAGAACCTGGTAGCCGAGCGCATCGCCTGCGAACACTATCGCGAGCTGATCCGCTATTTCGGCGACAACGATCCGACCACCCGCGTCATGATGGAAGGAATCCTGACCAATGAGGAGGAGCATGCCAACGACATGCACGACCTCCTGGTCGCGCATGAGGGCAAGCCGATGCTGCCTAAGTCGGGCGACTGAGCCTTTTCCACTTTTTTCCCGCCCGCACGGTGACGCACTGCTGCGGATAGGTCAACTGCGTCCAGCGCTGGTCGTCGATTTCTACCGCGCCCGCCAGCGTCTTTGGCCCGCTACCGGACCTGCGAAAATGGGGACACTATTGCCTGTCCCGCCTCGATAAACCGTATGTTGTCGGCGACACTTCAGGGCGGGACAGGCTATGGTGTCCCCGTTTTTCGCCTTCCCACTAACGGCCCTCGGGAAAGAAATCGCTGTCCAGGATCTGCTCCGCGGTGTAGGGACAGGATGCCGGAAAGCGGTCGGCGCTTAGACCGGTTTCCTCGACTGCATCCTCAACCGCAGACCGAAAGAGTGCGGGAAGCTCTTCCCGGGAGACGCGGCCCAGGCTCGGCGAATCCTGCACGATTAAGCGCAACTGCTTCCGCTGCTCCACGATCGTCGATCGCCACGTGGATCCGCCGCGCAGTTCAGGCTGAAGTTGCCACTTCAGTAGATGCATGATCAGCACGCTGAAGCGTGATCGCACCTCCCGCCGGTCGCGTTTTCCCATGTCCTCAATTTCCTCGGCGACGTGCTCCAGGTCGACTTCGGCGAGCCGGCCCCGCCGGATCATTTCCGCGGTGGATTGGGTCCATTGAAAAAAATCGGCGTCATAACCCGCGCCAGGACTGACGGCGGAAACCTCCGCCTGCTGTTCCTTCACTGCCATAGTTTCATTATCCGATCTTTTTCCACTTCTTTCCCGCACGCACGGTGAAGCGCTCTCGCGGATAGGTCAACTGGGTCCAGCGCTCATTGTCGATTTCCACCGCGCCCGCCTTTAGCAGCCGTTCCGCTTCCGTGCGCGAGGGCGCCAGTCCCGCGCCCACCAGCATCTTTGGGACATTGGTGCCGCCGTCGGCGTACCACTGGTTAGCGATGGTCTCGACATCCTCCGGCTCGGCGTGCTGCCGCACCTCGCGATTGAAATCCTCTGCGGCTTGCGCGCCTTCGCCCGAGGAATGAAAATCGGCACGATCCGCGCGGCCAGCTCCATTTTCACTGCCATCGGCTCGCGCCGCTTCAGCGCCGCGATCTCGGCCAGCGATAGATCGGTCAGCAATTCCCAATAGCGCCACATCAGGTCGTCGCTGATGCCCATGACCTTGCGGAACATCACCTTGGGAGGCTCGGTGATGCCGATATAGTTGCCCTTGGATTTCGACATCTTCTCGATGCCGTCGGTGCCTTCGAGCAGCGGCGTGGTGGCAACGATCTGCGGCGGCTGGCCGAAATCGCGCTGCAATTCGCGGCCGACCAGAAGATTGAATCTCTGATCGGTGCCGCCCAGCTCGACGTCGCATTGCAGCGTCGACCGAATCGTATCCCTGCGCCAGCGGATACAGCATTTCGTGCAGCGAGATCGGGTGCCGTCTTTATAGGCGCTTCGAAAAATCATCGCGTTCCAGAATCCGCGCCACCGTATATTTCGAGCACAGCGGATCAAGTCCTCGAATTTCATCGGCTCAAGCCATTCGCTATTGAATCGAATCTCGGTCTTGTCCGGATCAAGAATCTTGAACACCTGCGCCTTGTAGGTTTCCGCGTTTTCGTCGATCTGCTCCCGCGTCATGGGAGGGCGCGTCGTGTTGCGGCCGGTGGGATCGCCGATCAGCCCGGTCATGTCGCCGATCAGGAAGATGACGGTGTGGCCCAGATCCTGAAAGTGTTTCAGCTTGCGCAGCAGCACCGTGTGGCCCACATGCAGGTCCGGAGCGGTAGGATCGAAGCCGGCCTTGACGCGCAGAGGCCGGCCGGCTTTGGCGCACTGTTCCAGGCGATCCTTCAAATCCTCTTCGCGGATGATTTCGACAATCCCTTTTTTCAGGTACTCGAATCTGTTCCAATACGGTCACCCTCTCATTGTAAAGTGGAGTTGTGCGAGTACCTTTTCTCCTCATGCTGATTTCCGTCGTAGCCCAGTCCCAACCTCTTATACGACCGGTTCTTCGACGAATATTACTTTCCCGACAACCCGACCACGGCGACGTCCGACGGCATCCACAAGTACGACGGCCAGTTGGAGGACTACTCCAAGGCCGGCGTAGCGCACGCGGGCGGCGGAGCTCAAGAAATGGGAAGCACAGTTCGACAAGCTTCCCGCGGGCGACGATCGCGAACTGGTGTTGAGCTACATTCGCGCGAATCTGCTGGAACTCGAAACAGTCCGCGAGTGGGAGAAGAATCCCGACAACTATTCCAGCGGCATCACCAACAGCGCCTACACCATCATGAGCCGCAAGTTCGCTCCACCGGAAGCGCGCCTGAAGTCGCTGATCGAGCGCGAGCGCCGCATGCCCAAGGTGCTCGCAGGACGCGCGCGCGAATCTGAAGAATCCACCGCGCATCTATACCGAAATCGCCATCGAACAAATGCCGGGCAACCTCGACTTCTTTAAAGATGACGTTCCGCTGGCGTTCACGAACGTCAAAGATCCCAAGCTTCTGGCCGATTTCAAGGCTTCCAACGGGGCCGTGATCGCGGCGCTCAAGGATTATGAGACGTTCCTGAAGAAGGATCTGCTGCCGCGCTCCAACGGCGATTTCCGGCTGGGCGCGGAGAACTTCTCGAAGAAGCTGCTCTACGAGGAGATGGTGGACATCCCGCTCGACCGCCTGCTCGAGATCGGCTACGCCAACCTGCGCGAGAACCAGCAGAAGTTCCGCGAGACCGCCGCGAAAATCGATCCCAGCAAGACGCCGCAGCAGATTCTCGACGATCTGGAAAAAGATCATCCCGCACCGGCGGACCTGCTGGGCGCGTTCCGCGACACCGTGGTCAAGCTGCGCGATTTCATCGTGGAGAAGAAGATCGTCACCATTCCGTCGCCGGTGCTGCCGATTCTCGAAGAGACGCCGCCGTTCATGCGCGCGCTCACGTTTGCCTCGATGGATACGCCGGGCCCGTATGAAGAAGTCGCCAAGGAGGCGTTTTTCAACGTGACGCTTCCGGAGAAGGACTGGGCTCCCGACCGCAGTCGAGGATTACATGCACAGCTTCAACCGCGGCACCATTCTGAGCACCGCGATTCACGAAGCGTATCCCGGCCATTACGTGCAGTTCCTGTGGGTGCAGCGCCTGGATTCGAAGGTTCGCAAGCTTCTGGGCGCCAATTCCAACGCCGAAGGCTGGGCGCATTATTGCGAGCAGATGATGCTCGACGAAGGCTACGCCGCAGGCGATCCGCGCATGCGCCTGGGCCAATTGCAGGACGCGCTGCTGCGAAACGCCCGCTACATCGTCGGGATCGAGATGCACACCGGCAAGACGACCTTCGATCAGTCGGTGGAGTTCTTCGAGAAGGAAGGCTTTCAGCCGCACGAAGGGGCGGTGAAGGAAACCAAGCGCGGCACCTCCGATCCGACGTATCTTTATTACACGCTCGGCAAGCTGCAGATCCTGAAGCTGCGCGAGGATTACCGCAAGATGAAGGGCGCGCAGTTTTCGCTCCAGGAGTTCCACGACAATTTTATGAAACAGGGATTCCCGCCCATCAAGATCGTGCGGCACGCGATGCTGGGCAACGATTCGCCGACGCTGTAGCAGAATGCGGAAGAACCTATCGATGATGGGAAGCCGTTCCCTTATCCGCGCGGATCTTATCAGTGTGGACCGGCGTTCATCGGCGGCTAAGCAGGCTTCTCCGCAGCCTGTTCACGCGCGGGCGGCGTAACATGCGCGTTCTCATCTCGGCCGGGGAAGCGTCGGGCGATCTGTACGCCTCGCGCGTAGTCGAGGCTCTGCGCGCGCGCCATCCCGACGCCGAGTTCTTCGGCTGCGCCGGCCCGCGCATGCAAGCCGCCGGAGTGCGCGCGATCATCGACATGCGCTCCATCGCGGTGGTGGGGCTGGTGGAGGTGCTGCGGCACATTCCCAGGATCTGGGGCCAGTTCCGCAAGCTCTCCCGCGCGATTCCAATAGAGCGTCCGGAGATCGCGATCCTGACCGACGCCCCCGATTTTCATCTGCGCCTGGCCCGGCGGCTGCACCGTCAGGGCGTCCCGGTGGTGTACTTCATCGCGCCGCAAGCCTGGGCCTGGAGGCAGGGGCGGGTTCGCACCATGCGCGCCACCATTCGAAGACTGCTGTGCATCTTCCCCTTCGAGCAGGAATTCTTCGAGCGCCACGGCGTCCCGACCACCTATATCGGCCATCCCCTGGCGCGGATGGTGAAGCCGTCCATGGACCGCGCCGAGTTTCTCAGGAAACTGGGCATCCCCGGCGGCGCGCGAGTGCTGGCGCTGCTGCCGGGAAGCCGCCACGGCGAAGTCGAGCGGCACCTTCCGGCCCTGCTCGAAGCCGTCAAGCAGATTCGCGATCGTCATTCAATCACGCCGATCCTCGCTTTTCCGCCCGGATTCGGCGTGGGAAACCGCAAATTTCTCGGAACGGATTCGAGCCGCGTCCATCAAAGTAGTTGAAGGTTTCACCTGGGACGTGCTCGCTCAGGCGGAGCTGGCTTTGGCCGCGAGCGGGACTGTAACGGTTGAGGCTGCTCTGTTGGGCGTTCCTATGGTGACCTTTTACCGCGTAAACGCGTTAAGTTGGATAGTAGGGAGATGGCTGGTGCGGGCGCCGTTTCTTTCCATGGTGAATCTGGTGGCCGGCCGGCGCATCGTGCCGGAATTGATCCAGCGGGAAATGACCCCGGAGCGGATTGCCGCCGGGGCCATTCATCTTCTGGATGACGAAGCGGACGCGGGCGGTCATGCGCAGCGGTTTGGCCGAAGTCGCGGGAAGGTTAACGAGCGACCGCGATCCCATGGAGGTCGCGGCGGATTGGATCGAGAGGATTTGCAGTGAGGGGACTCGCAGTGAGACGATCTACAGTGAGCCCGTGGGATGAAGCGAGGCCGAGTTGGCAGTGAAACTGCGGTTCGAGGTAAAAAGACGCCCGCGCAGGCTGGCGCTGGCCGCCGCGCTGGTCCTAGTGGCCGGGGTGGGGCAGGCGCAGAGCCGCCAGCGGATCGACGTTCAGGATTACGCGATCAAGCTGCGCATCGACCCCATGGCGCAGACGTTGAACGCCACCGCCACAGTCCATTTCCTGGCAGTCGACGACGCCAGCACCGTGTCGTTCGAGTTGAACAACGCGCTGAGCCTGGACAAGGTCACCGACGAACAGGGGCGCCAGATTCAGGCCTCCCGGCTCCAGGAAGACAGGAGCGTGCGGCTGACGCTGCCGCAGCCGATCGCCAAGGGCCAGCCCGGCTCACTGACGTTCACCTATGGCGGCAAGCTCACCGGAGAGGAGGAATCGCCGGTGTTCGGGATCAAGTTCGCCGCCATTCATCCCGACTTTGCGTTTCTGCTGTATCCGGCGCGATGGTTTCCCGTCAACGATTACACGGTGGACCGTTTCAGCTCCGACCTGGAAGTCACCGTGCCGGCCGGCTATAAAGTGCTGGGCAGCGGCATCGATTCGAACGAGCCCGCTCCGGACGGCATGACCACCACCCGCTGGAAGTTTCCCAGCCTTCGTTTCCGGGCAGCATCGCGGTGGTGCGCAGCGATGTAGGCAACACCATTACTTCGGGCGGCGTCGCCACCACACTTTGCTTTCGCGACTCGGCGGCAGATGGCCGCCGCCTACGGAGAGGAGTTCGCGCGCGCGATGACCTTCTTCACCGGACCTGTACGGGATTCCGCCCAAGACGCAACCTGACGGTGGTGGAGACCGAGGCGGGCGCGCCCAACGGATACTCCGCTCCCGGGCTGGTGTTCCTGTCGCCCAAGGGCATCGGCAAGGAGGTCAATTTGAAGCTGGTGGCCAATGAGGTCGCCGGCAGTGGTGGGAAATCGAGATGTCGCCCACCAGCCGCAATCATATGTGGATCGAGAACGGCATGGCGCGTTACTCCGAGTTGCTTACATTGAGCATGTCAACGGTCCCGGAGCGCTGGAAACGGAACGCCACGATACCTTCATCACAGCCCTGACGGTGGACAACCCTCCGCTGATCCAATCCGCGCGGCTGGAGGATTATTCGCCCGAGTTCTGGGCCGCGACCGGAGGCAAGGGCGCGGCCGTTCTGCAAATGCTGCGCGACACCATGGGCGACGCCAAATTCATGACGCTGCTCAAGACCGTGCCCGAACGGTTCGCCTGGCGATCCATCAGCACCGACGATTTTCACGCGGTGGCGCAGGAGATCTACGGCCAGAGCCTGAATTACTTCTTCCAGCAGTGGATCGAATCTAGCGGAGCGCCGCAATTCAAGCTGAAATACAACGTGCTGCGCGTCAAGAACGCTCAGCTGCCGAACTCGGATGGGACCCAGCCCGGATTCCGCGTAATGGGCACGGTCACCCAGGATCTGGATCTGTTTCGCATGCCCGTGACCCTGCACGTCGAGACCGACATCAATCCCGAGGATAAGCAGATCGAAGTGGTGGGCACTTCATCTGAGTTTTCGGTGGACACGGCCGGCAAGCCTCGGCCCGACGGCATCACGCTCGACCCCAAGGACAAGGTCTTGAAATTCAACGACGCCACGCGGGTGGAAGTGGCTATCCGCAAAGGCGAGCAGCACGCCGAGGTCAACGAGTTTCCGCAGGCGCTGGCGGAATACCAGAAGGCGCTGGATGTGGTCCGCAACAGCTCGCTCGCGCATTACCGCATCGGCGAGCTGTTTTTCCTGCAATCCAACTGGACCAGCGCCGCGAATGCGTTTCACGACGCGCTGACCGGCGACAACAGTCCCAAGTGGACTGAGGTGTGGTCGCACATCCATCTGGGCTGGATTTACGACATCAGCGACCAGCGCCCGCGCGCGCTGAGCGAATACCAGCAGGCTCTGCGCACCAAGGACAACAGCTACGGCGCGCAAGCCGAAGCCCAGAAGGGCATCGACCATCCCTACCAGCGGCCGCGCACGCCGTCCAACTGAGCAGATAAGCGGTTGGTGCGGACGGTGGGACTTGAACCCACACGGCCCTTGCGAGCCAGCGGCTTTTAAGGCCGCTATGTCTGCCGATTCCATCACGTCCGCGCTTCGTTCCATTATCGCGCGGCGGAGCGCTTTTGGGCTCCCGCCGCGACGAATCTCGTAAACGATTGAATACACCAGACTTACTGGATCTGAACGGGCCGGGGTGGGCAAGCTGAATGAAACCGTTTTAATTATGGCTTAAGCCTGCATTCATCTATGCTTGCGATGATCATCAGGGCGGCTGAAGCCGTCGACAGATCACAAGGGAGATTACTCGAATGAAGAAGATCATGGGTTTGATGCTCGGACTATCGCTGGCCGTCGGCGCGTTCAGCTTCGCTTTCGCACAGGACACAAAGAGCACCACCAAGTCCACCACGAAGAAGGGTGGCAAGAAGGGCACCAACAAGGGCAAGGATACAACGAAGTAAGAACTTTTTTCGTCCTAAGAAAATCAAATGCCGCGCCGGACCTCAAAAGGTCTCTGGCGCGGCATTTTTATTGGGCAGCAGTCTGTTAGCGGCGGCCGCCGCCTCGGAAACCTCCGCCGCCGAATCCGCGACCGTAGAATCCGCCACCGTAGAACCCGATGCCGAAGTACGGATATCCGAACCCATACCCATAGTAAGGATAACCATACGGGTAGCCGTACCCGTAAGGATATCCAGCCGCGTACGGGTAACCGGCAGCGTAAGGAGCTCCGGCGTAGTACGATCCTCCCGGAGCCGCAGCATAGCCGCCCGGTCTGCCGCCGGCTTGAAGTTGCGGTTGGCTATATTCGTTGGGCCCGACCGGACGGAACGCTTGCGGCGCATGGTCGGTGGCAATCGTCACGGCGGCGTCGATGCGGAACGTCAGCACCGATTCAGGAGTAATGATGGTCGGATGGCCGCGAGTGAGCAGTACGCCGACGGTGGAAGCCACCGCGCCCGCGCCGGCTCCGATAGCCGCGCCCACTCCGCCAGCCGCGGCCGCGCCAACCGCCGCTCCTACCCCCGTGGTTACGCCGATGGCGGCTGCGTCCCGGCCCACCGAAGTAGGACCGTTGCGGGTGATCAATTCGGATTGAAGGGGCAGCTGCTGGCCGTCAACCAGAGTCAGGTCGGTCAACTGAACGCCCAGGTGCGATACGCCTGCCGCGCGGCCGGCCTTCTTAGCTTCGGCCACACGGCCCGCCAGAGTCTCGCCGGGCTGGGCAACCACGAAGCCGTCAACTACGATCGGGCGAACCAGCGTGGCGGTGAAAGCATCGCCAACCTGGTTCCTGTCCGAAGACAGGGCCTGATTGATTCGAACGGTGATGAATGTGCCTGCTTTTAGAGTCAACTGCGGAGGAGCGGCAACATCGGGAACGGGAGCCGCCTGCGGATCGGGCGCTGCCGGCGCCGATCCCAAACCGGAACTCGAATCCCCGACACGCTGCCATCCGCCTTGGCCCTGAGCCTGGACTTGGCCTTGGCCGTTTTGGATTGGTGCGCTATCCTGCGCTAAGACAAAGCTCGCGGCTGCGAGCAAACTGATTGTGATTCTGAATGTCGATTTCATATCTTAAGTTCGCGCCTCTTGGCCTCTTTCAAAGCATGTCGTTGGCCATTCGCAATCCATTGATAATCCAGATCTCCGCAAGTGCGCGTCTGTTCGAAAACCACCGCCGGTGGTGGTTTTAAGCCAGTCAGGCGCCGGGGCTTTATGTCGGGACATTTGGCGATCAACTTGGAGAGCATCTTCGGCCTGGCCGTGGTGATTGCGCTGTTATGGCGATCCGGAGCGGGTCCTAGCTCGCGACCCCGCTTGAAGCTGGGCTTGAAACTGGACTGGGGCGACGCGCTCCCGATGGTGTCGATCGCGCTGATGCTCGGCGCTGCGTTCTGGCGTGCCGCGCGAATCTCCTTTCTCTCCGACGACTACGTGTTGGTGAGCATGGCGCAGAGCTTTCAAGGCGGCCTTTTAGGCGGCTACCGAGCCATGTTCACTCACGGCGGCGGCGACGGGTTTTTCCGTCCGCTGGGCTATCTCTCGCTGTGGTGGACCTGGCCGTGGGCCGGGCTGGACCCGAATCGCTGGCACTGGGCGGGCTTATTGCTGCACCTGGGAAACTCGCTTCTGGTGTACATTCTGGCGGGGGCGATCGGGCTGTCCCGAAGCTGCTCCTGGCTGGCGTCGGCTCTCTTCGCCTGGCACGGGGCGAATCCGGAAGCAGTGGTGTGGATCGCGGGCCGGTTCGACCTTCTCGCCTCATTCTTCGCTCTGGCGGCGCTGGTTGCATTTATCAAGCTGTGGGAGGAATCGTCGCTCGCCTGGGGCGCCTTCGCGTTGGTGTCGCTGTGCCTGGCCCTGCTATCGAAGGAGTCCGCGTACGCTGTTCCCTTGGCGATGCTGGTTTACGCCGGGTTTCGACCAGGCTCCTGGAGCCGGCGGATTCGTACCCTGGCGCCCTTCTTCCTGCTGGCCGCGATCATGTTCGCGTACCGATGGGCACTGCAAGGCGGAATCGGCGGCTATCTCGAACCGGGAGGCCAGCCGCAAATGCTTTCGCTGAGCTTGACGCAGGTCGCGAAGGTATTGGCGCTGCGGCTTTGGGCGGTGCTGTTCTTTCCGATCAACTGGGCGGCGGGAGCCAGCGCATGGTTGGAAATCGCAGCGTTGGTTTATGCCGCGGCTTGGGCGGCGCTGGCGTGGGCCGTACGCGGAAGCCGGGAGCGTCTGCTCATCCCCTTGGGATTCGTGCTCGCGATGGCCCTGCCGGCCGTGCAGCAGCTGCTGATCGGGGCGGATTTGGAGAAGGCTCGGCTGGTGTATCTGCCCGCGGCGGGATTTTGCCTGCTGGCTGCTTCGGCTCTCAGCATGGTCGGATCGGGATTCAAGTGGGGTGCAGGTCTGATCATCCTGGCTTTCAATCTTGCGGCGCTGCTGCATAATCTCAACGGATGGGAAACCGCCGCGGTGAAATCGAGAACCGTGTGCGAGGCCGTGGCCGCGTGCTCCAACCCGGCAGCGGTTGCGGGACTGCCGCGCAGCCTCAACGGCGTGTACTTCTTCGCCAACGGATTGCCGGAATGCGTGCGGATGGAACACACGCGGAACCCCGGTCAACCTCTGCACGCATGCTCGCTCACCTGGGATGCGGCGGCGGGCGGGCTTCGATAGACCGAATTCGATCGACGGAATAAAGGGTACAATTAAAACGTAGCGGGTCGCGCTTTCTGAGCTGAATTCCCCGATCCGCAATCCCCAGGAATACCTTTCTACCTTGATATCCGTCAACGACATTTCCATGCGCTTCGGCGCCCGCGTTCTTTTTGAAGACGTCACCACCACGTTCCAACAGGGGCGGCGCTACGCCGTCACCGGTCCCAATGGAGCGGGCAAATCCACGTTCATGAAAATCCTGACCGGTGAAATTGAACCCACCAAGGGTTCCGTGACCCGGCCGAAGAAGGTCGGGGTCCTGCGCCAGGATCAGTTCGCCTTCGATGCCTACCGCGTTCTGGATACGGTGATCATGGGCAACGCTCCGCTTTGGGACGCGTTACAGGAGCGCGAGAAGTTCTACGCCAATTCCGCCAACTGGACCGACGAGGATGGCATGCGCGTGGGCGAGCTGGAAGGCATCGTCGGGGATGAAGGCGGCTATACGGCGGAAACGGATGCCGCCATTTTGCTCCAGGGTCTGGACATTCCCGAAGAGCTGCATGAGCGCAAGATGTCGGAGCTGCAAGGCGGCCAAAAAATGCGCGTGCTGCTGGCGCAGGCGCTCTTCAGCAACGCCAGCGTGCTGCTGCTGGACGAGCCTACCAACAACCTGGATCTGGACTCGGTGCACTGGCTGCAAAAGTACCTGCTGGCCTACACGGGCTGCCTGATCGTCATTTCCCACGACCGCCATTTCCTGAACGAAGTCTGCACCCACACCGCGGATATCGATTACCAAAGCATCATCACCTACACCGGCGCCTACGACGACATGGTGCTGGCGAAGACGCAGATCCGCTCCCGCGTGGAAGCCGGCAACGCCCAGCGTGAAAAGAAGATCGCGCAGTTGAAGGAGTTCATCGCGCAGATTCTCGGCCGGCACCCGCTCCTCGCAAGTCATGTCGCGCAAGAAGGAGGTCGAGCGGCTTCAGACCTCCGACCTGGCGAAATCGAACATTCAGCGGCCCTTTATCCGTTTTCAGAACCTGCGGCCTTCCGGCCGGCATCCGCTGGAAATCAAGGGACTCTCGAAGGCTTACGGCGATCTGCGGGTGATTCGGAATTTCACGCGCATCGATCGCGCGCGGCGAAAAGATCGCGCTGCTGGGCCGCAATGGGGCCGGGAAAACGACCATGCTGCGATCGCTGCTGCGCAATGCGACGGGTTACGTGGATGCGCCGGACCGCGATTTTCCCATCGACAGCGGAGTGGTCACGTGGGGTCATGAAGTGGCCGTGGGATATTTCTCGCAGGATCACAAGGAGTCCATCCAGCCGGGCGCAACGCTGCTCGAATGGCTGCACGAGTTCGACTCGACGGCGTCGCAGCAGGAACTGCGCGGCCTGCTGGGCCAGATGTTGTTCAGCGGAGAGGACGCCACCAAGCGTACCGAAAATCTGTCGGGCGGAGAAGCCGCGCGCCTCATTTTCTGCCGCTTAATGCTCCAGAAACCGAATTTCCTGCTGCTGGATGAGCCTACCAATCACTTGGATCTGGAATCCATTAACGCCCTGAACATCGCGCTCCAGAAATACGACGGAACGGTGCTGCTGGTCACGCACGATCACGACGTCGTGGACGAAGTGGCCACGCGCATCTGGCATTTCGAGAACCGGGAAATCGAGGATTTCAAGGGTCCCTACGCGGATTATCTGACGGAGAAGGAAAGAACCGCGGCGTAGCAGCCGCCGATCGGTGTCTATTGCTGCGGAGCGCGCGGTCCTCCGCGGCCGCCACCCTGCCGGGGGATTCCGCCCAGCGTAATGACGGTTCCACCGTCGGCTCTGGTCAGGCCTCCGGCCCAGGCGTGCTTGGATACCGTCTTTGGCGGCGTAGGCGGTAACGGTGACGTCTTCGCCGGATTTCACCAGGGTCTCAAAAATACTCCGGTCATACCCGTTTCGCCGCAGAACATTGGGCGCGGGTATTTCCAAAGCCCAATTCACGACCTTGCCTTGGTCATTCTTGGCGTCGAGGTAGATCCATCCGTGAGGATTGTCGGTCAGGACCTTGGTAATTTTTCCGACCAATGTGAGAGGCTTCGACTCGTCATACTCGGCTTGAAAGGAGTGATGGGCGAAGACCGGCAGCGCCGCCCCCAACAGACCGATCAGCGCGAGTCGCTTTAAAGCCGGCATAGATAGTTTCATTTTTCACGACCTCATTCAAATCACATAGGCTCGCGGACGACGCGAAACCCGATATCGCTCACTCTCAAAGTGGGCCCATAGTAGTGATATCGCGCCGAAAGGCGCAGAAAGCTGGCCGGGTTATCCCACGCGCCGCCGCGCATGATGGGAAGTTGTCGACCCTGGCCGCCCCTGCCTGCGCCTTGCCGGAACCCTCCGCGACCGCCTCTCTGCTGCTGGTACCCACCCCCCGCGCCACCGCGCCCGAGAGCCGGCCCGGCCGGATCGGCGAGCGGGCTGGTGCTATAGTAATCTCTCGCAAACAGGTCTTCCACCCACTCCCGCACGTTGCCTAACATGTCGTACAGGCCCCACGCGTTGGGCTTTTTCCGGCCGACCGGATGCGTTTCATCCTCCGAATTGGCTCCGTACCAGGCCACTTCGTCCAACGGTCCATTCTGCGGGCCGGTGGCTCCGGCTCTGGCCGCATATTCCCATTCCGCTTCGGTAGGCAGACGGTACTTGTAGCCGTCGTTTGTCGCATTGAGCTTGGCCAGAAAATCGTGCGCGTCGTTCTTGGACACCGTTTCGACCGGATGATCGTCTCCCTTGATGGTGCTGGGGTTCGATCCCATCACGGCCTGCCATTGAGCCTGGGTTACTTCGTATTTCCCCATCTCAAAGGCTTTGGTGATCTGCACGCGATGCGCGGGGTTTTCGTCCGCGCTGCAATCGTTATCGCCCTTGGAACAGCCCATGACGAATTCGCCGGGCGCGATCTTGACGAACTCCATGCCAATCGCGTTTTTAGTTGGAGGAGGACTCTGAGCGAGTAATACAGATAGCCCGGCGAACAACCCGGATATCGCTCTCATACTGACCAGGACGAGTTCGCGGATCAAACGTTGACAAGCGCGGCGCCGGCCCGATCCCTTACATGATTTTCGCGATCAGGTCCTGGAGATTCTTCAACGGAACCACTCCCAGGAACGCGCCGACCTTCTTGCCGGAGCGGTCGTAGACGAAGGACGCGGGAAGTGAGCCGTCCCAGTGGTCGTGAATTGCGGCCACGTACTTATCGTTGTCGTCGGTGCGCTTGATATAGAGCGGCAAGGGGTATTTGCCGGTGATGAACTTGAGGGCCTGCGCCTCCTGTGCCGGCTCATCGGCGGAGATCAGCACCAAATCGAGGCCGCGGGAATTGTGTTGGGTGGCGAACTTGGCCAGCTCCGGAATCTCGGTGCGGCAGGGAACGCAGTAGGTGGCCCAAAAGTTGACCAGCACAACGCGGCCCTTATGAGCCGCGATGAGTTTGTTGTACGCCTCCACGGTCAAGGGCGTCAGCTTCTGCTGCGGGGCTTGCGGCGGAGACTGCTTGGGAGGCTGCTGGGTGGACTTTTGGGCCAGCAGCGTGACGGCGAGAGCGGCGGCGCCAAGCGCCAGAAACATCTTCTTCACGTTATTTCTTCTCCAATTTCAGGTTCAGGATAACCACCTTGCGCGAGTCGAAAATGCTGACGCGCTTCCAATCCGTACTCAGACCTGCATGGCTGGCCTTGACCTCGTATTCGATGTCGTTCTTGAGATTCGCAAAATGATAGTTGCCGTCCTCCCGGGTGATAAAGGAAAGCACTTGAAGAGTGCGGGTATCCTTGAGCTGCACCACCGCCTGTTGGACAGGATTGTCGCCGTCGAACACGGTTCCCTGAACAGTGCGGGTATTGGCGTCCTCTTCCTTCTTGCTCTTTTGGGCCGCCAGCGTGGAGACGCAGACAAGCACCATGGTCACAGCCAAAGCCGACCCGAGGAGCGGGATCGAGCTAATCCTCCTCGTCATCCTCTTCTTCTTCGTCCTCGTCCTCATCATCGAAGTCGTCGTCGAACTCCTCGTCGTCCTCCAGGTCTTCATCGGCGTCGGCGGCCAGCTCCAGCGGAGACACACTGCTGACGTTCAAACTCGCGCCGCATTCCTCGCAGACGAGAGCGTCGCCTTCGTCGAGTTCCTCTTCGTCGACGTCGATGGCGGCGTCGCAAAGCGGACAGTTCACCATTCGTATCCTCCCCGGCCGGGCGCGATGCAGTAAAATGCGCCGGCCTACTCGTAGTCTTATCACGATCCCAAGCCTCCCAAGGTTACGCGGGCTGAAAAGATCCGGCCGAACGGCGCAGATCGGCCGGAGTAGCGTGACCAGAGTCTTCTCCAGGTCTTCGCCGGACTCGATCATGGCATAAGATGCGTAGCCGGCCAGCTTGAGGCACCAGGGGTCTGTAAGGGGATGGCCGGTCTCCTGGCTCAAAGCAAGCAAGCCGGATGGGACAATGCGATCACCTTTTCCTGCCTGGGTTCGCCTTCGGTCCATAGGTAAATTTAACATCCACCGTGTCGGCGTGGCGGATGGAGATTCCGGTTTGCAGCCACCGGAATTCCACTTCCCAAACGCGGCCGAAAGGGTCGGGCCCGGCCTGGAAGCGGCGGAAATTATCTGGCATGCCCTCAGCGTAGCAAAACGGAGCGTGGCTCACCAGTTGCAGAGCCGGCGGAGCAATCGGCGGAGGGAAGGCTGCCCTGGGCAAGCGCCGGGTTACCGCCGCCGCGGCCTCCGGCGGAAGCGAGGACGCATTAGAGATATCGCCGGCGTGGAGTCCGGCATCCGCGGAGGCGGCCAGCAGCAGCGCGGGAGGGTCGTCGCAGATCGGCCAGAAAGAGGGCTTTGCCGCAGCGGTGAAGGCTTGGGCGCGGGCGCGCATGGCGTCGTCGATGGGTCCGCGCTGGACGAGGCGGCGGAGACCGTCGGCATCGGGAGCGGTTGACGCGTGGAGCTCGCGTCCTTCGCGGAGGGCGAGCTCGGAGGCCAGGCGCTGGTTGGATTTTTCGAGAGCCTTCAAGCGCGCGGCGGCGGAGGCGATCCATTCCGGGGCGCGCTCAAACGAGGCCGAAAGGGCCCGGCCGATTTCGGAAAGCAGGCGATAATCCTGGCGCGCCTGGCGCAGCGCGCGCAGGCCGCAGACGAATTCGACGCGCAGATTGCCGCGCATCTTTTCCAGCTTACGAATCAGGACGGGGCCGATTTCGGCGGTGGAGGAAACGTGGGTGCCTCCGCAGGCGCTGCGGTCCAGACGCTCGATGGAGACGATGCGCAGGGCGCCGGTGCGGGCTGCGATTCCTTGCGCAGGCCGGCGGCGGAGGCGGCGTCTTCGTAGGATACGGTGACGGGGCGCGCTTGCGCCACGATTTCGGCGCAACGGTCTTCGACGCGGGCGGCTTGGTCGGGCTCTGAGGGCCGAAGCGCCGAGGTCGATGGTGGAGGAGTCGACGCCCAGATGGAAGCTGAGAGTCGGGATGGAATACAGCTCCTCAAACACGGCGGAAAGCAGGTGCTGGCCGGTGTGCTGCTGCATGTGATCGAAGCGGCGAGGCCAGTCGATGAGGCCCTCGACGTCGCCTGCGGTTGAGCGGAGCGTCGAGCACATGGGTCATGCGATCGCTCTTCGTCGATCACCTCGACCACGCGGACGCCGCTCAAGGTGCCAATGTCGAAGGGCTGGCCTCCGGAGGTGGGATAAAACGCGGTGCGGTCGAGATAAACGCGAAGACCGCTGGGATCGGCCTCGATCACGCGGGCGCGAAATTCAGTCCGATAGCTGTCGGAATAATACAGGCGCTCAGTCATTGAGCGGGCGAAGTGATATCGAAGTCGGCGCGCAGGAACTGCCAGTCCGGCATTTCATAAACCCGCAGCTTGGTGGTGGTGATGGCCAGCACATCGTGATCTTCCTGCGGACCCAGGGGCGGGATCTTTGCGTCGAATTCAGCCACGGGATCGTCGCCGGGTTTGGCGGCGGTGGTGAGCAGGCGCACGTGCACCTGCAACTCCTCCAGGTCCGCCTCGGAGTGGTTGATCGCGGAGAACTTGATCTGGAGCTTGCTGCCGCCTTTCTCCGAGAGACGGAAGCCGGCAAGCTCGATGAACTTGGCGAGAGGATTCTTGCTGCTGGTGGAGGCCGGTCCGGGGCCGTAGGGAGAGGCGACCTTGGCAGGCTTGGTTTCGAGAGGCGGTGAGGAGCAGCCGGCGAGAAGCATCACGGCTGCCGTGAGCAGGAGCGAAGCTGATGTGGATCGCACGATTTCCAGGATAACGCTTTTGATGACGCGGGCGGCTAAATGGGCCCTGCTCCTCTTGCCTGTCCCGCCACAGCTGATTGAACATAACGCCGGACTATCGGCGGGAAGCTGCAGAAGGGTCGCTCTAGTTGGCGCGACAACGCTGGGACTAACTTCCCAGAACACCGTTTGGAGAGTAAGCCCGGAATGGCGGGCTCGGCGGGTCGGCCCGAATCTTTGTACGAGTGGCCGACCGCTCGGGCAATAAGGGCTGGGCCGTTCATTTCCGCTTGCGTAGCACTCTCCGGTAGTCGCGCAAACGCCGTTCGAGGCTTCGCCGGTCGATAGGTGTGTCGAGGAACTCTGCCGCTAACGCGAGCGAAGGGTATTCCCTGCCGCGCATCAGATGAAAGCGGATTAGAACCTCAGTAATAGATTTCAATTGCTGCAAGTAGGAATCGATATTCGACTTAATACCCTGTTCGTGCACCAAATCGTTCCGGACATCGCGCAGGTGCTCAAGCACCAAACGCATGAACGGACGATCAGCATCGCTGTAGAGGAAGCAAGCCCGCCGAACAAGCTGGTCGTAGGTACCAACGCTGTCGGTCACCAATTCAAGCACGCTCCAAAGGTTTCCAAACGAATTGCCGGCATCACGGGTATCGAGGGATCGGACGTAGAATACCAGCGCCCGTTCGAGATCGCGCCGGTAAGGAACGCTGCGTAGGCGGCTGAGAATCTGGGATGTACGCTTGTCGATTTGGGGCCATTCAGCGCCATTCATGACATGCTGATCCCTGAGGCCCTCGGGTTCAAACCAGAAAAGGTCGATCGCTGGTGAACCGTCCATCAAGTGAAGGGTATGGAGCGGACCTGGGAGAATCGCCGCAACTGGCTGCGGAGGCCCAGTACGAAAGAGCGTGAAGCTTCGCGACTGCACTATGAAGCACCAGATAGCACGCAAGAGGTCGATGTTCATTCGCGCGTTTTCAAAGGCTGCCGTAGGCGTTCGCGCAGAAACGCGGGCGACAATCTGGAGAATACGTTCCGGGGAACGCGGAACGCACTCTTCGATCTTATCTTCGAAGCTTGATCGATTGAACTTTCTTGGCAACACCGGATGAAACGAAATCCTGACGCCGTTTAGCTGCGCAGTTCTTCGGCCTCGATAGTCTCGGATTCCGAGTGAAGATGCCAAAAGATACGGTTGCAGCGGTTTCTTGAGATATTGCGCCTCATGCCGCTTCAGTTCCTGCTCGAAGTCCGACATTGTCGGTTTCACCCTGGCACCAGTCGCGCGAACGGCATCCCGAATCAGTCCGCGCCGGTCCGGCTCTGGAATGACTGGCTGAAAATCAATAGCCGATTCCAGAACAGACAAACAGAACTCGTACTCAGCGGCGTTGAACCCGACCGACCCATCGGGCAAGGTGGTGCGCACGCCCATGAGGCGATCGATCACATGACTGAGCTTTTCCCTGTATCGTTTGGCAACTCGCACGTTTTCTATGTTAGCCGCGCCCCGCGCTGAGTATCTAGGCGGAAAGGAGGCTAACGAGTGACCTTGAAAACTATGCCTGATTCCCTGGCATACGCTAGGGACAACGTCTGGCAAGGAGGTGCAAGCGCTTGGCGGGCCGGATCGTGGACGAATCACGCGGCACACGGAGAACGGTCAACGCCGCAGATGTCTCACTGTGGGAAGTTGAATGCGCGTGGTCAGGTTCGTTAAACCGCTATGCGCCTCAGCTGCTTCGACGAATGATGAAGGCCGCAGCCATGATAGCCGCGCCGATACGACGCCGTTGCGCGCTTCCCATGGCCGCACGGGCGCGCAAATCGGAAAATAACGCAGCACCTCGCAACAGAGTGATATCCTTTTTCCCATGACAACCCGAGTTCTGGCCTCTCTGTTCCTGGCCTCCGTTCCGCTGGCGCTCGCGCAAACCGCTCCCAAGCCGCCCAAGTCCGTGCGCTTGTACGTTTTCGATTGCGGCTCCATCAAGGGCTTGAGCCCGGCCATGTTCAACTTCAAGCCCAGCGAGGTCAAGGCCACTGAAATCGTGGTGCCGTGCTACCTGGTGGTGCATCCCAAGGGCACCTGATCTGGGACACCGGCGTCGTTGCCGACAGCGCCTTTAAGCCCGACGGCTCGCCCGTCACGCAAGGCACCGGCGTAATCATGGGCGCCACCAAGCCGCTGAAGGCGCAGCTTGCCGCGGTGGGCTACAAGCCTTCCGACATCACCTATCTGGGCCTTTCGCACTATCACTCCGACCACACCGCCAACGCCAACGATTACGCGGGCTCCACGTGGCTGGTTCATCAGGAGGAGCGCGATTACATGTTCGGCCCTCCGCAGCAGGGCGCCATCATCGCCACCGCCAGCTTCAGCGCCCTGAAGGACGCCAAGACCACCATCATCAAGACCGACGACTACGACGTCTTCGGCGACAAAACGGTGATCATCAAGTTCGCTCCGGGCCACACGCCCGGCCACCAGGTTCTGTTCGTGAATCTGGCCAAGACCGGGCCGGTGCTGGTCGCCGGCGACCTCTATCATTACCCGGAGGAACGCACCACCGGCAACACCCCGACCTTCGAATACAACAAGGAGCAATCGCTCGCCTCGCGCGCAAAAATCGAGGCGTTCCTCAAGCAGAGCAAAGCCCAACTATGGATCGAGCACGACGAGGCCACGTTCGTCACGCTCAAGAAGGCTCCGGCTTTTTACGAATAGCGCGCCGCTTCCTTCCGCGGGCGCTTTCCCGGAATGCGGGGATATGAAACAATTGCCTTCTTGGGAGGTGGCGCATTGAGAGCCAAGTTGAGTATACTCGCGGCGGGCGCGGGACTGCTGGTCTCGGGATTGCCGGTGCTGGCGCACCATTCTTTTGCGGCTGAGTACGACGCCAAGAACAAGATCGAGCTCAAAGGCGTGGTGACCAAGTTCGAATGGACCAATCCGCATGCCCACTTTTATCTCGACGTGAAGGACGCCGACGGCAAAGTGGTGAATTGGAATCTGGAGCTGGCCAGTCCGAACATGATGCAGCGGAACGGCTGGACCAGGCACTCCCTTAAAGAGGGCGATGTGGTTGTCGTCGTCGCTTCCAGGTCCAAGGACAATACGGCCACGGCCAGTGCGGACACCATCACGCTCTCGGACGGCCACAGGCTGACCTTCATGGCCGATCCCGAGGCTCCGGCGAAATGAGAATGGACGTGAGGAATATTTTGTTGGGCTCCGCGGTGACGTTGGTTTCGATGACCGTGCTGGTGGCGCAAGCTCCCCCGGCAGCGGCTCCGGCTCCGAAAGGCAGGGGACGAGGACCTGCGACGCCCACAGGCCCTGCGCCGCATCTCCCGGATGGAACTCCGGACTTCGCAGGTTTGTGGTCCGGCGGAGGCAGCAATTCCGGCGACATCACCAAGGGACTCAAGCCGGGCGAGGAAGTCCTCATGCAGCCCTGGGCGGAAGCGCTCATGAAGACGAGGAAATCGCAGGACGATCCGCAGGCCAATTGTCTGCCGTTCGGCGTTCCCCGCGGCGCGCCTTACCCGTGGCGAATGGTGCAAACGCCCACGCATAAAGCCGCCACGCACATCTTTATCCTGTATGAGGGCAACATCCACAGCTACCGGCAAATCTTCATGAACGGCAAGCATCCCGACGATCCCGACCCAACCTGGTACGGGCATTCGATCGGGCATTGGGAAGGCGAGACGCTGGTTGTCGATACGGTGGGCTTCAACGACAAATTCTGGTTCGATTATCTGGGCCATCCGCATACCGAACAGCTCCACACCATCGAACGCTACACGCGAACCGATCTGGGGACCATGCACATCGAGGTGACGATCAACGATCCCGGAGCATACACCAAGCCGTTCACGACCCAGGGAACCGCGCGCCTCCAGCCGCCCGGCGACGAGATCCTGGAATACATTTGCCAGGAAAACAACATCGACCTGGTGCACGTAAACGCTCCGGCGCAGTTACCGTAGCAATTGGCTACCAATCCGTAGGCTGGTAATTCTTCAGGAATTGTCCCCACACGTGCTTCCCCGTATTGATCCCATGGATGATGGGATCAAGAATGCGCGCCGCGCCGTCCATCGCATCCAGGGGCGGATGAAAGCCCTGTTCCAGCGTTTTCCGCGCCGCGATTTCAGCCGCATCCTCGTCGGTCACCCATCCGGTGTCGACGCTGTTCATATGGATGCCGTCGCCGTGATAATCCGTCGCCGCGGTGCGCGTCATCATGTTGAGCGCGGCCTTGGCCATGTTGGTGTGCGGATGGCGAGTGGTCTTAGCGGTCCGGTAGAACTGGCCTTCCACCGCGGATACATTGACAATGTGCTTGTCGCGCTCCGGCGTTCGCAGCATCAGCGGCTTCAGGCGAGCATTCAGAATGAAGGGAGCCACGGCATTGATCAGTTGCACCTCCAGCAATTCCACCGAAGATACTTCCGCCATCAGCAACCGCCAGGAGTTCCGTCCGCGCAAGTCGACCTGCTGAAGATCCTGGTCGCGCCGGCCTTCCGGGAACAGATGCGGTTGCGCCAGGAGATCCTCCGCCAGCAAGGGAACCTGCGACAGTTCGGCGGCGCGCATTAATCCGGTAGGCTCTCCGGTTGCCTGGCCGGCGGATTCTTTCCCGGGCGGGGGAAGCAGGCGGGCGCCGCGCAATCGCTCATAAGCATCCAGAAGCTTCTGGGTGCTGTCGGGCGCGCCGGAAAGGGCCGCCTTTTCACCTTCCATCATGTGCGTGTAAAAAGCGGGCGGGCGGCGCACCGTCTGGCAGGCATTGTTGATAATGAAATCCAAGCGCGGGCGAGTTCGAAGCAGCTCCCGGCAGAACTCCTCCACGCTCAGCGTGTGGCGCAGATCGAGCCCAAAGATCTGCAGGCGATGTCCCCAGATCCCGAAATCCGTCTCCGCCGCATAGCGCTTGGCTGAATCGCGGGGGAAGCGAGTGGTCACGATCACTTCGGCTCCGGAGCGCAGCAGCTTGAGGCCCGCCTGATAGCCGATCTTCACGCGTCCGCCGGTCAGCAGGGCAACGCGGCCGCGCAGGTCGGCCAGTTCCGTACGCTTGGTGAAGTTGAACTCCGCGCAAGGGGGGCACATCTGGTCGTAGAAATGGTGGACGATCGAAAACTTCTGCTTGCAAATGTAGCAATGCTGCGGCTCGATCGGCTCTGCGCGCTCCGGCTCGCCATTGATGTCGTCCGCGTCGATGTCACGCGCTTCGAATCCCTCGGGTGGAAAGAAATTTTCAGTCGTGAAAACAGGCCGCCGGCGGAGCGCTCGAATCCCCGTCTCGCGGAGCACAGCATCGGCGCGCCGGGTCTGAGCGGCCGTCTTCTCGCGCTCACGGGCCTTTAACATTCGGCGCCGGCCGGTGGAATCGGGAAGATACACCTGCGCCACGGCCTGGTGAAAGCGCTTCCGCTCTTCGGCAGGAAGCCGGTCTAACAATTTCAGGTCGGCCGCGATCGCCTCCAGCATCTCCAATGCCGAGCGTAGGGCAGTGCAATCTGTATTCATGCGCGCGATGACGCGCTAACGGCGAGTGATCTCGACCCGCGCCGTCCCTCCGGCCGGATCGGCAAACTCGTAGGTGTCCCACCGCGAGGGGAGCTTCTTCAGCTCCACCTGCTTCCAGGGACGATCCGGATCGGAGCCGGCTTCCCGATACCAGCCCGTGAGCACGATCTGAGGAGGTTCTTTCGAAATCTCCGCGGCGGCACTCTGCGCGGCCAACCCCTCCTCGGCGCAACTCGCCAGGCCATAGGTTCCGCCTTCCCCTTGGGGGTGGGAATTATTGACCGACCATTCCTCTTTCCAAAGATCGCGTCCCGGCTTGAGGCACTTGAATCCGAGATCCATGCGCTTGCAATAGTTCTCTTCAAAGACGCTTATCCGGAAGGACCGTTCCAGGGTCCCGGAAGAAAACGTGGAGGTGAGGTTGATCTGATCCTCAGGATTGGTGACGCCGTCGCAAGGAATGCGGCTGGCGAGCTTCATGCCCTTCGACGGGTCCAAGGCTTCTTCGCGAACCTTGGTCTTGGTCTTGGCGTAGCCGCCGGCTCCCAAACCAAGAATCGCGCATGCTGCAACAACTGTAAAACGTACCATCAACTCCATTCTACTTTAAGAGTCCATAAACCAGCGCATGGCCTCCGCGGCAACCTCCGGCGGCAGCGTGTGCTTGCCTTCGAATTCGCGATAGGTGACGCTGTAGCCCTCGCGTTTCAGCTCCGGCACGATCCGCCGGCTGCACTCGTCGATGGGCAGCACCGGATCGATGGTGCCGTGAGAAATGAATACGGGAGGCTTGCCTGCCCGCTCACCCGGCACGATGAAGCCCGGCGAGAAACCGAACACCGCGCGGAACAGGTCGCCATTGGCCAGCCCGACGGAGAGCGAGTAAGACGCTCCGTCGGAGAAACCGGCCATGGCGATGCGGGCTGCATCCACCTTGCGCAGCTCGAACGTGCGTTCGAGCGATCGATTGATAAAGACGGGATCGGGTCCGTAGGAACCTCCGATGGCGTCCCACGTCTGCGCCTCCGACGCCGGAGCCAGCAGCAGAAACCCATGCTCGTCGGCAAGCGAGCGCAGCAGTTCAATGCCGCGATCCGCGTTGCGCGTGGCGCCGTGCAGGGACACAATCAGCGGCGCCTTGTCGAACTTTTTCGAGGATTCGGGAATGTAGAGCAGCGCGTCACGGTTGGCACGCAGACCAAGATTATGCAGCCCGGGCGCGGTTGTCGTTTTCGATGTACCGGGCCGCGCCTTGAGCCGGCTGGAGCCAGTCTGCGCAATCAGTTTTTGGCAGAGTGCGCCGGCCGAGATCGCCCCAATAAACGTCCGCCGAGTTGAAGGATGCATCCGTGGCCCCTTACTTCACCGGCGGAGGCAGCGGAGCCTTGCCATCCAGAACGAAGGTCAGCAGCTTGGGTGTGACCGGCGACGCGCCGCCTCCGCCGAAGCCGCTGCCGGCCGCGCCCTGTCCTCCTTGAAACCGTTGATTACGACACCTCGGTGATCCGATATCCGACGTTGTACCTGTTACATGGCTACGACGCGGACATCACGGATTGGCGGCGCGGGGAACGAACCTGTCGGCGTATGCTGCGAACCACCACTTGATCATCGTTACGCCGGACGCTTCGCGTGGCTGGTACGTCAATAGCGTTGGAACCGAAAGCGCGATTCGACGACTACATTGTGAAAGACGTCGTCGGACATGTAGACGAACATTTCCGCACGATCCCGGAGCCGTTCGCGCGCGCGATTGCGGGAGTGTCCATGGGCGGATTTGGAGCCATGTTGCTGGGCCTGGAGCATCGCGAGATGTTTGCTGCAATTGGCAGCTTCAGTGGAGCGCTGGCCGCCGCGCATGCAGGGCCTCCTCCGCTAGCCGCGAATGCGACGGACGAGGATCGAAAAAAACCGCCAGGAATATGTGGCGCTGGTGGGCGAACCCGGGTCGAAGGACAGAAAGCCCGCGATCCCTTCGAGATTGCCGCGCAAATTCCCGTAGACGAAGTCCCGATGCTGTTCATCGTGTGCGGGGGCGAAGACGGAAACGTCGAAGATACCCACGCGTTCCTGGCCGTGCTGGCCAAACGCCGTATTCCTTATGAATATCGGGAAATCTTCACCTCGCGCGCATGATTGGAGAATCTGGAATGAAGAGATTCCCGTGTTTTTGCACAAGCTCGATCTCCTGGAAGGCTTTGGGTCCGGGTTGAGGGAAGACGGGTCCGAGCATCACAAGCCTTGAAGCTGGTCCGGCCTGGGTGCAATCCACCCGATTGGCGAGAAGGTTACGCCTGGACTACGTCCAGGTTGCGTACCATTTTCAGAGATGTCTATACTGGCCGAGACCGGGAGGATTGGTGTGTATCCTCTCCCGGGTTGAAGGGTTCGGTGGAGACCGTTGGGTCTCCAATCCTGCGGAGAAACGTGCTTTCGTGAGCCTTGACGAAATCAAGCAGTTTCCGGACCGTGGAACGCCGCCGCAGTTCCGCGGTCGTCCGGGGAACGACGCGAAGCCGGCGAAGTGGCCGTATTCCACGAGCTGGGCAAGGCTCTCACCTCCTCGCTGCAGCTCGATCAGGTCCTGCGCACCATCATGGAAAAGATCGACGAGTTTTTGCACCCGGACACCTGGTCTCTGTTGCTGGTGGACGAGGCCAAGCAGGAACTTTACTTCGAGCTGGCCGTCGGGAAAGAACGCGCACACGCTCAAGGACGTGCGCATCAAGATGGGGCAGGGCATTGCCGGCTGGGTGGCGCGAAGCACGAGCGAAGCCGTGATCGTTCCTGACGTCAGCCAGGACACGCGGTTTTTCGCGCAAGGTGGACGAAAAAACCAAGATGGAGACGCGCTCGATCGTGGCCGTGCCGGTGCGCTTCCGCGATCATTGCCTGGGCGTCATCGAGCTGATCAACTGCGTGGGCGAAGAGGATTTCAGCGACCGCGACCTGGCGCTGCTGGAGGCGCTGGCGGATTTTGCGGCGATCGCGCTCGAAAACGCGCGGCACGTCAAGCGCATCCATGAGCTGACCATCACCGACGATTGCACCAGCCTGTACAACGCGCGGCACATGGATTTCATCCTGGAGACGGAGATCTACCGTTCGCAGCGCTACGGGTACGAATTTTCCCTGGTCTTTCATCGACCTGGATCACTTCAAGCCAGTCAACGACACGCACGGGCACCTGGTCGGCTCGAAGCTGCTGGCGGAAGATCGGCGACGTCGCTGAAGACGGACTGCCGCCTGATCGATTTCGCGTTCCGTTACGGCGGCGACGAATTCGTGATCCTGCTGCCGCAAACCTCCAAGGAAAGCGCCTGCGTGGTGGCGCGGCGCCTGCACAAGATGATTCGTGAAACGACTGGCTCACCGCGGAAGGTCTGAATATCCATTTCACCGCCAGCATCGGCGTGGCCGCGTACCCATCGGACGCAAGAACCAAGGTCGAATTGCTGCACCTGGCCGACGAGGCCATGTACGTGATCAAGAACACGAAATCGCGACAATGTCGCTGCGGCAAATATTGGGATTTTGCCCGTACAGACGGCAGCCGAAGCAGCGGGCGAGGCTGCGGGCTGAGCGGAACCTTCTCAGTGTATGAGCCTCAGACGAGTTCCCAAGATAGTCCGGGTATTGAGCAGCGGGGGTTTTTTTCGCCCGTCTGTTACAAGCTCTTGTCTCTTCTAAAATAGTGCCCATAGAGGTCATGCCGGAATGGCTTTTTTCGTGCTCGGCCTGCGTTTGGGTTTCTCATGGCGTCCGATACGGAAATGGCCCAGACGAGGTTGCGGGTCTCCGGGATTCTTTCTCTCGCTGTTGGGTAACGCGCTCGCATACGGATTGTTAGGTGCAATTATTTCCTTCTTTTGGCGCCGCTTTAGGGGGCCGGACCCGCACTGTACGCCTCCTGCAAATTCTGATTAACTAAAAACATGAAACGAAGCCAAGCGGCGCGATATGCGCGCTGGTCTGCGCTTACCGCCTTGTTGCTGGCGCTGGGCACTAGCGGAATCTACCTGCGTCGCCAATGGGTGGCGCATGTGGAGCGAACCAAAGCTCCTCCCCCACGACAATAAGAAGAGGAATGGCAATCCATTGGGTTAACAGTTTCGAAGAATGAAGGAGATCGCATCGTTTTTACCGTGCAGGCGTCGAAGTCCACGGATCTGAAGGGCCAAGAGATTAGCCTGCTCGAAGAGGTGAAGGTCACTGTCTTTGGCAAGCTGGGAGATCGCCACGACGTGATTCACACGCACAGTTGCCGCTACGCGAAATCCAATGGCGGCATCGAGTGCAGCGGCGACGTGCAGTTTGACCTGGAAAGCGCTGCCGACGCCGCGCGCACACAAGCCGATAGCGCCGCCAAAGCAAACCTCATCCATGTCGAAACCAGCGGCGTCACATTTAACGCCAAATCCGGCAGGGCAGACACAACGCAACCGGTGCAATTCACGATGCCCAACGGCAATGGCGAAGGAGTGGAGCACAGTATCTGTCCGAAGGACGGCGTGCTTCGCCTGGAAAAAGATGTGCGCGTGACGCTGCGAGAGACCGGAGCGCTGGCCGTCGGGAAAAAGCAGGATGCGCCGCCTTCCGATGTGGTGTTGCGCGGCACCAGCATGGAAATGGGCAAACAGGCCAGAAAAGTGGTGCTGGCCGGCCCAGCAACGGCGACCACAGCCACCCAGCAACTAAGTTCGGGCCAGATGACCGTGTTGCTGGATGAAGAGATCGCGCGCAAACATTGATTGCAGAGCCGGGCAGCTTGAATCAAGCGCCGGTGGTCGTGTCTCATGGCGGGAAAGGGCCGACCGGAGAAGGAACGCTGCGCGCGGACCTGATGACTGCCGACCTGGCACCCGAAGGCTGGGTCCGCTCCATCGAAGTGCAAGGCAATGTGCAAGGCAAATCGGAAAGCGGGGACATGCAGGCGGACACGGGACACGTGGAAATGTGGCCACGCGTGAATAAAGCAAACTGATGACATTGCATGGAAATGTCCATATGAACCAGCGCGACCCGAAGACGCAAACGGCACGGAAGCTGGTGACGAATACTTGCAGATGAATTTTGCGGGTGGAAAGCCGGGCGAACCAAACCCCATGCAACACGCGGAAACGTTGGACCGTGGAGTGATGGAGTGGAGCGACACGCCTACTTCGCAATCCAAGCTAAGCGCGGATAAATTGGCGGTGGACTTTGCAGCCGCTGGAAAAGCTAAGGATCTGGTGGCCACGGGAAACGTCCAAACGGAGCGGCATCTCGAGGGGCGGCCGGTACAAACAGCCACCGCTACGAACGGAGACGCGCAACTTGACGCCGGCGGCGCCTGGACGCAAATGACCCTGCGCGGCAATGTGCAATGAAGGAGGGCGACCGCAGCGCGGTCGCGCAGAAAGCGGTGTTCGCGCGAGTGGCGCAGACGGACGGTTCTGACCGGGCAAGCGGTGGCGCGCGACGAGAGCAGCGAGACCAAGGCCAACAAAATCACC
>CAVXWB010000045.1:0-26467 GCA_963765185.1 Bryobacterales bacterium
AATCCCTTCAATTAGCCAAGGAACAGTTGGTCGAGTGCGTATCCTCCTAGATGAGTGTGTTCCGGCCCGCCTGAAAAGAGCCTTTCCGGGCCATGCCGTTCGAAGCGTAACCGAGGCCGGATGGAGCGCCATTAAAGACGGTCCGCTCCTCAGTTTTGCTCAGGACCGGTTTGACGTATTCGTTACGGTTGACCGCAGGCTGGAAACACAAAACGAGCTCGGCAAATTCAAGCTCGGTTTCATAATAGCCCGCGTTCCCAACAATCGTCTAGACGGTTTTCTGCCGATCTTCGAGCAGCTGAACGCTGCCGCCGCGAAAGTGCGACGAGGGGAAATCGTGCACGTCGTGAGCCCCGAGCTAGCTTAGCCCGCAAAGGGTACTGCGGCACCCTCGATTCGCCAAAGCAACTACGCCGCCGCACTCCGTTTTGCGGGCTGTTGCTCAGAAGAATCGTAACCGTCACCGGTTGACAACCTCCTGCTCGTGCTTCTCCGCTGCCCGGAGCAAGGCCTCAATCTGGTTGTCGTGTGCGACCACACTCGCGGCAAGGGCCTCCACAATCCCGGTCAGCCTGTCCAGCCGCTCGTCCGTGGTCATGAGTTACTCTTCGGGAGCTTCGCCGTCTTCCTTACCCTGCTGCATGGCTTTCAGGCGTTCCTCGCGGCGCTTGGCGCGATCGGCCGCGCGCTTGACCAGTTCGCTGCCCACCAGTTCCACCATGGCCTGCTCGGCTCCGTCGCCCTTGCGCCAGCCCAGCCGCACCACGCGGGTGTAGCCGCCGTTGCGCTGCCCGAAGCGCGTACCCAGTTTGTCGAACAGCTTCTTCAGCGCGTCGGGAGTCTCCAGAAACGCCGCGGCCTGGCGACGAGTATGTAACGTGTCGCGCTTGGCCAGCGTGATCATCTTGTCCACCAGCGGTCTTACGGCCTTGGCCTTGGTAATCGTGGTGACCACGCGCTCATGCTCGATGATGCTGGTCACCAGCCCTTTGAACAGCGCCTTCCGCGACGCGACGTTGCGCTTCAGCTTGTAGCCGGATACGTTGTGTTTCATGATGTTGAGTAAGGCCCGAGCTACTCCGCCAGCGGCGCCTCTCCTCCCTCTTCGTCTGCGTCCTCCAGGTCTTCGTCGTCGGATTCGTCGTCCAGGATATCCACCGGAATCTCCGCGCCGAGCACAGCCGGAGTTCCGCTGGGCGAAACCAGCCGGCCCTGCGCGTCGAACTTCATCCCGAAGGACAAGCCCAGACCGCCCAGAATCTCTTTGATCTCATTCAGCGATTTGCGCCCGAAATTCTTGGTGCGCAGCATCTCCGCCTCGGTCTTCTGCACCAGGTCGCCGATGGTCTGGATATTCGCGTTCTTCAGGCAGTTGTAGGAACGGACGCTCAGCTCCAACTCCTCGACGCTGCGGTTGAGCACTTCGTTCATCTGGCTCAGCGCGCGCTCGGCCGGCTCCTCGGCTGTCTCCGGCAGTTCCTCGAAATTGATGAAGATCGTCATGTGATCCTTCAACAGCTTGGACGCCTGGCCGATGGCGTCGGCCGGCGAGATCGCCCCGTTGGTCCACACTTCGATGGTCAGCTTATCGTAATCCGTCATCTGGCCCAGGCGGGCCGCCTCAACCGAGAAATTCACCTTGCGCACCGGCGAATGCACCGAGTCGATGGGAATGTAGCCCAGCGGCAGATCTTCGTCGTTGTTGCGGTCCGCGGCGACGTAGCCGCGCCCCGACTTGAGGCGCATCTCGATCGACAGCTTGCCGCTTTCGCCCACCGTGGCAATGTGCATGTTGCGGTCCAGCACTTCAATATCGGCGTCGGTCTCGATCTGGCCGCTCATCACCTCGCCCGGAGCATCGGCGCGAAGGCGCACCGTGCGCACACCCTCGCCCAACATCTTGAATGGGACCTGCTTCAGATTGAGAATGATATCGGTGGCGTCCTCGACAACGCCCGGAATCGGGCTGAACTCGTGGGCTACGCCCTCGATGCGCACCGCTGTAATGGCGGCGCCTTCAATGGAGCTCAGCAGCACGCGCCGAAGGCCCGTGCCGATGGTCGACCCGAACCCTCTCTCAAAAGGCTGCGCGGTGAACATACCGTACCGGTCGTTCAGCGTTTCGGTATTGGCAACCAACCGCTTGGGTTTCTGGAATCCTTTAAACATAATTTCTTGCCCCCCCTTTACTTGGAGTACAATTCGACGATCAACTGTTCATTCAACTGGATCTGCACCAGGTCCGAGCGCTTGGGTTGGCCCAGCACGCGGCCCTTCAGGTTTTCGCGATCCACTTCCAGCCAGTTGGGGCTAGGGGCGTGCGCCGTGGCGTCGCGCGCATGCAGAATCATGGGATTCTGGTGGCTCTTCTCACGAACCTCGATCACGTCGTCCGGCTCAACCGAAAAAGACGGGATATTGACGCGCCGGCCGTTTACGTTGATATGCCCGTGCCGCACCAGCTGGCGGGACTGCGCCCGCGAGGTTCCGAAGCCCATGCGGTAAATCACGTTGTCGAGACGCCGCTCCAGCATGTTGAGCATATTGTCGCCAGTGATGCCCTTCATGGCGCTGGCTTTCTCGAACAAATTGCGGAACTGGCCTTCGAGCAGCTGGTAATAACGCCGCGCCTTCTGCTTCTCGCGAAGTTGCAGCCCGTAGCCCTGAATCTTCGGCTTGCGATCCTTACCGTGCTGCCCCGGAATAAAGTTTCGCTTCTCGATCGCGCATTTTTCGGTGTGACAGCGCTCGCCCTTGAGAAATAACTTCATGCCCTCGCGCCGGCATTGCCGGCACACCGGGCCTATATATCGAGCCAAATCGAACCTCCCTTATTGTTACTCAAACAAAGTAGGTGCAGTTTACGGGCGCTTTTGCGCCTTTCCTCCTGCTTCGTACTTCTGCTAAACCCGCCGCTTTTTCGGCGGCCTGCATCCATTGTGCGGGATCGGAGTCTTGTCCTTGATGTTCCGCACTTCGAGACCTGCCGTCGCCAGAGCTCGCACGGCCGATTCGCGCCCCGCTCCCGGGCCGCTGACGTTCACTTCCACGCTTCGCAATCCCGATTCCTTGGCCTTATTGGCGGCGGTAAGGGATGCCTGCTGCGCGGCGAAGGGCGTGCCCTTGCGCGATCCGCGGAACCCCAGCGATCCGGAACTGGACCACGACAACACGTTGCCCACCGTATCCGTAATGGTGATGATAGTGTTGTTGAAGGAGGCCTGGATGTGCACCAGTCCTGTGGGCACGATCTTCTTTTCCTTCTTCTTGAAGGTCTTCTTTTTTCCGGCTTTGGCCGGTGCTTTTGCCATGTGAGAATTCCGCCCTTACGTCTTTGCCGACGCCTTCTTCTTATTGGCCACAGTGCCGCGCCGCGGACCCTTCCGCGTTCGCGCATTGGTATGCGTACGCTGCCCCCTGACCGGCAGACCGCGCCGGTGGCGCAATCCGCGGTAGGAGCCCATCTCGATCAGCCGCTTGATGTTGAGCGACATTTCCTTGCGCAGATCGCCTTCCACCGACCCCTCCGCCTCCAGAATCTGGCGGATGCGATTCACTTCGTCCTCGGTCAGATCGGCAACCTTCTTGTCGGGATTCACGCCCGCGCGATGGCACAGGCTCTTGCTGCGCGTGCGCCCGATTCCGTAGATGTAGGTGAGACCGATTTCGGTCCTCTTCTTCGCCGGTAAATCCATGCCTGCTAGACGAGCCATGCGTATCTCCTTTTAACCCTGCCTCTGCTTATGCTTCGGGTTCACGCAGATCACGCGCACCACCCCGTAGCGATGAACCAGCTTGCATTTGTCGCACATCTTCTTGACCGATGCTCTTACCTTCATAATTTCTCCAATTCCTGCGTTAGGGCCTGGTCAGCACCCACGGTCCGTTGGCCGTTACCGCCACGGTGTGCTCGAAATGCGCCGAGTACTTTCCATCCTCGGTCACCGCGGTCCACTTATCCGCCTTCACCCGGCTGCCCGGCTTTGCCGGCGTTCACCATCGGCTCGATCGCCAGCACCATGCCTTCTTTCAAGCGGGGATTCTCGCTCGCGGCGGTCCACATAATTGGGAATTTGCGGCTCCTCGTGCATCTGCGTTCCGATGCCGTGCCCGACGAACTCCCGCACCACCGTAAACCCGTTGGAGGTCACGTGCCGCTCCACCGTCCCGCAAATATCGAACAGCCGGTTGCCCGGCCGCGCTTTCTCAATCGCCAGCTCCAGCGATTCCCGCGTCACATCCAGCAGCCGGCGCGTCTCTCCGGAAATCTCTCCCACGGCCACCGTCACCGCCGAATCGCCGTAATATCCGCTCAATTGCACGCCCGTGTCAATGGAGACGATGTCGCCGTCCTTGAGCACCCGCCGCTGCGACGGCATCCCGTGCACGATCTCTTCGTTCACCGAAGTGCACAACACGAAAGGAAACTTGGTTCCGGCGGCGGCCGTCGAGTAGCCTTTGAACGCCGGCCGTGCGCCCGCGTCCGCCATCATTTTCTCCGCCGTCACTTCCAATTCGTAGGTCGTCACTCCCTCGCTCACCATGTTCTTGAGCGTGTCCAGAATCTTCCACACCAGCAGACCCGCCGCGCGCATCTTTTCGAGCTCCGCCATATTCTTACGCACGATCATTTCCGCTCGCCGCGTTCTTCTCCGCCGCCCTCTCCCCTGCTGGCTCCCCCGCCAGTTCCTTGGATCAAGTCCTCGATTCGCCGCGCGATCGCCTGCGGAGATGCGTCCGCGCCCTCGACTTCAAAAAAGGCATAGCCCGCGCCTTTCAGGAACTCCAGCACCGGCTCGGTCTGCCGCTCGTAAGCGCGCAATCTCTCTCCCACCACTTCCGGCCGATCGTCGTCCCGGACCACCAGCTTCGACCCGTCGTAATCGCACACCTCCGAAACCGTCGGCGCATTGGAGGTCACGCTGTACAACGCGCCGCACGTGGGGCACTGGCGGCGGCCGGAAAGCCTGGCAATAATAACATTATAATCGACTTTCAGGTGCACCACCACAGGGCTGATTCCCTTGCCCGCCAATACCGCCGCCAGCAGCCTCGCCTGACTCCACCGTGCGCGGAAACCCGTCCAGAATAAAACCCTTCGCGCAATCCGGCTGCTCGATCCGATCCTCCACCATGCGATTGACCATCGCATCCGGCACCAGCCCGCCGGATTGCATGATCCGCGCGGCTTCCAGCCCCAGCGCGTCTCCCGCCGCCACCCGCTCCCTCAACATGTCCCCGGTCGAGATGTGCGCGATTCCCAGGGATTGACGCAGCAATTTCGCCTGCGTGCCCTTTCCCGAACCGGGGGGCCCGAACAAAATGAGGCAGAGCCTGTGCATCTATCTGGGATGGCGTGTCCGGCGCGGATGGTCAAGGTCAGATACTGCTGCGCCGCCCCCGGATCCGCCCCGCGCGCGGGGTGAACCCTTCGTAATGCCGCATGATCAACTGCGCCTCGATCTGATTGACCGTATCCATCGCCACGCCCACCACGATCAGCAGCGACGTGCCGCCGAAATAAAAGTTCACGCCCAGGCCGTTCAGCAGCCAGCGCCATACGTGCGCGTCGATCCAGTTGCCGACCAGCGGCAGATGCTGCAGGTTGATGCCCTGGATCATGATCTGCGGCAGCAGCGACAGAATCGCCAGATACAGGCCGCCCACCACCGTGATCTTGGTCAGAATCTTGTCCATGTACTCGGCCGTGTTGCGCCCGGGCCGGATGCCCGGAATGAAGCCGCCGTACTTGCGCATGTTGTCGGCCGCTTCATTGGGATTGAAAATGATGGAAACGTAGAAGAAGCAGAAGAAGATGATCAGCGCGGTGTACAGCAGATAGTACAGCGGCTGCGCGCCCGCCGATCGCGTCCAGCATTCTGCGACAGCGCCGGCGAGTTCTTCACGAACATCCACCTGCATCAGCGTCTGCGGAAACGCCAGCAGGGAACTGGCGAAGATCACTGGAATGACGCCGCCGGCGTTGACCTTCAGCGGCAGGTGCGTGGATTGTCCGCCCATCATGCGCCGTGCCGATCACGCGCTTGGCGTACTGCACCGGGATGCGCCGCTCGCCGCGTTCCACCAGCACGATGAATCCGACCACCGCCACCATCATCGCCAGAATGATGATCAAATGAAACGCGTTCCAATCGCCGGTCTGGATCTTGTTGACGATTTCGTTGATGGCGCGGGGCAGCCCCACCACGATGCCGGTGAAGATGATCAGCGACATGCCGTTGCCGATGCCGCGCTCGGTGATCTGCTCGCCCAGCCACATGATGAACGCCGTACCGGTCGTGAGACTCACGATGGCCATGAAGGTGAAGCCGACGCCCGGACTCGTGACGAATCCCTGCGAGCTGCTGCGATAGACCAACCGCGATTCCGAAGCTCTGCATCATCGCCAGACCCACCGTCAGATAGCGGGTCCATTGCGTGATCTTGCGGCGCCCGATTTCGCCTTCCTTCTGGAGTTTTTCGAGCGTCGGCACCACCACGGTCAGCAACTGAAGAATAATGGAAGCCGTGATGTACGGCATGATTCCCAGCGCGAAGATGGTCAGCCGGCGGAAGCTGCCGCCGCTGAACAGATCCAGGTAGCCCAAAAAGCCGCCCTGGTTCTGCGACACAAAATCGGCGAAGCGGTTGGCGTCGATACCCGGAATCGGAATGCGCGATCCCAAGCGATACACCGCCAGCAGCGCCAGCGTGAATAGGAGCCGCTTGCGCAGATCCGCCACTTTGAAAATGTTCGCTACCGCTTCTAGGAACTTCATAACTCCCCCCTCAGGCGTTGCCCTTTAGTTCTTGGAGGCTCCGATCACCTCAAACGCACCACCTGCGGCTTGAATCTTATCACTTGCCGACTTCGAGAACACATGCGCCTGGATCGAGATCCGGCGCTTCAAATCCCCCGAGCCTAAAACTTTGAGCCCGTCTTTCAATTTATGAATGACGCCCAGCTCCAGCAATTTCTCGGGACCGAAGCTGTCGCCCTCCAGCGCCTCCAGCCGGCCCACATTCACGATGGCGTATTCCTTGCGGAAAATATTGGTGAACCCGCGCTTGGGCAAACGCCGGTGCAGCGGCATCTGGCCGCCTTCAAATCCGCGCATCCGCGAGTACCCCGACACGGACTTGGCGCCCTTGGCCCCGCGCCCGGAATACTTTCCGCGCCCGGTGCCCATGCCCTGGCCCACGCGCTGCTTTTTGTGTTTCTGCCCCGCGGGCGGTCTTAATTGGCTGAGGTTCATCGCGTTTCCTTTTCGCTCTGCTTAATCGACGATTGCCAGCAAGTGCGGGATCTTCTTCACCATACCCCGGAAGGCCGGCGTATCGGGACGCTCCACGATCCGGTTCATTTTCTTCAGCCCTAAAGCCCGCACGATCAGCTTGTGCTTTTGCGGAGTGCAAATGACGCTCCGTATCAGCTTGATCTTAATTGTTCCCGGCATATCTAACCCACCTTCTCCACGGCCAGGCCGCGCAGCACGGCGACTTCCCCTTTGTCGCGTAATTGCTCCAGGGCGTCAATGGTCGCCTTCACCACGTTATGGGGGTTGTGCGATCCCAGCGACTTGGTCAGCACGTTGGTGATACCCACGGCCTGGATCACCGCGCGCACAGGACCTCCGGCGATCACTCCGGTGCCCTCCGGAGCCGGCTTCAGCAGCACCTTGCCGCTTCCGAACTCTCCCAGCACCACATGCTGGATCGTGGTTCCCAGTACATTCACCTTGCGCAGATTCTTCTTGGCCGCTTCGAAACCTTTTTTGATCGCCGCGGCGACTTCCTTGGCCTTGCCCGTGCCGAAGCCGACTACCTTGGCCCCGGGATCGCCCACCACAACCAACGCCGAAAAGCTGAGGTTCTTGCCGCCCTTCACCACCTTGGTGACGCGGTTGATCGATACCACCGACTCTTTCAGGTTCAAGCCCCCGGCCTCGATACGTTTTCCTGTCGACATGAATAACCCTTCTGCCCTTGCTCGGTTAAAATTCCAATCCCGCCTGGCGAGCCGCGTCGGCCAACGCCTTCACCCGCCCGTGATAATGATACCCTCCACGGTCAAACACCACCGCCTTCACGCCTTTGTCCTTGGCCCGGTCCGCAACCAGTTTCCCGATTTCCTTGGCCCCGGCGACATTCCCGCCGTTCTTGCCGCTTTCGGACGAGGAAGCCGCCACCAGGGTATGTCCTTTTGCGTCGTCGATCACCTGCGCGTAGATGTGCTTCAGGCTGCGGAATACCGCCAGCCGCGGCCGCTCCGCCGTGCCCTTCACGCGATTACGGATGCGCTTATGCACCCGCATGCGAATTTCATTTTTCGAGTCGCGCGCCATATCTTACTTGCCTCCCGCCCCTCACTTACTACCCGAAGCCCCGGTCTTGCCGGCTTTCTTGCGCAATAGTTCCTTGGCGTAACGGATGCCCTTGTTCTTGTACGGATCGGGCGGACGCAACGCCCGCATCTTGGCCGCCACCTGTCCCAGCAGTTGCCGGTCGGCTCCCGTAAGAATCAACGGCGTCAGGTTGTTGGCCGGCTTGTCCACCTTCATATCGATGCCGTCGGGAAGGTAGAACTCGATAGGGTGCGAATAACCCAAGGTGAAGGTCACGATCCGTCCCTTTACTTCGCACTTATAGCCGACCCCGAAAAGCTGGAGCTCACGTGTAAACCCGGTCGAGAGCCCCTGCACCGCGTTCGCCGCCAGCGCCCGCGTCAGTCCGTGCAAGGCTGCTTTATCGTTTCCATCGCGCTGAATCTCGAGCGTTCCGTCCTGCTGCCGCAGCGTAATGCCCGGCGGAATCGGAACCGTTTGCTTCCCTTTGGGACCTTCGACCAACAATGCGCTGCCGATGGTGAGCTTTACACCCTTGGGCAGCGGAATCGGTTTGTTTCCAACTCTAGACATAGCGAGACTCCGTTACCAAACGTGACACAAAACCTCTCCGCCCACGTTTTCCTTCCGCGCCGAGCTTCCCGTCATCACCCCGCGAGGAGTGGTCAAAATATTGATCCCCAGGCCGCCCAGCACGCGCGGCACGCCCCTTGAGCCCACATACACCCGGCACCCCGGACGCGAAACCCGCTCGATCCGCGAAATCACCGGCATGTTGCCCGGCGAGTATTTGAGATAAATACGGATGGACTTGCGGGTGCCGTCTTCGGTCAGCTTGTAGTTGGCGATGTAACCCTCGTCCTTGAGGATTTTCGCGATATCGGTTTTCAGGCGCGAAGCCGGCACGTCCACTTTGGCGTGGCGCGCCTGCAACCCGTTTCGAATCCGGGTCAGCATGTCGGCGATGGGATCGGATGTCGTCATTCCTTCTTTCTTCCTCCTCGCGCCCCTACCAGGAAGCCTTGATCACGCCGGGGACTTCGCCCGCCAGCGCCAGCTTGCGGAAGCAGATGCGGCACAGCTGGAACTTCCTCAAGAATCCCCTCGGCCGCCCGCAGCGGAAGCAGCGGTTGCGATGCCGGCAGCTCAGCTTGGGCGTATGTTTGGCCTTGGCGATGGCGAGCTTTTCGTCTCTGGCGATCTTGGCGGTGGTTGCCATTTCTTTCTCCTCGAACTCCGGCTCTACGGCCGGAACGGCATGCCGAGCTGCTTCAGCAGAGCCAGACCCTCGGCGTCGGTCTTGGCGGTGGTGGTAATGCACACGTTCATCCCTTTGACTTTATCCACTTTGTTGTAGTCGATCTCGGGGAAAATC
This sequence comes from Bryobacterales bacterium, assembly GCA_963765185.1. GTDB lineage: Bacteria > Acidobacteriota > Terriglobia > Bryobacterales > Bryobacteraceae > Palsa-187. Next base: position 9,721 of record CAVXWB010000045.1, read on the forward strand.
AATTGATCCTTCACGGCCAGCGTGTAGTTGCCGCGGCCGTCGAAGACTCTTGCTCGAGACTCCGCGGAAATCGCGCACGCGCGGCAGCGCCACGTTCACCAGGCGGTCGAAGAACTCGTACATCCGCTCTCCCCGCAGCGTCACCATGCAGCCGATGGCCATCCCTTCGCGCAACTTAAAAGCCGCAATCGACTTGCGCGCCTTGGTCACCACCGGCCTTTGGCCCGCGATCATGGCCAGCTCCTGCACCGCCGGGTCCATCAGCTTTTGGTTCTGCGTAGCCTCGCCCAGCCCGATATTGACCGAGATTTTTTCGATCTTCGGCACCGCCATGCGGTTGGTATATGAGAACTCCTTGGTCAGAGCCGCGACCACTTCCTTGTTATATCGCTCCTTCAACCTGCTCATACCTTATCCTTTTCTATCCAGAAGCTCGCCGCCCTTGCGCGCGATGCGCACCCGCCGTGTCGTCACGCCCGATCCCTCCAGGCGATAGCCCACCCGCGTGGCCACTCCGCCGGAGGTGACGATCATTACGTTCGAGATCGCAATATGGCTCTCGCGCTCCGCGATGCCGCCCTTGATCTGTTTCTGGGGATTGGGGCGCGTGTGCCGCTTGATCAAGCTGACGCCCTGCACCAGCACCTTGCCCCGCTCCCGGTCGACATCCAGCACCCGTCCGGTCTTGCCCTTGTCGCGCCCGGAGATCACCTTGACGGTGTCGTCCTTCTTGATCTTGATTTTGTGAATGATTTGCGGCTTGTTCTGATGCCGCCGCGGAATCTTTTTTTCCGGCATGACTTAGATCACCTCCGGCGCCAGCGAAACGATCTTCATGAATTTCTTGTCCCGTAACTCGCGCGCCACCGGCCCGAACACGCGCGTGCCGATGGGCTCCCCGATTTCGCTGATCAGCACGGCTGCGTTCGAATCGAAGCGGATGTAGGTGCCGTCCCGCCGCCGCGTCTCCTTGCGCATGCGAACAATCACGCAGCGCACCACTTTGCCCTTCTTGATGGCAGAGTCGGGAGCGGCTTCCTTCACCGCGGCCGTGACGATATCCCCCAAACCCGCGCGCAACCCCAAGTCGCCGCCCCGCGGCAGGATGCAGGAGAGCCTGCGCGCCCCGCTGTTGTCGGCTACTTCGAGAATGGTCCGCATCCCAATCATGTTCGTGTCTCCCTGACCGGCCTTTACTTCTTGGCCTTCTTTTTCCTGGTAACCCGCTTCTCCGGCCCTGTCTGGATGCCGATCGAGCTCAAGTCCGTGGTCACCTGCACCGCCTTGCGCAGAACTTCCTTCAACTGCCAGCGCTTCAGCTTGCTCAAAGGGCGGCACTCCACGATGCGCACCACGTCGCCCACCTTGGCCTCACCCTGCTCGTCGTGCGCGTAAAATTTCTTGCGCTTTCCGATGATGCGCTTGTAGGCCGGATGCGGCACCCGCCGCAGCACTTCCACCACGATGGTCTTGGCCATTTTGGCCGCCACCACGGAGCCGACCTTCTCGTTCTTCTTGCCCGCCGGCTTGGTTTCGCTGGCCGTGCTTTCGGTTTTGGTTTCGGTCATAGCGTCAATTCCCGCCCTGCTTGCTCAGCTCCCGCTCCCGCAGCACGGTCAGTATCCGCGCCCGTTCCTTCCGCAACGCCCGGGCCTTCTTCACACCGTCCATCTGTCCCATGGACATCTGGAACCTCAGCCGGAACATCTGCTCCCGGCCATCCCGCAGCGCCTTCTGCAACTCGGTCTCGTCGAGAGCCCGCGCCTTGTCCGCATTCACTTTCATTTGGTCGGCTCCATCTCTACTGAAGAACGTTCTCGCGCGAAACCAGCTTGGTCGGGATGGACAGCTTGGCTGCCGCCAGGCGCATCGCCGCCTTGGCCACGGCCAGATCGACGCCTTCCATCTCGAACAGAATCTTGCCCGGACGAATCACGCATACCCACTGATCCGGCGCGCCCTTGCCCTTGCCCATGCGCGTTTCGGCCGGCTTCTTGGTGATGGGCTTGTCGGGGAACAAACGAATCCACACTTTCCCTCCGCGCTTGATGGACCGGGTCATGGCCACGCGCGCCGCTTCGATCTGGCGGGCCGTGATCCAGCCGCATTCGAGCGCCTTCAACCCGAACTCGCCGAAAGCGAGCGAGGACCCGCGCCAAGCCTTGCCGGTCATACGGCCGCGCTGCTGCTTGCGATATTTCACCTTCTTGGGCATCAACATCGGATTCGGCTCCTATTTCTTCTCGTCGTCGGCAGGCGGCGCGGCCGTTGGCGGGGGAGTTGCTGGAGAAGGCTCCACGCTCTCCGGCTTGCTTTCCTGCTTCCAGCTCGGCTGCGGCGGAGCCATGGGCGGCAAAATCGGCGCCGGCCCTCGCGATGGCATCTCGCCCGGATGCGCCTGCGCCGCTCCCGACTCCTGCGGACGTGGACCCCGGTCGCGATCGCGATCGCGGTCCCGGTCACGCCGGTCCCGCGCCGGCGCACGTCTCGGCTCAGGCTCGCTGCGCAATCCGCGTCTCAGCCCGCCCGGCAAAATTTCGCCCTTGTACACCCAGCACTTGACCCCGATCACTCCGTAAGTGGTGTAGGCCTGGCTGAATCCGTAATCGATGTCGGCGCGCAGCGTGTGCAGCGGAAGCTGCCCCTGCAGATACCATTCCGTCCGCGCGATTTCCGCGCCGTTCAACCGCCCCGACACCCGCACCTTAATCCCCTTGCACCCGAAGCGCAGCGCCGAATCGACAGCCTTGCGCATGGCTCTGCGAAACGCCACGCGTTTTTCGAGTTGCAGCGCGATCGATTCGCTCACCAACTGCGCGTCCAACTCCGGCTTATGCACTTCCTGGATGTCGATGAAGACCTCGCGCTTGGTCTTCTTGGCCAGATCCTGCTTCAACTTCTCGATCTCGGCGCCCTTGCGTCCGATGATAATGCCCGGGCGCGAGGTGTGAATGGTGACGCGCAGCTTGTTGCCCGGCCGGTCCACTTCCACCGCGCTCACGCCGGCGGCCTTCAACCGCTCCCTCAGGGCGTCCTTCAATTCCAGATCCTCGCGCAGAAGCTTGGCGTAATCGTGCTTCGAGAACCACCGCGACCGCCAGGTCTTGGTGACCCCCAGCCGGAATCCGTACGGGTGAACCTTCTGGCCCATGCTAGTTCTTCTCTCCCTTGCCGCCGACCTGCTTGCCGCCGACCTGCTTGCCAACAACCCGCTTGTCGCCAACCTGGACGATGATGTGCGAAAGCCGCCGCTGATAGCGGTAAGCGCGCCCCATCGGCGCCGGCCGCACCCGCTTCATCCGCGGTCCTTCATTCACGTAGGCTTCCGTCACCATCAACTTGTCCACGTCCACGTCGTTGTTGCGGTTTTCCGCGTTGGCGATGGCCGAACGCAGCACCTTTTCGACCGACGGCGCGATGCGCTTGTTGGTGCTGCGCAGAATATTGATGGCGTCGCCGGCCCTCTGGCCGCGGATCAGGTCCACCACCAGCCGCGCTTTCTGCGGCGATATCTTTATGTATCTGGCTTCCGCTCTGGCTTCCATCGTTTGTCTCTACTCTCCACTCGCCGCGCCAGCGGCGTATTTCCGTTCCCTTGTCTGCTACGCCTCAGCGCCGCAACCTCATTCAATGCCGCGCCATGGCCGCGGCGCAGCCGCCTAGGCCGGCTTCGCCGTTTTCTCGACCGCTGCCTTGGCCGCGTGTCCTTTAAATACCCGGGTGGGGAAAACTCGCCCAACTTGTGCCCCACCATGTTCTCGGTGATATACACCGGAATGAACTTCTTCCCGTTGTGCACGGCCAGCGTATGGCCGATAAACTCCGGCAGAATGGTCGACCGCCGCGACCAGGTCCGCACCACCTTCTTCTCGTTCTTCGTGTTCATGTCGTCCACTTTTTTCATCAAGTGTCCGTCCACGAACGGTCCTTTAGCTAACGAGCGGCCCATGCTTACCTCTTCTTCGCTTTCCGCGTCACAATCCACTTGTCCGTGCGCTTGTTGTTGCGCGTCTTGTAGCCTCGAGTGGGCTGGCCCCACGGCGTCACCGGATGCCTTCCGCCGGAGGTCTTGCCCTCGCCGCCTCCATGTGGATGGTCCACCGGATTCATGGACACGCCGCGATTGTGCGGACGCTTGCCCAGCCAGCGCTTCTTGCCGGCCTTGCCCAGGCTCACGTTTTCGTGCTCGACGTTGCCCACCTGCCCGATCGTCGCCGCGCAATCCACCGCCACCTTCCGGATTTCGCCGGAGGGCAGCTTCAGCAGCGCATACTCGCCTTCTTTCGACACCAACTGCGCCTGCGTCCCGGCCGAGCGCGCCATCTGCCCGCCCTTGCCCGGCTTGAGCTCGATATTGTGCACCACCGTGCCCGCCGGAATATTCTTGAGCGGCAGCGAGTTGCCCACCAGAATATCGGCCTCCGGTCCGGACTTCACCTTGCGCCCAACTTCCAAGCCCGCCGGCGCCAGAATGTAGCGCTTCTCGCCGTCCACATAATGCAACAAGGCGATGCGCGCGCTGCGGTTGGGATCGTATTCGATGGCCGCAACCAGCGCCACGATGTTGTGCTTGTCGCGCTTGAAGTCGATCTCGCGATACGCCTTCTTGTGACCTCCGCCGCGGAACCGTGAAGAAATGCGTCCCGTGCTGGAGCGTCCGCCGCTGCGCTTCTTGCCCGTCACCAGGCTTTTTTCGGGCTTGTCCTTGGTGATGTCGTCGCGCGAAACCACGCTCTGAAACCGGCGTGTCGGTGTCGTCGGATTGTAGCTCTTTACCGCCATCGTTAGATCTCCGCGTACTCCGGCATCTTTTCGCCGGCTTTCAGTCTCACGTAAGCCTTCTTCCAGTCCGAGCGATAGCCCGCGAACCGGCCTCGCCGCCGCAGCTTGCCCGCCGTCGTCGACGTGCGCACAGCCGCCACTTTCACCTTGAACAGGGATTGTACGGCCTGGCGGATCTGCGTCTTGTTCGCGTCGACAGCCACTTCAAAGCACAGCGTCTGTTCGCCGTCTTTCTTGGTCACGCCCTTCTCGGTCACCAGGGGCCGCTTGATCACTGCGTGCAGTTGCGGCATTATTGGAGTCCCTCCGAAAGCCTGGCCGCCGCGGCTTCGCTCAACAGGATCTGCTCATGTCCCAGCAGATCGTAAACGTTCACCTCGCGGCTGGTCACCAGCTTTACGCCTTCCAGATTCCGGCTGGAAAGTTGAAGATTGCGATTATCGGAATTGTCCACCACCAGCACCGTCTTCTTGACTTCGAGCATACTCAGGGCCCGGCGCATCAGCTTGCTCTTGGGCTCGCTCACGGCAAACTCGCGCACCACCCGCAGCTCTCCGTCCCTCAATTTGGCCGACAGCGCGCTACGCAGCGCGCCCAACTGCATTTTGCGCGGCAGATGGTAGGAATAATCGCGCGGTTGCGGCCCATGCGTGGTGCCGCCGTGACGCCACAGCGGGCTGCGGATAGAGCCCATGCGCGCCCTCCCCGTGCCCTTCTGCTTCCACAGCTTCTTGCCCGACCCGGCCACTTCATGCCGCGTCTTGGTCGAGGCCGTGCCCCTGCGCCGCGCAGCCAGATAGTGCCGCACCGCCTCATACAGCAGGTCTTCGTTCACCGGAGCCCCAAAGACCGCGTCCGCCAGCTCCACGCTGCCGACCTTGGTGTTGTTCAGATCGAGAACATCCACGCTTGGCATGGCTATCTCTTGGCCCTCCGCACCACCACGTAACCGCCGTTGGGCCCGGGCACCGCGCCTTTCACCAGCAGCACGTTGTCCTCGGTGTCCACTTCGACGATCTCCAGATTTCGCACCGTCACCCGATCCGATCCCATGTGTCCGCCCATGCGCATACCCGGAAACACACGCGACGGAAAGCTGGACGCGCCGATCGAACCCGGAGCGCGATGGAACATCGATCCGTGCGTCTCGTCGCTGCCGCGAAAGTGGTGCCGCTTCACGACACCCGCAAAACCGCGGCCCTTACTGATGCCGATCACGTCCACTTTTTCCTTGGGCTTGAATTCGTCCACCAGCACCCGGTCGCCGGCCTTCAGGTCCCCGTTGGCTCCCCCTTCCAAGCGGAATTCGCGCTGAAACTTCACGCCCTCGGCGCCCGACTTCTTCAGATGCCCCGCCGACGGCTTGTTGATGCTGGACTTCTTGGCATACTCCATAAAGCCAAGCTGCACCGCATCGTAGCCGTCTGTCGCCGGCGTCTTGCGCTGCACCACCACGCACGGACCCGCCTTCAGCACCGTCACCGGAACCACCTGCCCGTCCGGCCGGAACACCTGCGTCATGCCGATCTTCTTACCTAATATCCCTGGGCTCATAAATCACTCCGTAGGCTGCGGATTTCTCCGGCGCCTACTTCCCTTTCCCAAAGGCCTTGATCTCTACATCCACGCCCGCCGGCAGATCCAGCTTCATCAAAGCATCCACCGTGTCTTGGGTCGGCTCGAGAATATCCAGCAGCCGCTTGTGCGTCCGGATCTCGAACTGCTCCCGGCTCTTCTTGTCCACGTGCGGCGACCGCAACACCGTGTACAGATTCCGCACCGTCGGCAAGGGAATCGGCCCGGCGACGCTCGCGCCCGTGCGCTTGGCGGTATCCACGATCTCGGTCGTGGACTGATCCAGAATCCGGTGATCGTACGCCTTCAGGCGAATTCGAATGCGTTCTTTCAAGCTGCTCATTTGTCTCCCGGGCGCCGCTCTGGCGGCTATTACCGATGATTTCCGCCACCGTGCCCGCGCCGACGGTTCTTCCGCCCTCGCGGATGGCGAACCGCAATCCCTTATCCATGGCCACCGGCGTGATCAGTTCAATTTCCAGGCTCACGTTGTCGCCCGGCATCACCATCTCCATGCCTTCCGGCAGCGTCGCCACTCCCGTCACGTCCGTGGTCCGGAAGTAAAACTGCGGCCGATACCCCTTGAAGAACGGAGTGTGCCGTCCGCCCTCGTCTTTGCTCAGCACGTACACTTCGCCCTTGAACTTTTTGTGCGGCTTGATCGAGCCCGGCTTGGCGATCACCTGCCCGCGCTCCACGTCCGTCTTTTCAATGCCGCGCAGCAGCAGGCCCACGTTATCGCCCGCACGCCCTTCGTCCAGCAGCTTCTTGAACATCTCGACGCCGGTCACAACGGTCTTGCGAGTATCGCGGAAGCCCACGATCTCCATTTCCTCGCCCACCTTGCAGATGCCCTGCTCGATGCGGCCCGTCACCACCGTGCCGCGCCCTTGAATCGAGAAAATATCCTCGATCGGCATCAGGAACGGCTTGTCCACCACGCGAGCCGGCATGGGAATGTACTTGTCGACGGCCTCCATCAGCTCGTCCACCGTCTTTTCCCACTTCTCTTCGCCATTCAGGGCGCCCGAGAGCGCTCACCTTGATCACCGGCAGATCGTTGCCCGGGAATCCGTAGCCGGTCAGCAGCTCGCGTACTTCGAGCTCCACCAGTTCGAGCAGCTCCGGATCGTCCACCATGTCGACCTTGTTCAGCGCCACCACGATATACGGCACGCCCACCTGGCGGGCCAGCAGAATGTGCTCGCGGGTCTGCGGCATAGGGCCGTCAGTTGCGGCCACAACCAATATGGCTCCATCCATCTGCGCCGCGCCCGTGATCATGTTCTTGATGTAATCGGCGTGGCCCGGGCAATCCACGTGCGCGTAATGCCGGTTGGCCGTTTCATACTCCACGTGCGCCACCGCGATCGTGATTCCGCGGGCCTTTTCTTCCGGCGCGTTGTCGATCGAATCGAAGCTCCGGAATTTGTTCTTCGGATTGTGCTTGGACAGCGTCTTGGTGATCGCCGCCGTCAGCGTCGTCTTGCCGTGATCGATGTGCCCGATCGTCCCCACGTTCACGTGCGGCTTGCTGCGATCGAATTTTTCCTTCGCCATGTTTCCCCTTACGAGTTACAAAAAAAGTGGAGCCGTTGACCAGGATTGAACCGGTGACCTCGTCCTTACCAAGGACGCGCTCTACCAACTGAGCTACAACGGCTAAACTGAGCTACAACGGCCCAAGAAGACCCTAGGCAATTGCAAATTTCTGGTGGACAGGGAAGGATTCGAACCTTCGTAACTCGCAAGGAGTGACAGATTTACAGTCTGTTGGCTTTAACCACTCACCCACCTGTCCGTGGGCCCAACTGAACAAGTATAACAAGTTGCGCCAGCTCGTGCTCCAAGCGTATTGGAGATGTTTTGTGAAGCGCGACGGCTCCCTTGCCCCCAGCGAACAAAAGGAGTATTAAGGCTGTATGTCATTCACAGCCGGTTTGTCTGCGACGAAGGCAGGCCTCGACTTAATCCAAAGGGCGCTCGAACTCGTAAAGCGGGAGGACGTTGACCGCAGCGAGGTGCTGGCGCGGCTTACAGAATTGCAAGGTCTTCTGTTGGAAACTCGTCGGGCTCTCAGCGACGGGCAGGACGAGAACAGAGAGCTGCGGCGCGAGACTGAGGACGCCAAGCGCAGGCAGACCATCGACGACGATTTGGAGTTTGTCCAGGACGGCGGATTTTGGGTACGCAAATCGCAAAAGGACCAAGGAGTGTTTTGTCCGCTGTGCCCGGTCTGCTGGGGCGAGAAGCATCAGCTTGTGCCGCTCACGCCGCTTGCGACGGGCTACTATCATTGCGCTATCCACGGCGCCACATACAAAACGCAGGCCGCTCAAGAGGCACAGCGTCGGTCTCTGCCCGGGCAAGTTGCCAAGGCGAGAGCAGAACGCGGGTGGCCCGCGTGACAAGGTAAATTTCCACACCGAGACTTCGATTTGTTCGACGTACGGAGTCGGTTCAGGAACGGCCTCGCCGTCCAAGCGCATGCCTTCGATGTGGAACTCAATTGCCTCCCGGATAAGCTGACGCGTTTCTTCCAGGGTCGCGCCTGCGGCCACGCACCCCGGAAGATCAGGGACATGTTCGCTGTAACCGGTCACGGTTGGTTCCAAGAAAACGGTGGCGTCTGCCTTCCCGTCCGCCACTGGATTTACGCCACTTCCACAATCTCAACTTGTGACGGTTCCGGGATCTCGTCTCCGTCTTCGCGCATGGCTGCCAAATGCATTTCAATCGCCTTCGCCATTCGTCGCTTCGTCTGTTCAACCGTTCGGCCTGTGGCGATGCAGCCGGGAAGGTCGGGCACGTGGGCGCTAAAGCCGGTAGAGGTTGGAGCGATAAGGATCGCGTACTTGGTCATGATAATCCTGCCTGCTTCAGTATAGATTTTTTCGTCTTGGGATCCAATTCTTCAGACATGTGGCCTGCGACAGTGACCTTACCCGCTTTCGCCGGATGGGTGTACTGGCGATGGCTGCCCTCTTGGTTTTTCAGCCGCCATCCATCCCTGGCAAGTAGCTTAAGCAGATCCCGAACTTTCACGGCTCAACGACCCACTACATATATTCCGGCACCTGAATGCCCAGCACATCCAGCGTCCGCTCCAACTGCGCCCGGAAATAATCCGTCATCCACAGCAAGAAGGTCCGCTTTTCGGATCCGTCTCGGTCAGCACCGGAAACTCGTGATAAAAATTGCTGAACGATTGCGCCAGTTGGAACGCGTAGCGGGCCACGTGCGCCGGCTCCCCGCTCGCCACCGCTCGCTCCACCGCCGATCCCGCCTTCGAGGCTGACAGCAGAAGCTGCCAGCAGTCCTCCGATTGAAGCTGCCGCGCCATGGCCTCGCGCGAAAGCGACTCGCGGAAATCCGGGAGGCTTTCGCCTCGCTCCCCCAGTTTCCGAAGGATATTCCTGGCCCGCACGGCCGCGTATTGCACATACGGCCCGGTTTCGCCCTCGAAGCTCAGAGCCTCGCCCAGATCGAAGGCAATCACCGAATTGCGCGTGAACTTCAGCATGAAGTAGCGCAGCGCCCCGATGGCGATCCGCGTGGCCGCGTCGCGCCGAGCCTCTTCCGGCTCCTCGGCATGCCGCGAGGTCACTTCATCCAGCGCCTTCTCGATCAATTTATCGATCAAGTCGTCGGCCTTGACTCCCAACCCCTTGCGTCCCGAAACCTCTACATACGGCCGCTTCTTGTCTTCCTCGGACAATTCGATGCCCAGCTCCACGCACGTTCTCGGCGACAGCGCCACCATCTCGTAGGAGAAATGAATGCTCGCCTCCGCCTGTCTCTCGAAGCCCAGCGCGCGCAATCCCGCCACCACCACATCCTGCAAATAGGACTGCCTGGAATCGATGACGTTATACACCTTCACGCCGCGTCCGAAGTGCTGCAAATCGTCCTGCGGCTCGGCGGTCGAAGCCCACGCGACGTGTCCGTTGGGATACGTATGCCACCGCCGGTAATGAAAATCCTTGCCCAGTAGCCCGAACTTCCAGATCTGATACGCGATGTCCTTGCCGACATACGTCACCGTCCCGTTGGAACGCACGATAACCTTGCTGTCTTCCTCATCGCTGTTCTGCCCCTCCCGAAACGCCGCCCCAGGCATGACCCAGCAGCCTTTGTTCTTGCCTTCGGTCTCAAGATAGATCGCCTTGCGCTGCCGCAACAGCTCGAACGCCGTGGCCCAGAACTTCAGATAGAGAATTTCGCTTTCGCGCGGCAGCACGTCATAGTGACATTCAAGCCGCCACATGGTGGCCAGATGCGCGTGCACGATCCGGTCCGACACCTCGTGCGCTTTCTCCGCTTCCGGGCCGTGGCCGGATTCGATCGCGTGCAGAGTGTTCCTGCGCCACTCCAGCGCCTCTTTGTGCTCGTCGTAGTACGCCGAGACGGCCGCGTAGAGATCCCAGCAAAGGTAGTCGAACGGTTCCGTCTTTGCTTTATTTTTGGGGGCGGTTGCCTGAGGGAAAATCTCCGGATGCAGAAACCCCACCACGACGTCGGCCACCTGCACGCCGGTATTGTCGATGTAATTCTGCACCTCCACCGTGCGTCCGGTGGAGCGCAGCATGCGCACGAACGTATCGCCCAGAATGGCGTTGCGCAGGTGTCCGATGTGCGCGGCTTTGTTGGGATTGATGTTGGTGTGCTCGACGATGATTTTGCCGGCGATCTTCGCGGCCTCGACCGGCTCGTCTTCCGCGCCGGCCGCCAGCAGCCCCGCGCCGTAGTAGCCGCGGTCGAGCCTTATGTTCAGGTACCCGTTCCCGGCGATTTCGATCGCCGCGACGCCTTCGATCGTTCCCACGCCCGCCAGCAGCTCCTGCGCGATTGCCCGCGGAGCCTTCTTCAACTCCCGCGCCAATTGAAACGCCGCCGGCAGAGCGATCTCTCCGAACGAGGACAGCTTGGGCTGCTCGGTTTGCACCGGCGTCTCGATCCCATACAGTACCCGGATCCGCGAGGCGATCGCACCGGCGATCCGTTTTTCCAAAACGTGAAACATGAACAACCAGAATAGCCGATGCCGCTAGAATGAAAGAGTGCCCAAGGTAACGTTCACCAATCTCGACAAGACGGTCGAGTTCGAATCGGGGAAGCTTCCCTACGACGAACACGGCAAGCCCGAGTCTATTCTGGACGTCGCCATCAACTTCGGAATCCAGCTGGAACACGCTTGCGGAGGAAGCTGCGCCTGCACCACCTGCCATGTGATCGTCAAGAGCGGCGACGGCAATCTCTCCGAAGCCGATGAGGATGAGCTCGACCGCCTGGATCAGGCCCCCGGCTTGACCCTGCACTCGCGCCTGGGCTGCCAGGCCGTGGTCAAGGGCGATGTGGTGGTCGAAATCCCCTCCTGGAACCGCAACTACGTGAGCGAAGGCGGAGGGTCGATGAACCTCGGCGACGCGATTCCAGTGGCCAAGAAGTAGTTAAACGATTCCCGAGAGATCCAGCACAAAGCCCTGGACTGGGCCTTCGCCCGAAACCGCCGTGGGATTGTTCAGAACCTCAGGCTCACGCCCGGGCCGGTAGATCTCCACAGAGTGCGCGATGGGATCGATCAACCATCCCAGTTGCACTCCGTTGGCGATGTATTCCTCCATCTTTTCTCGAAGCGGCCGCATGCGCTGCTCGGGGGATCGCACCTCGATGAGGAACTCGGGCGCGAAAGGCGGGAACCGCGTTCCCTTCTTCTGCGATTTCCTCCAGCGGCCGGCGTCGAACCAGGCGGCGTCGGGCGAGCGTCGCGAACCATTCGCGAAGAAGAAAGCCTCCATCGGGCCCGATCACGATTCCGCGCCCTTGAATCTCTGCCCACTGCATCAATCGATACGTGACTCGCGCGATTCGAGCGCTAGTTTCAGGATCTGTGGGCGGCATAATCAGGACGGTTCCCTCCGCGGTGTACTCCAAAAAGCAATCGGGGAACTTCTCTGCCAGAGCCAGGAAGTCAGCCTCGCTCAACCCCGGTGCGGTGAGTGTCGCCGGAAGGTGCTTCTCGAGTTGCAGCGCCGCGAGGGTCATCTTCAGTCCAATTATACCGAGTCAGTTGGGGGATGGTTTTTCGGCGTGGTCGATCACGAAGGTTTCCACCGCCTCTCTTGAGCGCTCCAATTTAAGTCCAATCTCCGGGATCAGATTCAAGAAAGGGCCGATCGGATTGCTATAGTCCATAGTTGCTGAGCATTTGGGCCAACTTCGAAATGGGTTCTTGATGCGCCTTCAGATGGCTGACCGTTCCGGGCCCAGACCTCATGGCGAGGCCGGCCGGCGGGCAATACCGGGAACCCGTCCAGCTGGTGGTGGGGAAGAACGGACCGAAGTTGAAGGAGCCAGCCGAACCGTCGCCCGGAGCGCCCTCGGCGGACCACGGCGGGATCTTGACCGCAACGTCGTACTTCTCTGTGTCGATCCATCCCGGACCGGAAATCTGCTCCCGATAATCGTCTACTCAGTTATCAGGTACGCGTTAAACACAAGGTCGCGCAGAACGGCGCCGCTGAAGGTGAAGCGCTCGGGATCGAGCGTTCCCGGACCACCGTTCGAACCCACGGACGTTCTGGGGTCCGGACGGCTTCACCGACGCAACTTCGAAGCTAGGATTGCTTGACGGAATTTGCCCCCAAGCCGTGCCGCATGCCAAGGCGACGATAACCGCTTGCCGCATGACGCAGTCCTCCTTGCTGGTAGAGACGCTCCACGGCGGGAACCCGTTTAGTTCCTACTTCCAGCCCGCCCCAGCAGCAGATTGAGCAAAGCATCCACCGTCTGCTCCGGCTCGTCGATGTGCACCTTCACGTCGCGGCCCTCGCGGGTTGGACGCAGACCGTCCCAGGCCGCCAGCAGCTCAGGCTGCTTTGGCGATGTCGAAAGCCGTCCCAGCCCGATCATCGCCTTCAATCCGCCCTCCAGTTGCTCGGCCTCCTGATCGGTCGCCGAGGTTCCTTCGGCCATTCCGGCCACTCCCGTAGACAAATCCAGATACAAAGTTCCAGTTTGAATCAGACTCACTATCTTATTGACATTCCCCAGGTTCCCGCTTGTATCGAAGGGCAACTGAACCGCTCCGCCTCCGTAAGCCGCCCAGAGTTGCGCCGTCGAGGACATTCGAGCCAGCAGAGCCGCCATCGCCGGCGGTGGGCCGGCCGATTTCTCGTGCGCATCCACCATCGCCCGCAGCTCATCGGTATCGCCCATCGCCAGCACCGTCTGGCTGACTAAAAGGATCGCCGTACGCTCGTTTCCGACAAAGTTAAACCCCTTATAGCCAAATCGGTTATCGCCTCTTTGTTGAAGCTTAGGTTCGCCCTCATCCGAGAACATTCCGTGGCCCAGAACCGCCCCTGTCTTACCGTTCGAGACATACAGCAGTTCCCACAAATCCTTTTGCGGATCGATGCCCGTCCGCGTGGCGAATTCGTCGATCTGCGGAAGGCTGCGATGCGCCAGAAACTTTTGATATACCGGAGCCTTCTTGAGTGCCTCCAGGCGAGTACCGGCTAGCAGCACGGTATCCTGCGGGATCAAACCAGCCAGCGCCGGATCGATCCTCGGCCCCGCGGGCGGCGCGCTGGTGCAACCGAACAGCGCTAACGTAAGCCCCACGGCAACCAAAAGCGCCAGAGGCGCCGGAGGCCTCATTTGTTGGCCGCCACTTCCACGGCCCGCATCACTCGGAGGAAGTTCCCGCTATAAATCTTACGGATATCCTCTGCTGTATAACCCTTTTCTAGAAGCGCGCGAGTCAGGTTGGGGTACTTCGAAACGTCGTCCAGACCCTCCGGCACGCACTCGACTCCGTCGAAATCGCTGCCGATCCCGATGGCGTCGATGCCCGCAATCTTGCGGATATGGTCGATGTGATCCACCACGTCGGAGAGCTTGGCGCGCGGCACCGTCTCCTTTTTGGCTTCAGCGTCGGCCGATTTCTGCGAAAGGAACCCGCAGTTGAAGTTGACGTCCACCACTCCGCCCTTCTTGGCCAGCGCCACGATCATCTCGTCGGTCATGTTGCGCGGAACATTCGTCAGCGCCCGGCAACTCGAATGCGAGGCGAAGATGGGCGCGGTGCTCACCTCCAGAGCGTCCCAGAAAGTCTTGTCGGCCACGTGTGAGATGTCCACCATCATGCCCAGCCGGCGCTGAAGGTGATGGTCTGGTAGGAGCCGTTCCGGCCGTCCCGCGCGAACGCGTTCGTCAGAAAACCCCAGCCGGTCACGGCCTTGGCCAGATCATTGGACGCGGCCGCGGGATAGGCGGCCTTGAACGTCGGCGAGGAGCCAATCTCCCGCCAGCGCGGCCACCGCGGCGGCGGCGGTCCGGCGGTGTTTTTCGGCAGTACGATTTCAGAATCGCCCTGGTCCGGCAGCACATTGCTCTCGTACTCCCGTGTGGCGGGATAGACTATGAAATAGAAACCGCCGTCGGCGTCCTGCAATTTGGCCGAGATAATCAGCCTCCCACTTGGCCTCCTGCAAAATGTCACTGATGCCGTCGCCGCTCTCGGGAATGCCGAGGTTGTCCAACTGGTTGACGCCGGGAAATACATAGCTGGATCCCACTCGATGAACTCGTTCGTGGCGTGGTTGCGGAGGTTGAAGGTCTCGCCGCGCACCTCCAGCTTGCGGCTTCCGCCCATGGCAAAGGCCTTGAAGAGGCCCAGCGAGTCGTTCATGTACGCCGGCCCGTGAATGTAAGGCAGGCGATAGCTTCCATTGGAGAGGTTCGTCGGTCCGCTGAAGCAGGCGGGGTTGAAGTACTGATTCTTGGCCAGATTCTTGCGCGGATCGCAGGTAATCACAGGCACGGCGACTTCATCCGGCGAACCGGTGGCATAAGCGCCGTAACTGCTGGGTGAGTATTTGGCCCATTGGCTTAATGTCAGACCTTGAGCGGTGCCAAAGTTTGGAACTGTGCCTTGATAATTCAGATGAGCTTCAGTCCAGATGCTGATGGTGTTGCGATTGACCGCGTATTCATTGCCGTTATAGGTGCCAAATTGCATCGGTCCACCGCTCATCGCCTGGAAGTAGCCGGAGATCTTCCATCCGTTGGTGAGGCCGTTGACGACATTATTGTGGCCACCGAGGTACTTGGTGCCGAAGTCAGGCAGATGCAGGTAAGAGGTAATGCTGAGAATCTGCGAACGGTCGAAAGGGCGTGGGGCGTACCAACGCTTCATGTCGAAGGCGTCCTCGGCGTTATAGGCCAGCGCCTTGCCGAAGGTGTAGCTGCCCCAATAATTCAGCCAGCCCTTCTCACGGGTGACGGTCAACTGGGGCCGCGTTGTAGTTGGAATTCAGGTTGTGAAAGTGAGTGGAAATACGCAAAGTTTTGTAAGGCCGGGCCTGCTGGTCATACCAGGTTCCATACCAGGGACCGGTCTCCGATCCTTGAGGAACTGCGTTGCGAATGCCATAGCCGACCAGGTTGTGGCTGGAGTTGCCGATTTAGTTGGCCTCCACTTTGTTGGCGCCCCAGCGCGGAGACGGCTGCGCTTGGTGAGGAGGTGAGCAAGTGTCAGGTCAGCGACGAACAGGGAACGTTCCTGAGCGTCCTGGTCGCGGCCGCCGGCGTGAAGTCCGCTATCGAGGTAGGGACGTTCACCGGCTACAGTTCCCTTTGTATAGCGCGTGCCATGTCCCCTAAAGGTCGGCTCATTTGCCTGGATGCCAACAAGGAATGGACGGCGGTCGCGCGCAAATACTGGTCGAAGGCCGGCGTGCAAGACCGGATCGAACTGCGACTCGGCGCTGCGATTCCCTCGCTGAAGAAACTTGAACCCGGCCTAACCTTCGATTTTGCCTTCATTGATGCCGCCAAGACCGAATACGATTCCTACTATGAACTCCTCCTGCCGCGCGTCCGGAGGAACGGGCTCATTCTGTTCGACAACATGCTCTCGGGCGGCCGGGTCGGCGCGAAAGTGGCGAAGGGGGAGATCGTGAAAGCCATTGATGCCTTAAATCACAAACTGGCCCACGACGCGCGCGTTGAGGTTGTCTTGCTCTCAGTCGCCGATGGCATCCAGTTCTGCCGAAAACGGTAAATTGGTTTACGGCTACTGTGGGAAAGGGATCTATTGGGTTCAATGAGCAATGATCATCCGGCTGCCGGGCTGTCCTGGAGACGGTCGCGTTATGGCTTTGCCAGCTTTTGGTTTCTCTCGATGCTGGCCGGCTGGTTCATTATCCGGCTGGTGTTGTTCTTCGCCTCCAAACCGTCCGCCGTGCCGGCCGCCGATTTCGTGCTCGTATTTTTGAGCGGATTTCACCGGGATCTCTTCGCTGCCCTGGCCGAGACGATTCCTTTGCTATGCTGGATGCTGATCGTGCCCGACCGCTCATTCGGAGCCCTTTGGCACCGGGTA
>CAVXWB010000046.1:0-26596 GCA_963765185.1 Bryobacterales bacterium
CGACATCGCTAGACGCTGGCAGGGATGAACAAACGCCTGCCAACCCAACTGACGTTGGATTTTCCGATTCACGGATTCATGATCGTTGCGAATCGAGACGACAAAACCGTCGGCCAAACGATGGCGGTACTTCGGCCTCTTGGAATATGTCCGGGCGTTCTTTCCTGACACACAACTGGACACGAGGGCGCACTGAGAAAAGTTTGGGTTTCG
Organism: Bryobacterales bacterium; assembly: GCA_963765185.1. Classification (GTDB taxonomy): domain Bacteria; phylum Acidobacteriota; class Terriglobia; order Bryobacterales; family Bryobacteraceae; genus Palsa-187. The sequence continues at coordinate 214 of CAVXWB010000046.1, forward strand.
AATTTCGGATTCACAGTGAGCCGATAGAGTGCCGCTAAAGTTTGATAGGCGACTCATGTCTGAATTATTGGGTGAATGAGAAAACGAATCCAACCAGTGATGACGAGCGAACCGTATCCAGCTCTGGAAGAAACGGGCGTCACCCGAATCGATCCCGTTCGAGTTGAAGCGGTGCGCGGTCGTTTGTTGGACGTAATCCTGAGAGATTTGAACATCTTTTGAAGGATGTGCTTTTGGCAACTGGCTGTGTGCAGATTGAGGTAACAAAATACTCGTCGGACGGGGGGATTGATTTGACGCATACACTGGTTCGGCGTTGTGGGCAATGGCAACTGGTTAATTCAGATTCAAGCAAAGCGCTGGATTCACACGGTAGGAAGGAAAGAAGTCGCTGAACTTCGCGGCAGTCTTCAGCCCTTTGCTCGCGGAACGATAATCACAACAAGTCATTTTTCAAAAGCCGCGATTCTCGAAGCATGTGCGCGAGGAAAGAACCCCATCCACTTGGTGAACGGTTTTGATTTGTCCAAACAATTATCGAAAACAAGGCTGAAGGCGTTCTTGGAACTGGAATTACCGGTTGCGTCAGATAACTATAATGTGATTCGGGTCCGGAGCCTCAACTAACTCGATCATTTCGCGTGCTTCCTTCTCAGTCTCGTCCCGACCGATACTGTAGCGGATAATCTCACGACTACTTTCGTCTGTACGTTCTACGAGGACTACTTCCAGGTCGTAAATTTTCATAGGTTATTTCGAATTCATCCGATGGTTCGCGTTACGTCTGTCAGCGGTCAGTTCGTCTGCGATATTGTTGAACTAATTATTAAAGGAGTCGTCCAAAAAAGCTACACTCGAATGGCTTTTTCGGTTTCAACTCCGTTACTCCAGCAACAACGCTTCATTCAGATTCACCACGCTGCCTTATCGCATTATGCGCGCACCTGAGAAATTCTGCGCAAGAAAAAAGTAACTCTTTTTTTCCTTCAAATACGGATTGTAACCGAAACGGCTGAATTATCTTAATCTAACAGCAGTCGTCTCCTCTTGATAGCCCAAAATAATGTCCCCGCGCGTGCGTGGGACTAAAAACGAAACGTCGGTTCGCGCGCCTTTTTCCAATTGCGATAGCACGGTGAAGGCGTCCAAGTCGTTTCTCACCCGGCGGCGGCCGATTTCGTTGATGACGCAGTATTTCGTCAATCCTACTTCGTCGGCCGGACTGTCCTTTTCCACCTGGCCGACGAACAGGCCGGTTTCCACTGCCGCCTAATCTGCCCAGTCCCAGTTGATCCACCAGGTCGGGCGTGAGGTTTTGCAAGTCGGCCCCCAGTCGCTGGCGAAAAATATCGGCGAAGGGAACGAGGTTGACGTTGATGTCGCGGCGGGCGCCGCCGCGTTCAATTGTCAAGTCGAAGTTCAATTTTGGGCCTTCGCGCAGGAGTTGGTTGAACTCCATGAAATCGCCGGGGTTTTGCCGTTGAGTTGCAGGATGGTGTCGTTGGTTTTCAATCCGGCCAGGTCGGCGGGGCTGTTGCTTTCCACCGATTGAACGACCAGCGGCGTATCGACCCCGACGCGCGCCCCAAACCAGCGTGAGGCTGTTTCCGGGTTAAACATCTCCCCCAGGGCTTCGCGCACTTCCTTAATCGGAATGGCAAAGCCGATGCCTTGCGCGCCTTCCAAAATGGCGCAGTTGATGCCGATCAAATCGCCGCGCAGATCGATGAGCGGGCCGCCGCTGTTGCCGGGATTGATCAGGGCGTCGGTTTGCAGCCAGTTTTCCATGCTCAGGTCCTGGTTCTCCTTCGCCGGGGCGCGGCTTTTGGAACTGAGGATGCCGCGGCTGATCGATTCGCCGAGACCAAACGGATTGCCCAAGGCAAGAACGGTTTCGCCCAGGAGCAAGTCATCGTTTTTGGCGAAATGAACGGCGTGGAATTTTTGGCCCTTCTCTTTCGGAACCATTTTCAGCAGCGCAACGTCCTGTTTGGGATTCACGACATACACATGTTGCACTTCATAGACTCCGCCGCCGGCGGCATCCGAGAGTTTGACCTGAATATGAGTGGCGCGATTGACGACGTGGAGGTTGGTCAGCAAATACCCATCATCGGAAATGATCACGCCGGACCCGAGAACTATGAGTCCGCGAGCCGTAGAAAAGTTCCTCAATCGGATTGTGCGCTTCGACCACGCTTTCGGTCGCAATATTGACCACGCAAGGCATGACTTTTTCGGCTGCGTGCACGATGGCGTCACGGCGAATATCCGTTTGGTCGGGCGCCGCCACAACTGGAGCAAGAATGGCTAGGGCGATTCCGATGGAACTTAAGCGAAGGCTGAGGTTGAATCTTTTCATACGATTCCGGTGGGATAAATCTGCGAAAACACCCGGAGAAAAGCAATGCCGCGCTGAAAAAACCGCCGGAAAAGCTTACAGAATATTCTAGAAAGTCGTATCGCATTCAGTTAAAGTCATTTATATGCTTTTTACGAATGAACGCGCACTGTTTTGTCGGAAAGGCTTACAGACACCACTTGTCATGTATCTGCCGTGGAAGAAAAAATAAAACATAATTGCTGCTATAAAATCTTTATAGCAAGCAGCTTGCAATTTCAACGCCGCCAGCAACTTGGCTTGGATGGGTAGTTGGCGCAAAGATTGCATTGAACCAAGTTGTTAGGGCGAAAGTTGACTCATCCCGACAATCAGAGTGAAGCAATGAAAAATTGATTACCGCAGTTATCGCCGCCACAGCAGCCCTCAGCCTTTCCCAAGCAGTCCAGGCGGAAAATGTCAGTTCGCTGGACACGGGCGCGGGACTTTATGGTGTCAATAATGGCGGCGTGGTCGTCGATCCGAATTGGACGGTTTCACTCCTTTCTTCCACTGGAACGCCCCCGGGCGGAATTCCGACGGGAAATGCTTACCTCGTTCCGAATAACATCGGCTTTCCGTTTGGATATTGGGTGCCCAACGACACTACTTCTTCGTGGCTTACCTATTCGACTCCCACTCAAGTGGGCGGGGATATAACTTCCGACACGTTTCAGTATCAAGTGTCGTTCATGGCGGCGAGCAGCGGAACGGTCGATGTAAGCGGCTGTCTGACAATGACAGCATGATGTATGTGAACGGCAATTTGATCGGCTTCACGCGACCCCTATATTCCGAACCCAAACGATTATACGACCTTTGATCAATGGAATTCGCCCATCGGCTTTGCCGTGACGGCGGACACGGAATACACGGTTGATCTTGATGTTTATAACATCCCCCAAGACAGCGGCAATCCCACTGGAGGCCGGGTCGAATTTACGGGGGATGTTAATGTTTCCCAATCGGTGCCGGGAGGTTTGCCGGTGCCCGAGGATGCCTCGATGCTGGTCAACGCCGCGCTTTTGGCCCTGCCCTTCAGCGCACACGTATTACGCACGCTCCGGAAATCCCGCGCGGCCTGATTATTCGTCGAGCTTTCGCAGCCAACCCTGCGCTACCGGGTCAATCGTGATGATTGGCCCGGTTGCTTTTTTTGACAGGGAATTATTTGAGGACGGCGGTATCTATTCCGGCCCCACGGGGGCCGAATGCGGGGCTTCCAGGAGGCAGGATGCGGCTCTTCGTTAAACAAGCGGCGGATGGCCGGTGGTCAGCACTCGATATTGCCACAACGTCACCATCAACACCATCAGCAGGGGGATCGCCAGCCAGGTGGATGGAACAGTGGAGAAATGTTGATTCAAATACGCTGAACCAGTCAAACAGGCTGGCATAAATCAGATAAACAGCGCGTAGCACAACGCGGTGATGCCATAACACGTAAACAACAAAGCGCAAATCCGCCAGATCGTGAATATCGCCGCAGCCCGGCAAAAATCCCGATGCCCAAAATTCCGAAATTAAAACGGATGGACCTTTGACCGCATGGTTGATCATTTCGACCAAGGCAATCAGGCCAACAAACAGAAAAATATAAGAAACCACGGATAGCGCGCTTTAGTTCTTTGACTGTGTCTCATAAATTCGGACGAATTGACAAAACTTGTTAAATCCTCTCGTTAACAACCTTCTGACGTGGTTTCAGTTTTATGCCTCGGACAGACACTCGGGCAAGCAAAATCTTACAAAATTTTTCGCGTGACAGGGAAACCACTGGCCCGTATCCGGGAAATTAATCCCTGCAAACCGCAAGCCAGACCGCGGGAAATCGGCGCTTTCATACGGCCTCAAGATAGGCGCGCCACTGCGGAATGTCCCCATAAAAGCCGCGCCCGCAGCGGTGCAGTCCTTCAACTGGTGAACGGGTTAAATTCGTCCAGATAAGCCGGAAGCTCCAAACCCTTTAACCGATTGAAATGCGCAACCAGAGACAAACGCCGCCGCGGCCTTTTCCCAGTCGGGCGCGCAAGGCGGGCATGCCCAACTTGAGGGACTGTCGGATTACGTCGGCTTGGCTGAGCTCAGTCTCCGCAGCCGTGGCAGCAAGATCCTGGGCCAGGCTTGGAGAACCTGGCACTGGAATCGTGTTAGAGCGTTTCACAGAGAAAACATAACACTGGCCTCCGGCGGCGCAAGCAAATTCAAAATCCTACGCGGGAAAATTTTGAGGCGCCCAGTTGACAATGGGAACGCCAGTTTGCCATGCTGTCCACACGCTTCCGTGAAACCCTTGTGTCGTCATTCCGTGGGTTAATTTCAATCACGCCGCCAGCGCCGCCTCCGTGGCGCGCGCCGCGCGGGGCCTTATAGCCCCGTTGTGTTCGTGGATGACAGGATCCACCGGGCCGCTGGCGGACTTGCCGGAGTGCGCGGTAGTCAGGCTGGGAACGGAATCGCGGCAAGGGCGCGGCCTTGCGGGCCTGGTTTTCAGCGCGCCGCGGGAACTCAGTTTTCCCCACGCCATCACGATGGATGCCGACGGGCAACATTTCGCCTCTGACCTGCCGAAATCTCGCCGCGGCGAAGGCGCAACCGGGCGCGCTCATTGTCGGTGTGCGCGATTTTTATGCGGCCGGCTGCCGGTCCACCGGCGGCGGTCGAATGCGCTTTCCACGTTTTCATTTCACATTGGCACAGGTGTGCGGCTGGGTGATTCGCAATGCGGTTTTCGTTGCTACCCGCTGGATCTTGCCCAGCGGATGAAAACCCGGTCGGGCCGGTTCGCCTTCGAGTTGGAATTCATGGTGCGGGCGTCGTGGGTCGGCGCGGCCATCGTGGCCGTGCCCATAAAATGTTCCTACGAGCCGGATCATTTGCGTCAATCACATTTTCGCCCGGTTAAGGAACTGGCCCATATCGCGATCATGAACATTGGCCTGCTGGTGCAATCATGGGTGGTTCCCCGGTATTTGCGCGTGGCCTGGTGGTCTGGGGAAAGAATATTTTAGATGGATGGGCCGTTTGGGGATTCCTGCTGTATTCGGAGCAATTGCATCCGGACGATTTGCAGGCGCTTGATCACTACTGCAGCCACGCGTTTCATCACCTCGTAGCCGAAAGCGGGGTCGTCATCGCACTCTTCGCGCAGGCGCGTCCCATAAAAGAAAATCGGACGTGCGCTCAATCGCCCGCGCCCCAAAATGCCAGTAGTATGGCGAAAAAGCCACGACCACCCCAGCGCTTCCCCCGGGCCAACATCTTGAAGCCTCATCCCCCGATTCTCCCCGGCTGGCGGACTCCACCACGATCTTGCCCTGGCAAACAAGATAGAACCGGTTGGCCGGTTCGCCGGCGGTGAAAATAATTTCGTCCGCCTGGAATTCCCGGAACATCGCCACATTCAATAGTTTTTGCAGATGCTCCGGATTCAGCCCGGTGGTAAAGCGGTGGGCCGCTATGGCCCTGGCCATTGGAGACAGCGATTCGCCGAACTGTTGGGTTGGCGGGCTCATATTTAGATTGGCTTAACAACAAGCAGAACGTTTGGCTAAACCTTTATTGGGAAAAACCGGCTTCTTTTTGGCAGAATTCCGGCTTCAAAATAGTGCGCAAACGCCAAAAAGTGGGAAGCAATCCGGCAGAGCCCGGTTAGCGTGGAAGTCCTATGGAAATTACGCCTTCATCTTCAAACTCGGAAAAAGCCGCCGAGGTCAAACAAGGCAACGCCGACGAAGCCAAGTTTATTTCCCAGTTTGCGGAAATAACCGGCGCCACGAAGTCCGAGCCCGCAATGCTATATGTTCTCCGACATCATCCGCGAGCGGGATCCTTACAGTTGCCGCCTCGAATGACGTTCGGTTTGACTGACCGCGCGCATCCCCGGCATTTCGACTTAGCAAAATATGCGTAGTCAATGCCAAGAAACGACTTTCCGCCTTTCCGCGCCGCGCGGTAAGTTGGGATTGTAATTTGAAACTCATTATAAATATGCGCGTGAAAACAAAATATTATATGGCGGCGATTGTGGCGGTCGTGGCTTTGGCCAGAATAACCACGACCGGCCTTGCTGGCCCAAGCTGGGCGCCTGCCCGATGCTGAAAAGCGATGGCACCATGGCGCAACCCAGCGCCGCTCCCGGCTTCGAGGTCAACGCCGCCCCCATCCATTGGACGACGCCCTCCGGCTGGAAGCAACTTCCCGCCACCACTATCCGCATTGGCAGTTTCTTCATTTCAGGCCCAGGGCCAGGCCAAGGCGGACGTCGCCGTCACGTCATTTCCCGGATCGGTGGGAACGGAATTTGACAACGTCAACCGCTGGCGGGCCGAGTTGGGATATTGCAGTCGATCCCGCCGAAATCACCTCGCAAATGGTGACAGTCGATGCCAACGAAGGAAAACTTTACGAGTTCAACAGCGCCACTGCCAGCACCGTGGTCGTTTCCTTGCACCGGGAAGGCGCCGCCTGGTTTTTCAAACTGCGCGGCGACAAGGATGTTGTTGCCGGGGCAAAAGCATCTTTCACGGATTTTTTGAACTCAGTCCATTTCACCAGCGACGTCGGTGGAAAAGAAAGTGGCGACGCTGGCATCCATGGTTTCCTGTTCAGGCAGCGCTGAACCTAATTGGAATCCGCCTTCCGGTTGGGTCGTGGAAACGCCCGGCCAAATGGTGATGAAAAGTTTTTCCGTGGCGGGTGACAACGGGCAAAAGGCCAAAATTGCCGTGAGCGTCTTTCCCGGCCCGGTCGGCGGCGCCCTGGCGAATATCAATCGCTGGCGGATGCAATTGGGCCTTGCTCCCATCAAGCAAGAGGAACTTCCCACCGCCACCCAGACGCTGCACATCGTTGACGGCGACGCCACATTGGTGGAATCTGACCAACGCACGGCGGCGGGCGGCGCAATCGAAATGGTGGCCGCGGATCGTGCCGCACAACAATAGCACCTGGTTCTACAAACTGGCGGGCAACCAGCCTGTGGTGGAGCGGGAAAAGGAAGGGTTCGTGAAATTCGTCCAAACCGTCCATTACCCTTGAAGTATGATTGACAGATTCGTCAATTTTTTCTGTTCGCTGCGGCTGACCATTATTTGCCTGGCCTTGGCGTTGGTGCTGGTGTTCGCCGGCACACTGGCCCAGGTCAGCCTCGGACTTTACGTCGTGCAATCGGAATTCTTCCGCAGCTTTTTCATCTATTGGTCTCCCGGCGGCGGGCAGTGGAAGATTCCTATTTATCCCGGCGGCTGGCTGATTGGCCTGGTTCTGGTGGTCAATCTTTTGTGCGCGCACATCAAACGCTTTAGTTTCAATCGCCGCATGCCAGAGGACCGAAGTGGAATGTCGCGCCGGTGGGCGCTCGATGAGACTGCGAATGCAGCTCGATCGCGGGCAGAAGCAGAATTGCACTCAGCAGCAAGGCCAGAATCGCCGCAGGCGCGACCACGTCCAGAGCCCGTTTCCACGGAACCCGCGCAGCCGCCGCCACCGACACCAGTGTCAATAACGCCTCAAGTGACGACGGACCGTCACCGGTCAGCAGAATCAGCCCGCCAATGAGGCTGGTAAAGGCGATCCATCGCACGCTTCCCGATTCGAGCGCAATCAAAGCGGCCCAAATCAGCCCCGGCAGCAGCGAGGCGGCTTCAAACTGGCCCAGCAGGGAGCTGTGCGCCGCGAAGAATCCGCCCCAGGCATAGAGGACCGCGCCCAACAGCGCCGGTCCGCGCGCTCCAAACAGCCTTCGCGCCAACAGATACGCTCCCGCCAAAGCCAGGAAAGCGTGGCAGGCCAGCTCCCAGACCAGCGCGCCCGGTTTCATCCCCAGGTGCGTCATCCCGATCAAGAAAAACGGCCAGTGCAGCGGATACCACGCGCCTGTGCGCGGCTCCGCCAGGAACGGAATTCCGGAGTCGAGATACGGAGTCCACTGCGGCAGCTTGCCCGCACCCACGGATTCGGCGAAGAACCTCTGCGCGGGATAGGAAACTTCAGCGAGATCCCAATGAATCGTCGCCTGGCGGCTGAAAAGAGGAATGGAGTAGAACAGGATGACGGCGAGCGCCAGTGCGGGCCACAATAGATAACGCTTTCGCAGCAGCGCGAGGATTACAGGCATACCCTAGCAATGGTGCTAGGGATGCCCACGCCGTGTCAACGTCCGGCGTCGGATGGGAAGGCTCAAGGAATCCGGTCGAATAGCAGAAAAGGGGGGGACTGCTGAGGTTTGGGTTAGGTAGTCTTCAAGGGGAGTTGAAAAGAGGCAACCTGGATTCCTTGAGCCCTCGACGTCATCTTCATACGGCTTCTTCCTAAGCAATCGTCGGACCAAACATCAAGTTACTGTAAGTGCGTGGGTTCTAAGTTCCAAGCGTATTTCTGCTGTCGAACCGTGACGTAAGTTTTGCCGAGCCCCTACCGGCGCGTGCCTGGCGTGGCGTCCGTCAATCTGCGGCGCGCCTCTCTCGCGCGATAGAATTGGACTGGCATGCAACCCAACGGCATCATCGTCAAGGATCAGGAAATCCTCGGGGGAACTCCGGTGTTCCAGGGCACGCGCGTCCCATTTCAGGCCCTCTTGGACTACCTGGAAGGCGGGCAGACGCTGGACGAGTTTCTAGACGATTTTCCGACCGTATCGAAGGATGCTGCGGTTGCAGCGCTTGATGCATTCCGCGCAAGTTGAAAACCGCACTCGCCAACCATGACTGCACGACCGTGCCGGAAGCTGGACTGGCGGGCACAAAGAACGGCGTCCTGCTTTCGTTCGCCGAAAGCGCTGGCTTCGATGTATTTTTGACGATGGACAAAGGCCTTCAATACCAGCAGAATTTGACAGGCCGCGGCATCGCGATTGTAGTTCTCCGGTCCAGGTCGAACCGGCTTCGGGATCTGTTGCCGCATATGGAAGCTTGCCTATTGGTCATGAGCTCGATTAAGCGTGGTGAAGTCGTACGGGTTAGTGCGTAGACACTTACCGCCGGACGCTTCCACCCCCGCCGGGCGTGACATCCGGACCCGGGTTGGTGGGAATCGGGCTGGGCGGCCGCGACACCCTACCCGTCTTGGCTTCGGCGATTTCGATCCGGTTGCTGGTCAGCACGCTCCCCACAGACTGATCCAGTTGCACCTTGGCCAGCCCATAAGCCGTCAGCGCCTGCACCTCGCTCAACTGCGCGTTGGCCAAATCGCGCTGCACCAGGATCACCAGCTCCGGCGTGGACGTGCCGATGCTCAGCTTCTTGTTTTCGGCGTCGAGAAGCTCTTCCTCCAGCGTCACCTGCTGCGCCGCGACGTCATGCTTGATGCGGGCCTGCTGCAGCGCGATCAGCGCGTTCTGCACGTCCACGCGGATCAGATTCTCCAGACGCTGTACCGACTGCTCGGTCATCCGGAGATTCACCTGCGCCGTCGCCATATTGGCTTCCGCCGCGCGGTTGCGCAAAGGGATGGTCATCGTGACGCCGATCGAATAATTCGGAAAGTCCCGAAAGAACAGTTGCGACAAAGCGTTCGAATACCCGCCCACCAGCGCCGCCGGAGGGACTGCGTTCACGCCCGCCGCGCCCGGAAGCAAATTAGGAAACCCGCTCAGGGCGTTGTTCCGCAGGTCGGCCACGGCGTCCAGCTGCGGCAGCATATTGGCTCGAACGCCTTCGATATTGATTCTGGCGCTGTCGATCTGAATCCGCGCTTCCTTCACTTCAGGACGCTGCGCGAACGCGCGATCCACCAGCTCCTGCATCGGTTCCACCGGCTCCACTTCGGGAATGCGAATCCGGTCGGTGGGCACCACGTGGGCATTGGTCAGCTCCGGAGACGCCACGCCATTGCGGCTCAGCGCGTTCTTGAGAATGATTTCCTGTTGCAGAACTACGGTCTGCGCGGTGATCAGGGCCCCGTTGTCCGCCGCCAGCTCCGCTCTGGCCCGCGTGACTTCCACCGGCGCCAGCGTCCCCACGTTTACCTGCTTCTGATTGTCGTCCAGAAGTCTTTCCGAATACTTCACCGCCTGCTGCGCCACCTCGACGTTCTCGATCGCGCTCACCAGGATCCAATACAACTGCGCCACGTTGGCCACCGTGTTGACCACCTGCTGCTCGAACACCAGGTCGTTGATCTTCAGGTTGTTCTTGGCGATGCGGATGGGACGGTTGTTCACCGCGAATCCCCTGCCCTGCAGCAGGTGTTGAGTAATATTCAGGTCCATGCTGGAGGTGGTAAACGGATTCACCAGGTTGCGCAGCGCATTCTCATCCTGGTTCAGATTGCTATAGCTCAGCGTCCCCACCGTGCCGCTAAGAAAGTTCTGCGAAATACTGAAGTTGGCGGTCTTGTTGTTCGAGACCAGCGAGCTGGTCCCGGTGGTGATCGTACTCTGCTCCGGCGTGGTCTGGTGCCCAAACAGCACCGAGCTTTGAAAGAGTGGATCGTAACCATTCAGACCGCTGGTCAGGTCGACCGGAGCGTTATTGATAAACACCAGGTTGGGGGCGGCATCCGCCGTCGGCAGCGCCGCGGTGCTGGTTAAGAAATTGGTGGTGCCGATGGAACTGGTCACCTCCGACGGCACCGTGGAAATGCCGTTGATCGTGCCCGTGACTTTGGCGCGGAACAGGTCCGTGTCCGCCAAATCGAAGTTGTAACGCTGGATTTCGATGTCGATATTGTTTTCGAGCGTCAAAGCGATGGCGTCCTGAAGCGATAGGTACAGGTTCCCGGCGCGCAGCAGTTGATCCAGGCGGCTGGAATTGGCCTGGTTCACCGGCGCCACATTGCGCCATTGATAAGGCTGGCTGAGCCTGGAATACCAATGCGATGACGGCGCCGGCTGAAGCCCGGCCGCGCTGTCACCCTGCTGTGCCGTCGCCGCCCAGGGGGCGCCCAGCAGCAACACACACACTACGGCAATCTGAGACTGGAACTGTTTCATGAATAGTCAACCTCTGTCAAACTGCGTTTTGGGGGACGAACTCTCTATGCTAACAGCCCGTGGTGAAAGTCGTCTGGCGCAAAAACCGGGACAGTATTCCCATTTCCGCCGGACCAGCGGACTGACGTCAGACGACACTGGCGTCCGGCGGAAATGAGTATACTGTCCCAGGTTTTTCGCGCTGCAATCCCTGTCAAACTGCGTTTTTCGCTATATTGGCTGGGTGTCCGATCCAACGCCCCACGAAACCATGGACAGCTTCCGGGAAACCGGAGCGTATCTGAAAGGTCATTTCCGGCTCACCAGCGGCCTGCATTCCGACGAATACCTGCAGTGCGCCCTGGTGCTCCAGCATCCCTCCATCGCCGAACGGATGGGGCGCGAGCTGGCCGCGCTGCTCCCGAAGTGCGATCTGGTCGCCGCCCCCGCGCTGGGAGGCTTGATCATCGGTCACGAGGTCGCGCGCGCCCTGGGCGTCCGCTTCATTTTCACCGAACGCGACCCTGCCGGCAAAATGATCCTCCGCCGCGGCTTCTCGGTCCGTCCCGGCGAGACTGCCGTGGTTATCGAGGACGTGGTCACCACCGGAGGCAGCACGCGCGAAGTGATCGAAGTGCTGCGCTCCATGGGAGCCGTCGTGGCCGCCGCCGGCTCCATCGTCGACCGCAGCGGCGGACGCGCCGATCTGGGTGTGCCGCGGTTTGCTCTGGCGACGCTCCAAGTCAAGTCCTGGGATCCGCAAGATTGTCCTCTGTGCCGCGAAGGGAGCCCTGTGGAGAAACCCGGCTCGCGCCCATCGGCATAAAGTGCGTCGCATCCGCATCACGCTGAGCTACGACGGCACCAATTATCACGGTTGGCAGATTCAACCAGAGCTGCCAACCATCCAGAGCGCGCTCGAAGCCGTGCTCGCCGAAATCGAAGGCGCGCCGGTGCACGTCGAAGGCTCGGGGCGAACCGACGCGGGCGTTCACGCTCTGGCGCAAGTGGCGGCCTTCAACCTGGCCAATCCCATCCCTGCGGAGAATCTGCGCAAGGCCATGAACCGGCTGCTCCCGCGCGATATCCGCGTGGCGTCGGCGGAAGACGCCGCGCCGGATTTTCAGCCGCGCTATGGAGCGCGCGCCAAGACCTACGAATACCGCATCCTGCGCGCGGAGGTTTGTTCTCCCTTCGATCGCCTCTACGTTCACCATCACCCTTATCCATTAAACGAAGCCTTCATGGCCGAAATCGCGCCGCTGCTCGAAGGCGAGCACGATTTCTCCGCCTTCGCCGCCACTGACCCAGCCGACGAGCTGGGGCGTTCCAAAGTCCGTCGTATTTTCTCCTCGCGCATCGAGCGTTCAGACGACCGCTTGATTTACCGCGTCCGCGGCAGCGGTTTTCTCAAACACATGGTGCGCAACATCGTGGGCGTATTGATCGAAGCCGGAAAAGGAAACCTCGATCGCGCCGCATTCGAAGCGCGCCTGGCACCCGGCTGCACGATTCCCGCCGGCCCAACCGCCCCCGCACGCGGATTGTTTCTGGTCAGCGTCGAGTACTGACAAAAGCCACGGCCTCATTGACCGGCACGTCGCTCCTCTGTTTCGAGCGGCGCTCCACGATTTCCACCAATCCCTGCTCAAGCCTCTTACCGACAACTACCCGGTACGGAATGCCCACCAAATCCGCGTCCTTGAATTTCACTCCCGCACGCAGATTGCGATCGTCCAGCAGCACGTCGAGACCGGCGGCTTTGGCGGCGTGATAAATCTCCTCGGCAGCGCGGCGAAGCTCATCGATGGCGAAATCGATGGGAGTGATCACGACATGAAACGGAGCGATCGACGGCGCCAGCACCAAACCGTCCGCGTCGCGATTCGACTCAGCCGCGGCGATTAAGATCCGTTCGATCCAGAGGCTGTAGTGACCCACCCGGACTGGAGTATCCTCGCCGCCGCCCCCGAGCTTGCGCAGGCTCCCCAGCTTCATCGCCTTATCGATCCTGACCGGCGCTCCGTCCGTGACCGAAGCATCGCCCGCCGCGACCTGACGAATATCGGCGAACTGCGCCTCGAAATCCTTGCCCGGCGTTACGTGGCGCAAATGGTAATGGTCCTTGTTCGCTCCGGCGATCAGGTTGCGCCGGCCGCGCAGCGCTTCATCCGCGACGATCGGCATAGTAGTTACACCCACAGGCCCCAGCGACCCCACCTCCGCTCCAAGCCATTCTTTGATCCGAGCTGGATGGACGTTGCCGATGTCGGTTGAGTCCAACGCCAGAGCGAGCTTGGCCTCGCTCAACTGGTGGTCCCCGCGCAGCAGCGCCATCACGGGCTTGCCTTGTGACGACAAAACCAGGCTCTTGATGAGCGAAGTCTCCGGCAAATCCGCAAATGCGGACAGTTCCCCGATGGTCTTGATATTGGGCGTGTGAAATTCCTCGGGAGCGAAGTCGCCTTCGATGTCCGGAATCGCGGGCGATGCGGGAATGCCCGTCGCCGTCTCCAAATTAGCCGCGTAGTCGTCGCCGCGCACAATGAAATCGCCGCCGGCCTCAGATAGCGCCATGAAATCGTTCCCAGCGGCGATAAACTCGATCCCGCACCGCTCCAGCACCCGGCGGTAAGCGCGCGAGTGCTTTTCATAGGCCTGGTCCAAACCATCCGCCGACAAGTCCAGCGAAAAGGATTGCTGAACCATCTGGGCAAACTGATGCTGGGCAAACTGATGCTGGGCAAACTGATGCCAGATTGCGGGAATTCGCGGTGACTTCGCAGTTCTCTAGCGATGCCCAAGACCACGCGCGCGTCGGGAAGGGCTTCTCCGAAAAACATCTCCTGCGCGCCCATGGCGTCCATCTCCTGCCGCACCATCGCCTCGATCTTCAGCAACGACCGCTGAGCCAAAAACAAATAGTGATAGGTCCCGCGCGCGTGCCGACGGATGTAGCAGGCGCGAATCAGCAGGCAATGAGCAGGCGCATCGCTAGCCGCCTGCGCCGGATCTTCCCGCAAAGTCGGAATAAAAAGCTTGCTCCAATACATCATTTCAGCGTATCGCGCGACTCTATTCGCCGCCGAATCCCCAACCTGGTGTTCTCGCTGAGGCCACCAAATCTGGCGCAAAAACCGGGACAGCCACCGTATTTCGCCCACCGGGAAGCCTCCATCGAATCAATAGCGCCCTCTGAGGCGAAATATGGTGACTGTCCCAGGCTTTTGCGATTCGTCCCCTTCCGCCACGGGCTGTTTAGGAAGCCCTTCTTGCATCTCACCTGGCGCAATAAAAGCGGAACTCATGTTTGGGGTCATGATATCGGATTAATTCCGCAGGCTGTTCGTGCGCAGCGAGCCAGCTTCGGCCCTCCGGGGCGGCGGCGAGGAAATCGTAAGCATTAGCCTCGATCCAAAGGGCCTGGTGATCGGCTCGGGCACGCGCCAGTTCCCTGTTCAGCCGTTCTATGTCCACGCCATCGATGCCGATCCAGGCAGCCTGAAGGTTGAAGTAGCAGATCGTCCAAAGATCAGGATGAAAATCCCGGTAGAGAATTGGGGTGCCTGGACTCCAGACGTTGTGATTCGCATGAGAGCAAATTTTCAGGGGAGCGTTGAAGTCCGTGCGGCTCTCCGGGTATGCCACCAGGAGAAAATTCCAAAGAGCCACGGTGGCCGTAAAGAGTCCGACAACGGTGGAGGCCCGATCGTATCGAGCCAACATTCCGATCAAGAGTCCAATCAAAGCGGGGAGATAAAACAGGCGGTAAAAGGTATTCTGGGGCATCCAAAAGAACAAAAAGGCGCCGTAGGAGGCGCACCACATCAAAAGCTCTGGCTGCGGACGCAGGAAAGGCGCCCTTTTCTTAAAGCGCAGCGAAAGCAAGAAACGAAAACGCGGTTAGCGCGAGCGCGATTACAGCGATTCTGGAGCGTCGTATGACTGAAAAGGGCTCCGGGCTTGCCTCCGAAGAACAGCCGAAGCGTTCCACGGAGCGAAAGGGCGATGCTGCGCACGAGATTAAACAAGAAGGCCGAGTCGTCCGCGTGCGAGGTAATCCACGAGACGAATCCGGGTTGTGGCGTTTGGCCTGACAGACGCCAGTAGGCAGCCACATAGGCGAGCATGGTGGGTACCAGGGCCGTGAGGGTAAAAGTCCGCTGAGAGCGCCGATTCTTTCTTAGGCAGATCAACGCTACAGGCAAGAACAGAATGGCAAGCTCATGGAACAACATGGCGCCGGCATGCGCAAGACCCGCCAGAGCGGCCCGCCGCCCCGTCCATTAGCAGAAGATAGCTGCACAATAGGAGAAAGATTGAAGGGAACGTATGAATTAGCGTCGCTTGCAAATCTCCACCACGTTGCAGACAACCCGAGAAGAAGGGCCCCGGAAAGCCCAAGGCCAACGGCGGCGCCCAGGGACCGCAGGACCCTGTAGAACAAAAAGATACAAAACCCGGCGGTCAACCCGTTCGCGGTTTGCAGCACGAATAAGGCGCGCGTCCCGTGGAACAAGATTGCGCCCAGCCGATTGAGCCACGCTCCCCACACCCCATACACAAGATGGTTTGCGTGTAACATCGAAACCCCATTGGGCGATGTTTCAAGCCTAATGGCTAATGCAACGCCGTCCCAGTAAAAGGCGCGCGTAGGAAAAGTCAAATAAAGGATAAGGGGCAGCGAAAGGATTAGCAGCTTAAGAGCCGCATTCAGGCGTGGACCAAGCGTTGACGCCGGAGGCGGTTCCCTCGCTCCGGCGCCAGCACCTGTCGACACGCGTGGAGCGGCTTCAAGCACTTTTTAAGTCTAGCAACGACCGCTGAGCCGCAAACAAATAGTTATAGCTTCCGCGCGCGTGCTGACGGATGTAGCCGGCGCGAATCAGCAGGCGATGCGCATCGCTCTCCGCCTGCGCCGGATCTTCCCGCAAAGTCGGAATAAAAATCTTGCTCCAATACATCATTTCAGCGTATCGCGCGACTCTATTCGCCGCCGAATCCCCAACTTGGCGTTCTCGCGCGCCCGATTTCCACGCCTCGCCTGCTAATTTGTAGACAGTTCGGATGTCTCATTGCGTCCGGATCGCGCGAGCGTGGGAGAGCAACCCGGGCAACCCCGTGCAAGCGTCACACAATGGGCTGTGCCGTTGAAGTTCAGCGGTCCCTTTTCCGTTTGAGGGTTATCAAGCGGACTGGGGCGCCCTTAGAACTTTATCAGCACTCACTCGCACATCCTTCAGCACCGCCTGCCACGGCGCATAGCCTCGTGAGGCCGAATACGGATCGTCCTCAAACGTGAACGCCACGTCTATGCGCCCGCCCGGCTGAAGCTCGTCTATTCTTTTGGCGAAATCCCAAGCCTTCATCCGCAGTGTGCGTCCATTCGCCCGCAGCCGCAGGAACAGGTGCCGCTCGTTGCGAATCTCCGGCGCAGCCGCCACCTCGATCCCTCGCGCGACGAACATCGGCGCGGGGTTGCCGAAGCCGAAAGGCGCAAGGCGCAGGATATCGGCCACGGTCGCATCGTCAATCTCATCGAATCCAATCTCGCCGTCGATGGCCAGCTCACGCTCGAAGTCGGCCGGCGTCAAACGTTCCGCCGCATAAGCGCGCATGCGTTCGCGAAAGGTCTCCACCATCGCGGCGTCCATCGTAACGCCCGCCGCCTGGCGATGCCCTCCGAATTTGGAAAACAAGTCCGGCATGGACTCCAGCGCTTCCAGCAAATGAAACGCGGGAATGCTGCGCCCGGAGCCTTGCGCCAGGCCCTCGCCGATCCCCAGCACGAACGCGGGCCGGTGAAATCGTTCCACCACGCGGCTGGCCACGATGCCCACCACGCCGCGATGCCAGCCTTCGCCCGCGAACACCAGCGCCGCGTCGGAGTCGGTGACCGGCAGCGCGACGCACTGCTCGAAGATGGCGCGCGTGATCTCGGCTTCGGTCTGCTGGCGGTCGGTATTCAGGTCGTGCAGCTTCGCGGCCAGTTCGCGCGCGCGAGCCGCGTCAGCGGTCAAAAACATCTCGATCACATCCGTCGCGCTGGCCATGCGCCCGGCGGCGTTGATGCGCGGCGCCACGCGGAACGCCACTTGCCCGGCGCTGGGCGAATCGCCCGCGTTGAATCCGGAAACGTCCAGCAGCGCGCGCAGCCCCGGATTCGTCACCTGGCGCAGACCTTCGAGCCCGCGCTTGACGATGACCCGATTTTCGCCCGTCAACGGCACCACGTCGGCGACCGTCGCGATGGCCACCAGCTTCAGCAGCGAATCCAGCAGCCGCTCACGCCGCGAAGCCTCCCAACCCAGGCGCGAGGTTAGCGCGTCGATCAGCTTCAGAGCCACGCCCGCGCCGCACAGGTTCTTTTCCGGATAGGTGCAATCCGGACGGTTGGGATTCAGCACGGCGATCGCCGGCGGCAGCTCCGCTACTCCTTGATGTAGAACCTCGGGCAAATGATGATCGGTGACGATGACGTCAATGCCCAGAGCCGAGGCGTGGCGCACCACCGCATTGGCGCGAATACCCGTGTCCACGCTGACGATGAGTTTGACGCCGGAGGCGGCCGCGTGCTCCACCACCTCGCTGCGCATTCCGTAGCCGTCGCGCAGCCGGTGCGGAACGTGGAAACTCGCCTGCCCGCCCGCCAGCGCCAGACCCTTCATCAGAATGACGATGGCGCTGGTGCCGTCCGCGTCGTAATCGCCATAAAGCAGGATGGGCTCTTTTTGTTCGATAGCGCGGAGCAGGCGCTCCACCGCCGCGGCCATATCCTTCAAGCGCCACGGATCGTGAAGATCGGCGAGCGTCGGTTCCAGATATCGGCGGGCCTCATCCGGATCGCGATACTGGCGGCCCCACAACACCCGCGCCGCGGCCGGCGCCAGGTTCAGCGCGCTGGCGAGCCGTTCCACCCCTGCGGAATCGGATTGGGCGATGGTCCACTTCATTTAAGATAAGTACCGGGAAGTAAGCACCAGAATATCGCGCTCAGCAAGCGACGAACCGGCCCCGGGAGGCTTCCCCCTTTGTTTGCAGCTTTTCCGGGACCGTTTGGTTGCCCGCCCGCAAAGGGTGCGGGGGCACCCTCACTTCAGCCAAGCAACAAATGCCGCCGCGCTCCGTTCTGCGGGCCGTTACTGAGGAGATAAAGAGGAATCCGCTGTAAACCTTTTTTTTCGTTTCGCGTACAACCAGCCCCCAACCCCGTATTCGCCCTTTAGTGTAACCTCTATAGAGCGGCTGAACATCTTTACACCGAAGCGGTTATCCGCAAGTCCAAGGAAAGGGATGAGACAAATGAAAAACCGTGTTGTTTTAGTAAGTGCGCTTCTCGCGTCAACCGGCCTGGTAGCAATGGGCGCAGGAGTTGACGGAAAGTGGACAGTCACGACCCAAGGCCGGAATGGGGAGCAGACGCAAGTCCTCATGCTGAAGTCCAGCGGGATGAACCTGACGGGGTCGCTCGACCCCGGCAATGGCATGGCGGTGGACATTTCCGAGGGAATGATCCACGACAGCGACGTGTCGTTCAAGGTTACTCGGCAGGGACGGGACGGCAACCCGCAGGTGACGTCGTACAAGGGCACTCTGTCGGGAGATAGTTTGACGCTGACGCCGATGCGCGAAGGTGGTGGTGGAGGCAAGGGCGGCGGGCGCGGACCCCAAGAGCTAGCCTTCAAGCGCGCCAAATAGCTAGCCCGCAAAGGGCCGGTCGCGGCCTTCGATGCAGCGGGAGTAACAGCCCGTCTGGCCGCGACCCAGGCTCCGTTTTGCGGGCTGTTGCTAGAAGGAGCCCGCAAAGGGTCGGTCGCGGCCCGATCAACGGAGTCAGGAACCCGTCTGCCGCGACCGCAGCTCCGTTTTGCGGCTGTTCCTGAGAAGCCCGCAAAGGGCCGGTCGCGGCCTTCAATGCCGCGAGAGCAACAGCCCGGTTCGGGCCGCGACCCAGGCTCCGTTTTGCGGGCTGTTACTGAGAAGCCCGCAAAGGGCCGGACGCGGCCCCAATGCCCGAGAGCAACAGCTCAGCTCCGGGCCGCGACGCAGGCTCCGTTTTGCGGGCCGTTACTTAGGAGTCAGGATGCCTGTGGCAGATACACGCTTGACCAATACACACCCACGTAGGAGTGGATTTTCGATGTTCAAGATTTTCGCGTTGTTAGGCGTGTCTCTGCCGCTGGCATTGGCTCAGTCGGGAACGGTGGTGTCGGGAGGGCAGCCGATTCCCGGAGTGTCCATCCGGGCCACCATGGGCGAACGGGCCTTGACCACGGTGACCGACGAAAACGGCCTATTTCAGTTTCAAGGGATGCTGCCGGGGACTTGGAGCCTGGAAGCCACCATGTTCGGATTCGAGCCCCTGAAGCGCGACGTGGAGATCGGCGCGACTCCGGTCAAGATTGATCTCGCTCTCCAGTTGCAGCCGCCCGTGCCGGTGGCGGCGCGAGCCGGAGGCGGGGGCGGAGGCCGCGGCGGCCGCGGCGGAAATCAGAATCAACAGGAATTGATCGCGGAAGTGCCGCCGGAAATTCCGCCGCAGATCCCGGGAGGCGATGCCTCAAACGACGCATTCACCATCGCCGGCACCGTCAGCACCGGCGTGGAAACCACCAGAAACGATTTCAATTTCAATGGTCCGGGTGGTTTCGGCGGTCCAGGCGGTCCCGGCGGTCCAGGTGGTCCGGGCGGTCCCGCCGACTTTGGACAGCAGCCGCAGGGAGGCCCAGGGGGTCCCGGCGGGGCGGGCGCGGCAACCGCAACGGCGGAGGCGGCAACTTTCAGGGTGGCGGCGGTGGTGGTGGATTCGGCGGTGGCGGTTTCGGCGGTGGCGGCCGTGGCGGTGGCGGCCGAGGTGGACGCGGCCAGGCTCGCGGCCTCATCGGAAATCGCGCCCGGCAGGGCGCCAATCAGATCCGCATCAATGTCTTCGACACGATTTCCAATTCTGCGTTTGACGCCAAGAATTTTTCCGTCAGCGGCGTGAACCAAATCAAGCCGGAGCTCACCTCCAACCGTTACGGAATCAATATCGGCGGTCCGGTGATCCTGGGACACTGGCTGGATTTGAGCAAGCATCTTAACTTCACCGTGAACTATAACGGCACGATTCAGAACTCCGGAGCCAGTCCCTTTGCCACGGTGCCGAGCTTGGCGGAGCGCGGCGGGGATTTTGCGGGCGTCACCACGGGGCCCGCGTCGAACCCCACTCCGGTCACTATTTTCGATCCTCTCTCGAACGGCACTTCGCCGTTTCCCAATAACACCATCCCGCTCACCCGGCTCAACCCGGTCGCCCTGACTCTGCTGCCGTATATTCCGTTGCCGAATGGGCCGGGCACAACCAATAACTACCAATACGCCACGGCCCAGCCCAACAACGCGCAACAGCTGACTGCCCAGTTGCAATACACGGTCCGGCCGGCGGACCGTTTGTCCATACAAGTGCGAACGCAGGCTACCGATTCCAAGACGGCGCAAAGTAGTTTCGTAACCGGTATCGGGACCGACGGGCTGCCCTTGGATGCCAGAAACGGATTTGGACAAAATCAAAGCGTGGCCTGGACCCACAACTTCTCGCCGCGGCTCTTCAACACGCTCACGGCGACCCTCAACCGCAGCGCGGCGACTTCGACTCCCTACTTTGAGACGCTGGAGCGAACACTGGGTACAAGCGCCCCCAACTTCGAGGTCAACGGGCAGTGGCCGAACGCCAGCAACTACGGTCCGCCCCAGCTTAACTTCACGAATTTCGGTTCGCAGTTAAATGACGGCAACCCGACCCATAGTGTGGTGCAGTCCATGCAGCTCCTGAATGCGCTTAACGTACGCCGCGGCAAACACAACCTGACGTTCCAGGGCCAGTTCACCCGTTACGACACCAACTTGCTCACGGACAACAACGGCCGCGGAACCTTCACCTTCAATGGATCCAGCACCGCGCAGATCGTCAACGGAGGGGTCGTGCCCAACACGGGATACGACTTTGCCGATTATCTGCTGGGCCTTCCTCAGAGCGACTCGGTCTACTACGGCGCCGACCGCTATTATAGGGGCATTGCCTACAGCGCGGCCGTCAACGACGATTTTCGGTTTCTGCCCAACCTCTCTTTTCAGCTGGGCGTGCGGTATGAGTACACTTCTCCGCTCAGCGAAGAGTATGGACGGGAAACGAATCTGTTGACGTCGCCCGACTACACCGGCGTCCCCGGATCGGGCAGCGCCAGCGAGCTGGTACAGAGCTGCGCGGGCGCCATCTTGCCGTGTACGCCAACCCCCGGCGTTTCCAGCGGGATGGTGAACCCGCAACGCCTCAACTTCGCGCCCAGGCTGGGGCTCGCCTGGCAGGCCATGAAACGGGGAAGCCTGGTGGTCCGCGCGGGTTACGGAATCAATTACAACGGAGGCGTGTATAACCAGGTGATCGGGGGAACTTCCGGGGCGACCTCAGGTCTGGCCTATCAGCAGCCCTTTCTGTACAACTCCGGCACGCTCGAAAGCAGCTCGACCAATATTCTGACGCTGGCCAACGGCCTGACGGCCGTACCAACGGAAAAGACCATCACCAACACGGCCGCCTACGACCCGAATTACAAGGTTCCTTATGCGCAAACCTGGAATCTCGGGATTCAGCGCAACCTGCCCGGTCAACTCGTGCTTCTGGTCAACTACACCGGCATCAAGGGCACGCACCTGGTGGTTGGCCTGGATCCCAACGAAGCTCTTCCCGGGCCGGAGACGGGACCAAATGCGCCAACGACGCGGCTCCCCATCACCGATGCCAGCGTCTTTACTTATTACGAAACCGCCGGCAACCTGATCAGTAACTCCGGCCAGATCTCCCTGCAACGCCGCATGCGCAACAACCTGGGCTTCCAGCTTGCCTATACCCGGGCGAAGTCTATCGACGACGCCTCCACGCAGGTGTTGAATCCGTTGTGTATCGAGTGCGAGCGAGCGCTCTCCGCCAACGATCGCCGCGACGTCGTGACCTTCATTTTCACCGCGGAATCTCCGGTGGACCAGCGCAAGGGATTCATGGCCAACAAAGGGTTCCTCACCAAAGCGCTCAAGAATTGGACTCTCCAGGCGCCGATTACCTGGGAGACCGGCTTGCCGTACACGCCCACGGTCGCGGGCGACGTCTCCGGCGTCGGACTGGTGAGCGGGGAGCGGGCCGAGGCGACCGGGCTTCCCGTCAGCTCCGGCTCGGGCTTCTTCAATACCGCGGCCTTCGCGCTCCCGTCCGCGGCGACTTTCGGCAATGCCGGCCGGGATACGATTCCGGGACCGGACTCGTTTACCATGAATATGAATATGTCGCGCACCTTTACTCTCAAGGAGCGCAAGACCCTGGAATTTCAGATCAACTCGACCAATATCCTGAACCATCCTGTTCCGTCGGCGTTTGGCACAACCATCGGGAATCAATTTGACGTGCTGCAGAGCATGGGCGCCATGCGCGTGATCAGCGGAACGATCCGTTTCCGGATGTGAGACTTCCATGAACAAATACAAACTAATTACTCTGGCGATCGCCTTGGTCGCGTTTCAGAAGGTTCCCGCGCAGGTTACCTTCACCAGCGAGACCCGGCTGATCATCGTGAACGTCAGCGTGAAAGACAAGATGGGCAACCCCGTTCTGAACCTCAAGAAGGAAGACTTCGAGGTCATGGAAGACGGAAAGAAGCAGGAGATCGGGCCCTTCGAATTCGAGAAACTTTCCAACGATCTGCTGACCCCTGTGGCGGACCAGGAGAATGGACCCAAGCAGTTGGAGGAGCGGGTTGCGCCGCCGCCCAAGCCGGCCGCGCCCAAGCCCGCCGCGGCTCCGGCCGCCGTGTCGGCTTCCGCCGGCGACTTGGGCAACTCACAACGCAAGGACAAGCGGCTGATGGCCATGTTCTTCGACATGACGACCATGCCGCAGTTCGATCAGATCCGGGCGCAGGAGAACGCCATCAAGTTCGTCAAGGAACAGATGACCACCTCGGACCTGGTGGAGATTCTGGTCTATGGAAACAAGCTGAATGTGGTGGAGGAGTTCACGGACGACCGCGAAAAGCTGCTTACCGATCTGAAGGCCCTGGTAATCGGACAGGGCTCGGAATTGGCCGGCGCGGCGGCCACGGCCGGCGCCGAGGGCGACGACAGCGGCGGCTTCACACAGGACGACACCGAGTTTAATATTTTCAATACGGACCGCCAGCTGGCCGCCATCGAGGACGCGGTCAAGATGCTGGCGGCCTTCCCGGAGAAGAAAGCGATGCTTTACTTCTCCAGCGGCATCCCCAAGAACGGGATCGACAACCAAAGCCAGCTCCGGGCCACGACCAACGCAGCGGTTCGCGCCAACGTGTCGATCTATTCGGTGGATTCGCGCGGATTGCAGGCTACCTCGCCGGCCGGCGACGCGACCCAACAGTCCACGCGCGGCACCGGCAACTTCACCGGCACCAGCCAGGCCGCCATGGTCGCCAGCCGCCAAGATACCCAGGAAACCATCGCTACTCTGGCGAACGACACCGGCGGGAAGGTCATGTTGGATAATAACGACCTGACCCTGGGATTCAGGGCGGCGCAAACCGATTTGAGCAGCTATTACATCCTGGGCTATTACAGCAGCAACGCGGCGCCTGACGGCAAGTATCGCCACATCAAGGTCCGGCTCACCAACACCCAACTGGCTTCGAGCACCAAGCCGCTGGAGTACAAGGAAGGCTATTACGCCAACAAGGTATTCCAGAAATTCACCGCGGCCGACAAGGAACAGCAGCTTCAGGAAGCGCTCACGCTGGGAGATCCGCTAAGCGATCTGCCGCTGGCGATGGAGGCGGATTACTTCCGGGTCGCCCAGAACCGCTATTTCGTGCCCATTTCCGTCAAGATTCCCGGCTCGGAAGTCGCGCTGGCGAAGCAGAAGGGCGTGGAGACCACGGATTTCGATTTCGTAGGCGTGGTGAAGGACGCCGCCGGCAAGTCGCTGGGCAATCTCCCGCAGTGGGCCACCACCGGCGTGCGCGACAACATCAAGGTCGACTTGAAAGGCAAGGATGCCGCGCAGCTTGAGAAGCGCAGTTTCCAATACGACACCGGATTGACGCTGCCGCCCGGAGCGTATGTCATCCGCTTCCTGGCGCGCGAGAATCAGACCGGGAAGATGGGCACCTTCGAGGAGAAGCTCACCATCCCCGATTTGAACGCCGAGAAAAAACTGCGCCTCAGCTCCATCATCTACAGCAGCCAGAAGGACCCTGTCGCCGCGGCGGTGGGCTCGGCGACCAACGATAAGAGAACCTTGTCCAATCATCCGCTGATCCAGGACGGCCAGAAGCTGGTGCCCAGCATCACTCGCGTGTTCCGCAAGGATCAGACCATGTACGTGTACTTCGAGGTGTACGATCCCAGTCCGGACCAGCAGAAGGCTCCCTACGTCGAAGCGGAAGTGGCTCTGTACCGGGGCGCGCGCACGGTTTATACCTCGCCGCCTCTGGACGTGACCAAGCTGAGCGCGTCGCGGCCGGGCATGGCGCCGTTCAATTTCCAGATTTCCTTGGCCAAGATTCCCACGGGTCAGTACACCGCGCAGGTATCCGTGATCGACGAGACCGGCAAGAAGTTCGCGTTCCCGCGCAACTCGATCATCATCCTGCCGGAGCAGACGGCAGCGGCGGCTCCTCTACCGGCGGCGCCGGCGCAACCCAACCAGTAGCGCAAAGGGTGCGGCGCGCGCCCCGGAATTCGATCCAGGAACCGATCGCGCCGCACTCCGTTTTGCGCGAGTTCCTCAGTAGTCGAATCGCAGGGACAAGTTTCACCCCGGCGCGCAGGAGTGTGCGCGCCACGGCGCCACTGGGACTTCCCGGAAATGCGGGTTCGCCCGGCGTCAGCTCGGCGTTCGTTAACTCATTAAGCGAACACCCGCGATTACCGCGCCGCACACCACCAAAGCGGCGATCGTGATCAGGGCCCAGCGCATGATCTTCTCCTTGTTCGAGAGATGCATGCCCTCTTTCCTCATTTGCTCGTCCAGGCTATCAAACATTGAATCACCCTCCTTCGGGTAGAAAGCCGTTATCAAACTCTAATCGAGCTTCCGGCCGCTTGCCGAGCTAGGGGAAGTATAGTCCCGCCCGCCGCGAAAAGAAAGCCACTGTCAACCGCGCGGCTGGAGGTGGAATCGCGTAGAATAGGTTTTCGCCGTGGCCGAACTGCTGAACTCCTCGCCGATGGTTTTTCCGGTGCTCGAATGCTTCCACATCCTGGGATTCATTCTCCTGGCCGGTTCCATCGCGCTGGTGGATTTCAGGCTCCTCGGCGCGCTGATGCGCGATCAAGGGGCGGCTGAGCTGACTACCGATGCCGCGCCCTGGACGCTGATCGGGCTGGCCCTGGTGGTGACCTCGGGCTCGCTTCTGTTCGCCTCCGATCCGGATCACTATTATTTGAATCCGGCCTTTCAAGTCAAGATGGCGATTCTGATTCTGGCGATCGTGTTCCACTATACGATCCACGGCAGGGTGGTGCGGCCGGGCGCATCGGCGGGATGGGGCAGGCTGGCGGCGTGCGTGTCCCTGGCGCTGTGGGCCGGCGTCATCGGAGGCGGTATTTTCATCGGGTTTGTGAACGGGCCGGAATAGTGACGCCGCTGCTCACGTTCGCGCAATGGGTCCAGAGCACGGACTGGGCTTCGGCCGTGCGCTTCTCCTCCACTTTCTACCCTCTGGTGTTGACCACCCATCTGGTCGGCATCGCTTTTTTCGGCGGGCTGATCCTGTTCACCAATCTGCGCCTGCTGGGGTGGGCCATGCGCAGGCTGCCGGTTGCGCGAGTGATCGACACGCTGCGCGTGCCCAAACGGATCGGCTTCGCGATCGTGGTCACGTGCGGCATCCTGTTGGCTTCCTCCAAAGCCGAGGAATATTACTACAACCGGTTCTTCTGGACCAAGATGTCGCTGCTAGCGCTGATTGGCGTGCATGGACTGGTGTTCGGGCGCAGCGTCTACCACAACGCCCTTGCGCCGGCCCCATCCCTGGCCAAGCTGGCGGGCACGCTGTCGCTGCTTCTGTGGACCGGAGTGATGATCGCCG
>CAVXWB010000047.1:0-50310 GCA_963765185.1 Bryobacterales bacterium
GTTTCTGAACAAAGGGGCCAATGTGAATGCGCGGATGAAGGACAGCACCGAGACCCGCACGGTTTTCACCAACCAGTGGCTGGATGAGAACGGCGCGACAGCTTTCCTGCGCGCATCCCAGTCCGGCGACATCGTCCTGATGAAACTTCTCCTTGCCCACGGAGCCGATCCTAAAATTGATACCGTTGCATGTCACGGCCCTGCAAGTGGCTGCCGGAATCGGCTGGGTGGAAGGGATCACTTACGAGTGGTCGCCCGAGAGACCCTTGAAGCCGTGAAGTTGCTGCTGGACCTGGGTCTCGACCTGAACGCCCAGGCCGATACCGGACGTACCGCGCTTCACGGCGCCGCACACAAAGGCAGGACCGCTGTCGTACAGGTTCTGGTAGACCACGGGCGAAGCTGAATATCCGGGATTACGGCAACACCGACAACCGAGGCGGCAAACTGGCCATCCACACCTGGGAACCCGTGGATTATGCGGATGGACTGGTCCGCGTCGGTGTGCAATCGGCGATCGCGCATCCCGAGACCGGGCTGCTCTTACGTAAATTGATGATCGCCGCCGGGCTTCCCGCACCCCCGGTCGGACGCACGCTGGAATCCATCTGTATCACCGAGGCGTGGCGAGTGATCGATGGCATTCGATCTGTGTGACCGAGGAGTGCGAATAAGGCCCCAGGTATTCGCACCGCGGATCAAGCACTCCATGATCGTGGGGACAATCCTACAACTTCACCTGGATATAGTAATGGCTTCCATCTCGGTCTTGAATTCTTAGAGGCCGTCTCTTCGGGTCATTGACCGGGAGCGCGGCTTTGAGCCGCCTTGGGCGGCCAGTTGGGCGCTTCAATCCCGAACTGCTTGGCGTACTCCGCGTTCAGCCGCTGCCAGCCGCCGAACTGCATCGCCTCGCCACCAACGATGCGGCCGATGGGAGTTCCGCTGAGCAGGCGATCCAGAACATCGAAGCAATGTGCCACCCGGCGGCACCCATGGAGATGAAGCGGCGATCGATGCTGTGCCACAGCGTCAGGCGCGTGCCGCCACCGAAGGCTTCGAGTTCCCACCGGATATCGCTGTACTCAAGCAACTTGGGAGCGTCGGCTCGCTTCACTGTTGTTTCCAGCGGCGCGGGCGTTCCCACCCAGGTGAGATTCACCGTGGTTCCAACCGTACCCAGGCTCCCATCGACCACAAAGGGAGCCCACTCGCGCAGATGCGCCGGGTCGGTCAGCGCCTGCCAGACTTTTTCCGGCGAGTGGCGCAGTTCTCTGACGAGAATGAGCGTCCACTTCTCTCCGTCCTTTCGTACCTGCGCCCCGCTGGCCGGACCCGGTGTGTACTGCTCGCGATCGGTCATCTTCTTCTCCTTAGCGTCCGTAGCGTGCCAGCTGGGTGAGCTGAATGAGATTGCCGCAGGTGTCGTTCAGCATCGCAATGGTCGAGCCGGTCACGTCGGTGGGCGGCATCGTGAACTCGGCGCCGCGGGCCTTGATCCGCTCGTAGTCGCCCTTGACGTCGTCGGTGATAGAACATGGCCGCGGGCTGGCCCTGTTGAAACATCGCCTGCTGATACGCTTTGGCCGCGGGGTTGTTGTTCAGCGCCAGCTGCAGCTCAGTGCCGTCCGGCTCCTCGGGCGAGGCCACGGTCAGCCAGCGAAATGGGCCCTGGCTGAAATCGGCCTTCTTGGCAAAGCCCAG
Organism: Bryobacterales bacterium; assembly: GCA_963765185.1. Classification (GTDB taxonomy): domain Bacteria; phylum Acidobacteriota; class Terriglobia; order Bryobacterales; family Bryobacteraceae; genus Palsa-187. The sequence goes on from CAVXWB010000047.1 coordinate 1,705, forward strand.
CACCTCCGTATAGAAGCGCAGGGCCTTGTCCTGGTCGTCCACGTATACGCTGGTCAATTTGATTTTCATTTCGTTTCTCCTTTGTCACGTTCGCGGTTTGGGCCGCGTCGTTTTCTTCTTGTCTTCCTTTTCGTTGATGTTGTTGTTGATCCATGTGATCCATGCGGTCGAGGTGGCGTTCGAGAGCATCTACGTGAGCGGACCAGAACCGGCGGAACGGAGCCAGCCAGGCATCCACCTCCTGAAGTGGTTCGGGTTTCAGCCGGTAGAGACGGCGCTGTGCGTCCACCGTGGATTCCACAAAACCGGCCTCGCGCAGCACTCGCAGGTGCTTTGACACGGTCGGCTGCGGCATACCAAGTTGGCGCTCGATCTCTCCAACCGACTGTTGTGAGGAGACCAGCAGGCTCAATATCGCGCGGCGGTTCGGCTCCGCAATGATTTCGAACACAGATTCCACTCTCTTGATATACCCGATAGAGCATATGCGTGTCAAGGCATATTAAGCGCTGGCGGCTCCAGACCTCCGGCATCCCTCGGCGGGGCGCGCATATTTCTATTGCCGGATCGATAGAGAACGGTTTATGATCGAATGGCAACCCGGCGTCTTACAGGTCTTGGTCTTCAGCTCCGGAGGCGCGTGCAGCCTCGGAGACTCGTATAAGCCATCGGTTTGGGCGCATTTAGAGGACAGGAGGACGGTTAGATGCTGAGAAGGTACCAGTCTCTTTTCTCTTTCGCTGCGGCGATCGGATTTGCCTTAGTCGCGTGCAGACCGGTGGAGGCTCAGACGAAGGCGCTTATCACCGCGCCGGTTGACGACTCCAAGCTGATCACGCTTCACGGCAACACACCCCCCCTGGCCGCCCCGGCCAACGATCGGGGTCCCGTGCCGGATAGCACTCCCATGAACGATGTGTGGCTCCTGTTGAAGCGGCCGCCTGACGTTCAGAAGGCATTCGTTCAGTTCCTGGACCAGCAGCAGGACCCGAAATCGCCGAACTACCACAAGTGGATCACGACAAAGCAGATGGGAGACCAGTTTGGCCCGGCTCCAGAGGACATCCAGACGGTGAGGCAGTGGTTGGAAGGGGCCGGTTTCACGGTCAACCAGATCGCTCCGCACGGCACCCTCATCGACTTTTCGGGCACCGTTGGCCAGATCCGCCAGGCCTTTCACACCGAAATCCACTATTTCGAAGTGAATGGGCAGCGTCACTATTCGAACGTGAGCGATCCGCAGATTCCATCGGCGCTCGAGCCCGTCGTGGTGGGGCCCGTCTCCCTTCACAACTTCATGCCGCATCCCTTACGGGCCAAGAAGACCACCCCGGCGAAGCCGAACTACGACGCCGGCTACACCGTGTATTCGCTGGTGCCGGGAGACCTGGCCACGATTTATAATTTCAATCCTGCGTTCACCGCTGGATACACGGGCACCGGCGTGACCATCGTGGTCGTCGAAGATACCGACGTGTATACCGAAGGAGATTTCGGGCTCTTCCGCAAAGAATTCGGGCTGGCCAGATCCTATCCCAATGGGAGTCTTACGCAGGTTCATCCTAAGGCAGGAAGCGGCGGTACTTGCTCCGACCCCGGACTTCAAGTTGGTTCCGGCCCGGAGGCGATTCTCGATACGGAGTGGTCGTCCGCGGCAGCCCCGAACGCTACCATCGTGCTGGCGGCCTGCTCGGACAACACCAATTTCGGCGGGTTCATTGCATTGGAAAACATGTTGACCAATGGCGTGGGCCCCCTTCCCACCGTTGTAAGCATCAGCTATGGAATTGGGGAACTGCAGCAGGGCTCGGCCGCGAACCAGTACGACACTGATCTCTATCAGGAAGCCGCCGGAAACGGCGTTTCCGTCTTTGTCGCCTCGGGCGATTACGGAGCGGCTACCGACGACGGCATCAACGGCTATTCTTATGCCGTGACTGGAGTTACGGTCAACGCATTCGCGACCACTCCGTACGATGTGGCAGTTGGAGGCACGGATTTCGGCGATGTCGCGAACTACATTCCTTCCGGCAACTATTGGAGTAGCACCAATGGGACGTATTTCAACTCGGCTCTCTCCTATATCCAGGAGATTCCGTGGAACAACAGTTGTGGCAGTCTGGTTCTCGCCCAATACTACGGTTTCGGACAGACCTACGGAGACGGCGGCTTTTGCAACAGTGGCAGCGGCCCCATCGACCTCACCGCGGGCGGCGGCGGTCCTAGTTCGATTTACACGAAGCCCGCGTTTCAGTCCCTGGTTACCGGCAATCCGGCGGACGGGTGGCGCGACATTCCAGACGTGTCCCTGTTTGCGGGCTCCAATATTTATAACCATACCTACGTGATCTGCTATTCCAACGTTGCCGATGTCCAGGGTGAAGGCGCCTTGTGCACGGGGCCGCCCAACACCTGGGCCGGCAGCGGCGGAACATCGGTCTCTGCCCCGGTCATGGCCGGAGTTATGGCGCTGATCGATCAGAAAGCCGGATTCACGACCAACGGCTTGGGCAACCCCCTCTCACGGATGTATCAGTTAGCCGGCAGCACGTATGGCGGAACCGCGCTCTCGCAGTGCAACTCATCCAATGGAGCCTCGGTAGGGAACCTTTGCACGTTCTACGATGTCACCCAAGGCGACATCGACGTGCCTTGTCGACAGGGGTCGTTGGACTGCTATGGACCCGGGTCCGGGCCATACGGCGTCCTTTCGACATCGACGACCGAGTACCTGCCTGCCTACGGCACAAACACCGGCTGGGACTTCGCTACCGGAATCGGAACAGTGAATGTGGCCAACCTCGTGACGTTCTATTGAAGCTGGCCCGCCAGCGGTAATTCGGAGGATTCATGCGCGCGTTTTTTATTGCGGTGGCCGTAATCGCGGCCGCCGGGCTGACCTCACCGGCATTCGCCCAAGCGTCGCTTTGCGGCAATGCAGTCGGAAACCTGGTCACCAACTGCGGCTTCGAAAACGGCAGCCTTTCCGGTTGGACCACCGGAGGGAACACCACCAATCCTCCAGGCGGTTTCAATGGTTCCGGATACGGGGTGGATGCGATGGACGCCAACAGCGGAAGTTACGGCTTATACATCGGCCCGATCGGCCTAGTGATGACGCTGTCGCAAAACCTTACGCTGTCTGCCAACACCTCGTATTCCATCAGCTTTTACCTGAACCAGAATGCGGCTCCCATCCAGGCTACCGATGGCACTTACACCAGCAGCAGCCATACGTTTACCGCCGCAATCCAGAACACCGCGTTGACCACCACGTTGGCTACGCTGGTGACGCTCACCAACCCGACCGCCGCGGGATCGTTCGTCCAGTACACCGGCGTGTTCACGCCTACCAACGCTCAGCTAGGCGGCGCTAGCGGACAGGTTGCCCTGGTTTTCACGGTCCAGAACGACAACAGCTACTGGTCGCTTGACGACATCGAAGCAACCGCGGCGCTGCCGACCATCGGCAAAGCATTCAGTCCCGCCACCATTCCACCCGGCGGGACTTCCGTCGTGACCCTGACGCTGGCGAATGGAGCGCTGGCGGCCCGGACCAGCTCCACATTCACCGACACTCTGGCCAATATGAGAGCCGCGGGTGGCGCCGTCACCGGCACCTGCGCCGGAATCGCGCCCGCGACGTTGACTGCCGGCGCAACCGCTCTCAGCTTTGGCGGAATCACCATCCCGGCCAGCGGCAACTGTACGGTGATCTTCAGCGTCACCAGCAGCACCTCAGGCGCCCAACCCAACACCACATCGGGGGTCACCACCGCGCAAACCTCCATGGCTGGACCGCCCAGTAACACGGCGATTCTGACTGTGTTGGCTCCGCCGACAATCTCCGAAGCGTTCAATCCGGCTTCCATTCCGACGGGCGGAACCTCGGTGGTGACCCTGACCTTGTCCAACAGCAATGCGGCGACCGCGCTCACCGGCGCGGCGTTCAGCGACACCCTGGCGAAAATGAGCGCCGTGGGCGGAGCCGTGACCGGCACCTGCACGGGAACCAATCCGACCACTTTGACGGCGGCTCAGACGGCCCTCAGCTTCAGCGGGATCGCCATTCCGGCCAACAGCAATTGCACCGTGATTTTCAGCGTCACCAGCACCACGCTGGGCGTTGACCCCAACAGCACCTCGGGCGTGACCACCACTCAGATCACCACAGCCGGCTCAGCCGGCAACACCGCCAACCTGACGGTGCAGGCGACGCCGATCATCGTCAAGGGGTTCAATCCGGCGACGATTCAAACCGGCGGCACTTCCACGGTGACCCTGGCGTTGACCAATAACAACGCTTTCGCGCTCACAGGCACCGCCTTCACCGACACGCTGGCCAACATGACCGCGTCGGGCGGAGCCGTAACCGGCACCTGCACGGGAACTACCCCAGCCACCTTGACGGCGGGCGCCACCGCTCTCAGCTTCAGCGGGATCACGATCCCGGCCAACGGCAGTTGCACGATTATTTTCAACGTCACCAGCAACAAGGCGGGCGTCCAGCCGAACACCACCTCGGGAGCAACCACGAATCAGATTTCGATCGTTGGCTCGCCTAGCAATACCGTTTCGCTGACGGTGCTGGGTCCGCCTACCATCGTCAAGGCGTTCAACCCGACTTCCATTGGAGTGGGTGGAGCTTCGACGGTGACCCTGACTTTGTACAACAACAACGCAACGGTGGATCTGACCAATGCCGCGTTCAGCGACTCGATGACAAATATGACCGCAATGGGCGGAGCGGTGGGCGGTACCTGCGCGGGAATCACCCCCACCACTCTGTCCGCGGGCGACTTCAACCTCAACTTCACGGGGATCACGATTCCGGCCGGTAGCAATTGCAACGTGACCTTCAACGTTACCAGCATGACCACCGGGGCCCAGGCCAACACCACGTCGGGCGCAACCACGACTCAGACCACCACCATCGGCTCGCCCAGCAACACCGCCAAACTGACGGTGCTGGCTCTGCCCACGATCGCCGAGTCGTTCAGTCCGACTTCGATTCAACCGGGTGGAACTTCGACCCTAAAATTTACGCTGACCAACAGCAGCGGGACCACTCTGGGCGGCGCCTCGTTCACCGATACGCTGGCCAACATGACCGCGGTGGGCGGTCCCGTCGGAGGCACCTGCGTGGGCACGAATCCGAACACCCTGGCGGCGGGCGCGACCGTTCTCAGCTTCATCGGGATCACGCTCCCGGGCAATTGCACCGTGACCTTCAGCGTCACCAGCAGCACCTTGGGTTCCAACCCCAATCAGGCCTCGGGTGTAAGCACGTTCCAAACTCCGAACCCCGGTATGCCGCCCAGCGTCATCCCCACGCTGACGGTGATCGCGCTGCCCACCATTTCGGAAGCCTTCAATCCGACTTCGATTCAATCGGGTGCAAATTCCACCGTGACCCTGACCCTGTCCAACATCAACGCCTTCCCGCTCACCGGCGGCGCGTTCACCAATACGCTGTCGAACTTGAAAGCGGCGGGGGGAGCCGCGGGCGGCACCTGTGCGGGAGCCAATTCCAACATTTTGGCCGCGGGCGCAACCGCATTGAGTTTCACGGGAGTCGCCATTCCGACCAATAGCAGTTGCACCGTGACGTTCAGCGTTACCAGCAGCACGCCGGGCGTCCAAGCCAATAGCACCTCGGGCGTGACCACCAACCAGGCTCCGGCCGGTCCCGTCGGCAATACCGCCAACCTGACGGTGACGGCGGCGGCGCCGGCCATTGCCAAGGCATTCAATCCGGTCGCGATGATAGCCGGTGGAACTTCCGTGGTCACCTTGACCCTGTCCAATAGCAACGGAGTTAATTTGACCAGCGGCGCGTTTACCGACACGCTGGCCAACATGACCGCGGTGGCCGGAGCCGTGGGCGGCACTTGCACCGGAACCACTCCGACCACTCTGGCAGCGGGCGCAACCAGCCTCAGCTTCACAGGCATCACGATTCCGGCCGCTGGCAATTGCACGGTGACCTTCAGCGTCACCAGCAGCGCCTCAGGCGCCAACCCCAACACCACCTCGGGTGTCACCACTACGCAAACGCCCACCGTTGGATCGGCCAGCAATACCGCGACGCTGACCGTGACCACCCTTCCCATCATCGCCAACGCGTTTAATCCGGCGACGATTCAATCCGGTGGAACCTCGGTGGTGACTGCGACTCTATCCAATAGCACCGCTGCGCCGCTGACCGGCGGCGCGTTCACCGACACACTGGTGAACATGCGCGCGGTGGGCGGAGTGGCGGGCGGCACCTGCACTGGAGCCGGCTTCAACAACCTGGGCGCAGGCGCAACCAACCTCAGCTTCACCGGGCTCACGATTCCTGCCAGCGGCAGTTGTACCGTGACCTTCAGCGTCACCAGCACCACACCGGGCGTCCAAACCAACACCACCTCGGGCATCGCCACCACACAACTGCCGGGGCCCGGTCCAGCCAGCAACGCCGCGATGCTGACGGTGCTGGCTGCGCCGACCATCGCCAAGGCGTTCACTCCGAGCTCGATTGTGCCCGGCGCCAGTTCCGTGGTGACCCTGACGCTGACCAACAGTAATGCCTCCGCTCTGACCGGCGGCGCGTTCACGGATGCGCTGGCCAACATGACTGCGGTAGGCGGAGCCGCGGGCGGCACCTGCGCCGGAGCCAGCTCCAACGTCCTGGCCGCGGGCGCGGTCAACCTGAGCTTCGCGGGAATCACCATTCCCGCCGCCGGCAGTTGCACGGTGACCTTCAGCGTCGCCAGCAGCACTTTGGGCGCCAATCCCAACACCACTTCGGGCGTGACCACGACGCAGACACCCGCGGCCGGCGCGGCCAGCAATGCCGCCAGCCTGACGGTCCTGCCGACGCCGACAGTATTGGTCTCACCCGCGAATGCAGCGGCAAATGTGTCGCTGTCGGCGTCCTTGAGCTGGGACGCCTCGGCGGGAGCGACCTCCTATGATGTGTACTTCGGGACATCCTCTCCGCCATCGTTCGCGGTGAACACAACGGCAACGAGTTACAACCCGGGGACCCTCGCATACGACACCACCTATTCCTGGTACATCGTCGCCAGGAACGCCTCTGGAACCTCACCCTCCGCAACGTGGTCCTTTACCACGGAGAGCTCTCCTACAGCATTGCAGTTCTACCCGGTAGCTCCGTGCCGGCTGGTCGATACGCGCGGCGCGGCGGCTGGATTTAACGGGATCGCTCCATTCTCGGGACCGTCCATAACCGCCGGACAGACTCTGACCATCCCCGTGCAATCCGCGGCCGAGGCCAGCGCCAACACCACGCCCGCGCCTTGCGGTGTGATTCCTTCCGTCGCCCAGGCCTACTCGTTTAACATCACCGTCGTCCCCCACGCCAAGGGAGCGGTCGACTACATCTCGATGTGGCCGGCCGGCTTGGACCAGCCTTTCGTCGCGACCTTGGACGATCCGGAAGGTTTGATCGTAGCCAACGCGGCCATTGTTCCAGCAGGATCGCCTGATGGCGGGATAAACGTGTTTAACGCCGGTCCCGCGACCACGGATGTCATCATCGACATGAACGGTTACTTTGCCCCGCCCAGCACCGGATTGCAGTTCAACCCGGTCGCTCCGTGCCGGCTGGTGGATACGCGTGGAGCCGCTGCCGGATTTAACGGGATCGAACCTTTTTCAGGGCCGTCCATATCCGGCGAGGGGACTCTGACGATCCCGGTGCAATCGGCTGAGGAAGCCAGCGCCAATACCGAACCCGCCCCTTGCGGCGTGATTCCTTCCGGCGCCGAAGCCTACGCCGTGAACCTCACAGTGGTCCCCCAGGCGAAGGGAGCAGTCGACTATGTTTCCCTGTGGCCGGCCGGATCGGCCCAGCCTTTCGTTGCCACCTTGAACGATCCTGAAGGCTACGTTCTGGCTAACGCGGCCCTTGTTCCGGCTGGAACCGGCTCCGGCGGGGTGAGCGTGTATAACGACGGTCCTGCAACCACAAATGCGGTCATCGACATGAACGGCTACTTCGCCGCCTCCACCGGATTGCAGTTCTACGCGATCGCTCCGTGCCGGCTTGTCGATACTCGCGGCGCCGCTGCCGGATTTAATGGGATCGCTCCATTTTCGGGGCCGTCGATATCGTCCGGGGGGACTTTGACGATCCCGGTGCAATCCACGGCAGAGGCCAGCGCCGATACCGAGCCCGCGCCCTGCGGCGTGATTCCTTCAAGCGCCCAAGCTTACTCGATTAACCTCACGGTGGTGCCTCAAGCCAAGGGAGCGGTCGACTATATTTCCCTGTGGCCGGCCGGCTCGGCACAGCCTTTCGTCGCGACCTTGAATGATCCGGAAGGTTTGATCGTGTCCAACGCAGCCATTGTTCCGGCGGGATCATCCTCCGGCGGGATAAGCGTGTTTAACGCCGGTCCCGCGACCACGGATGTCATCATTGACATGAACGGTTATTTTGCCGCCCCGTAATTGCGAAGCAGCATCATCGGGAAATGCTAAAGTAGAGGAAACGGTGAGGTGCGAGAGCGGTTGAATCGGGCGGTCTCGAAAACCGTTGAACCTTTGCGGGTTCCGTGGGTTCGAATCCCACCCTCACCGCCAGGTTGCACGCTGGTGCCCACGGAACCATCCGTCTATGTCGCAGCGTTTGCTGGTGGGAAGCGGATTTCGCGACAACCGTTGGATTTCTAACACTACGCCGTTTTCAGCAGCTTCTGAAGCTCCTTCTGCAGACCACCTCTCCATGGAGTGTCCTTGGAGTGGAAGAATTGGAAGTGATCGGCGGATTTCTAACCTCGCGACACGATTGCCTGCGCTTTTTGCTGCTCCAGGAGTCGCCTGTCACGCTCATTGACCACGAAAGGTTCGAACTTCACGGAGACCTCAAACGCAATGCTCAGCGGCGGTTCGCAGACGGCGTCGCTGCATTGCTGCACATCAAGGCGACCCTTAAGAGTGATCGTTCCTTCGGGGAGAGGATGCTTCAGCAGTAGCGTTCCCGATCCTTCGAATTCTCCGCTGTATACCGGCAGAGTCTCGCCCAAGACCGGAATCGGCATGTTGTGAGCTTCAGGCAAGCGGAAGCTTTGACGGGAGATGTGAGTGTCCTCGAACGAAATCGTGGTAGCGGTGTACCCTGACGGCAAAGGCGCACCATAAGTGTGCCAGCCGACCTCAAGAACAAACTTCGCGAAGAAGCCGAGTTCTTGGCCGGAAAAGGCTCGCATCGTGGGGAACCCGATGATCGCGGTCAGCACATCGGTCTTCAGAGTTACGATAGGCGCGTCCTCAGCCACGGCCGAAAATTCATACAGGGCCACCGCTGAGCCAGCGACACGATGCATGTAATTGGGGACAAAGTATTTCCTCAGAACTGTGCCATCCGCGCTTACCAGATACTCTACGGGGTGTGGCACTCCGTAGGACTTGAGATGCGGAGCCATGTTTTCGTTGAAGATGCCAAAGCTGCGGATCGTCTCGCTGGTGCGATCAGAAAGCAGCGGGTATCCGATCGAATGCTTCTGTGCGAATGCCGCGAGGATCTCTTGAGAGTCGTAGCTAACCGCCGCGACGCGTACACCGTTTCTTTCAAGCAACATTCTGGACAGCTCTAGCTCCACGAGCTGGGAACGGCAATACTGACACCAATTTGCGCTTCGATGAAAGACTAAGAGCAATCCGTTTGGGCCAGCCAGGTCTTCAAGCGATCGAATGGCTCCATTTTGGTCCGGAAGTGAGAACGCCGGAATCCTCTGGCCTTGATCCGGCCCGGTAGCATAGCCGTCATTCGTGGCCTCGACATGCCGCGCCCGCACTTCGGGGGGGACCGGCAGTCCCGCATCGCGGAACCTTCGGAATTCCTGCATCGCCTCAGCCTTCTTAGCGAGATCGGAGTTCATGGTGTTGGGCATTTTTTCTTGCTCCGGTCAGTTGCGTGCTCTCCTCAGACGGCTGCGGCCCCGGCACGCGAAGGCCGTCGGCGAGGCGGATTAGAAGCGATACTCTGCGCCTCGAATAGACATTGTCTGCATGAACGCCTGAAGTTCGGACTCCCCGCGAAACTTGGAACGATCGTACCGCTCGTAGTGAACCATTTCTTCGAGCGCCCTGCGAGGGTGGTGAATCGTAGGACTTCGCTTCGCAAAACCCACAGGAAGCAGATGATAGATCTGCAACGGGTCCGGAATGCCAAGGAGGGACTTGAGCATGACGCTGAAATAGGGCGAGGCCACATCGCTGACGTACATCGAGCTGAGCCCTAACACCTCGGCGGCGAGAAGCATCTGCAAGACACCATTCGCCAGACTACTGTGAAAGTGCGATTCCCACTTGTCTAACTTTGTGCGCATAGGATAGGCGTCGTTCGTCCGCGGATCGCCGAGCACGAGGATATGCACCGGCGCATGGCGGAAGTCCAAACCGGCATTCACGCGGCGGCGCTGGCCGCGCGCCGCCTCCTCGATCTCGATCTTGTCGCGCATTTGAGTCTTGAAGATCTCCACAATCTTTTCGCGAGTCTCCAAGTCTCGAATGACAAGGAATTCCCAAGGCTGCGAATTCCCAGCCGAAGGCGCCCATCGCGCCGCTTCGAGGACGGTCTGTATGAGTTCGTCGGGGACTGGTGTGTCCTTCAGAAATCCGGCGCGAATGCTCCGTCGCCGTCTAAGCACGTCGAGAAAAGCCTCGACTGACTCGGCCCTCTGAGAAGCTGGAAATTCTGTAGACGTTTCAGAAGCCATGATCTTAAGTCCTCATTGTCGTCAGAAGCTCACGCGAATCGGGCGCATGACACCAAGTATCCGACTGGTTCCCAAACCGGTCAATGGACGGAGGATGATACTTCTATCACTCTATGGTGATTTCCGGCGGGAGATCTCAGTCTTGCGAATGATAGGAACGACCCGAACGTGTCACCGCTTGCGTGAAACCGTGGCCCCTTTCGTGTGCACGCCGGGAGGCGCGATTGGGGGCTGCGCCTTGAACAGGCTTTGTACAGTGGTTCGGAACCACTGATGTCCCGGATCCCGCGTATAGCGTTCGTGCCAGTTCAGTGTTACCTCGTAGCCAGGGATGGAAAATGGCAAGGGCCAGATCCGAATGCCACGGTTTTCTGACAGAATTTGGCTGAACCAGCCGGGCACGACGGCCAAATAGTTTGTCGCTGCGATGATCTCACCGATCCCGAAAAAGCTCGGAAGACGCATGCCGATATTGCGTCGGATCTTCTTGGCCTGGAGGGCCCGTTCCAAGGATTCGTAACCGATGCCGTAAGTCGTAACGGAGATGTGGCTCTCCTTCTGGAATTGGTCCAGCGTGAGAGGACCCTTGACGCGAGGATGGCCTTCGCGCACCGCACAATGGAACTTGCTCGCGAAAAATCTCTGTTGACAGAAGCCTGCTCCCATCTGCGGAATCATCGCTACGGCTAGGTCTGCCTCTCCCGATTCCAAAAGGCGCGGCACGTCTGCGCTTAAAAACTTGAGATCGATCCGGACAGAAGGTGCGATTTCAGCAAGACGCTTTGCCAAGGGCGGCAGGATGGTGATCTGCGATAGGTCCGCAGTGACCAGATGAAACATTCGGTCAGAAGTGGCTGGATCAAACTTGGGGCGATGGCCCAGGGCGGATTCAAGCTTCTCCGAGGCTTCCTTTAGCTCCACGAACAGCCCTTCGGCGTAAGGCGTTGGCTCCATTCCCCTTGAGGTCCGGACGAACAGGGGATCGTTGAAGTGGCGGCGCAGCCTGGCCAAGCTCATACTGACCGCTGATTGGCTCAACCCCAGATTCTGGGCGGCATGCGAGACGTTGGCGGTACGCTGCAACTCGCGTAGAACCGCCAGAACTCGGACATCTAGATTCTTCACCAGTAACGTCTCCGTCGTCGTAGGAGCTTCTCTAAGCTCATCAACCATCTCCGAGTATAGGTAACGAGAATCCTGTCGCGTCATCAGTGGCGGGCGCCCCGTCGCGAACCGCGTACGGCCGTGCGATGTAGCCCCGCACGATCGCCACGAGTCAGGCCGACGAGAGGGACTTCGACAGCGGCAATCCCGATCGAGCGCTTTGGCGTACCAGCGGTGTTCGTTGCTCCGTTTCCATGGCCGCGTTGATGGGAGGCCATCGCGCCAGTGGCTCACATACTTCCTTGGCAGTTTCAAGTCGCGAAGTGCCTGCCAATCGCTGGCGTTAATTAACAGCCCTTCGCGCTAACAATCCGGCGTCGCAGAACCCCAACGCCGTTCTAGCACCTTACAGACAGTTTGCGCCGTCAACACGCGCTCCTGTTCACCGCAGCGGTTGTGGTCCGGCAGCCAGCATCTCTGCCATTAACGCGCGAACCTACCGCACCTGCTCCAGAGGATAGCCCGCTTCCCGCAGCTTGCCTGTCAGCTCCTCGAGGTGCTCAGGCCCGCGCGTCTCCATGGTGACGTCCACCACTCCCTCGCCCAGGTGCGCGCCAAAATAGGCGCGATCGTGGACCACCTGCACGATATTGGCGTGCGCGGCGGCGATCACGGTGGTCAGGTGCTGAAGCGCGCCGGGATGATCGGGAACCGGAATCCGCACCCTCACCAGACGGCCGTCTTTTACCAGGCCCCGTTCGATGATCCGGGAAAGCAGCGTCACGTCGATGTTGCCGCCTCCGATCACAACGGCGACGCGCTTGCCCGGGAGCGAGGTTTTGTGCTGCAGCAGCGCCGCCACGCCGGCCGCGCCCGCGCCTTCGGCCAGTACCTTCTGCCGCTCCAGCAGACGCAGGATCGCCGCGGCGATCTCCTCATCGTCCACGGTTACCACTTCGTCCACGTACTTCTCGGCCAAAGCCAGAGTTCGCTCTCCCGTCTGCCGCACCGCGATCCCGTCGGCGATGGTCGGCGCCGGCGGAAGCAGAATCGGATGATGCGCGCGGAGCGCCGCCTGCATCGATGGTAAAGCCGCCGTCTGCACGCCAACGACTCGCACCCCCGGCCTTGATTCCTTGAGGGCGCAGGCTACGCCCCCGATCAACCCGCCGCCGCCCACCGGCACCACCACCGCCTCCAGATCGGGGATTTGCTCCAGCAGCTCCAGCCCGATCACGCCCTGCCCGGCGATCACCGCGTCGTCGTCGAAGGCGTGCACGAACACCAGCTTTTCATCCCGCTCCCTCCGCCGCGCTTCTTCCAGAGCCTCGTCGAAGTTGCTTCCATAGAGAATTACTTTGGCGCCCCAGCCCCGCGTCGCCGTCACCTTTACCAGCGGAGTGAATATGGGCATGCAGATTTCCGCGCGCACTCCAATCCGCGATGCGTGGTACGCCAACGCCTGCGCGTGATTGCCGGCGGAGGCGGTGACCACTCCGCGGGCCCGCTCCTCGCCGCTCAGCAGCAGCAGACGGTTCAGCGCGCCCCGCTCCTTGAAAGATCCCGTGACGTTCATGTTTTCCAGCTTCAGATACAGCACGCTGCCCGCTTCGCGTGATAACGTTTCCGAATAGGGAGCCGGCGTCATGCGGATGCTGTTTTCAAACCGCACTCTGGCGGCGCGAATGTCTTCGATCGTGATCATGACTCCCCCACAGTAACGCACGGCCAGAAAGATTAAAGCAAGAAAGGGAAATAATTGTCGGGGAAATTGTTTGAACGCGAGCTGGTGCGCGGCTGGCTGCACCATCCGGATCACGCTCCCAGCGGCGCGATGGCGCTGTTCCACGGCGCCGGCTCCAATTGCGAATTGCCATTGCTGATCGCCGTAGCCGAGGCCTTCCGCAACTCCGGATGGCTGGTATTTCGCGGCGACCTCCCGTATCGCCAGCAGCACGCCACCGGGCCGCCGCGAAACAGCGCCCGGCAGGATTGCGAAGGCATCCGCCGGGCTGCCGCGGAGCTTCGCGCGCTTGCGCCCGGAGTTCGCTTGTGCCTGGCGGGCCACTCCTACGGCGGCCGTCAATGTTCCATTCTCGCCGCGGAGGATCCGGCCGTTTCCGATGTCCTGTTGCTGCTGTCCTATCCTCTGCATCCCCCGCGCGAGCCCGCCAAGACGCGCACGGAACACTTTGCCACACTGCGTGTCCCCGCATTGTTCGTTCATGGCACGCGCGACCCCTTCGGCAGCATCGCTGAGCTGGAAGGCGCTCTGCGCCTGATTCCCGCGAAAACCACGCTGCTTCCAATCGACGGCGCGCCCCACGGACTGTCGCCCGGCATCGCCGCTTCGCTTCCGGACCGCCTGCGGGCGATCATGGAAGAGTAATGTTGCGGGAACGATTAGAGCGGGTCGAAGAACGAATTCACTCAGCCGCGAATCGCGCCGGACGCCGGCGTGAAGATATCCTGCTGATCGCGGTCACCAAGAAGTTTTCCGCCGAGGTCACCCGCGAAGCCTACGATCTCGGCCTGCGCGTTTTTGGCGAGAACTACGTGCAGGAATTTGAGGCCAAGCATCCCGCGTTGGCCGGCCTCGCCGGCGCCGAGTATCACCTCATCGGCCATCTTCAGTCCAACAAAGCGCGCGTTGCCGCGGATCTGTTTCAGGTGATCCAGACCGTCGATTCCGAGAAACTTGCCCGCCGTCTTGACGCGATGAACCAGCCGCTTGAAGTGATGATTGAGGTGAAGCTCTCCGAGGAAGCCTCCAAATTCGGCGCACCGCCCGAGGAACTGGCGAAGTTGATCGAGGTCATCCGCGCGTGTCCGAATTTGCTTCTCACGGGCTTGATGACCATGCCTCCCTGGAGCGACGATCCGGAAATCACTCGGCCCTATTTCCGCCGCCTGGCCGCCCTCGCGCGCGAGCACGGCATCGACAAGTTATCTATGGGAATGTCGCACGACCTCGAAGCCGCAATCGAAGAGGGCGCCACGCATATCCGCGTAGGGACGGCCTTGTTCGGACCGCGCGTCAAATCTCAGTGAGCGCCTCAATGAAGCTGGGCTTCTTTTCGCCTCTGCCTCCCGCTCCCACGGGTGTCGCCGACTATTCCGCCGCGCTCCTCACGGAACTCCGCAAACACGGCGATGTTGTTGTCGATGCCCAGGACGCCGATATCGCGCTCTATCACATCGGCAACAATCGTCTGCACCGCGACATTTACTCCCGCGCCCTCGCCCATCCCGGCGTGGTCGTCTTGCACGATGCGGCGCTGAATCATTTTTTTCTGGGCGCTCTCGATCAAACCGGTTACATAGAGGAGTTCGTTTTCAACTACGGCGAATGGACTCGCGGGCTGGCCGGGGACCTGTGGGCCAACCGCGCGCGCTCCGCTGCCGATCCGCGCTATTTCGAATACCCCATGCTCAAGCGCCTGGTGACCGCCTCGCGCACGATCGTCGTTCACAATCCCGCTGCTGCCGGAATCGTACGCGCGCACCATCCCGAAGCGCGTGTCGTCGAAATCCCGCATCTCTTTGTGCCTCCGCCGGCTCTGCCGGCCCCAGTGGACACGCTGCGATTCCGCGCCCAGCTTGGCCTCGGTCCGCGAACGCTGCTGGCGGGAGTGTTCGGACACCTGCGCGAATCCAAGCGCCTTTGCGCCATCCTTCGCACCATGGATCGCCTTTGGAAATCGGGCGCGGACGTGAAGCTTCTGGTCCAGGGCGCATTCGCGTCCTCCGATCTGGAACGCGCGATGACGCCGCTGCTCGAAAACAATCCGCGCATCCTGCGGACCGGCCGTCTTTCCGAGCCCGACTTCTGGCGTTGGGCCGCTGCCGCCGATGTCTGCATCAATCTGCGCTTTCCCGCCGCCGCCGAAACCTCCGGCATCGCCATTCGCATGATGGGCATCGGCAAAGCTGTGGTATTCAGCATCGGGCGAGGAGATCTCGCCGCTTCCCCGAAAATACCTGCCTGCGCGTAGATCACGGACTGGCCGAGGAAGACATGCTGGCCGATTATCTTCTTTGGCTGGCCGGCGATCGCGAAGCTCGGAGAGGAAATCGGCCGCCGCGCCGCCGCGCACATTGCCCGCGAACATGCCCTCGAAAGCGTCGCGGCAATGTACTGGAACGCCATCAATAGATCGAGATAGGCCGTCCTTCGGAGCCGACCTGCACGGCGGATACGGGAGTCTCCCAGGGCGGCAGATTGATCAAGCGCGGCTTCAGCACCAGCAGGGTTTGATCGGAGTCCTTCACCGTGCTGTCGGTGCGAAACAGCCGGCCCAGAATCGGGATGCTGGCCAATCCCCAGATGCCGCTGGTGTTGATGCTGTCGGTGGTTTGCGCGAGACCCGCGACCACCGCCCATTCGCCCTCCCGCAGCCTCACTTTGCCCTGAAACTTGCGCTGGGCGATGGCGGGAATATTGCTGCCGGCCGCCGTCGCGCCCAGAGTGGTGAATGCGGCGTCGATGTCGAGAGACATTTCGCTCGCGTCGTGAACCGTGGGCGTTATCTTCAACACCAGGCCAATATCCTGATAAGTCACCGTCGGTGTCGGCGTAGTCAGAGTCGGCCCGGTGGCGCCCATGTACTGGGCCGTGGCGATGGGATAGCGTTCACCCACGTTCAGGGAAGCGGCCTGTCCGTCCACCGCCACCATTTGGGCGGTCAGCAGCGAGTCGGCGTCGCTTTTTGTCATCATCGCGAACATCTGCGCGCTCGCCACCCCCAGGCCGAACAGCGTCTTCCCGCCCCCGAAGCTCAAGAACTGCGTAAAGCCCGCGGGCGATATCGCGTTTTGCAGGAAATTGCCGAAATTAACGATCGAAGCCGAGTTAGGCAAGGTCAGCCCGATTTCCATCGAATTGTCCTTGGTCACCGTCAGCAGCTGAACTTCAACCTCCACCTGCGCTCGGAGCCTGGAAAGATCGCTGAACAGTTTCCGCGCCAGCAGAACCTTGCCGACCGAGTCTCGAATAAATACCTGGCGCCGCCCCGGGTCCACCTGGATGCGCCGGATTTCCAGCGTCTGCTGCACCGCGGTGACGATTTCCTGCGCGTCCTGCACCGCCATGCGCTCCGGAATCTGGATGGTCGCGCTCATGGTCGGATTATTCTCCGCCCGATGCTGGGCGGTGTCGCGGATGACCAGCGCCGTCCGCTCGCTCACCGGTTCCACCAAAGAATTGGTCATCGCCTCCAGAATTCGCAGCGTTTCGGCCATGCTCAGCTCGCCGGTCCGGAAGGGGAATGCGGCAGGGCCCTGATAACCCGGCTCAAACAGCATTCGGATTCCGAACTCTTCGCCCACCTTCTCGAAAGTGCTTCTAGCGTCGCTGCGCAGGTCGAAGCTCCTGGTTTCCGCCGTGGAAACCAGGTGGGTCGGCATTTTGGCCGCGCCGAAGGTATCGATCTGCCCCGGTCCCTCCGAATCGATGAACTGAAGGAACGCCCCCTGCGGATCCGGATCGGTGTTGACGTCGTGAATCTGCGCCGTCTGCATGGCCCGTGTCGCGGCCTGGTTGCGATGGGCCGCGATGGCCAGGTTCGAAGGATCGAGCAGCGCGGCCCGGGCGTAGAGCATGTAGGCCTTCAGAATGTCGCCCGCGCGCTCCGCCTTCTGTGCGTCCCGGTACTCGCGCGCGGCCAGCTCCCGATCGGCCTGATCGTCAGCTCGCAAGGAAACCGCCAGCACAAGTAGAATCAGCGTGTTACGGATAAGCGCGACGCCGCGGGCGCGATCCGTTTTGCGCGAGCTTCTCCTGGCATCTTCCAACTAAGCTTGACGCTTCACTGGTTCCGGGCGTGCAGGTTAAACCCGGCTAGCCCGCAAAGGGTGCGGCGGGGCCCTCGACGCGACAAGCAACTACGCCGCCGCACTCCGTTTTGCGGGCTGTTGCCTAGAAGCGCTTCTGCCGATAAGAGCCGAAAGGAGGGTACTCACCCGATGGCTACTTTTGCGCCGGTCCGCTCCACTTTTAGCCCCGCGCTCCCACAGAATTTCCAGGATCTTGGCGTGCCGGAATCGTTGGTGCTGGACCTGGTGATCCGCCGCCTTCTGATCGAGGGCTATTCCACCCTCGCCAGTCTGAGCCGGGCCTTGCGCCTGGCCGTCCCCGTGGTGGACAGCGTTTTCAAGCATATGCGGTCGCAGCAGTTGGTCGAGGTCAAGGGCATGACCGGCAACGATTACAATTTTATCCTGTCCCAGGCCGGCAAACAGCTCGCCAGCGAGCGCTTTCAGGTCTCCCAGTACGCCGGTGCCTGCCCCGTCTCGCTGAAGGACTACAATGCCGCCACCAGGGCTCAGTCAGCCAAGGTCCATGTGGACCGCCGCGCTCTTCGCCAGGCGTTCTCCGATTTGATCGTCACCGACCGGATGCTGGACCAGCTCGGCCCCGCGATCATTTCCCAAAATTCGATTTTTGTGTACGGACCCACCGGCAACGGGAAAACCAGCCTGGCGGAACGCATGTTGCGCGTCTATCAGGACGCCGTCCTGATTCCCTACGCCGTGGAGGTGGACAGCCAGATCATCAGTCTTTACGATCCCGTGGTGCACCAGCCTATGGAGCATGAAGACGAGGACGCCGACCCACGTTGGATTTTGTGCAAGCGCCCCTGCATCGTCGTGGGCGGCGAGCTGATCCCCAGCATGCTCGAACTGCGCCTGGACGAAGCCTCCGGCATCTACGCCGCGCCGCTCCAGATGAAGTCCAACAACGGCATTCTGATCATCGACGATTTCGGCCGCCAGCTCATGTCGCCGCGCGACCTGTTGAACCGCTGGATCGTGCCGCTGGATCGCCGCGTGGATTATCTGACTCTGCGCTACGGCGTCAAATTCCAGATCCCGTTCGAGCTGATGGTGGTGTTCTCCACCAACCTGGAGCCCTCCGACCTGGCCGATGAAGCCTTCCTCCGCCGTATTCACAACAAGATTTACGTCGAGGCCGTGGATGCCGGCAGCTTCGACCAGATTTTCTCACGCGTGGTGCAGGCCCGCGGGCTGCAAGCCGAATCCGACAGCGCGGAGTATCTGCGCAAGCTCTGTCTGCGCGAGGGCCGTACCGAACTGCGCGCCTGCTATCCCAGCGATATCTGCAATATTCTGAGCTCCATCGGCCGCTATGAAGGCCGGGCTCCCATTATGACCAAGGCTGAGATGGAACGCGCCGCAGCGCTGTACTTCGCCAAGAGTTAGGAACTATCGTCCGAAGTATTTCGCGTTGGTCGTCGCGAAGTCGGACCACTTCTCCGGCAGATCGTCAATGGTGAAGATGGCCGAGACGGGGCATACGGGCACGCATGCGCCGCAGTCGATGCATTCCACCGGATCGATGTATAACATCGTTTCGGCCTCGAATTTAGGATCGTCCTTCTTGGGGTGAATACAATCGACCGGGCAGGCATCCACGCATGCCGTATCCTTCGTGCCGATGCAAGGTTCCGCGATAACGTAAGCCATAGATTAATTCTCTTTGAGGCCGGAGGCCGATTTTCGACTCGCTCACCTCAGCCGCCGCAGCGAGGGGAACTCTTAGAAGTAACATAAGAGCACGCTGACGCGCAAACCCCGACGCGCAAACCAATGGTAGGGACGGGCAGATTCGAACTGCCGACCTGTCGCTTAGGAGGCGGCCGCTCTATCCATCTGAGCTACGTCCCCACAGGTTGCTCTCTTGATTTTAGCGCCTGCTGTTATCTACGAGCCACCAGCACGCGCGACGGATAAAATCCCTGGCGCACGAACTGGTCGGTAAGGATGCGCATCCCGGAGGCGCGAATCATCTCCGGCACTCCGGCCTCCACCTGGCGTCCCCAGAAGGCCGGCGCAAGCTTGCCGCAGACGCCGTAAAAGCGGTTGAACACGGGGCCGTTTTGCCCGATCACCACCAGCGAAAAAGTCCCGCCCGGCCGCAGCACGCGCCGGATCTCCTCGAGCGTCCGGGTGATGTCCTCCTGCGCCAGAAGCTCCAGCAGGTAACAGCACATCACCGCATCGAAGCTCGCGTCGCGAAACGGCAGATCGCGAACATCCACGGCCCCGCAGTGCGTGCGAGCCTTGGGGAACTCCTTTCGCGCGCGGCCGAGTGTGCGCGCGGCCATATTCGGCGATAAGTCCAGACCGAACGTCTCGCCGGCTCCATTCGATTTAACCAGCCGCCGGAACATTTCGCCGCTTCCGGTGGCCACCTCCAGCACGCGCATTCCGTTGCGAATGCCGGAATGCCGCAGCGCGCAGGCGTGCGCCTTGGAATGAAAGAAGAATGTGCTGAAGGGATAGACGGACGCCAGAATATCGTAGACCCGACGCGTCCGCTCCGCTATGGTCCGCGGCATCTGATCTGCGCGGGGAAGTAATAAGGAATAGTTCAAATCGCCCAAGAATGCGCTCCTTTTAACGTTGGACTCACCCGCTGCCCACCAAAGACTCAACTCCAACTACACGTACCACTGGTTTGCTCCGGAAGTTCGATCCCGGTGCTGGTGCCTTCGCCCAAGCGGCTGTCGATCCACATCCGGTACTCGCTTCCGAATAAAACTTTAAGACGCTCATTGACGTTGTTGACCCCGATACCGTGCTCGAAAAGCGTAGCCAGCTTGGCTTCCGGAATTCCTACGCCGTCGTCCTCCACCAGGATCTGCAACCGCCCGCCGGCCATGTGGCTGCGCACGCGAATGGTCCCTCCATCCACTTTGCTCGCGAGCCCGTGCCGGATGCTGTTTTCGACCAGCGGCTGAAGCAGCATGCTGGGAACCAGCATATCCAGCGTGGCCGGATCGATTTCCTTCACGAAGCGGAGTTTGTCGCCGAAGCGTACCATCTCAATCGCCAGGTAGTCGTCGATGAAGGAAAGTTCCTCGCCCAGCGACGTGAGATTCTCCTGCTGGCGCAAAAGGCGGCGAAGGATTTTCGAGAGCTTTTAGACCACGTGCCGGGCCTGCTCCGGGTCCAGGCGGATCAGCGACGTCACGGAATTCAGCGTGTTGAACAGAAAATGCGGGTTGATCTGACTGCTCAGCGCGGCCAGGCGCGCCTCGTTCAGCCGCATCTGCTGCTGCTCCAGTTTTTTCTCGTTGCGGCTGCTGTTCCAGATCTTGATGGGCAGCACTGTGGCGAAAAGGGTGGTTGCATACACCGCCGCGAGTCCCCAATCGCCGGCCTCCCTCCATTGCAGCGCGAAGACCCTGCCGGGCCAGGCCCGGCCAGCAGCTGCCGCAGCATTTCCGCCACCAGGATGCGCGAACACGCACAGAATGCTGAACGCCGGCAGCCGCAGATCGCCCTTGCGCAGCAGGCGGACGATCGCCAAATCGGGAAACGGCGTGAAGTTCCAGATAAACTCCTTGTCCGGAGCGATGTCGCGCAGCAAGCCGCCCGTGACGCCGACGGCCGCCAGCAGCGGCATGGTCATCAATTCGCCGTGGAACATGGCGGGAACGGAAATCAGCACGCCGGCCAGCAGGCCCGTAACGTATCCGCCCAGCATGCCCATCACCAGGCTGCCTTCCAGGCCCAGATCGACAGCCTGATAGCATGTCGTGCGTGATCACTCGCGTGCCCACTCCCGCGCCGAAAATAACCGCGCAGACCAGCGCCATCTGCACGCGTTGCCAGAGCATGCGTTCTTCGCGCATCAGCATGCGCTGGAACCACCCGAAGCGAGCCAGAAAGCTGGCCAGCGACGCGGCCACTGCGAGTTTTACCAGCAGAATGACTAGGAGCTGCGGAACCATCGTCTGCTGCCGATCATTATAATGAAGTTACTCACCCGTATTTCATTCATGTCCCAGACCGATGTCCCCGGCAATGTCCCCAGCGGCACTGCCCCCAGCAATGACGTGCGCAAGACCTCCGAGGCGGATCTCCCCACCCGTTTCGGCCACTTTCGAATTCTCGGATTCGAAGGACTGAACGGCGGCGTCCCCGAAGAGTTCGCGGTTCTGACCATGGGCGATCTCTCCGGCACTCCTCCGCTCGTGCGCATCCATTCCCAGTGTCTCACCGGCGACGTGTTCCATAGCCTGCGTTGCGATTGCGGAGGACAACTCGAGCTGGCCCTCAATTCGATCGCTGCCGAGGGCCGCGGCCTGCTGATCTACGAGAACCAGGAAGGCCGCGGCATCGGTTTGCTCAACAAGCTGCGCGCGTACGAGCTTCAGGATCGCGGCGCCGATACGGTGGAGGCCAATCAACAACTCGGTTTTGAGGCCGATCTGCGCGGCTACGCGCTCGCGGGCGCCATTCTGCGGCACCTGGGCCTGAACGCGGTCCGGCTCATGTCCAACAATCCTGCCAAGATTCAGGCGCTGGAGCGGGCCGGCGTGCATGTGACCGAGCGTATCCCTTCCCTCGTGCCGCCCCTCGATTCCACCGAAGACTATCTGCGCACCAAGCGCGAGAAGCTCGGCCACCTGCTGGGGTGACTACGCTCCGAATAGAGCGCAAAGGGTGCGCCGCGCACCCCCGAATCAATCCAGGAACCGATCGCGCCGCGCTCCGTTTTGCGCGAGTTCCTCCGTAAGAGCGCAAAGGGTGCGCCGCGCTCCGTTTTGCGCGAGTTCCTCCGTAAGAGCGGGCCTGCGTTACAGGCCCTTCTTCTCCAGGAACACCGCCAGATCCACCACCCGCATCGAATAGCCCCACTCGTTGTCGTACCACGCGACCACCTTCAGCAAATTTCCGCCCAGCACCTTGGTCAAATCCGAGTCCACGATAGAGCTGTTGGGATTGTGCATCATGTCCGTCGACACCACCGGATCTTCCGTATATTCCAGGATCCCTTTCAATTCGCCGAGCGCAGCCGCTTTGAGCGCCGCGTTGACTTCTTGCGCGGTCGTCGATTTCGACGTCACCGCCGTCAGATCCACCACGCTGACATTGGGCGTGGGAACGCGCATCGCGTAGCCGTCCAGCTTGCCTTTGAGCTGCGGCAGCACCAGGCCGATGGCTTTCGCCGCCCCCGTGGAAGTTGGAATCATATTGATCGCCGCCGCGCGCGCCCGCCGCAGATCCTTGTGCGGAAAATCCAGCACGTTCTGATCGTTGGTGTAGCTGTGGATGGTGGTCATGAACCCCTTCTCGATGACGAATTGTTCGTGCAGCACTTTCGCCACAGGGGCCAGACAATTGGTGGTGCAGGAAGCGTTCGAGATCACGTTGTGCTTGGCCGGGTCATAGGCGGAGTCGTTGACGCCCAGCACGATGGTGAGGTCCTCGCCCTTGGCCGGCGCGGAAATAATCACTTTCTTCACCGTGCCTCGCAGGTGCTTCGACGCCTCGCTCGCGTCGGTGAACCTGCCGGTGGATTCCACCACCACTTGCGCGCCCAGGCTGGACCAGTCGATCTGGGCAGGGTCCTTGATCGCGAAAATCTTGATGCGTTTTCCACCCACCACGATGGCATCCTCTTCAGCCTTCACCTCCTCGTGGAGGCGGCCGAGAATGGAGTCGTATTTGAGCAGATGCGCCAGCGTCTTGGTATCGGTAAGATCGTTGGCGGCGACAATTTCGATGTGAGGATTGTGGAGCGCGGCGCGCACCACGTTGCGGCCAATGCGGCCAAATCCGTTTACGGCAACTTTGACTGGCATGATCAAGTGTATCAACTCGCCCTCCGGGTATCATCTAAGAGATGGTTCTCTCCGACGTCGATATCCACCGCTACCTGGAACAGGGAAAGATCAAGATCACGCCCGCCCTTCCGCCCGAGCAATTCGGAAGCTGCTCCGTCGATTTCCGTCTGGGTCACGAATTCAGCATCTTTGAACACAGCCGCCATCCCTACATCGACCTCCAGAACCGCACCGCCATCCAGGAGTCTGATGCGCACCATCACCGTCCCCGCCGGCGAGCCCTTCATCTTGCAGCCGCACGAATTCGCGCTGGCCATCACCGAGGAGATTCTGGAGCTCGACGACGATGTTCTGGGGCGCCTGGAAGGCCGCTCCAGTCTCGGCCGCATCGGCATCATCGTGCATGGAACTGCGGGGCTGTTCGATCCCGGCTGGGCCGGCAAGGCCACGCTCGAGCTCAGCAACCTGGGCCGCATGCCCGTGGCGCTTTATCCCGGCATGCGCATCTGTTCCTTCACCTTCGAGCAGCTCTCTTCGCGAGTCGCCGTGCCCTACGGAAAGAAGGTGGGCAACAAATACTCCGGCCAGGACCGTCCGCTCGCGAGCAAGCTGGCCAGCGAGACCAGCAAATGAACGATAAGGTCTAAACTGTTCTTATGAGCGCAACGAAGATCCTCCTGACAGCCGAGGAATTCGACAACTACCCCTTCGAGGAAGATAAGCGCTACGAACTCGACGAAGGGGAGCTGATCGAGATGACCAGGCCAACCTACCGCCATAACCGCGTATTGCGGAAGCTTCTCGTTCGGCTGGATAACTTTCTCGAACAGACGGGCCTTGGAGAAGCTCAGCTATCGGAAAATCTATACGCGCTCTCGCGAAACACCCGCAGAGCGCCGGATTTGGCGGTAATCCTCGGAGACCGTTATCAAGAGCTGCGCGACGCCAAGGTGATTCCGATCATCCCGGAAATCGTCGCGGAGGTCCTGTCGCCCAGCGAGACACCGCGAATGATTCACCGCAAGCTCAAGCAGTATTTCGAAGCCGGAGTAAAGGAAGTCTGGCTCATCGATCCTGAAGTCAGAGAGATCGAGGTATGGACTGGCCCCAGCTTACCTCCCGCCCTGACTGGCGACGCCGTTCTAGAATCGAATTTATTACCCGGCTTCGCGCTGCCGCTGGAACAGCTTTTCGCATGAGTCCCAAACCCGACCTCGACGCCACGCCAAAGAAAATCGAATCCGCGGGAGGCCGCCGCTTCGAACTGGCGGTTTGGTCAGAGTAACGGCTCGACCGCAGCCCAAACCTCCGCCGCGACCTCCGCCTCGGGCCGTCCGCCGTCGATCAAGCGCACCCGTTTCGGCTCCTCCGCGGCCAGTTGCCTGTACGCCTCGCGAACCTGGCGATGAAATCCGATATCATGCTCGTCGATGCGCGTTTCGACATCTCGCGTGCGCGCGTTGCGCCTGTGCGCGCGCTCGAGCCCCGTCTCCGTGTCGATATCGATGGCCAGCGTCAGGTCGGGAACCAACCCCCGGCAGGCGATGCGGTCGACTTCATACACCAGCTCCGCGCCCAATCCCCGCGCCACGCCTTGATACACCAGCGTCGAATCGGTGAAGCGGTCGCACACGACCACGCGGCCTTGAGAAAGCGCCGGAAGTATCCATTGCTCCACGTTCTGCGCCCGCGCCGCGAACATCAGCAGCAGTTCGGTGGTGGGACGCAGCTCGCTGTTGGCCGCATCCAACAGCACGCGCCGGATCTGCATGCCGATAGGCGTGCCGCCGGGCTCGGCCGTCTCCAGCACGTCCTTGCCGGCATCCCGCAGCCGCGCCGCCAGCAATCGCAGTTGCGTCGATTTGCCGCTACCCTCCGGACCTTCGAACGTCAGGAAAACCCCACGCGGCTTAGTCATATGCGAAAAACAGAATCGGCCGCGGATACGCATTTTGTTTTCAATTCGCGTTGATCGGCGTCGATCGGCGGCCAAATATATCGTCGTGGGGCGGACGCCCTCGTCCGCGCCGGACCCCCTGGTCCGGCTCTTTCTAGCTCTTTCAAAATCAGGACACTAGTCATACACGTAATGCAGGACCTTCTTCAGATCCTCCCACGCCTCGCGCTTGGCATCCTGGTTGTAAGGCCGCAGTAAATAGGACGGATGAAAGGTCACAATCACGGGAATATCGCGCCACTTATGCCAGCTTCCGCGCAGCCGCGTGACGCCGTCCTTGGTGGCCAGCAGCGCCTTGGCCGCCGTCGACCCCAGCGCGCAAATCGCCTTCGGCCGCAGCACCATCAACTGGCGAAACAGAAATTGTCCGCAGATCTCCATCTCGTCGGGCTGCGGAGTGCGGTTCTCCGGAGGCCTGCACTTCACCACGTTGCAAATATACACGTCCGCCCGCCGGATCGGAATGCCTTCCTTGGACGCGGTTCCGTCGATCATCTGCGTCAGCAGTTGGCCCGCCCGGCCCACGAACGGAAACCCCTGCGCGTCTTCATCCGCGCCCGGCCCCTCGCCCACGAACACCAGCCGCGCCTTCGCGTTGCCCGATCCAAACACGATCTTCGACCGAGCCTCGCACAACCGGCAGCGGCGGCAATCCGGACCGATGTCCTGCTGAATTTTCTCGAGCGTGTCGCCGGCGGGCGCAAGCGACGGCAGCGCCTCAGGTGGGGCAGTCAATACATCCTCCCGTGGATTGGGTTTCACGCGATACAAATCCGTCACGCCCAGGTCGCGATAAAAATTCAGCGACTGGCGAAGTTCGTCCCGCGTCATGTCAGGTTATGTAAGGCCAGCCGCAACCGGATCATCTCGTCGAAGATGCGATGCGCAATCGCGCTTTTGGGCGCGCGGCGCACCGGAATGGATTCGCCCGTGCGCAGCACCAGTACGACTTCATTTTCATCCGATTCAAACCCCGAGCCTTCTTGCGATACCGGATCTACACCCACAAGGTTCGCCACTACCATATCGCAATTCTTCGACTCCAGCTTGCGCCGAGCTTCCTCCACCAGATTCTCGGTTTCCGCCGCGAAGCCAACCAGCAGCCGGTCGCCCTTCTTGCGGCCCAACTCCGCCAGAATATCCGGCGTGGGGTCCAGCTCCAGAGAAAGCCGCGCCGCCGTCTTCTTGACCTTGTGGCTGGGCGCGTTGACGCGATGATAATCCGCCACCGCCGCGGCCTTGACGATCATCGTCGCGGGTTTCAAGTTATCCATTACCGCCGCGCGCATCTCCACAGCCGTGTGAACCTGGATCGTTTCCGCTCCCCGCGGCGGATCCAGATGCACCGGACCCGACACCAGAATCACGCGCGCGCCCCGCTCCAGCGCGTCCGCGGCCAGCGCATAGCCCATCTTGCCGCTGGACCGATTGCTGAGATAGCGCACCGCGTCCAGAGGCTCCTGCGTGGGCCCCGCCGTGATCAGCACCGTCTCGCCATCCAGATCTTGTTTTCGCGCCGCCGGCCCGTCGCGCAATCCCGCGCTGACTTGGGCCACGATCTCGGCGATTGCATCCGGCTCCGCCAGTCTCCCCGGCCCCACCGTCCCGCACGCCAGAATGCCGTCTCCCGGTTCCACCACAATGTGCCCGCGCTCGCGCAGGAGGCGCAGATTCTCGCGCGTAGCCGGGTGGTTCCACATGTTCGTGTTCATCGCCGGCGCCAGCACCACCGGCCCGGTGAACGCCAGATACATGGTGGTGAGAAAATCGCCCGCCAATCCGTGCGCCAGCTTGGCCAGCAAATCCGCCGTGGCCGGCGCGATCACCAGGATCTGATTTTCCTCGGCTACCTGAATGTGCTCGATCGCGCTTCGAAGCGTGTCGCCGGGACTCGCGCCGGAACCTTCGGTGGCGAACAGATTGGTCAGTACCTTCCGCCCGGTCAGCGCCGCGAAGGTCAGCGGCCGGACGAACTCCTCCGCGGCCGGAGTCAGAATCGCCTGCACCGTGAATCCGCGCTCCATCAGCGCGCGCGCCAACTCCGCCGCCTTGTATGCGGCTACGCCTCCGCCGACGCCCAGCGCTACGTTCATCGCACCGACGCTATTCTTCCGGCGGCGGCTCCGCCGCATCGGGCCGCGGCAAGCTGGGATCGTCGTATTGCACCAGCCCCCGGCGAACCTCTTCCATCGCCGCCACGGTGGGCTTCTTGGAGGTGCTCGGCAGGAAGCTGCGCGCCCCGTTCTGCAACTGCCGCGCGCGCTTCGCCGCCACGATGATAAAACGATACGCGCTGGCTTCCGGATCGTCCGGAATCACGCTCTGCGCCGTCTGCTTCAGATTAGTTTCAGCCATTTTCGAATGTCTCCAGAATCGGACGGATTTCTCTTTCCATCCGGTCGCGCCGGCTCCGCGTGGCCTGCACGATCGCGGCCAGCTCCTCCACGGAGGATTTCACTTCGCGGTTCACCACCAGGTAGTCATACTGCGAATAATTACGGATCTCCTCTTTGGCTTCGCCCAGCCTGCGCTTGATCACCGGCTCGGAATCCTGGGAGCGCGACCGTAACCGCTGCTCCAGCACTTCCCGGCTCGGCGGGAGAATAAAAATCGAAACCGCGGCCGGAGTCCTTCTTTTTAATTGTCGCGCACCCTGCACATCGATGTCGAGCACCAGGTCGCACCCCTCCGCTTCGGCGCGTTCCAGCTCCGACTGATGCGTGCCGTAGTAGTGCCCGAACACCTCCGCCGATTCCAGAAACTCCTCCCGCGCGGCGCGCGCCACAAAATCCTCGCGTGAGATGAAGAAGTAGTCCTGGCCGTCCCGCTCCTGCCCTCTCGGCTCCCTCGTCGTGTACGATACCGAAAAGCGCAGCCCTGGCACGCGCTGCATCAGCTCGTGCACCAAGGTGGATTTTCCCGACCCCGATGGCGCCGAGATGATGAATACCGTGGTCATTCTAGGTTTCCCGGGTCATTCTAAGTTTAAAGCCTGCTCCCGGATCTTTTCGATATCGGCTTTCGCCGCCAGCGCCAGCTCCGTGATTTTCAATCCCGTCTCTCCCGCCCCGCTGGTCTTGGATAGTACCGTATTTGTCTCCCGATTCATCTCCTGTAAAAGAAAATCCAGCTTCTTGCCCACCTCGCCGCCGCCGTCCAGCAGCGCTCCCAGTTGCACCGAATGCATCCTCAGCCGCGCCAGCTCCTCGCCGATGTCGCTGCGGTCGGCCAGAATCGCGGCCTCCTGGGCCAGCCTCTGCGGATCCACCTGCGCTCCCTTGAGCAGATCCTTCAACCGCTCCGTCAAGCGGCTCTCAAAGGCTTCGGCCGCGCCTTCGCGAATTCGTTCCATCTCCACGGCCGCAGCCGCCGCGCGCGCATTGTGCCTGCGCATTTCCGCGGCAATCTCCGCGCCCTCGCGCTCCCGGAACCCGTTCAACTCGTCGAGCGCAGCTCCCACCGCCTCCGTCAGCGTCTCGGCCAGGTGAGTGTCCGGCTCCGCCTCTGACGCGGCCGCGAACATGCCCGGCACACGCAAAGCCGCGTTCAAATCCGGCTCCGCGTCCAGACCATGGGCATCCGCCGCGTCCTGGAATGCCTTCATATAGGCTTCCAGAAGCGCTTGATTCAGTACGCAAGCACTGGCTCCCGCCGCGCTGCCCGGCAGCGAGACGCGCACCTCCACGTGGCCCCGCGTCATCCGCGTCTTCACCAGCCCGCGGATCGCGCTCTCGAACGCATCCACCGCCTCCGGCGCGCGCAGATGCACATCCAGGCCGCGATGATTCACGCTCTTGACGCTCACCACCAGTTCGCCATCCTGAGACGCCCTGCGCACGCGGGCAAACCCCGTCATGGAACGAACCCGGCCCGCACTGACTGGCTGGCTCATAAATTCACATCCGCTTCCAGGAATTGTAAATCGTGCAAGCGCCGGTAAATCCCTCCATGGCTGGCCAGCTCTTCGTGCGTGCCCGTCTCGGCAATGCGCCCGCTCTCCAGCACCACGATTTTGTCGGCCTTGCGCACCGTCGACAGCCTGTGCGCGATCACGATCACGGTGCGATGCTGCATCAGCGTGTGCAGAGCCTGTTGCACCAGCGCCTCGGATTCCGAATCCAGATGAGACGTAGCCTCGTCCAGGATCAGAATCGGGGAATTCTTGAGCAGCGCGCGCGCGATCGCCAGTCTTTGCCGTTGCCCTCCGCTCAACTTCATTCCACGCTCGCCGATGACCGTGTCGTAGCCCTCCGGCATGCGCAGAATGAACTCTTCGGCCAGCGCGTTGCGCGCGGCTTGCCGCACCTGCTCGCGCGTAGCGTTGGGGCGTCCATAGCCGATGTTGTTGGCCACCGTATCGTTGAACAGGAACGTATCCTGCGCCACAATGCTGATCAAATCCCGCAGCGGCTTCAATCGCAGATCGCGCACGTCGCGGCCGTCGATCCGCACCGCGCCCGCGGTCACATCGTAAAATCGCGGCGGCAGACTCGCCAGCGTGGTTTTGCCCGCCCCGCTCGGGCCCACCAGCGCCACCACCTCTCCGGCCTTCACCTCCAGCGTGATTCCCTCCATCAGGAACCCTTGCGGAGACCCCGGATACCGGAAGCTGACATTGTCGAACTGAATCGATTTCTCGAATTTCCCCAGGCGCACCGCCCCGGCGCGCTCCTTGATCTGTTGATCGCGATCCAGATATTCAAATACCTTCTGCGACGCCCCCAGCGCCTGCTGGAAGATATTGTGGATGCCGGTGAGCCGCTTCACCGGCTCATACAGCATCAGCAGCGCCATGATGAAACCGATGAAGTCGCCCGTGCTCATCGCGCCCGCCTTGATCTGCGATCTCGCGTAAGTCAACAGGACCACGATCGTGATGGCTCCGAAGAACTCGATCAGCGGCGACGCGATGGCTTGTTGCCCCACGTAGCGCAGGTTGCTGCGGCGCAGCCGTTCGGCGCGGTCGCGGAAGCGGTTGGCTTCCACATCCTCGGCCGCAAACGATTTCACCACGTGGTGCCCCGTCAGCGTTTCTTGCAGCACTTGGTTGAGCTCGCCGGCGTCGTCCTGCGCGCGCCTGGTCGTGCCGCGGATTCTCTTTCCTAATTTCAGCGTCGGTACCAGGACGAACGGCAAAACCGTCAGACTCCCCAGCGCCAGCTTCCAGTCCGTTTGCAGCACCACCGCCGCCAGTCCGATCGCGGTGAAGCTTTGCCGCAGCAGGTCCGCCAGGATTCCCGACAAGGCTACCTGGATTTTTTCGAGATCGTTCATGATGGAGCTCATCACCCGCGCAGTCGAGTTAGCCTCAAAGAAATTCGCATCCTGCCGCAGAACTTTTTCAAAAACGTCCTGGCGCAGGTCTGTCACCGCGGAGAAGCCCACGTAATTCACCAGATAATTGGCGCTGTAATCGCACAGTCCTTTTATCGCGTACACGGCCAGAATCCCGAACGCCACCATGTTCCACACGTTGTGCAGCGACGACGGCACGAAGCTTTCGAGATAGACCTGATGCTTCAACACCGTGAACAGCAATACCGGAGCTTCCGCCGATTTCGGATTCAACACCCGGTCGAAGATCGGCCGGATCAGCAGCACCGTCAGAGCCTGCGACGCGCCCACCACCGCCATCAACACCACCGATGCCAGCAAGTGGGGCACATACGGCCGCGAGTAGCGAAGCAGGCGCTCGAGTTCCTTCACGCTCCCACCTCGAGCTTTTCCACAGCCGCGAGCGGCGCGCCTCGGAACACCCGGAAACAGCGGAGCGGACGGTCGAGTTCCTTCACGCGCGCACCTTGAGCTCTTCCACCGCCGCGATCACCTCAACCGTTTCGATCACGCCGATTCCGCTAGCCTCGGTGCGCCACGGCGCCCACGTTACCGGATTCGACGCGCCGAACAGCGCCACCACCGGAACCCCGAACGCCGCCGCGAGCGGCGCGCCTCGGAACACCCGGAAACAGCGGAGCGAACGGTCGAGTTCCTTCACGCGCGCACCTTGAGCTCTTCCACCGCCGCGATCACCTCAACCGTTTCGATCACGCCGATTCCGCTAGCCTCGATCCGCCGCGGCGCCCACGTTACCGGATTCGACGCGCCAAACAAC
This sequence comes from Bryobacterales bacterium, assembly GCA_963765185.1. Taxonomy (GTDB): domain Bacteria; phylum Acidobacteriota; class Terriglobia; order Bryobacterales; family Bryobacteraceae; genus Palsa-187. The sequence goes on from CAVXWB010000047.1 coordinate 33,205, forward strand.
ACCACCGCCGGAACCCCGAACGCCCCCGCCAGCGGCGCGCCTCGGAACACCCGGAAACAGCGGAGCGGACGGTCGAGTTCCTTCACGCGCGCACCTTGAGCTCTCCCACCGCCGCGATCACTTCGGCCGTTTCGATCGCACCGATTCCGTCAGGCGAAGTCAGCACCCGAGCCTCGGTGCGCCACGGCGCCCACGTGACCGGATTCGACGCGCCGAACAGAGCCACCACCGGCACCCCGAACGCCGCCGCGATGTGCGCCGGACCGCTATCGTTGCCGATAAAGATCTGCGCGCCCGCCATCAGGCTCTTGATGTCCGCGAGCGGAGCTCCGCGCAGCACTCGAAAACTCCGGAACGCGCTGACATCGTCGTCCGGCCCAGCCACAAACACCGGCTCCAGGTGGTTCTCGTTCAGGTAGGCCGCTGTTTTCAAGAAATTTCCCGCCGGCCAAGTCTTCCCAGGCTCCGATGCGAACGGATGCAGCACTGCGTAATTCCCCGTTTCCCTGTGCCCATCCGCCGCCAGCCTCGCCCGCGGAATCGATATCCGCGGAACTCCCATCCAAAACATCGCACTGGCGATATGTTCCGCCGTGTGCACCGGCCGCTCCTCACCCAGAATCTCCTGCGCCCGTGGAATCCTCGCCGAGTAGAGCCAACCGTGCCGATGATGCCCGAACCCCGCCCGAATTCTCGCGCCCGACGCCACCGCCAGAACCATGCTGCGAGTGCCTCCGTGCAGATTGAGCGCAAGCGCCGCCCGCCATTTTCTCAGGTCCTCAATGCGTGGCGGCAAAATCTCATCAACATCCGGATTGCCCTCGAAAACCGCGCGGAAGCGATCTTCCACCACCACTGCAACACGCACATCGGAGCGATACGCTTTGAGCAGCGCCAGCGCCGGCGTCGTCAGCACGCAGTCGCCCAGCGACCGCAAACGGATCACTGCGATCCGCGAGCCTGTAGGCAGCCGTTCCAACAGGGATGGCATTTGCAGCTATTCCGGCCCTTGCAATTAATCTTCGATGCGCGCCTCATCCACCAGCATCACCGGAATATCGTCTCGAATGGGGTACACACGCTTGCACTCGACGCACTTCAGGCCGTTCTCATCCTGCTTGAGCTCCACCGGCGCCTTGCATAGCGGGCACACCAGGATCTCCAGCAAATCCTTACTGATGGCCATAGGTAACGACCAGTGTAGCACTCCGCTTTTGCCAAGATGTTAGAATTAGACGTTAGAATTGAAACGTCCTGGTGGGAGGTCGTCTAATGGTAAGACTGCAGACTCTGGATCTGCGTATCGGGGTTCGAGTCCCTGCCTCCCAGCCACTTACCCCCACCGCTTGAGACCCTTGCGCGCGATATCGTGCCGGTAGTGCATCCCCTCAAAGTGAATCTTTTCGACCGCGGCGTAAGTGTTCGCGACAGCCGCTGCCAGATCCTGACCCGAGGCGGTAACACCCAGCACCCTGCCGCCCGCAGTCTCTAAACCGGATGGTCCCATTGCCGTTCCCGCCTGAAACACCTCGGCCCCACAATTTTCGATGCCTTCAATGCCATCGCCCGTGCGCACCTGGCCCGGATATCCGGCGGCTGCCATCACCACGCACACGGACGGCTCCGGCTTCCATTTCAGCTCGGCTCCCTTCAGGTCACCCGTCGCCGCCCGCATCAGGATCTCGCCGAAATTACTCTCCATCCGATGCATCAAAGGCTGCGTCTCCGGATCGCCCAGCCGAACGTTGAACTCCAGGACCTTGGGACCTGCCTTCGTCATCATGAGCCCTGCATATAGAAAGCCTGTGAATCCGGTCTCGGCGATCACCGGTTCAATCACCGTGCGCATCACGAGCCGGGAATCGGCCGCTGTGAGAATTCGCCCATCGCAATACGCGCCCATCCCGCCCGTGTTCGGGCCGGTATCGCCGTCGCCGATGGTTTTGTGGTCCTGCGTGGCTTCTAGCGATAGCGCGGTTTTGCCATCGCACAGGACGATGAAGCTGACCTCTTCGCCAACCAGAAACTCTTCAACGATAAGCTTTGGACCCAGCGTGCGAATCGCGGTTTCCGCCTGGGCGCGGTCTTGAGCGATAATCACTCCCTTGCCCGCCGCGAGTCCGTCGGCTTTCACCACCACCGGATATTCGAACTCGTTCATCGCCGCGATTCCGGATTCCGTCGTTTCCACGCGCACGAACCGAGCGGTCGGAATCCCCAGGCGCTGCATCAACTCCTTCGAATGAATCTTGCTGCCTTCGATCTGAGCGTTGGCTTGATTGGGGCCAACGATCGGTCGCGTTGCCGCGCAAAATCGATCCACCACTCCGGCCACGAGCGGCGTCTCGGGCCCGACCACAGTAAGGTCCGGCTCGATGGCTGCGGCCACAGCGGCATAGTCGGTACTGGGGATCACGCGGCCCACCTGCGCGATTCCCGGATTGCCCGGAGCGGCAGAAATGTGGTGACCCTCCCGCGCTAGCTTCCACGCCAGCGCGTGCTCGCGCCCTCCGCCTCCAATGATGAGAATCTGCATTTGAACTGCCAGTGTAACCCGGCGCGCTAAGATGAGGAAAGGTGACAAGCCGTTATCAAGTGATTGTTGTGGGCGCGGGACACGCCGGTTGCGAAGCCGCGAGGGCCTGCGCTCGTCTGGGTCTGAAGACCGCCATGGTCACCATGAACCTGGACCTGATCGCGCAGATGTCCTGCAATCCGGCGGTCGGCGGCATCGCCAAGGGGCACTTGGTACGTGAAATCGATGCGCTCGGCGGCATCATGGGGGAAGTCACGGACGCCGTCGGCATTCAGTTCCGGCTTTTGAACACCAGCCGCGGCCCTGCCGTGTGGTCGCCCCGCGCGCAGTGCGACAAGAAGCAGTACCGCTTGCGCATGCGGGAATTGCTAGAAAAAGAGCCGAATCTCCGCATCATCCAGGCCGAAGTCGCCCAATTGGCGATTTCGGAGGGAAGAGTTCGGGGCGTTGACTTGCGGGACGGCCGGCATCTCGCGGCGGATGCCGTAATCGTAACCACAGGAACCTTTTTAAACGGTCTCGCTCATGTAGGTGAAGAAAAGTTCACCTGCGGCCGGAGTGGTGAAGCACCCTCGAATCTGCTGGGAGACCAACTGCGAAGCTTGGGCCTGGAGTGGAAGCGGCTGAAGACGGGAACTCCGCCACGATTGGATGGAAGAAGCATCGATTGGTCGCGTTTTGAAGCTCAAAATGGAGATGTGAATCCAACTCCTTTCTCGTTCCTTACCAGTAAGATAGAGAGGGAGCAGGTGCCATGCTATGTCGCCTATACCACCGATGCGACGCACACCCTTCTCCGCAACAATATTTCTCGGTCGCCCCTTTATAGCGGACAAATTGAAGGCATCGGCCCGCGCTACTGCCCTTCTATCGAAGACAAGGTCGTCAAGTTCCCCGATAAAACCAGGCATCAGTTGTTCCTTGAGCCGGAAGGATTGGATACCTACGAAATCTACGTCAACGGCATGTCCACCAGCATGCCGATCGATGTTCAAGCCGAGATGGTGGCATCCGTTCCTGGCCTCGAAGATGCGGAGATGATACGTCCGGGCTACGCGATTGAATACGATGCGATTGATCCCCGGGAGCTAGCGCTGTCCCTCGAAGTCCGGAAGATCCGGGGTTTGTTCCTGGCCGGCCAGATCAACGGCACCTCCGGATACGAGGAAGCGGCCTGCCAGGGTTTAATGGCCGGTTTGAACGCCGCATGTTCGATAGGAGGCGGCGACCCGGTAATAATCCCGCGGACTGACGGATACGTCGGTATTCTGATCGAGGATCTGGTGACGAAAGGTGCCGACGAACCGTATCGCATGTTCACCTCTCGCGCCGAGTTTCGCCTCCAGCTTCGCATTGATAATGCGGACGAGCGGCTCACTCCAGTCGGCCGGCGCCTGGGATTGGTTTCCGAGGAGCGCTGGAATCTATACCTGCGCAAGCAAGACCAGAAATCACAAATTCGCGCCCTCATGAATTCCACCCGAGTAAATGCCGCTGAGCTGGGCTTGGAACCCAATGACCGTCCGACGCTTGCCGAATGGATTCGTCGTCCTGAGGCTAGAATCGACCGAGTCTCTCATCTGCTAGTGATGGATCCCAGCCACGCTGTTTTGGGGCACGGTGTTTTGGAGACGCTTGAGACAGAGTTCAAGTATGCGGGATACATCGCTCAGCAGGAGCGCCAAGTGGCTCGTTTGAAAGGCGCTGAGGGTCGGCATTTGCCTGCGGATCTGAGCTATTTTGAGGTACCCGGGCTTTCTACAGAAGTTAGGCAGAAACTGTCGCGGGTTCAACCCGCAACTTTAGGGCAAGCTAGCCGCATTCCGGGTGTGACCCCAGCAGCGATCGCCGTGTTAGACATCTATCTGGGACTGGCCGTGTAATGTTTCGGGAGTTACTCCAGCGTGAGTTTAAGCCTTGGGGAGCGCTCTCTTCCCGCCAGCTCGATCAGCTGGATCGGCATTACCGGCTCCTGGAAGCGTGGAATCGTCGATTGAATCTTACCCGCATTCAGGACATGATGGACGTGGTGCGTTTTCACTTCTGTGAATCGCTCTTTGTATCAACCGTTCTTCCAGCGGAATCGCTGACAGTGTGCGATTTGGGTTCTGGCGCTGGGTTTCCAGGCATTCCTCTAGCCATTATAAGACCAGATATTCAGGTCGCCCTGATTGAGTCAGACCAGCGAAAGGCCGTCTTTCTGAGAGAAGCAGCACGAGAGTTGAAAAGCATTCAGGTTTGCGCAACTCGTTACCAGGATTGTAGAACTGGATTTGATTGGATCGTTTCAAGGGCAGTCGCCGTCGCTGACGTTTGTGGCTGAAGAATTGCACCCAACTTTGCGCTCCTGGTGTCTTCGGCCAGTGCTCCGTGTGGAAGTGAAGTGATAAAGTTGCCATGGGGAGAGGATCGCGTGCTGGCTGTTTCACGTGGAACACATGTTTCACGTGGAACACATTCCACCTGAAACCTTCTCGTGATAGAATCGCTCAAACGTGGCTAAAGTAATTGCAGTCTCCAACCAGAAGGGCGGCGTTGGAAAAACGACGACCGCTATCAACCTAGGTGCCTCGCTCGCGGCTAATGACGTGACCGTACTCCTCGTGGATTGCGATCCCCAGGGGAACTCCACAAGCGGCTTGGGAATCGAGAAAATTCCGGAGATATTGACGATCTACGATTCACTCCTAGGAGGAATGCCCCTCGATCAGGTCATCGTTAAGACAGATTGTGATGGCCTACACCTAGTGCCAGCGGACAAGAATCTGGTTGCCGCGAATCTTGACTTGGTTGACGTTCCAGAGCGAGAGTTTGTTCTGCGGAAAGCGCTTTCCGCAGTTCGCGACCGATATGCGTACATACTGATCGATTGCCCGCCGGCGCTGGATTTACTCACGCTGAATGCATTGGTTGCAGCCGATTCGGTGCTCATACCTATTCAATGTGAGTTCTTCGCATTGGAAGGTATTTCGCAGCTGATGGATACGATCGACAAGGTCAGGGAGGGCTTCTCTCACCCTCTTCAGATCGAAGGCATTCTTCTTACGATGTACGACGAGCGCACCAATCTAACCCGCACGGTGGCTGACGATTTGAGAGACTTTTTTCAGGACGACGTTTTGTCCACGATCATACCTCGGAGTGTCCGCCTGGCGGAGGCCCCTAGTCATGGAAAGCCAATTCTGATGTATGATCCCCGTTCTCGGGGTGCCGAGAGCTATCTTAAGCTCGCAAGGGAAATACTTGAGAATGAACACAGGAACCGAAAAAACACGCAGACCGCTCGGTAGAGGCCTATCCTCTCTCCTTCCACCCAGGCCCCTCGCAGCAGTCCAGGCGCCGAGCATTCCTCCCAAGTCATTCACTGGTAACACACTAACCAGCTTGGCGCTTCCCATTGACGCGGTCACGCCGAACCCGGTCCAACCGCGAACCGTCTTCCGTCCGGAGCGGCTTGAGGAATTAGCCGCCTCCATTCGCGCTAACGGGATCATTCAACCGCTCATCGTGCGGCGCGTGGGGGAATCCTATCAGATCGTCGCAGGCGAGCGTAGATGGCGCGCCGCCAGACTAGCTGGATTCACGGAAGTTCCCGTGGTTGTGCAAGATGTCGCCGATCCGCAGATGCTGGAATTGGCGCTGATTGAAAACATCCAGCGCGAGGATCTGAACCCCATTGAAACGGCCCAGGCTTACGATAGGCTCGGCAAAGAGTTGGGGTTGTCCCAGGAAGAGATTGGACGACGGACGGGGAAGGACCGAACAACCATCACGAACATGCTCCGTCTCCTGCGTCTCCCTGGCGAAGTTCAGCTCCTTCTCGCCGAGAACCGCTTGTGGATGGGGCATGCTCGGGCAATTCTGGCTCTCGATTCCGCGGAAGAACAGATTCGGTTGGCTGAAAAGGCGGCCGCACAGGGCCTGTCCGTGCGCCAGGTTGAGGCACTGGTTCAGGAAGCCGCGTCGGAGCACCCGAAGCGCGGCGGGCGGACCCGCAAAGAGGCGTCGCAGGATCCCAATGTCACCGCCGCAGTCGGCGAACTGGAGCGGGCTCTTGGAACTCGGGTGAAGATCGTGGAATTGAGCGACCAACGGGGAAAAATCGAAATCGAATACTATTCCCAAGCCGAATTGGATCGCCTGTTCCAACACATCGTTGGAACAAACGACGGACCGAAATAAGAACAGATGGTGCCGGTGACGGGATTCGAACCTGTGACCTACGGATTATGAGACCGTCGCTCTAACCAACTGAGCTACACCGGCACGTTAACCAGCGTAAGAATGTGTTGCCGTCCGTGTCAAGTATCCAGAGATCCGACTCTGAAACTATGATTCTGGCCACGGAAACCTCTCTCGACTACAATTCTCTTAGTGTCCGCATCAGTCGTCGAATTTTCGCGTCTTTCGAAGAGTTATCCGATTTACTCCTCGGCTGCCCTGCGTCTGAAAGAACTGGCGACGCTGAATCGCCGGAGCTTTCACACCGATTACTGGGCGCTGCGCGATATCAGCTTCACGGTGAACCGCGGCGAGACCTTCTGCGTGGTCGGGGAGAACGGAAGCGGGAAAAGCACCCTGTTGCAGATTTGCGCCGGCATTCTGGAGCCCACCGAAGGAACCGCAGCCGTGACCGGCCGGGTCTCAGCGCTGCTGGAGCTTGGCGCCGGCTTCAATCCCGAGTTCACAGGCAGGGACAACGTATATCTGAACGGCGCCATCCTGGGCTTCTCCCGAAAAGCCATGGACCTGCGTTTCCACGAGATCGAGACCTTCGCTGAAATCGGCGACTTCATCGATCGCCCGGTCAAAATGTATTCGAGCGGCATGATCGTCCGGCTCGCGTTTGCGGTTGCGATCCACGTGGATCCGGAAATCCTCCTGGTCGATGAGGCGCTCGCGGTCGGCGACGTCTATTTCCGCCAACGCTGCATGCGCAAGGTTCATGAGCTGCGGGCGAAGGGAATTACGATTCTTTTCGTATCCCATTCGACAGGCGACATCAAAGCGCTGGGAGACCGTGCCTTGTGGCTGGAGCATGGGCGCATGATGGCCATTGGAAAGACGGATCTCGTTGTTTCTAAATACCTTGCTGCAATGGCAGCCAAAGACGCCGATTACCGCTCGCAGGAGGCTCCCGCCGAAAGGCAGCATGCTTACGAAGCTCCCATCGAGATCGTCGATAGCCTGCCCAACATCGATCATCGCTTTGGGGACGGGCGCGCCGAGGTCTTGGGGCTCGCCGCATTTTCCCCCGACGGCGCCAGATTAGCTTCCCTTCAGCCAAGCTCAACCATTGTCGTTAGAATCAGCGTACGCGCAAAAGCCAATCTGGAGCGGCCCATCGTCGGATTCATGCTTCGCAATCATCTGGGGGTCGATTTCGCCGGCACCAATACAACCCGGGAAGGGCATAATCTGCCGCCGCTGCTGATCGGCGAGACCTGCACCGTGGACTTCTACCTGGACTTACCGGAGCTCTATGCTTCGCTTTTCTCATTTTCGCCCGCCGTGGCCGACGGTACGCTCCATCAATACTCCATTTGCGATTGGATCGATAACGCGCTGGTGCTCCCGATGGAACATGCGGATGCACCGATCTACGGCCAAGTCCACTTTGCGTGCCGCGTGCAGGTAAACACCAAGCTTGGTTCAGGCGTAATTGGCTCGGGAGTCCCGGCCGCGTGACGGAGTTCACGGGCGAGCGGGTAATCCCGGGCCAGGTCAACGACGATCTGTGGGCGGAGCATGTCGCGCGCTACGCCTTTGCGGCGCGCTTCGCTTCAGGGCGCCGCGCGCTCGATGCCGGATGCGGCACAGGGTACGGCGTGGATGAGCTGGCGGGCTCGGCCGCATGGGTTGTTGGCGCCGACATCGCGCGCGAGGCGATTGACTATGCCCGCATGCATGCGGCCCTTGCCAATAGCTCTTATCTCCAAGCCTCGGCGACGGCCTTGCCTTTCTCGCCAGGCGCCTTCGATCTCATCACCGCATTTGAGGTGATTGAGCATCTGGGTTCCTGGCGCGACTTGCTCAGCGAGGCGCGGCGTGTGCTCGCTCCCGGCGGGTTGTTTCTGGTTTCGACTCCCAACCGGCTGTATTATGCGGACTCGCGAAGGCTGGATGGTCCTAACCCATATCATGTTCACGAGTTTGAATTCGAGGAATTCGAGGCGGCCTTACGCGAGTTCTTCCCGCACGTCGCGATTCTCTTCCAGAACCGAGTGGAGGCGTTCGCGTTTCACGGCCATACCCCAAGGCCCGACATCGAAGTTCGCCTGGATGCGGCTACTCACGAACCGGCGAACGCGCACTTCTTCCTCGGCGTCTGCGCGAACCAGGCTCTTCCCCAGATCAAGACGTTTCTTTACGTCCCTCGCGCGGCCAACGTCTTGCGCGAACGGGAGCAGCACATTCGCCTGCTGGAGCAGGAGCTGGCCCAGTCCAAACAATGGTTGAACCAATTGATCGTGGACCATCACGACTTGCAGGAGGCGCATGAAGCACAGACGCGCCATCTGGAGGCGCAGAACCGCTGGGCGGCCGATCTCGAGCAGCACCTGAGCACCGCGCAAGCCCGCATCGTCCAGTTGCAGGATGAGTTTCAGACCGAGCAACGCGCCGCCGCCGCGGTCGCGGCCGGTTATGCCCGTAAAGTTGCGGAGCTGGAACAGGAGAACCGCGACAAAACAGCGTGGGCGCTGGATACGGAAGCGCGCCTGACAGCCGATCTGGCCGCGCGAGCCGAGCATCTCTCCAACGCCGTGCGGTTATTGGACGCGGCCGAAGCAACCGTGGTCGAGCGCACCGTATGGGCACAACGCTTGGAGGCTGAGTTGGAGCAGCTCCAAGCGCAACTGGCCATGATCCGCCAGTCCCGCTGGATCAAGCTCGGGCGCAGGATGGGACTTGGACCGCGAATCGACTAGGATGGAATCGGCATGAAGCGCTTCGCGGCGGCAGCCTGGCGCATCCTGAAAGGCTTGCCGCTGGCGCTTGCGGCCCCCGTATACCTGGCGATGGCCGCTCTCGGCTTGCTGCTTGCGGATGCGATCGCATCGCCTGCGCAGACGGGTTCCACTGCCTGCAGGCACAAAACCGGCAACCGCCGCAGCTTCGATTGTCATTCCCAACTGGAACGGCCGGGATCTGATCGAGAAGTATCTGCCCTCGGTGATCGCCTCCACCCAGGATCAACATGCGAACGAAATCATCGTGGTGGACAACGGCTCCGAGGACGGCAGCGCTGAGTTCGTCAGGGAGCGTTTTCCGCAAGTAAAGGTGCTCGCGCTGGCGCACAACCTGGGCTTCGGAGGCGGCTCCAACGCCGGATTTCGAGCCGCCAAGAACGACATCGTGGTGCTGCTCAACAGCGACATGCGGGTGGAACGCGATTTCCTGGCGCCGTTGCTGGCCGGCTTCCAGGATGAAAACACCTTTGCGGTCTCCTGCCAAATCTTTTTCTCCAACCCGGATAAAATCCGCGAAGAGACCGGTTTGACGGAAGGCTGGTGGCAGCAAGGCGGGCTTAAGGTGCGGCATCGAGTGGAACCTGACATCCACCAGTTGTTTCCGTGCTTCTACGGGGGCGGAGGATCGTGCGCCTTCGATCGCAGGAAGTTTCTCGAGCTGGGAGGGTTCGACGAACTGCTGACGCCGTTCTACCTGGAAGATACCGATCTTGGATTTCTGGCTTGGAAGCGCGGCTGGAAGGTGCTGTATCAGCCCGCCAGCATGGTCTATCACGAACATCGCGGGACCATTGGGAAGCGCTTCAGCGACGGGTACATTCAAAGTGTCCTCAAGAAGAATTTCCTGCTCTTCACCTGGAAAAACATCCATGAGTGGCGCCGGCTGATCGCGCACTTCTGGTTCACCTGGGCCAATGCGATGCTGAGCTGGCTCTTCGGCGAGTCCCCCGAACGCGCAAATTTCCGTGGGATTGCCCGCGCCGCTCTTCAGCTTCCGCAAGCGATGGGTTCGCGCACGCGAGCGCGGCGTCTGGCTGCGATCACCGATACCGAAGCCTTTGCGAGGCCTCTGGGCGGCCACTTCCGCGACACCTTTTCAAACAGCCTGACGAAGCCCGAGCCGATTGCGAGTTCTGTTCGTTTCTCCCTATCCGATTTGCCCGCCGGTGCATGGCGGCGGCGTCTTCATGTATCAAACCGTGCGCGAGTTGGCCGAACTGTGCGAACTGCACCTGATCGTGCTGCTGGATCTGGCGGGGCAGCGCGAAGCCCATCGCGAGCTGGACGACTTGTGCGCCTCCACCGAATACATCGTCCGCCTGGAGGGCCGTCAAAAAGCCTTCGGGTCGATGGAGCCGCACGCGGCTCGCGAATTCCGCAACCGCGATCTGGCCTGGCTGATTCACCGGCAGATTTATCTGCGCGGCATCGACGTACTGCAACTGGAATACACAGTGCTCGGGCAATATGCGGGACACTTCCGGCGCATTCCCAGCATCCTGTTCGAACACGATATTTACTTTCAGTCCATCGCCAGGCGGCTGGAGTTCATGACCGGCCCCATCGAAAAGATTCAGGCGCGATGGGAGTATCTGCGGGCATTGCGATTTGAGTTGCGGCTTCTGCCTCAGCTCGATCGCATTCAGGTGTGCAGCCGCGAGAATGGCGATTACCTCGCGTCGTTTTTACCCGCGCTCAAGGGCAAGGTTGACAGCGATAATCGCGCCGGCATCGACACATCGAGATACGAATTCCGCGTGGATGGGCGCGAGCCTTTCACGCTTCTGTTTCTCGGCAGCTTCCGGCATCTGCCGAATCAGGAAGCGCTGAATTGGTTCCTGCGCGGTGTGTTCCCGAAGGTCCGCGCAGCCGAGCCGCGGATTCGCCTGATCGTGGTTGGCTCCGATCCTCCGCCGCCGCACTCGATTCCGGATGACGATGCGATCGAGCTGGCCGGATTTGTGGAGGATGTGCGTGAACCGTTGGCCCGCTACGCCCTTTTCCTGTGTCCGATCCTGAGCGGTTCAGGCGTTCGCGTGAAGCTGCTGGAAGCATTTGCGGCGGGGATTCCGGTGGTTTCCACGCGCCTCGGAGCCGAGGGTTTGGCGGCCGCCGACGGCGAGATCTGCGCCCTGGCGGATGAACCGGAAGCGTTCGCGCAGGCGATTCTGGATCTCTTTGCCGATCCTCGAAAGGCTGCTGAAATGGCTCGGCGAGCCAGGGCCGAGGTGGTCGCGAATCGGGATATGCGCAAGATGACGGAGCGGCTGGTGACATCGTATCGCGCGGAGGTGGAGAGAATGCGGGGTTCAGCCCGTCCCTAACGGCCTGCCGTAAGGAAAATGATTGCGAGTAAGACGGCGACGACCGCCAAGGCGGTCGCCAACAGCTTCAGAAAATCCCCGCGTGGGCGGCCCGATGCTTCCGCCGCGGCGATCATCACGAGAAGGTAGTGATCTTCCTTTTTGAGGGTGCGTACGGCCTCCGTCCAGGCGTCGAGCTCCTCTCGGTCTTCCGCACGGGCGCGCGTAGCGAGCTTGCGGATGAGGTTTGCGATTTTCCGTTCGTACTCCGCCTGATCGTACTCACGATCAAAGGCCTCATTCACTTCCGCAATGTCCGGCAACGTCCAGGCGGTTTCGGAGAAATACAGCATCTTCCTCTCTACCGCAGACAGCGGCACGTTCTCTCGCTGGGCCTCCGTAACGATCCTGGCGACGAGAAACTCCTTCGCTTCTCGGGCCGTGCCGAACGTTTGCACGTTCCCTATCTTAGCTCCGCCCGGCGTGCGGCGCCGACGCGTTGAGGCTCCGCGCCGCGACTTCCATCAACGCGACAACCCGCCCATACAACAGATGGAATCAATCCATAATCTCGCCGACTGAGGCCCGCTTCAGATTGTCAAGAACCACGGAGCCCGCGATCCTGGCGCTGGCCTCCGTCTGAAACTGCGCGATACTGAGGACGGATGTCGTCCGCCAATATTCTCACCGAGGAGTTTGCACAAGCCGCCGCGACGGCCGGTCTGCGCGCTCGCCGGAGTGCTTTGGCGGCGGGTCATCCCGTTGTCTTTGTGGACAATCTTGGCCGGTATGTTGAGGAGCTGCCAAACGGAACGAGGTTTGAAATTCGTTTGCAGCCCGGAACCGCACGGGAGTCTCATCTGGAGATCTTAGGTGAGCTTTCGACGCCCGTCACGTAATGCCCGCGCTAACGGTGATTGCGGGCCCGAATGGGTCGGGCAAATCTACGTTGACGTCGTTCATTTGGTTTGAAGGCAATGCCAACCTGATAGACCCTGATGCGATTGCGCGACGCCTAGACGCCGCTCATCCCGCGCGCCTGGCGATTCCCGCCGCGCGTGAAGCGATACTCCGGTGCAGAGCGCTGCTCGCGGCTGCAGACAGCTTTACGTTGGAAACAACTCTGGCTGGTCATGGGGCAATGGGCATCATGCGTCAGGCAAAGAATGCCGGATATCAGACGGTCCTTGTCTACATTTCGCTGGGCGACCCTGAACTCCACATCGAGCGGGTACGGCTTTGAGTCTCTCAGGGGGGCCTCGATATTCCAGACGCCGATATTCGCCGTCGATATTGGCGCAGCTTGACGCACGCTCCGGAGGCGCTATGCCTCGCCGACGAGGCAGTCGTGCTCGACAACTCGGGACACCATCCGGTCCGCATGCTTCTGCTCAAGGGTGGGCGGGTCATCTGGCGCGCCGAGATCGTGCCGGAATGGGTTCAACGGCTCAGTGAGCGGCTCGGATAAGGCGCTCGCAGGCTTCGGGGATTGGTGTCGTCATACCCGGGGATCAATTGCGAAATACGCACTGAAAAAACTCGTTGTCCTCGGGGAGGGTTGAATTGAACAGGGGAACATCCATCTGGACGCCGACATCAAAAATGAAGGGCCAGATCCGCGGATCAAAGAATTCCGCCGGGAATTCTACCGATATATTGGCGGGTGTAGGCTTGATGCGGATGTAATCGACCAGAGCAATATCCGCTTTCGCAATATCCGCAACGATCTTAGATTGCTTTACCGAAAGTTGGGAATCCCTAAGGGATGTCCACCTCGGTGAAGCTGCCGGGGGTTGCCGCCTCCACTGCTTCGGCGATTTCAACCAACATCCCGCGTACAAGACCCCACCGTAGTTGGGTTAAAACCACGATCCCGATTTCGCGACCTTCGAGGTTTTGCTGGTATCGGATGTTTTTGTCAGCCGCCACCAGCACGTCGAAACCGGCTTGCTCCGCGGCGCGAAGCAGCTCGCCTTTTTTAGCGTTGCCCAACCGCGCAACCTCGCTTCCGTAACAGTGTGGCCAGTGAGCGCACGGGCGAGCCCGCGCGGGACATTGTTATCGAGCAGAATCAGCAAAGCTTAGCGGCGAAAAGGGTGCGGCGCGCACCCCGAAATCAATCCAGGAACCGATCGCGCCGCACTCCGTTTTGCGCGAGTTCCTCAGTAGCTGGGCTCTTTGTCGAGGCTGTGGGCCGCGAAGTCGAGTACCGCTTTAATCTCATCGCGCGAAACCGGGTATTGCTCAATAATTTCATCGATGGTCATCCCGTCCTCAAGGTTCTCGAAGACGAGCTGTACCGGGGTGCGCGAGTTTCGGAACACCCATGCGCCGCTGACCTTGCCGGGAATGCTCTCCACGGCGGGGCATTGCGACCAATCGAGGGGTGACACATCGCGAACCGGCATGTGCGTCCTTCTTCCGGGTTTCTATTTCTTACCGCCGCGGTCCTTGTCGAGTTGCTCCACAATCCTGGTTGCGAGGTGGTTCAGGTCGTCGGCGCGGGTGCTCTTGGCTGTGGCGAAGGTGCTCCACAGAACCACACGCGATTGCCGGTCCACCAAAAATAGCGATCCCTTGCCACGGGCGCCCGGCGACGAGGTCGGCCTGGCAAAATCCTCGGCGGAGATCTTGCCGTCGTCCGACGGCTTCTTCTGCTCGGCGTACATATCCTGGAGGCTCTGCTCAAAGTTGGCGCCGATACGATCCGTGAAAATTGCGTCCGCCTTCTTTGGGTCCGTAACAACGTGGATCGCGCCGCCGTTGGTGAGCCGGATGGCAAGATACTGATCGAGCCCGCCGGACATGGGCATCAGATAGACCGATTTGACGCCGGAAAGGTCGGCGGCCTTTAAGGACAGGCTGGGGAGGGCGAGGCCTGCCGCAAGGAAAACGGTCAGCAGTTTCATGACTCCATCATACACACGTTATGCTAGTCCTTCGGCCGAATGTACAAGGGTCAAAGAATCACCGTGATTATGCCCTGTCTCAATGAAGAGCAGGCGATCGAGCTGCTGCTCCAGAAGATGCCGGGTTACGTGGACGAAACCATCGTCGTCGATAACGGCTCTACGGATCGCACCTCGGAGGTGGCGCTAGGATTGGGAGCCAAGGTGATTCGAGAAGACGTGCGCGGGTACGGGCGTGCCTATAAAACCGGCTTCGCCGCGGCCACCGGAGACATCATCGTGACTCTGGATGGCGACCACAGTTATCCCCTGGATGCCATTTCGTACCTTTTAGAAGCGTTCCTTCACCTGGACGTGGATTTCTGAACGCCTCGCGGCTGCCGCAGCGCGATCCCAAGGCGATGAGCTTCATCAACAAGGTGGGGGGCTTGATTCTATCGCTGGCGATGTCGGTTCTGTATTTCCGCTGGGTGCGCGATTCCCAGTCCGGCATGTGGGTGTTGCGCCGCTCCATCCTGGCGGGAATGAAGCTCACCTCCGACGGCATGGCCTTCTCCGAAGAGATCAAAATCGAAGCCCTGAAGAGCAGCCAGGTGCGATTCGCCGAAATCTCCATCCAATACACTTCGCGCCTGGGCGAGAGCAAGCTGAACTTGTGGCGCGACGGCTTCTACAATCTCTGGTTTCTAGTTAAGAAACGGTTCTCGTGAGGAAGCCGCCCACACAACGGAGCGCCCTGATACAAGGCATGCTCGGGGAACATCCCGAGTGCCTGCTGGTAAGGGGGCCGCGCCGGCCCTGTGTGGGCTTCTGAAAGTATGACAGTGGCAGCGGTGATTCCTCATTGGAACCGGCGCGAGCTTCTTGCCAATTTGCTGGAGAGCTTGGGAAGGCAGACACGGCCTTTCGACGAGGTGATCGTCGTCGATAACGGCTCGACCGACGGGTCGGCGGAGATGGCGGAGCAGGCGGGAGCGAGGGTGCTGCGCCTGGGAAGCAATCTCGGCTTCGCCGCGGCGGTGAATCGGGGAATCGAGGCCACGCAAGCGGATTGGATCGCGATTCTCAACAACGATGTGACGCTGGCGCCGACCTGGCTGGAAACGATGCTGGTGACCACCGGCGGTCAAAGAGGACGTTTGGTTCGCCGCCGGCAAGATCCTGCGCGCGGATAATCCGGCCATCGTGGATGCGACCTTCGATGAAATCTCGAGGGCTGCGTGCGCCTGGCGCTGCGGATCCGGCCGCGCGGATTCGCCGGTCTGGAATCAGCCTCGGACGATCCATTTTGCTCCCATGACCGCCGCGCTGTTCCGCAGCAGTTTGTTCCGGGAGGTCGGGCTGCTGGACGAATCCTTCGAATCCTATCTTGAAGATGTGGACTTCGGCTTGCGCTGCGCGTTTACCGGACGCCAGGGCGTCTACGTGCCTGGGGCCGTTGCCCGTCATATCGGAAGTGCCACAGCAGGGGAGTGGAATAAGGACACGGTCCGGCGCATTGCTCGCAATCAGGTCTTATTGGCCCGGAAGCACTTCCATGGCATGGCGGGTTGGCGTATTGTGGCCGGTCAATTGCTCTGGGGATTGGTCGCGTGCCGCCACAATCGGGGATTTTCGTACTTGCGCGGCAAGCTTCAAGGTCTGTTCTCTAGGCCTGGAGGAAAAGGACAACTTGCGCCACTGGCTACTATTACTTCCGTACTGGAGGAAAGCGAGCAGCGCATTTTCGCCTTGCAGCGGGAGACCGGCTTCGACCGTTATTGGAGGGCCTACTTCTGGCTGTCGCGGCAGTAATTGTTACACACAATTCGGCAGCGGTAATTGGCAAGTGTCTGGAGCGCTGGCTGAAATGGCTCCTTCTGTGACGGCTTTCGTAATCGACAATGCTTCAAGCGACCGCACGCTCGCAGAAGTTGGCGCGCGTATTCACAACGGCCGGGCGCGGGTGATCGCGAATCCGCAGAACCGGGGATTCGCCGCGGCGGTGAACCAAGGCGTCCAGGCGTCCTCGGCGGATTACGCGTTGATGCTGAACCCGGACACACGTCTGCTCACAGGGCTCGACGACCTGATCGGGGCCAGCCGGAAATATGGACTCGCTGCGGGAAAGCTGATGGATACGACGGGGAAATCTCAAAAAGGGTTTACTGTTCGCCGCTTCCCTACTCCGCTGGCGCTGTGGTTCGAACTATGCGGATTGAACCGGTCGTGGCCATCGAATCCGGTCAACCGCCGCTATCGCGAACTCGATCGCGATCTGGAGCGGCAGGGCCCGGTAGAGCAGCCCGCAGGCGCATTTCTATGTTCCGGGAGACGTGTGGCAGCGGCTGGGCGGTCGGACGAGGGTCTATCCGGTGTGGTCTGAAGATGTCGATTTCTGCAAACGG
>CAVXWB010000048.1:0-17367 GCA_963765185.1 Bryobacterales bacterium
ATACGAGCAAACGCAATCCGCGCCATCTCTTTTTTAATCGGCCGCAAATGGTGCGGTTGCCGCCCATGCGGACGCGTCGAACAGATGGCCAGGTCCGGGATCAGCCGGACAGTTGAAGTTTTTGCCGGTGGGCGCGATCAGTATTACGATTTCCGTTCCGTTTGAAGTCCAGGCCATTGAGGATTTGGTGGCGTATCATGACTTGGAATTTTCCAATGGGGTGCTGACGGCGGAGGTGCGGCAATTGGCGGAAGAGGCGCGGCGCGAGCTGGCCCGCGAAGCCAAGAGCGCCAGTCAGGCCCTGATCGGCGAAGGTCCGCGCGCCATCGGCGGATTGCTGCGCCCTGCCGGCCGCCTGACTGGCTTCCTGCGCCGCCTGATTGGCCTGCTGCGCCGACTGCCCTGCCGAAACGGCCTTGGCATCGGTGTCGCTCAGCTTCTCTTTGGTCTGCGACAGGCTGCGGTCCAGATCCTGAATCTGCTGGCCTTGGCCCGCGATAGTTTTATCCTGCTCCGCGTTCTTGGCGTCGTTCTTGGATTCCACGTTGGCTACATGGGTCTCTACCGGCGCCACTGTTTGTGCGACGTATTTCTTGGTTGCGCAACCCGCGCTCAATACAGTCAGCACCATTGCTCCCGCTAACATTATGTGTTTCATTTGGTTTCCCTTCCTCCTACGTTTTCATTCCGTCTCAACTGCGTTTTGATCCCACAGAGATCTTCTGAAGCCGCACGGGTCCTGGCTTGGCCTGCTCGGTCTGGACCGGCATCGACCGGCGCCCGCCCAAAACATATCCTTGTGCAATTGCACCTATTAACCGGGCTCCAGGCTTAAACGGTCTCCGGGTCGGCAGCGCCCAAAAATCGAGCGCCTGAGAGAGCCAGACCCGGAGAGCCGAGCCCGCGGGAGCAACCACGGGATTTTGATCCGGACCCAGGAGCGATGTTACCGGCCCACACCGGAAAATATTTCCCCCCACATCCGCTAAATGCTTGATTCTGCGCCCCCGGCAACTTCATGGGGATATGGAATGCAGGTCGCGGGCCAATCGGGGTTGGACGGCCGCATCGAGGCTTTGCAGCCCAGCTTGAGAGGAATAGAGAGCGCTACAATCGAAGCCAGATGTCCTTCCCCGTTCATCGCAAGCGCCGCCTCCGCGTCTCCGAGCCGATGCGCCGCCTGGTTCGCGAAAACCATCTCGAACCGTCCCAGTTCGTCCTTCCGCTGTTCGTCGTGCCCCGGGGAAGGGCGTCCGCAAACCCATCGGCTCCATGCCGGGCAACTTCCAGCTGTCCATCGACGAATTGGTGAAGGAATGCGATAGGGCGCACGCCTTGGGCATCGGAGGGGTGATCCTGTTCGGCATTCCCGGATTCCAAGGACGAATCCGCTTCCGGAGCTTACGCCGAGGACGGCATCGTGCAAAAGGCTCTGCGCGAGCTGCGCCGAGCGCTGCCCAAACTGCTGCTGATCACCGACGTCTGCAACTGCGAATACACCAGCCACGGCCATTGCGGCAAGGTGAAGTCGATCGACGGCAATGTGGATAACGACGCCACGCTGGAATGGCTGGCGGCTTCCGCGGTCTCGCACGCGCGCGCCGGAGCCGACATCGTGGCGCCGTCGGACATGATGGACGGCCGCGTAGCGGCGATTCGCACCGCGCTCGACCAGAACGGCTTTCAGAACACCGCGATCCTGGCCTACGCCGCCAAGTTCGCCTCGGCCTTTTACGGTCCTTTCCGCGAGGCCGCCGAATCGGCGCCGCAGTTCGGCGACCGCCGCACCTATCAGATGGACCCGGCCAACGGGCGCGAGGCGATGCACGAAATGGAGCTCGATTTCGAGGAGGGCGCGGACATGCTGATGGTCAAGCCCGCGCTGCCGTATCTGGACCTGATCCGCCAGGCTCGCGATCGTTTCCCGGTGCCCATCGCGGCCTACCAGGTTTCCGGCGAATTCAGCATGCTGATGGCGGCGGTGGAGCGCGGATGGCTGGAATATGAGCGGGCCATGCTGGAATCGCTGACATCGATTCATCGTGCCGGAGCCGGCATCATTCTCACTTACTTTGCCCGCGATGCCGCGCGACTCCTTGGTTAAGCGAATTTCCGGCGAGCAATTGGCCGGCGCGCTGGCGGTCCTCTGTCTGGCGGTCGCGGCGCTGCTGGTGGGAAAACCTTCGTTCAGCAACGCATCGCTGCCGGTGCGAGGCATCGACGATCCGGTGATCGCGATTCAGGCGGCGCGCAGCCTCACCGACGTGGATTGGGTGCTGGGCAACGCTCCCAGCCCAGACCGCGAGGTGATGCGCATCAAGCAGCGCATCGGCTTCGCCTTCATCGGCGCGTATACGGCGCTGTTTCTCACACTGGCATTGCTTCTGCTGCGAGCCGGAGGCTTGGGGCGGATCGCAGGCCCGGCGGCGATGATCTGCGCCCTCGCCACGGCCGCCTTCAATATTGCGGAGAATCTGGCCATTCTGCGGATTCTCGACGTGCCGTTGTATGCGACCACCGCGCCCATGATCGGGGCGATTCGCAGCGCAAGCTTCGCGAGTTGGGCGCTGGCCGCGTTGACGCTCGCGCTGCTGTCGGCGTTGTTCCTACGCTCGCCGCGGATGCTGATGCGAGCGACCGGCGCGCTATTCCTCGTCACCGCCGCGATGCAGATCTACGGCCTCCGCGACAATCGATTTCTGGTGTGGGAGGGAGGGCCCGCCGGGCTGGCGTTGCTGGGCGTCGCGGCGGCGATGCTTTTGCGACGGCCCAGAGCCGCGGTGCACGTCGCGATGCTTCTGATGATTGGCGCCACGAGCCTCCACGCTGAGGTCAAGCAGGTTCGCAGCTACCACACTCACGAATCGACGGATCGGAACGTTCAATCCGCGATGGTTGTCACGCCGGAGCGGGATGTTCTTTCCTTCATTCCGAAGAAGAGCGGAGCTTGGCGGTTGACGCGCGTGCGGAATTGGCTGGACAAGAATCCGGTAGAGCAGACGATCGACGTGCCGGGAGTCGAGGCTGCTACCTCGCTCGATTTGCTTGTGACGCCGGATGGAAGATTCGCAACCTGCGTGGCGACAGCGCTGAAGAAGGTCGATGGCCGGCGAGGAGGGACGATTGACAACCTCGTCTCGATCGTGGATTTGCGGACGTTCCAGATTTTGAGTTCGACTCATCAAGAGGGGAAGGGCGAGCATTCCGTAGACGCCGGCGGGCACCTCATTCTCAGGGAGCAAGTTTCGAGGGGAAATCTTCCGACGGTGATCAGCCAGAGCAAAGAGAGCGAGTATGGTTATCCTTGCCGCTCCGCCGGCACAACGCAGGATGGTCTGTTCCGATTGGAAAGCTGTCAAACCGTGGGCCATAGTTTTTTCTGGGAGAACCCAACCGTCACCGACGTTCACCAGAACGTCTTTTCCGTAAAAACCGGAGCCCAGATCGGAACAGTCAAGGAAACCACTCGCGACACCGTCAACGCCCGTTTCGCCGAGCATGACGGCCGCGACTACCTGCTCGTCCTCGAAGGCGGCACCGAGCTGAAGGTCTACGAAATCACCGAGCCCCACCGCTAATCGGCTTCGCCTGCTAGCCTGAAATTTGCTCTATGAATCCGCTTCTCGAAATTCAATTCCGCGTCCCCTTCGACAAGATCGAGGCCTCCGATGTCGAGCCCGCCATCGACCAGCTTCTTGCCGATGCCGCCGCGCGCCTGGAAGCCGACCATCGCGTCCGACCACCCGCTGCACGCCCTCGACACGATGACCGAAAAGCTGGACTACGCCATGAGCGTGGTCCGGCATCTGGAGAGCGTCGCCACCACGCCCGAGCTGCGCGCCGCTCACAACGCCGTCGAGCCCAAGGTCAGCGCCTTCTATTCCAGCCTGCCTCTGAACGAAGGTCTGTGGAAGGCGATCCAGCGCTACGCCGCGACCGAGGAAGCCCGGGCGCTCACCGGCACGATGAAGCGCTACCTGACCAAGACCATCGACAGCTTCAAGCGCCACGGCGCGGAGCTCGACGCCGCCGGCAAGGCGCGCTTGCAGGAGATCGACGTCGCGCTGGCCGAGGCGACCACGAAGTTTTCGGAAAATGTTCTGGACTCGACCAACGCCTTCGATCTCGTGATTGAGGAGGAAGCCAGCTCCAGGGCCTGCCGCCCGCGGCCATCGCGGCCGCGCGCGCCTCCGCCGAATCGAAGGGGCGCGCCGGCTGGCGCTTCACGCTGCAAGCGCCCAGCTACCTGGCGGTGATGACTTATCTCGACGACCGCGGCATCCGCGAGCAGCTCTACCGCGCCTTCAGCACCCGCGCCACTGCGGCCGGCCCCGGCGGCGCGGCGCACGACAATGCTCCGCTGCTGGTCAAGATCCTCGGTCTGCGCAAGCGAAAAGGCGCAGCTGCTGGGCTTCCGCGATTTCTCCGATCTGGTGCTGGACGACCGCATGGCGCACACCGGCGCGCGCGCGCAGAGCTTTCTCGACGATCTGCGCGCAGAAGACCGAACCGCGCTTCCGCGAAGAGAACCAGGAGCTGGAAGCGTTCGCCGGCATACGGCCATCTTGAACAACTTCGGCCCTGGGACATCGGCTATTGGGCGGAGAAGCAGCGCGCCGAGCTCTACGATTTCGATGAAGAGGCGCTGCGCCCGTATTTTCCGCTGGAACATGTGGTGAACGGAATGTTCGATATTTTCGGCCGCGTGCTGGGCATCCGCGTCGAGGAGGAAACCGGCGTGCCCGTCGTGGGATCCGCACGTGCGCACCTACGCGGTGTACGACGATCGCGGCCACGGCACGACAGCCTATCTCGGCTCCTTCTACGCCGACTGGTTTCCGCGCGAAAACAAGCGCGGCGGCGCCTGGATGGACGCGCTGATCACCGGCAACCCGGCCGAGGGCAAGCCGCATCTGGGCCTGATCTGCGGCAATCTGACGCCGCCCGTGGACGGCAAGCCCGCGCTGCTGACGCATCGCGAAGTGGAGACCATCTTTCACGAGTTCGGCCACCTGCTGCATCATCTGCTGAGCCGCGTGGAGGTGCGCAGCCTGGCGGGCACCAGCGTGGCCTGGGATTTCGTCGAGCTGCCCTCGCAGATCATGGAGAACTGGTGCTGGGAGCGCGAGTCGCTGGATCTGTTCGCGCGGCATTGGGAAACCGGCGAGCCCATCCCCGAGGATCTGTTCCAAAAGATGCGGCGGGCCAAAACCTTCCGCGCCGCCAACACGCAGATGCGGCAGCTGGGCTTCGGCTACGTCGATCTGGCGCTGCACCGCGAATGGGACGGGTCACGGCGACGTCATCGCCTGGTCGCGGGCCGTGTTGCAGAAGTTCTCGCCCGCGCCCTTCCCGCCGGAGCACGCCATGCTCGCCGGATTCACGCATTTATTCTCGAGCCCCGTCGGCTATGGCGCCGGCTACTATTCCTACAAGTGGGCCGAGGTCCTGGACGCCGACGCTTTCACGCGATTCAAGAAGGAGGGCGTCTTCAGCGCCTCCACCGGCCGCGAGTACCGCGAAAAGATCCTGGCCCGCGGCGACAGCGAAGATCCGGCCGAGCTGTACCGCTCCTTCATGGGCCGCGATCCCGACCCCAACGCGCTGCTGGTGCGCGCCGGGCTCGCATAGCGCAGTGCGTTGTGATTGGCCGCCGATGAACCCCGATCAACGCAGATGGAAAGCTTCCATCCGCCGTACTACTCCTTCCTGGCCCGGCTCCCGGAAGGAGCGCCCTTCTAATCCTTGCAATTCCGGCTTCCGTTTCGCCTCGCAGTGAATGGCGCGGCCAAAAACCGGCGGAACCTGTATGCGGCAGTCAGAAGCGCTCCCTCCTGCAGTTAGGCGGACGCAATCGCGGCGCCCCGAGATAACTCCCGCTCAGCCGCTCCTCTCTCGCGAGCACGCGTGGGGTTGGCGGCGCTATTTCTCCAAGACGCACCAGCGCTTCAAAGTGGTTACTCCGAATGTGACAAATCCGATCAGCCATCAAGCATATTCAGGAATAAAGGTAATATACCTTCGTCGTGTCTACCGATAGGCGAACCAGCCTGGGCCGACTCTCAGGTATGGCTCACCGAATCCGGCACAACTAAGAACAGCAGGAAGCCGATGGTCGCGTGCGCTAATCCAAGGAAATAAAGATTCTTATACCGGTGATAAACCCGAATGGCTTCGTAGGCGGCGGCGGGCGTAATCAGCATGAGAAACCAGTTCGGCGAATGGACCGCCGAGAAGAGTACCGAGGTCAGGATACTCGCTGCACTTCGCGAAAGCGCCGTCTCGAATCGTGTCAGGAAATAGCCGTTCACATACAGCTCTGCTGAACAGGCCCAGGGCAGATACAGCGCGAAAGATTCAATCGCCGGCTCGAATCCGAGCGGGCGAATGGTCCCCAGCAACAGGCCCGCGCCAACCATCGCCAGCGCCAGCCCGATCAAAGCAGGCCCGAACCGACGCACACAAATTCCCGAAATTCCCGGTCTGGAAACCCAAGGCGTGGTCGCGATGGGCCACTTGCGAAGCGAGGATCAGCGCCACAACCGGGAAGCCAGAGTAGCGGGTGCGTGAAGCGCCATTCCCAGATGTAGGCCATGATCAGGGTGAAGATCGCGATTGCTTCAAGAACGTTGGCTTTGCGCCAAACCGCCGCCGTGGACACACATCCAGCGTAGCGCGCCCGGGTCAAGATCGCGGACATCTCGGCCGGGTATTCTTTTCTGTAAATGATGATTTGACACACCCCCCTGCCGAATGACTAGTAATCCGTGGTCCATCCATTCACGTCTCAAGTGTCAAAGAGTGGGAGATCTTAGCGCTAGGGCCCGGAATTAGAAGCAGTTGCCGTCGTAAAATCCGGTGATTTGATCGCAGTCCCAAGGCTTAACATGTCCGTTTGGGAACCAGTCTCTTCGTCGTATCGCGATCCATCCGGCTTCATGATCACCGAGCATGGCATCTACAAACGCGTCGTTACCGCTCACGGGATCGAGGATTATGAACTGTATCTGGCCTCGGGCCTGCATCGAGAGCTCACCCGCCAGGGTCTGACTCTCGACTTTCACGAAGAGGCTCCCCTCCGCAGCCCGAACGATTGGGTCCGCCTGCTGGTTCCCGACCAACTGGAATTCGTGTCTTACCCCTTCGAGTGGTCTTTTGATCAATGGAAGGACGCGGCGCTGCTCACACTCCAGATCCAGAGCAAGGCTCTGGCGCGGGGCCTGTCGCTGAAGGACGCCTCTCCGTTCAACGTCCAGTTTCGCGGCGCGAAGCCTGTATTTATCGACACACTCTCGTTTCAGCGAAAGCCGCCCGGGCCGTGGATCGCGTATGAACAGTTCTGCAAACAGTTCCTGGCCCCGCTGTTCCTGATGAGCTATGTCGACCCGGACGCGAGCCGCCAGATGAAGGTCCACCTGGACGGATTTCCTCTGGACCGGGCGTCCCGTCTCCTGCCTCTGCGCTCTTACCTGCGCGGCGGCGCGCTTCTGCATATCCATTTGCACGCGCGCGCCCTCCGTGGAAAATCGAAGGGCCCGCCGAGAAAGGAAAGGCCGGCAACAGACCAACAGCTCCCGCTGATCGAGTCCTTGCAAAAAACGGTCGAGGGACTGCGTGCACCGGATTACGCCTCAAACTGGACGAATTATTACGACGAGAGGCGCTTTTACAGCGGGAACGCGTGGGATTCCAAGCGGGCCGCAGTCCGAATGCTGGGCGGCGAAGCGCACCCGTCCACGGTGCTCGATCTGGGAGCGAATACCGGACAGTTCGCCACGGAGTTCGCCGAGCGGGGCGCGCGTTGCCTGGCCTTCGACAGCGACGCGGGCTGCGTCAACCACCTCTACCTGGAAGAGAAGAAGAAAGGGACATCGCGAATTCTGCCGCTGGTCATGGACCTGGCCAATCCCAGCCCCGCGCTCGGGTTCGGCCTGAGTGCGACGCTGAGTATCTTTGAGCGTGTTCAAACCGACCTGGTTCTTTGCCTGGGGCTTTTGCATCACCTGCGGTTCCGCGAAAACGTTCCGCTGTCGCGGACCGCTGCGTTCCTGGCGAGGCTGGGGCGCCGACTGGTGATCGAGTTTGTTCCTCAGGAAGATCCTTCGACCATCCTCTTGCGCAACGGGAGGCGCGGCTTCGAGGATTACACGCCGTCCGGCTTTCGCGAGAGTTTCGGCCAACACTATTGGCTTCGGAACCAGAGAACGGTAGAAGGGTCCGAGCGCACTCTGTATCTTTTTGAAAGGCGCACGGGATGAAACTGGACGATTGGCGTGTCCGGACATTCCTGCTGAGCTGCCTGATCGTAGCTCCGTTTCTGAAATTTCTGGCGCAGAACGAGTACGGCTTTTTTCATGTGGAAGTGGCCGTGGACGTACTCTGGTTGCTGGTTCCATGCCTGTTGCTGGGACGCCTGCTGCGCGGCAACGCGTTTTATATCGTGACGGGGATTTGCATTGTCTTGACCGGGACCTTCCCGCTGGTGCAGGTGCTGAAGCCCTTCCTGCGTCTAGGCCTGGGGCAGGGCGCGATCCTGCTGGCGATCGGCGCGGCGGTATTGCTCTTTGCAATGCGCGCCAAGTTTTTCCCCGTGATGGCCGTGTTCGCCGGATCCGGAGTCATCGTCGCCATGGCTGGGCATGCTCAATCCAAGGAGACGGTGCGTGCGGATCGCGCGCCCGGGAATCGCCCGCAGATGCTCTGGCTGCTGCTGGACGAACAGATCGGCTTGGCGGGCTTTCCCTCCTACCCCGCCTGCGACCTCGCCAGAATCAAGCTGACCGCGACGCTGCAAAAATATAACTTCACGCTCTATCCCTACGCGTACAGCAACTACGCCGGGACCATCAATTCGGTTCCCAGTCTTCTGAACGGCCGGTTATTGCGTCAGCCTGAAGAATTGATTGAGCAGACGGGTGAAGGCAATCTCCGCTGGTACCAGGCTCGCGCCAACGCGGCCTTTGAAGGGTTCGCCGCGGAGGGCTATCACGTGATCGGATACCAGCACGCATCCCTGCGCATGTGCGACTCGTCTTTTGGTGCGGCCGAGTGCCGCGACTATCGCGATGAATTGGGGCGTCTGCATCAGGCGCCGGGCGACTGGAAACAACGATCCGCGTGGCTGGTGGGAAGTTATCAGGCCAGCGATCCCTGGCTTGGAAGAGTGCGCAGCTTCTTTCCGGTCCGCTGCCGGCTGAGGATGACAGGTCCGCTGGGAGTGCAGGAACTTTGGCCGGACCGGCTTGCCGGCGACATTCTCAGCGAGCAACGGCAGGCCTTCTTCTTCGTTCACCTGCTGGTGCCGCATTCGCCGTATCTCTACAAGCCTGACGGAACCATCCGGCCGCTCGGCCAGTGGTCCGAAGACCGCGCCGATGAGCGTATTAATCCGAGCGCCTACGAAGAGCGTTATTGCCGCTACTGCGAGCAGGTGCAGTTTCTGGCGACGCAACTCGACGCTTTCCTTCAGACGCTCCAGACGGGAGGCGCATTGGATCGCATGATCGTATTGATTCACGGCGATCACGGCTCCCGCATTCGCAGGATATTGGACCCGAAATCCCCGCAGGAAGAGCCGGAGAACCAGGATGCCGAGAGCTTCGATTATTCGGGGGCGCCTCCTGAGCGCGATCTGCTGGATCGCTTCTCCACCCTGTTGGCGGTGAAGCAACCCGGAGCTCGAATGCCCGCTGTGTCCCCGGAAAGACACAGCCTGCTGACGCTGTTGTCCCGGCTTCTGTATCAGCGCGACCCCAGCGACGGAGTGGAAAGTGCGGATCGTGTGTATTTGTTTGACCGCAACAATCGTTATCAACCGATCGACATTTTAGAATCTTGGAGAGGACAATGAGCGCACCAATTGTATTTGCGTATTTGGATCCTACGTCGGGAAGCTTGGCCTACCAGGTTGTGATCTCGACGATCTTGGCTGCCGTAACCGCGTGCCGCGTGTATTGGAGGCAGCTGAAGCGGGCCCTGACACCTGGATCGAAGCAGACTGCCTCGCGCACGAGTTCTCCTGAACCCTAGCCTGCCGGGACACTATAATGAATCAGACTGGGCTTGAACTCAGGCGCACTCATGAAGACACAAGCCCCTTCCGACGCCCAGACCTGTGCTTCCGGAATGACCAGCGCTTCCGGAATGACTCGCCGCCGGCTCTTGCGAGGCGCCCCGGGGATTGCGGCAGCGGCAGCGGCGCTGCTGCCCCCGAACTTGCGGCGAGCGCTCGCGCAACAACCGCCCCGGCGCAATTCCTTTCGCGACGTCAAACACGTCGTCATCCTGATGCAGGAGAATCGGTCGTTCGATCATTACTTCGGAACCTTGGCGGGCGTCCGCGGTTTCGACGATCCGCAAGCGCTAAAGCTTCCCAACGGGCAATCTGTGTTTTACCAGCCGGACCTCGAAAACCCGAACGGGTATCTGCTGCCTTTTCATCTGGACACTCTTGCCACCAGCGCCCAGAAGATTCCCTCCACCAGCCACGCTTGGGCCGTACAGCACGAAGCGTGGAACGGAGGCGGGATGGATCGATGGCTGCCCGCACATCGCAAAGCGGATGGGGCGCGAGCGCCCTATGTGATGGGTTATTACACGCGCGCGGACATTCCCTTCCAATTCGCGTTAGCCGAGGCCTTCACCCTGTGCGACGGCTATCACTGCTCCGTCTTCGGCCCCACTTGGCCCAATCGCATGGCCCTGATGACCGGAACCATCGATCCCGACGGGCTTCACGGCGGGCCGATCCTCAACAACACGGTACCCGCCGGCGGCTATACCTGGACGACTTATCCCGAACGATTGCGAAAAGCCGGCGTGAGCTGGAAGGTTTACCAGCAAAAGGATAACTATAGCTGCAATATGCTGGCGAATTTCAAGGTCTTCCAGGACGCCAAAGCCGGCTCCCCGCTCCATTCCAAAGGAATGAAAGCCGAGCCGGAAGGCCAGTTCGAACACGACGCCAGGCATGACAAGCTTCCCGCGGTGTCCTGGATTATTCCGACAAGTTTTCAGTCCGAACATCCGGATTATCTGCCCGCGGATGGGGCGGCTTTTGTCGCCGCCAAAATCGATGCGATTGCCGCCAATCCGGACGTATGGGCGAAAACGGTTTTTATCCTCAACTATGATGAGAACGACGGACTCTTCGACCACGTCCCTCCGCCCGTTCCGCCGGACGGAACGGCTCACGAATTTGTCGCCGGCCTACCCGTCGGCGCAGGATTCCGAGTTCCCTGCATCATCGTTTCCCCCTGGACCGCCGGAGGCTGGGTTTGCGGCCAGCCGTTCGATCACACCTCCGTGCTCCAGTTTCTGGAAAAGTTCACCGGCGTCCCTGAGCCGAACATCAGCGATTGGCGCAGAGGCGCCTTTGGCGATCTGACTTCGGCCTTCCGCTTCGGCCAGCCTGGAGGAAGCCCTCCCGCACTGCCCGACACCAGCGGTCCCCTCAGCTTGGCTCGCACCGGAGTGACGAATCTGCCCAAGCCTGTAATCCCCGGGACGGATCAGCAGCCGCCGGTCCAAGAGCGAGGCCAGCGCAAGCGAGTTTCGGCCAATTCGCCGCCTGTGCAGGCGGAAGGCGCCGGCGGGGAGCATTAGTTCGGGGGGCTATGGCAGGCCGGGATTCAGGCCCTGCGGGACCACGAACAGCGAGAAGTGGGCCAGCATGCGCCCCAGGAAGCTGTCCCGCTCCGAGACGTTCACCCAAGCCACTTCCTGCGGATCCTGAGCGTCGACGAAGAAACCCACGCCGCCGCGATGCAGCCGCTTGTCGGTCCAGGAGCCGATCACCCGCCCGTCCAAATACGTCAGGAAGTGATCGTCCTGCACGCTCATGCGCACGCGGTAGTTCTTGCCCTTTTGGAGCGTCACCGGAATCGCCTCGATGGTGGAGTCGAGCTCGTGCCCGTTCATCATCACGTAGCGCAGCAGGCTGGCGTTCGGCGAAGGACCCGGCTTGGTGATCAGCAGCTTGGTGGCGTAATAGTTGTTCTGGTCGCTGGCGCGGAAAGCCCAGCTCAGGCTGCGCTTCTCCACTTGCCCCTGGAACTCCATCTGATAATTCTGCAAATCTACAGACTTGGTCCACAGCCGCAGGCTTCCCAGTTTGGACACGTCCGGCGCCGAAAGCGAGTTGCGTGGATCGTCCACGTTGGTATGCAGCGCCAGCGTGGTCCAGTCGCCGAAGCCGCCGCGGAAATCCTGGTGCAGCGTGACCGGCGCGCTGCTGCGGATCACTTCGCTGACCGCGGTTCCCGCGCGCTCCAGAATTCCCGGCTTCACTCCCGGGTCGAGCGAGACCGCCGGCGGATACGAGGTTGCCGGCCCCGGCAGCATCAGCGCGGCCACCAGCAGCCCGGCCACCGTCAGGAACGCAAAAATCGACGCTGTCTGTCCCGCCGTCGATCCCGGCGCTCCCGCTGGCTTCTTCCTGTTGCGCGATTTCTCGACCGACCAGGTCTCCATCTCGTCTTCGTCGCGGTAAGCTTGCGCCGAGGCCAGGCGTGACTCTTGCCTGTGCGCAGACGAGCAATATTGCTGGTCAGTCAGTGATCGGAGAAAGCCGATCTTCTTGCCGCAAAGGAAACAAAGCCTGGTCATCCTGTTGCCGTAGCCCGATTCTACCAACTACCACCGGGAATTCATCCGTACTAAGGGAAGATTTGCTAGAGGGATGCTCCGTCTGCTCCCCTGATTCTCAGGTATAACATCTAGCAGAAGCCTTTCGCGTGCAGCTATGAACCCTGACGATCCCTTTCCAGAGCCGGTACGCCTACCTATAGAAGACGTGCTGGATCTGCATACCGTTTCACCGCGCGACGTAAAGGCCGTTGTCGAGGAATATCTGATTGAGGCCAACCGTCACGGTTTTAAGGCTTTGCGTATCATTCACGGGCGCGGGATCGGATTCCAGCGGGAACTCGTTCGGAGCGTGTTGGCCGCCACCCCGTTCGTCCTCTCCTACGCCGATGCTCCGGCGGAAGCCGGGGGTTGGGGAGCGACGATTGTCACTTTAATCTAGGATTTCCCCGGCCCTGCAACTGCTACAATCGACCTGCATGTTCGCCAAGGTACTGGTATCAAATCGCGGAGAGATAGCCGTCCGTTTGATTCGCGGTCTTCGGGAGCTCGGAATCGCCAGCGTGGCGGTCTATTCCGACGCCGATCGCGCCTCGCTGGCGGTGAGTCTCGCCGACGAGGCCGCGTACCTGGGGCCGTCGCCGTCCTCGGAAAGTTATTTGCGCATCGACAAGATCCTCGACGCGGCGCGGCGCCATGGAGCCGAAGCGATCCATCCCGGCTACGGGTTCCTGAGCGAGAACGCCGAGTTCGCCGAAGCCTGCGCCGCGGACGGCATCGTCTTCATCGGTCCCCCGGCGGAGGCGATTCGCAAGATGGGATCGAAAATTTCCGCGCGACACGTGGCCATCGCCGCCGGAGCGCCGGTGGTTCCCGGAACCGAAGAGCCCGTCCAGGATATCGATCAAGCCAAAACCATCGCCCGATCGCTGGGCTATCCCGTCCTGCTCAAGGCCTCGGCCGGAGGCGGCGGCAAGGGCATGCGCCGCGTGGATCGCGAAGAGGATCTCGCCTCCGCGCTGCGCGACGCGTCGAGCGAAGCGCTGCGGGCGTTCCGCAACGGAGAGGTCTACATAGAGAAGCTGGTCACCCAGCCGCGCCACATCGAAATCCAGGTGCTGGGCGACCATCACGGCAACCTGATCCATCTGGGCGAGCGCGAGTGCTCCATCCAGCGCCGCCATCAGAAGGTGATCGAGGAGTGCCCCTCGCCGGTCATGCTGTCGCACCCGGAGCTGCGCGCGCAAATGGGCGCGGCGGCCGTGCGCATCGCCCGCCTCGCCGGCTATTCCAACGCCGGCACCATGGAGTTCCTGGTCGATCAAGACCGCAATTTCTACTTCCTCGAAATGAATACGCGCTTGCAGGTGGAGCACCCCGTGACCGAACTGGTGACGGGTCTCGATCTGGTCGAGTGGCAGCTCCGCATCGCCGCGGGCGAACGCCTGACGCTCTCCCAAGAAGATGTGAAGTGGTCCGGGTCGGCCATCGAATGCCGCATCTACGCCGAAGATCCCGGCAACCAATTCCTGCCCTCGCCCGGAAAAATCACGCATCTGCGCGAGCCCTCCGGTCCGGGCCTGCGCCTCGATTCGGGCGTTTACTCGGGCTTCACGGTCCCCCTCGACTACGATCCTCTCCTGGCCAAGCTGGCCGCCTGGGGGCCGAGCCGCGGCCGCGCGATCGGGCGCATGGATCGGGCTCTCGCGGAGTATTCGATTGCCGGCATTCGCACCAATACCGCGTTCTTTCGCGAGATCCTGGAAGATCCAGAGTTTCGCGAAGGGCGGCTGTCCACGGCCTTCCTCGATGGCTTCTTCGCACGGCGGTCTCTAAGGTTGGAAAGCGAGACGTCTTTGGAACCGGAGGTCGCCGCCGCGCTGGCCGCCGCGACGTCTGCCTACAGAGAAGCTTCGCGGCCGCAGCCTGCCGCGCCTGAGGCGCGATCCGGCTGGCTCAGCGCCGCCCGCGAGGGGATGCTGCGGTGAAGCTCGAAACATTGATCCGCGGCCGTCCGGGATCGATTGCCATCGAGCGCTCGGCCTTCCGTTACCAACGCGAGGACGGCAGAACCCTCGAAGGCGAGTTCTCCATCGAACCTCTCGATTCCGGAGCGTGGTTGGTGCGGATCGGGGGCCGCGTTTACCGCGTCGAGATGGGGGCGCCGGGGGAGTTCCAGGTTAACGGCGCGCCGGTCGCCCTAGAGCTTTTCGATCCTCGCGCGAGTCGCGGGCGACTCGGCTCCGCCGCCAACCACGGCCGCCTGAACCTTACCGCGCCAATGCCCGGCAAGATCGTGCGCCTGCTGGTCTCGGTGGGCGATGCGGTCGAGGCAGGTCAGGGGCTGGTTGTGGTTGAGGCTATGAAGATGCAGAATGAAATGAAATCCCCCAAGACCGGCCGCGTGGTCGAGGTTCGTACCAAGCCCGACTCGGCCGTGGCCGCCGGAGAGGTGCTGATGGTGGTGGAATGACCGAAACAACAACCTGTCCTATCTGCGAGGGCACCGGATGGAAGATCGTGGAGCGAGCCGGGCTTTCCGGCGCGGAGCCGTGCGCATGCGCCGCAGTCACCCGGGCGCGCGCCGTCAAGGAAGCCGCCGGCATCCCTCCCAACTACGAACGCGCCACGCTGGACAATTTCGAGGTCCCGCAGGACAACCCCATCGCCCGCGCCGGGCTGGGCAACGCGCTGATCCAGGTGAAGGCGTTTGTCCGCGAGTTTCCCGCGGCCGGGCACCCGGGGCTGCTGCTGATCGGCGACACCGGCACGGGCAAGACCCATCTGGCCGTGGCCGCATTCAAGGCTCTGCTCGACCGCGGCCACGAAGGCATCTTCTACGACTATCAGAATCTGCTCGATCGCATTCGCTCCGGCTACGATCCCAACTCCGGCGCCGCCAACCGCGAAGTGTACCGCTCCGCGCTCGATACCGAGGTGCTGTTGCTTGACGATTTAGGCTCTCACCGCATCACGGATTGGGTGGAGGACACCATCACCTCGATCATCACCTACCGGTGCAACCACGGGAAGCCTCTGATCGCCACCACCAATCTGCCCGACCAGGAAGGCCCCGAAGACCCGCGGCGCAAACTCAGTGAAGTGATCGGACGCCGCGCGCGCTCCCGTCTGCACGAAATGTGCCGCGTGGTGGAGATGCCGACGGTCGAGGATTACCGCCTCAGGCGCGCCCGGTAAGGGTCTTAGCAAAAAACCGGGACAGTATTCCCATTTCCGCCGGACCAGCGAATTGACGCCAGACGACACTCGCGCCCGGCGGAAATGAGTATACTGTCCCAGGTTTTTTGCGTTAGGCCAAAACCTCGGACATCATCATCCAGATGATCGCGCCTAGGCTGGCCGCGGTGAGGAAGCCCACCAGCTTGGCGAAGCCTCCGCCCATAAACTCAAAGCGCAGCAGCAGGGCCAGGATCAAGCCGCTGTACAGCAGATAAGGGTTGATCCCCCGGTCCGACATGTTGTTGAACAGGACCAGCACCAGGTAGAACAGCAACGGCACGTTGCTGTCATAGCGCTTGCGCAACACAAAGGTCGCAGCCACCACAGCCAGAAAGATCACCAGCACTTCGGTGACATTGAGGGAGGTCGGGTTGAACTCCATGCACGTCTATCGGCATTTCGCGCCTGGTTCCACAGGGCGCGGGGTCCTAGAACACGAAGGAGACGCCGGCCATGGGGACGAAATCCTGGAGCCATCCGCCCACCTTTGCGCCCATCGCGGGCGCGATCACTTGCTTGGGAAACGGAGTCAGGTAGTCGTGCACATCCATGCGCAAAATGAAGTGCGGCGACAGTCTGAACTTCAAGCCGCCACCCCCGCTTACCATCGGCACCATGTCCTCTGCCTGGGTCAGCAGCGCGATATTGCTCAAGGGCTGGTACACCACCTGCGCGCCGGTTCCCTGATAGAACTTGATGCCCGCGCCGAAGGCCACGAAGGGCTGCACGCGCGATTCGCCGCCGGTGAAATGCCACAGGAAATCGTAATGCAGATCCTGAGTGCGCGCGCCGAAGGCGACTTGGGTAGAGCCTTGGCTGAGTTGCACGTCCCCCATCTGGTAGTCGTAGCGCAACTCCCCGCCCCACTTACCGCTGGTGTAGTTGCCCAGCCACACGCTGCCCGCCAGATTGCCTTGAATCTTGGCCGAAGCCGATCCGTCCGGCGAGGTGATGTTATCGGAGGTGTAGAACCCGCCTCCCACGCCGCCGCCGACTTCCCATTTCTGTCCCCACGCCGCCGGCAATACGGCTGCGCACACTACGAGCATTCGAGCCAGTTTCATATGGATCCCCTCTTGCGATCTGTCTGTACGCGCGCCGCTTGTTCCTCGGCTACAGCTTTACTGAACGACGCGAAGGTTGTTGATGGTTTGGGTACTGTCCCCTTGAGACACAACCAGCGGAACACTCAGCCCTTGCGGTGCGTTCTCCGGCACTGTCGCGTTAATCTGGTAGACACCCACTTCGCCCGGCGCCAACCCGGCGAATTGCACGCTCATGGAAGCCCCTCCCAGAGTCACCGTCGGCGGGCTGACGGCGTACGCCAGCGGATTTTGCGGACCGGGAAGTCCATTGCCCACCACCGGCGTCACCGCGCCCATACCCGTGAGGTAAATCACCAGCATGTCGCCCAAATGGACCGGATTGGAGGCCGTCACCAGCAGATTAGTGGACTGCCGGATCACGGTTGGCAAGTCCGTCAGGGACCCGCGGATCCGCTCAGGAACACCGCCGGAGCGGCGGGTGGAACGACCATGTTGA
>CAVXWB010000049.1:0-23583 GCA_963765185.1 Bryobacterales bacterium
TGTGCCATGTTCCTGTGCAGCACGACGTTACGTATTGCTCTACAAATACAGCCACTGAGCCAGGGTCGGAAAGTAACCGGGGTCAGACCCCCTCCATTATTTAAACCGTTTCGCGGCTTCTTCCAGTATCTTCTCCGTGGCGGTGGCGCCTACGCGCGTGACACCCAACGCCACCACTTCCAGGAGCCGGTTCAGGTCCCGCACCCCGCCGGCGGCCTTGACCTGGACCTTGGGGGAAACATGGGCCCGCATGAGTTTCAGATCCTCAGGGGTGGCGCCGCCGGAGCCGTAACCGGTGGAGGTTTTCACGAAATCCGCGCCGATTCTTTCGGAGATCTGGCACAGCTGGATCTTGTGGCGGTCCTCGAGATAGCAGTTCTCGAAGATGATCTTGCTGATGGACTGGGTGGCCTGGCAGATGGACACCACCGACCGCAGGTCTTTTTCCACGAATTCCCAGTCCCCGCTCAAAACCTTGCCGATGTTGACCACCAGGTCCAGTTCGGTGGCCCCGTCCTGAATGGCCTGCTGGGCTTCCATCACCTTGACCGCCGTGCTGTGCCCGCCATGGGGAAAGCCGATGACCGTGCCAACGGCCACACCCGACCCTTCCAGCAACTTCGCCGCCCGGGAAACGAAATAGGGTTTGATGCAAACGGAGGCCGTCTTGTGTTTTTTGGCGATTTCGATGCCTTCCAGCAGGATCGAGTCGGTCATCACGGGGTTTAACAGGGAGTAGTCAATCACCTTTGCGACCGCCTCGACAGAATCAATTTTCATGAGGTGCCTTTCTGTTTCTTGATATGGATTCGGCAAAACGGGCGGATGTTTTACCGTTTTTGGTTTCAGGTCAGCGCCGCTTTCCCCCATAGGGCGCGGGAATTTCATGGGCGGACGGCATCGATAATTCGCTCGTAATTCGTTCGGACAGAAAAAGCTTCATCAAGGTTTGATAGGGCACATCCTTTTTCGTTGCCAATATCTTTAACTCTTCAATCATGGACGCGGGCAAGCGCAAAGAAATGGTTTTCAAGGACGGTTTGAGGTTCGGGAAACCAACGCGCCTGGCCTTGGACCAATCGATATATTCAGCCGAGTCTTCCGCGGCCCAAAACTTTCGTTCTTCGGCTTCGGATTTAAAGCTCGGAATCTTTTTTTCGGCATTTTGGTATTCCCTTCTTTCTTTCCGGCTCATGTCCCTCGCCGAGATGACCCGGATTTTCCTTCGACGGGCGGTAAAAGCCAAAAACAGCCGCCTTTCCCCATCCGTCTTTCCAAGGGCATAAAACCTTTGTTCATCCCCGGAATGTCCGGCGTCATCCGCCAACAAGAGCGGCTGATTGACTCTTATCTAAAAATAAGGAGAGAAAAAATTCAAGCAAAATTCTCAAGGTCAACGAAATCGCCAGGAACCAGGTAGTCGAACCAGAGAAATCCCTGGCCGATGTCCTGAGGCAAAGATGGTGCTGACGGGCTGTAAGAAAGGCTGCGGACAGGGCCAGTGTGGCTGTTGCTCATTATCATGAATGGCAAACTAGTCAGGTCGTGTATCGTGAAGATGAAGACGGTACAGGACTATCGGAGATTTCTACCATCGAGGGGCTTGGTACAGAGGATAACTTTCATCCGCTACAGGTGTGATGGATGGCGCATGGTGGGGCACAGTGCGAGCTTCTGCAGCCCGGGCTTCATCCTGTCAGCCAAGGTTCTGCTGGACACGAACCTGACCCTTCGCGTGAAGAAGTGCGCGAATGGTTCCAGAAAAACAGGAACGCCTGCCGCTGTACCGGGTATAAGCCTCTGGTAGATGCGGTAATGGATGCTGCGAAAGTGCTCGAGGTGAAAAGAAGAAGGAAGCTTTGTTATTCGAAACCGGCAAGGATGGAGTATTATGGGATCGACCTACGAGCTCCTTCGGCTCTTGCCAAGGTTACAGGGACTTGGGATTACGGTGACGACGTCGCTTTACAAACCTCCTCATACACTGAGACATGCACTGGTCCAGGCTGATGTTTGCACGCAAATATCAAAGGCATCAACGTATCTGAGGCCGAGAAAATGCCCGGCGTATACAAGGTCGTAACGCACAAAGATGTGAAGGGCAAGAACGCTATCAAGGTCTTATTACATTTCCGTCTAACAAGGGCGATGGTTGGGACCGTCCCATTCTCTGCAAAGACAAGGTCTTTCAGTTCGGTGACGCCATCGCCATAGTGTGCGCCGACACCGAGCAATACATTGGCGCTGTGTACTGTGTACCTTCAACCATCGTATTGCTGTGCAGACAATTGATCGAATGCCGCTCTCGCCGTTTATTCTTCCGAAACGGCCCTCCTCGATGAGGATATCGCGTAGGTGCACGAAATGGACCAGTATCACGGAAGCAACGGTCGCCACAAACAGACTAACTGGCAAGCGTCCCATCCTCGCTAAGCCCTCCTACTTCTTCTCCGGCAGCGCGAACACATACAGCGCGTTCCCGTTTGACGGATAGTGCACCTCCGGCGCGAGCACGCTCGGCACCATGCGCGGGCTGCCGCCGCCGAGGCCCGTCGGCACGGCGATGAACTGCCGTCCGCCGACGCTGAAGGTGATCGGGAAGCCCTGCACCGAAGTGCCCAGGCGAGTCTCCCACAGCACCTTGCCGGTCTTCACGTCCACCGCGCGGAACACGCGATCCATGTCGCCGACGAAGGCGATGCCGCCGGCCGTCGAAAGCACAGCGGTCATGAACGGCGAACGTTGCCGGATGGCCCAGTTCTCTTTGAGCGTCGCGACGTCGTAGGCCGCGAACTTGCCCACATTGCCGTTCGATCCCGGCGACTCAAAGAAGCGCCGCGCCGCGCCGCCCGCGCTGCCGCCGCCTTCCTTCAAGTCCACCTTCTGCGCGTTCATCTCCTGGCAGCTCTCCGCCACCGGAATCAGCAACTGATTGGTCGGCGGGTTGTAGCTCATGGCGTGCCAGTTGTGGCCGCCTTCCGAAGTCGGGCAGCTCTGCACCCACGGTGCCCACCTGATTCTCGACGATGTCGTTGCGGAAGTGCGGCTCGCCGGTCACCGGGTCGAAGGAATCGTAAATGTTCTGGAACACCGTTTCCTTGTGGCCCAGATACTTGCCGTTGGTGCGGTCGTTCTTCCACAGGATGCCGTCCTTGCCGGCGCTGAACACCAGCTTCTGGCCGCCGGAATCCACCAGCACGCGCTCGAAGACTTCATCCAGATCCAGCGTTTCGCCCGGCGCGTGATTGTAATACCACTTCAGCTTGCCGGTATCGACGTCGAGCGCCACGGTCGAGTTCGCGTAGGCGGTCGCGCCGTTGCCGGATTGGCGGCTGGCGCGCATCCACGGCTTGGCCTGCGCGACGCCCCAATAGGTCAGGTTCAAATCCGGCATCGTAGCTGCCGGTGATCCAGGTGTCTCCGCCGGCGCGGAACAGATCGCGCCAGCGTGCCCCAGGTGTCGCCCGGAGCGGCTCCATAAGGCTTGATCTCGGGACCCGGATCGTCTTTCTTGGCGATGGTGTAGAACTTCCACTTCAGTTTGCCGGTCTGGGCGTCATAGGCGCTGATGAAGCACTTCTCTTCGCGATACTGATCGCACAGTCCGCCGCCCAGGCCCTGAATCACCATGCCTTTGGCCAGCAGCGGACCGCTGGAGGTGCTGTAGCTGCCGTTGGTGCGGTCGCCGATCACGGTATCCCAGACGTTCTTGCCGGTGCGAGCGTCCAGCGCGTAAATGTGCGCGTCGCCGGTGGTGATGTAGACCTTGTCGCCATAAAGCGCGATGCCGCGCTGCGAATTGCCGGTGGCGTTTTCGCCGATCCGGTTTTCCCAGATCAGCTCGCCCGTTTTGGCATCCAGAGCCTGCACGATATTGGTGGGATTGTTGATGAACAGCACCCCGTCGTGCACCACCGGAGCGGATTGATTGGTGCCGTCCGCCATGGACCACACCCATTGCAGTTGCAGATCCTTCACGTTCGCGCGTTGATCTGGTTCAGAGTGCTGTAATTATTGGCGTGATAATCGTGGCGCAGCATCAGCCAGTCGGCGGGATCGGGATTCTTCATCATCGCGTCGGTAATGGGCGTGAAATTCTTCACCGTTCCCGCCACCGTCAGCCCTCTCGGGCGCCGGCGCAGCCGCGCCTCGTCCGCCTTTCGTAGCTCCCGCGCCGCCCCCCGCCTGCTTGCCTTGCCCTCGACCGCCGCCGCCCGCCTGCGCCAGCACACCCGTCGCCACGGAGCGAATCGTCACATCCGTCGTCGCGGTCAGCGCCTGATTCCCCGCCCTCGAACCATTGGATTGCAGGATGAAGGCGGTGATGCTCAGATACGCCGCATCCGTCAGACCGCCCGGATTGTTAGGAGGCATCGCGCCCTCCATGAAGCCCACCAGGTCCTTGGTGCTCCGGTTGGCCCAGCTGCCCATGAACAGGCTACCCGCCAGCGGCGCAGCGTTTCCGCTGCCGCTCAGATCGGCATTATGGCAACTGGCGCAATTGGCTTGATACGTTGCGCGCCCCTCATCGGCCTGCTGCGCCGTGAACGGCCCTGCCGCCGGAGCTTGACCCGCCACTCTCACGACGCCGTACGCGCCTGCCAGAGCCATTACCAGTGCGAAGGTCTTCTTCATGGTGTGTATCTCCCTAATGACATCGCGCACAACGCAGCGGGCCACGAAGGCCCGCGCTGTGCGCTCCTAACGTTGCAGCCAGCCCCACAGCGTTCCATCCGTGGGTTTTTCCGTGTAAATCTGAACATATAGACCACCCTTTTTCAGGTGCTCGATCTGCGGAGCCGTCAAGTCGATGGTCCCCGTGATGGTGCCGCTCATCGCCTTGGAGATGGTCAGATCGCCAATCGCGGGCCCGCGCACGCCTCCCAGAACCCCGTTGCGAAGCTCGGCCTTGGTGGCGTTGGTCTTCAGCCCTTCAAACGATGCGGTGATGGTCAGCTTGGTGCCCGCCAGGACTGCCTTCGCCGTGCCGGTCCCCGCCAGATCTTTAACCGTCTTCGCATCCGCCGGCAACGCGGATAGCCGCGCCTTGTAGGTCTCCGAGCCCTGCGCGATCAGCCCCATCGCCGCGCCCACCAATCCCGCTCCGATCACCACCAGGGAGCCATATCGCGTCCAGCCATATGGCTTCAGGCCATACGGCTTCAATCTCTGTTGCATAACGAAAAAACCCTCTCTGCGTTGAGCTGATACAGTTTGTGCTTGTCGCCATCGCTGATGGGCAAGCCGTCCGTGACCTTTACCTCTTCCGGCACGAATTGATATGGATAGTCCATCGCGTATAATACACGATCCGCGCCCAAAACACATTGGGTATGCAGAATCGCCGGCTCCCATGCCATTCCGCTGGTGGTGACGTGGAAATTCTGTCGCAGGTATTCGCTGGGGCTAAGCTTCAGCTTCTTGACGCTGGCGTAGCGCTCCGCCTTCACCATCGCCCTGTGCATGAAATCCACGCGGAACAGCCAGAACGGCAGCCCCTCGCCCAGATGCCCCGCCACCATCTGCAAATCCGGAAAGCGGTCGAACACGCCCGCCAGGATGATGCGCAAAATATGCAGGCCGGTCTCCGCCGCGAAGCCGTAAATGGCCCCTTCCAGGCCGCGTTCCACAAACGGCTGCACCATCGCCGGCGGCAGCGCCGTGGGATGCAGATAAATCGGGACCCGCAACGCCTCCGCCGCTTCGAAGATCGGCCAGAACTTCGTGTCATCCAGATACTCGCCGCGAGTGTGCGAATTGACGATCGCGCCCTTCAGCCCCAGCCGCCGCACGCCCCGTTCCAGTTCCTTCGCCGCCTCCGCCGGATGCTGCGGCGCGATCGCCGCCAGTCCCGCGAATCGCTCCGGATACTTCCGCACTGCCTCCGCCAACTGATCGTTGCTCGAGCGCGCCAGCCCCACCGCCTCGTCGCGCTCGAACATCTGCACTCCCGGAGCCGTCAGCGACAGCACCTGCATGGCGATCCCCGCCGAATCCATGTCCGCGATGCGCTTCTCACCCAGGTCCAGAAGCCGTCCCACCACCGGAGCGTTCTTCGAGAAATGCCCCCACAAGCTGGCGAATCCCGCATCCACTGCCGGCTCTCTCAGTAGAACTCGGTAGCGCTCAAAAATATCCGGCGTCGTGAACGCTTCTTCTGTGGCGATTCGTTTGTAGTTGCTCATTTCGATCCCGCTAATTCGGCCGCTTGACGCAGCGCTTCCAGCATACTCCGTTCATCCGCGCGTCCCGTGCCCGCGATATCGAACGCGGTCCCATGATCCACCGACGTCCGGATCACCGGCAGGCCCACGGTAATATTGACGCCCGACTCCAGACCCAGCACCTTCACCGGACCGTGGCCTTGATCGTGATACATCGCCACCACCATGTCGAAATCCCCGCGCGCCGCTCGATAGAACAGCGTGTCGGCCGGCAGAGGACCCTCCACGTCGATGCCCCTCGCCCGGCACGCCGCAATCGCGGGAGCAATCTTCGATTCCTCCTCGCCGCGTCCGAACAGCCCGTGCTCGCCCGCATGCGGATTGATCCCGCACACGCCGATCTTTCGCCGCGCCGTCCCAATGCGCCCCGCCTGAACGAGCACCTCATGGCCCCGCGCGATGGTCCGCTCCACCAACCCCGGCTCGATCCTGGCGATCGCATCCAGCAGTCCCATGTGCGCAGTCACATGAATTACTCGCAAATTGGGAGCCGTCAGCATCATCGAAACTTCCGGCGTCCCGGTCAGCGCGGCAAGCAACTCCGTATGCCCCGGATAAATATGTCCCGCCGCGTGCAGCGCTTCTTTATTTAAGGGAGCCGTGCAGATCGCCTCCACGCGATGGTCCATCGCCAGGGTAGCCGCCAGCTTCACGAACTGGAACGCGCCCTCGCCCGCCGCGGCCGAAAGCTTGCCCCAAGCCAAATCCTTCGGGATCAGCTTCAAGTCAACGCATTCAACGTCGCCCGGCACCTGCAACTTGCTTCCGCAAATCCGCCCGGCTTCACGCAGCCGCTCCGCATCGCCGATGACGATTGGCTCGCAGAATCCATACACCTCGGCGTGAGCCAGACTCTTCATGATGATCTCCGGACCAACGCCCGCGGCGTCCCCCATCGTGATCGCAATTCTTGGCAGAGTCATCGAATTCTCGATTTTATCGACTACGGCGTTAACTTGTACCGATCCCTCGGGTACAGCACCGCCTGACGCACATTCGCCAGATTCATCACCTGGCACGTGAGCCGTTCCAGCCCAATCGCGAATCCGCCATGCGGCGGCATTCCCAAATCGAACATAGCCAGGTGGCTCTCGAAGTTCGACGGATCAATCGATCTCAGCGCAGCGCCGCCTCCAGCTCTTGCCGTTGATGCAGTCTCTGTCCGCCGGTAGTGATTTCGATGCCTTGGAACAGCAGATCGAAGCTGCTCGCCGCGCCGCCCGAGCCTCCTGGTGCATTTCGCGGCGCCGTGTAAAACGGCCGTGCCGCCAAGGGAAAACCCAGGACAAACACCGCGGCAATCCCGGTCTCCCGCCGAGCCCTTTCGCAAAGCTGCCGCTCCGCTTCCGGATCGAGATCGTCAACTAAATCCGTCCGTCCGAACTCAAGTCTCAGCATCTCCAGACAAGCATCGAACTCCCAACACGGCACATCCAGCATCGACGGCAGCCAATCCGTCCGGTGCTTCTTGATCAGGTGCGCATACCGGCTGTTGAGGTTCTCGAACATGTCCGTCAGCAATTCGCGTTCCAGCTGAATCACGTCCTCCGGCCCGTCGATGAAGCCGAACTCGACGTCCAGCGAATAGTATTCCGTCAGGTGCCGGCTGGACGCGTGCGGTTCGGCGCGGTAGACGTGGGCGGTTTCATACACTCGCTCCAACCCCGCCACTCCGTGCTCTTTGTAAAATTGCGGACTCTGCGCCAGGTACGCAACCCGGTCGAAATATTTGATCTCGAAAAGATTGGTGCCGCCCTCGGTCCCGCCCCCGACAATTTTTGAAGTGACGATCTCGGTAAATCGCCGCCGGTTGAGTGCATCGCGAAACAAAGCCAGCAGCGCCGCCTGAACGCGAAAGATGTCGCCCACGGCTTCGGTGCGAAGCGACAAGGGCCGATACTGGATCAGCGTCTCCAAGCCGACCCCTTCCACGTCCGACGAGGATTGGAACGGCAGATTCTGCGCCGCGCGATTCAACACGCGGATCTCGGAGATATCGACCTCGCAGCCGGTTTTCGAGCGCGCCTCAGCCCGCACGTTCCCGCGGATCTCGACCACGTCCTCGACTTTGAGGCGATGGTCCCTGAGCGCCTCCGACGCAATGACGCACTGCGCCTCTCCGCTACAATCCCGCAGAATCACGAACGCGGTTTTGCCGAGTACGCGCAGGCGGTAAACCCAGCCCTTGAGCCGCACTTCGCCCGCAGTCATGTCTCCGATAAAGACTCGTTGCGCCGCCGTAGCCGTGACCATGCAAACTCCTCCAAACGGAATTTGCTGGAACCAGCCCTTGATCGGGAGGCGGCGGTGCCATCCAGCTTCCGGCCCTGCGCCGGCGCTCGATTTGCGCTGTGTCGTCGCGCCTGACGTTTCCTTCTACTAGGGTCTCGAACTTCCGTTTCGAAGGAACCTCTCGGAGGGGTCTGTCCTCTTCATCGAGTACTCCTCCTTTGTAGCACAAGCCTGCATCTCAGCAGCGTTTCCCTGTCTCCGAAATCCCCCGCCTTCGTCACCACCGGCAACCCCGAACCCTCCGCCACTAAAATCGGCACGCCCGTCTCGACCTCGCCCACCACCCGCAGCGCCGCAATGCCGAGCCTGCTCAGCACCGCTCTCGCCGTCGCCCCCCCGGTCACCACTAAACCACCTATGGGCCCCGGATTCCGAGCAATCGTATTTGCCAGCGCCTCCACTTCACCCTTCAGAACGATGTCGTTCCCCACCCCCGCCTCTTCCAGCGCTTGGGCTTGCTCACGCGACCTCTGCGACGGACTCCCTATCGCAAACACGATCGGTCCCGTCACGTTCGGCACAACCTGCGACTCGCCACGCTTGAGCCCCGCCGCCTCCGGCAACCATCGAGCTAAGCCTGCCGACCCTACCCAAACCACCCCGCCTTCATGCTTCATCCACTTCGCCGCAATCGCACTCAGATCCTCATCCGTCTCCGCGTCTTCGAGAATTTGCCCGATGTCCCTATGCCGAATCGCCTTGCCGCGCACATGCATCCGCCCGCCCTTCGTCGTCCGGCCCATCGCCGGAAACGCAGGAGCCACCACCGCGACGGCCTCAGGATGCCCCATCGCGCGATAAGCCTCCAGCGCCACCGCAACCTCCACTCCCACATTGCCCCGCAGCGTCGAATCGATCTTCTTATAAACGATGCGAGCCGGATACTCGCGCACGATGCGAGCCGTCTCCGCCGCAGCCCGGGCCGGCGTCATCGCCCGGGTATTCGCGTCGAACGCCACCACCTCCGCGCGCGGAATCCCGGCCGAATCGTCCAGCACGACCACGGTATCGAGCCCATGCGCCGCGCAAGCCGCGCCGCAATCGGCAGCACCCGTCAAATCGTCCGCGATGATCAGGATCTCGATCGGCAGGCTCCCATCCTACCTCGCAGCTGGATTTGCCCGCTTTTGAACGCGTTGCCGTTTCGCCTCTGCTCGCTCCGCACGGCCCGTGCTCTATATTTCAATCAAGAATTCGGTTCCCCCATCGGTTCCGGATCGCGGTAGTGCGGAGGAGTTCTTAGAGAGCAACCCGTGCGAACGCCAACACGATGGGCCTTTTGAACGCTTGAAGGATATCAAGCGTGAGGAGCTCCTCTTAGATCTTTCTCAATTTGATCCATGCTTATCCTAGGAAGCATGGATCTGCGCGGCTGGGATGAACGATATCGCGCACAGCACGACGCCCAACTTCGGGACGAGTGTGTCACGCCGCTCCTCGCCACTAGTGTGCGCAATCT
Source organism: Bryobacterales bacterium (assembly GCA_963765185.1). GTDB lineage: Bacteria > Acidobacteriota > Terriglobia > Bryobacterales > Bryobacteraceae > Palsa-187. Next base: position 9,976 of record CAVXWB010000049.1, read on the forward strand.
CGCTCCCGGCCGCGCTCTCGATCTCGCTTGCGGAGCCGGCCGCAACGCTCTCTGGCTCGCCTCCCAAGGCTGGCAAGTGACCGCGGTCGATGGCTCCAGCGCCGCCGTCGAACTTCTCTCCGCGCGCAATCCCGCCATCGACGCCCGCGTCGCCGACCTCGAAAAACACGAATACATCATACAGCCGGATTCGTGGGATCTCATCGCGATCTGTTATTACCTCCAGCGCGATCTCTTCGAGCCCGCCAAGCGCGGTGTCGTTCCCGGAGGCCTCGTCGTGGCGATCGCCCATATTCCCGAGCCCGGCGATCCGCATATGACACCCTTCCGTCTCGCCCCCGGCGAGCTGGCCGGCTACTTTAAGGATTTCGAAATCCAGCACCAGTACGAAGGCCCTTCGCGTGACCCGGCACACAGGCGTTGGGTTGCGGAAATCGTCGCTCGCCGGCCGGCCGCACGCTAGGCGGGAACGCTCTCCACGTCCTTGAATACGGCCGTGCTGTCGGACGTTTCCGGCATAACCGGAAAATGGAAGCCGCACTTGGGACAAGGCTTGGCAAGTACGCACTGCTCCTGGTGCAGCTCGTACGCCTCGTCTGAGATGAGGGCGCAGCAAGGACAGACGCGGATCAGGCGAGTGTTCTTCAACTCGAAGTTGGTGATGATGTCTTCCATGATGGCGCCGCTTCTCACCGCCCAGGCCTTGGCTTGCTTGTGGTAGTCGTTCATGTGCCAGGCTTTCAGGGCTTCCAGGCTGGTCCACAAACTGATCTCGTTGTACCAGCTCGGGTCCTGGGGATGGACCCACCACGTCAAATGCAGAAATCCCGGCAGCGTCTTCAATTGCGTGCCGACTTCCGCGAACAGCAGTTTGAACTTCAGCGTAACCGTCGGGGCTTGAGAACCGCACTCTCTGCATGCTTTGATAAATGGCCATTCAATGTTCTCCTCGTTGGAAAATTAAATATCGGCGTACACTGGCTCTTCAGAAATCCAAACGGAGCGCCAACTGTCCGGTCCGGTTGCCGCCCTGCCCCGCCGTCTGCGCCGACTGCAAGATGCCGAAAGGTCGACGGGTTGCTAATGTCCGACGCCGGCGGAGCAAAGTTGGTGTGGTTCAAGGCGTTGGTAAAGGTGGCTTCAAACCGGAATCGAGCGCGCTCCCGGATGGGAAAGATCTTCGACAACCCCGCGGAAACGGCGATCGTTCCGGGACCCGGCAGGATGCCGACTCCCGCATTCCCGATTCTCCCCGCACCCGCCGGCGTTGGAGCGAACGCGTTGATGTTCCACAAGGTGCTGCCCCCTACTCCGGAGCTGGGATTTCCGACCGCATCCGGCCGCGCGGTGATGCCGCCGCGTCCCACGATGCCCGTATTGGATTGATCGAGTGTGGGGCTGATGGTGGGCGTAAGAAAAGGCCCAGTCTGCATGAGAGTGACCGTGTTCACATTCCAACCGCCCAGCACCCCGTCGACAAACTTATTCTTGCTGTCCCATTGCCGGCGCGGGCCAAACGGTAACTCGTAAGTGCCGGTCAGCAAGAACCGCTGCCGGGGCATGCCCGCCACATTTCCACGAGCCGCCCGGAGGTCGAATTGATCGTAGGAGGGGGTAAACAGGAGGTTTTCCGAGGTAAAGCCGTTCGGAGCGTCGCCTTGAGCGTCGCTGATGTTATGGGCCCAGGTGTAATTCGCCTGGAAGAACAGTCCGTGCGACATCCTTTGGGTGGCTTCCACGGTGAGCCCCTGGTAGTTGGAAAAGCCGGCGTTCGCGCTGTAGTTTATCTCGTCCCAGTTCTGATAAGGAGCGCGTGGATCGACGTAAGGACTGGGTACGTAGGGCTGTTTGCTCGGAGGGATCGCGTTGTAATCCTCCTTCACGCTCATCCGGTAGGAATTCATTCCGGAGTAGGTGATTCGGACCGCCAGCGGTGGTTGTCAACTGGCGCTCGATGGTCGACGTTCCATTGCGCCGTCTGAGGATCCTTGAAATTCGGGCTCATTCCATCGTAAAAGCCGGTGCCTCCGTACTGGGCGGTTGTGGATGCGGGAGACGTTTGCGGAAATGTGAACAGCGGCACGCCGCCGTTGTTGTTCGAGTAGGTGTAGGGCGCCCCCAGCGGGATGCCGATAAAATCGTAAGCCAATTGGCCGAGCGGGGTTTGAGTGAAAATGCCAAATCCGGCGCGGAAGACTGTCTTATTATCTCGAAACGGACGGAAAGCGATGCCGATACGAGGATCGTAATCGCCCCAATAGGTGTTCCGCAGGCTCTGCGACAAGTGATCCTGGCTCGCCGTGACCACATTGGAGCACGGCAGCGACATGTCTCTCGTCGGCAGCTGACAGGCATTAAAGGAGACCAGGAACGCGTTGTAGTTGGCTTGCAGCAAGGGGCTGGAGGGCACGGTCTTGCTCAAGAGTATGTCCGGAACCACTACGTCGCCGTTGCGTGGGTCGAAGTTGGCGATGTCGCCCTGGTTTTCTGTGAATTCCGGGAGCACCTCCCATCGCAACCCGAAATTTAGGGTGAGCCGGGAGGTTCACCTCCCACTGATCCTGGGCGTAAATTCCCCACTGGGTGCTCGGTTCGTTGGTGTTGGGACTGCTTTCGACAATGAAATCGGTGTTGGGCGCGCCCAGCAGGAAATCGCCGAATGAACTGCCCGTGAAGACCCCCTGATTGAACGTAAACGCGCCGAAGTCGTCCGATTGGCCCCACCGGACCACGGTTTCGTAGAAGACTCGGCGGGCATCTATACCGAAACGGAGAGTGTGCTTGCCCATGGTACGGCTGAGGTTGTCGGTGAACTGCATGGTTTTTGACTGGCCCGGTCCGTCCTTGTCGTGGCCGATCGGCGTAAAGCCGGTGCCGTCGGAGAAATTGAAGGTTGGAAACGCTCCCGTCGTCGGGTGATTCGCGAAGCTTATGCCGGTCAGGCCGAGCTGGTCGTCGGCCACCGCGCCCTCGATTGGAAAGGTCTGGTCAATGAGCGAGTTCGTGAAGCCGAAGCGGAACTCATTCACCATCTTGGGGCTGATGGTGTAGTTGTAGGAAACGATCAAACTGCGATCATGCTCAAAATCAACGTCGTTAGGCAAGAGAGGATTGGCCACGTCCGAGACCAGGTTCTTCCAACTGAAACGGGCATAGATCTGCTGATTAGAAGTGATGTTGTGATCCAGCCTGAGGTCCCAGCCGTTGGTATTCGAAGGCGTGGGTTGCAGCGTTTCATAATTGTAGCTGCTGCCTGAGGAATTGACATTCGGCAGCGGGTAATATTCGATTCAGCAATTTCAGGGATACCGGATTCAGCCTGGTGAGCGGAATGGTGTTGTTGGCGAACGGCTGGCCGCTGAAGGGATTGGTCAAGAACGTTGGTGGGATGGCCGGTTGCCGGATCTGATGATGGGAAGCCCATTCAAATTTCCGCTTCTCTCCGCGGCAGTCGGAACCAGATACTGCTCCGGAGTCGAGGTCCTGCGGCGATTGCCCTCGTAATCGCCAAAGAAGAACGTCTTGTTCTTGCCGTTATAGAGATGCGGAATGATCACCGGACCGCCAAAGCTGCCCCCGAACGTATTGAATCGCTTGGGCGCCTTGGACGTGAAATTCAGAATGGTCGCGTCCAGCGTCGTCATTTTGCAGATACTCGAACAGGCTGCCGTGAAACTGGTTGGTTCCGCTTTTGGTGATGAACGTGATGTCGGCCACCTGGGAGAACTCGGCGCTGTTGTTGAAGGCGGTGACTTTGAGTTCGGCCAGCCCTTCCGACGACGGGTAGGCGTTCTGTAGAGAGCCGTTGGCGGTGACATTGGCCGTGGAAATTCCATCGACGGAATAACCCGTCATCGAATAGCTGGCGCCTCCAACTTGTATGTTGCCCTGACTATCCGTGATGATGCTCGGAGAAAGCGCCAGGGCAGCCAGCGGACTGGTGGTCTGGGCTCTGAAATTGAGCGGCATCTGGACCAGCTGGTCCGTGCCCCGGGTGTCGCCGACCGTAGCGTTCTCGGTATTGATCTGCTCCGCCGCGGCCTCCACGTTCACCGTCTGCTGTACGCGCTCGATCGACAGCGTCGACGTCCACGCGCGCGCTTTGACGGGCAGTCAGTTCCAGGGTGACGGCCGTGGATGCGGAAAATCCCGCCTTGGCGGCCGACACCGTGTAGTGCCCGGGCTTGAGGTTCTCGAACAGGTATCCTCCGCTGTCGTCACTGACCGCCGACGCGATTCGTGTTTTCGTCCAGACTGTGAAGAGTGACAGCCGCCTGCGGCAACGGCCAAACCCCCGGGATCGCGCGTTGTGCCCCGAATGTCGCCAAAGGTGGATTGTGCGTAGCCCCTGATTGGCAAAAGCAGATGGGCAATAGCAGGTACGCGAAAAACGCGCAACGCGCGGAAACAAACTCGTGTCTGTCGCTGGGCCATAATCGCTCTCCTTTGATCGGTCGATCGTGACGTCCGGAATTCGCGGACTTTGCGAGAGCTGACTTGGCTGTTGGGCTCGGCCGTCGAGTCGATGGGGGCGAATCAGGAAACCGGCTTAAACCGGTAACGGGGATCTTCGCAGAATTTGAGGTAGCTTCAAACCAACGGTGCTCGGTGCGACGCAACCCTACACGGTGGCCGGCCGGTTCGACGTTCCCTCATTCCCATTGACCTTCTCATCGTAAGCTGAGAAGTGGTCGGACTCAATGACCACTCTGCGTCCGCGCCCCATAACCACTTTTTCTTAATTATGCATGGCCTTTCGCAGGCGCCGCACTTGATGCGGCATTTCATCCGCTTTCGTGCCGCCAAAGCCGAGAATGAAGCCTTGGCGGACATTCGCCGTACCGGCGTAAGCGGCGGAAAGAGGCCACAGCCAAAGATCTTCCCGCGCGGCGCGTGCCGAAATCTTCTGGTCGGACAACCCTGGCGGAAGAGTGACCACCAGATGCATGCCGGCTTCCGCGCCCAGGATTTCCATCTCGGAGCCGAACTCTTTCTGAAGCGCTCGCGCCAGCGCATTGCGGCGCTCCGCGTATAACTGCCTGGTTTTCCGGACGTGCCGCGCGAAATGACCCGCCGCTGATGAAATCGGCGAGCGCCGCCTGATACAGGTGCGACGGGCATAGATCGTTGGCCTGCCGAACCGCGAGAAAGCGGCCTACCAGGGCGGCGGGAATCACCATGTATCCAAGACGAAGCGCGGGAAAGAGCGTCTTACTGAAGGTTCCGATGTAAATCACGCGGGAGCCGGAATCGAGGCCCTGCATGGACGCCACCGGCATGCTTTCATAGCGGTACTCGCTGTCGTAGTCGTCCTCCACGATCCACGCGCTGGAACTGTGCGCCCATTCGAGCAACTGCAGGCGGCGCGCCGCACTCATGGTGGCGCCCAGCGGATACTGATGCGAGGGCGTGACGTAGGCTACGCGCGCGTTGCGGCACAGCCTGACGCCGGCCGCAACATCCAACCCCTCGCTGTCGACCGGGACGGGAACCAGCCGGCAACCGGAAAGCGTCAGAGCGTGCCGCAGAAATTCGTAGCCGGGCTCCTCGATCCAGACCGGGCTATCCGGGTCGAGCAGAACGCGGGCCGATAGATCCAGCGCGTGCTGCGAACCGTTTACCACCATGATCTGGGAGGCGCTCGCAATGCACCGCCCGGGCGGTTCGAAGATAGGCCGCGATGACCTCGCGAAATTCCTTCCGATCCCATCGGGTCCGAATAGTTCATCGAACTGGCGCGCACTTTTCGCGCATGGTGCGTTACCAGGTCGGACCAGACGCGAAACGGGAAATGATCGTAAGCGATCTGCCCGACGCTGAAAGCCCCCGAACCCCGGAACCACAACGTTCCTTCCACCGGCAGAAGCCTGGAGCGCGTGAAATGGCGTCGGACGCCGGATCGTTCACAACGATCGCCACCGCGGGACGCGCACCGAGGAACTGGTCGGAAAGCGAAATCGTTACAAACGTGCCCGCGCCGGAGCGGCTTTCGATGTACCCTTCGGCGAGGAGTTGAGCATAGGCGCCCAGCACCGGAATCCGCGAAATTCCCAGCTCGTCGGCTAGAGCTCGCGTCGACGGAATCTGTTGACCCGGCTGCAATCTGCGTTCCAGGATCATCGCGCGGAACGCGTCGTAGATCTGACGGTGGAGCGGCTTTTCGCTGTCACGGTGCACAGCGATCATCGGCACGGCGCCATGCGGCTTTTTTCTCATCGGCGGATTTCGGCGAGGCTGCAATTGGATGAAGTTTAAGCCGACCCTGGTAGGAAGTCAATCAAGCTTTTGATCTCTCCTCACAAGAAGGCTTTATAGCCACCCCAAAAAATCTTTATGATTCGTATGGAATATCGACAATCGGATTCCGGACATCACGCCCTGCTGCGCCCAAACTTGCGTGCCTGCGCGATTTGGCTTATTTTAAGGTTGTGACCGCCGATCAAAAGATCCGATTGGATGAGGCAATCTGGGTGAGTCCGCGACGCATGAGCGGCGCTCCTTGCTTCCGCGGCACCCGTGTGCCGGTTCAGAGCCTGACCGACTTTCTTGAAGGCGGCGAAACGATCGACGAATTCATAAATCTGTATCCCCCCATTACGCGGCGGCAGGTGCTGGCCGTCCTTGATTTCGCCGGCAGCCAGCTTCTCGAATGCGTGTCCTTCTTGACGAATGCGTAGACCCGCGCGTCAAGCTGCTCTTGGGTGCTCCCGTTCGTAAATACGGCAACGGATCGGGTGCCGAGCTTTGCAAGGTGGGGCGGTCCCCCTGGACCGCAGCCGGCCCCCCGGCCGGCTTGGGCGCGACCAGGGGGTCGCGCGCGGACGAGGGCGTCCGCCCCACAAATTTCGAACGCGAGTACTTGGCGGCCCTCCGGTTCCGCGCATCCACTGTTACGAAGCGAAATTGGGCCTGGCCTGAAGCCGCGGATCAAGTTAACGGGTCAGCGCCCTTCCGGCTCCGCGGCGGCCCGCACGCTCATGCAGCGCTGATGGCTGTCGACTCCGCCCACGGTCTCGCCGCGCCAGGGACGCTGGTAGGAGCCGCCGGTCTGCATTTCATGTGCGTTGACGGTATCGGCCAGATACACTTCCAGGATCTCGTCGCGCAGGCGTGAAACCAGCTTCGGGTCCTTGATCGGAAACACCACTTCGACGCGCCGGTTCAGATTTCGCGGCATCAGATCCGCGCTGCCGACATACACCTCTTCGCGCCCGCCGTTGCGGAAATAATAAATGCGGGCGTGCTCCAGAAACCGGCCGATCACGCTCTTGACGGTGATGTTCTCGCTGACTCCCGGAATGCCCGGCCGCAGGCAGCACAAGCCGCGCACCAGCAGATCCACGCGCACGCCCGCTTGCGAGGCGCGGTAGAGCAGCTTGATCATCTCCGGATCCTCAAGCGCGTTCATCTTGAAAATGAGATGGCCCTTCTTGCGTTTCCGGGCCATCTCGATCTCGCGCTGGATCAGGCTCTCCATCCCCTGCCGCAGGCTCACCGGCGCCATCAGCAGCTTGCGCAGTCCGGTTTTCGCGGAGTAGCCGGTCAGGTAGTTGAACAGGTCCGTCGCATCGGCGCCGATCTGTTCGTCGCAGGTGAACAGGCTCACGTCGGTGTAGATACGCCCGGTCTGCGGATTGTAGTTGCCGGTGCCCAGGTGCACGTAGCGGCGCATGACGTCGCCCTCCCGGCGCACCACCAGCGCGATTTTGGAATGCACCTTCAATCCCACCAATCCGTAGATCACGTGCACGCCTTCGTGCTCCAGCGCGCGCGCCCACTCGATGTTGCTCTCCTCGTCGAAGCGCGCCTTCAATTCCAGCAGCACGCAGATCTGTTTGCCTTCCTCGATGCCCTGCAGCAGCGCCTCCACAATCGGAGAGTTGCGTCCCACGCGATACAGCGTCATTTTGATGGCCAGCACGTCCGGGTCGCGCGCGGCGCTGCGAATGAATTCCACCACCGGCTGGAAAGAGTCGAAGGGATGGTGCAACAGCACGTCCTCGCGGCGGATCAGCGCGAAGATATCTTCCTTCGATTTCGGCTGCAACCCGGGCGGCGTGTGCGGCGAAAACGGCTTGTACTTGAGATCCGGCCGCTCCAGCCCATACAGTTGCCGCAAGCGGCTCAGATCCAGAGGTCCGTCCACTCGATAGATGGCGCGTTCCTCCAGCTCCAGCTCCTCCGCCAGAATCTTCACGATCTCGGGCGGGATGCCGCGGTCCACCTGCAAGCCGCACCACCGCGCGAAAACGCCTGCGCCACACCGCTTCCTCGATGGTCTCCAGCAGGTCGTCGCTCTCCAGTTCCTGAATCGCCACTTCCGCGTCGCGCGTGACGTGGAACGGATGCGCTTCCACCACTTCCAGGCCCGGGAACAGCGCCTGCAGATTCGCGGCGATCAACTGCTCCAGCCAGATAAATTCGGAGGCGGCCCGGCCCGGCCGTCGGGCTGGCCGCGTTCCGGGGTTCGAGCGGAGGCGTCACGGCACAAGCTGCGGCAGAGTGTTGGGGACTTTGACGCGGGCGAAATGTTCCGTGCCCTGCGCGTCGCGAATCACCACCGCCAGATTCAGGCTGAGGTTGGAAATGTGCGGGAAGGGCCTGCCGGGATCGAAGGCCAGCGGCGTCAGCACCGGGAACACGGTGCGCTGGAAATAATCGTTGAGCGTGGCGCGAGCTTCCTCGCCCAGCTCCGCGTAGTCCAGCGATGCGAATGCCCGCCTCGGCCAGCGCGGGTTTGAGACCGCCGCGCAGGCACGCATACGCAGCCTCGCCCAGCAGAGCCACTTCGGTGTGAATCGCGTCCAGCAGGTCCGAGTCGTTGAACCCGTCCACGCGGATGCGCTCTTCCGCGCCCGAGGCCGCGCGCTGCCTCAGCACCGCCACGCGCACCTGGAAGAATTCGTCGATGTTGGAGCCGAAGATCGACAGGAACAGGATGCGCTCCAGCACCGGATTGAAAGGGTCCTGCGCTTCCTGCAGCACGCGCTTCTGAAACTCGAGCAGGCTCAGTTCCCGATTGCAGAACAAGCGCGGCTCGTCCAGGGATAAAGCCGGTTCGGCGGATTCCATGATTAGTCCAGTTTTGCACAATGAGGTTACGATTCGAATACAGCTTTGTCTTTGATCTTTGAAAACAGGAAAACAGCTATACAATCGAAGCGATCCCAAGCGACAATGAAGAATTCGCGCCATGGCCCGTGCCGCAGCAGAGCGTCCGACCCTCCCGATCCGGCGACCGTCCTTCCGGTTCCTGAAGTATCGCGTGCTGTTGCTGATGAGCGTGCTGGGGCCGGGCTTCATCACCGCCAACGTCGATAACGATCCGGGCGGCATCTTCACCTATTCGCAAGCCGGCGCCCAATACGGCTACGCGATGTTGTGGACGCTGATTCCCATCACCATGGCGTTGATCGTGGTGCAGGAGATGGCCGCGCGCATGGGGGTGGTCACGGGCAAGGGCCTGTCGGACCTGATTCGCGAGGAATTCGGATTGCGCGCCACCGCGCTCACCATGTTCATTCTGGGGCTCGCGGATTTCGGCAACATCGTCGCCGAATTTGCCGGCCTTGCCGCGGGCATGAGCATCTTCGGAGTCAGCAAATACATCGCGGTGCCCATCGGAGCGGCGCTGGTATGGTCGGTGATCGTACGCGGCAGCTACAGGCCGGTAGAGAAGATCCTGATTGTGTTCTCGCTGATTTACTTCGCCTATCCCGTTTCCGCGTTCCTGGCGCACCCGGACTGGAAACTTGCGCTGCACGACACCCTGATTCCGGAATGGCAGAACGATTCCGCTTACCTGATCATGATTGTGGGATTGATCGGCACCACCATCACGCCGTGGATGCAGTTTTATTTGCAGGCTTCGGTGGTGGAGAAGGGCATCGATAAAAGGCAATACACTCTGACGCGCTGGGACGTGATCCTGGGCTGCGTGGTCACCGACGTCATCGCGTTTTTTATCGTGGTCGCGTGCGCGGCTACGCTGTACAAGTCGGGCCATCGCAATATCGGAGACGCCGCGGAGGCAGCCGTCGCACTGGCGCCTTTCGCGGGCAGATTCGCGTCGCTGCTGTTCGCCATCGGGCTGGTGAACGCTTCTCTGCTCTCGGCTGCGATCCTGCCGCTGGCCACCGCCTATAACGTCTGCGAAGGCGTGGGATTCGAGTCGGGCATCGATAAGCGCCTTTCGGAAGCGCCCATGTTCTACGGGCTCTACACCGGGCTGATCGTGTGCGGAGCGGGCGTGATTCTTATCCCGCACGTGCCGCTGCTGAAAATTATTTTGCTCTCGCAGGTGGCCAACGGCATCCTGATTCCGTTCGTGCTGGTGTTCATGCTGTTGCTGATCAACCGCGGCCGCGTCATGGGCGATTACAAGAACCACCTGCCGGGCAACATCATCGCCTGGTCCACCACGATCATCATGTTCCCGCTTATCATCGCGATGATCTGGAGCCTGGTTGTGTGGACGCGGATACGGCGCGGGCTCTGTCTGTTCCTGTTCGCCGCCGGCGTTCGACGCTCAGGACGCGACACCTGCTCCGGCGGACGCCGCTCCGGCGGACGCGGCTGCGGAAGCGCCGGAGCGCTGGAACATTTTCTGGCAAGCGACTTCCATCGGCCAGGCTCACGATAATTTTCATGCGCCGTATCCGGGTCCGGAGAGCCTGAACCGTCCCGCCGAGGCCGAAGCCTCGCTGACCACCACTCTGTTCACGGCTCTGCGGCTGGCGCGACTACACGGCGCTTTATTTCGATCCGGAAATCGCCGGCGGCAAGGGGTTCAGCAACGTCGACGGACTGGCCAACGCCTCTAACGGCGAGCTGCCGCGCGTCGCCAGCGCGACGCCCGAAGCCATACATCGCGCGGCTGTTCATCCAGCAGGATTTCGGATTCGGCGACGAGACGGAAGCCGGTCGAATCGGATGCAGGATCAGCTCGGCGGGTCGCGGCCGATGACGCGCTACAGCATCTACGCCGGCCGCTTCACGCCTCACCGACTTTTTCGACGACAACGACTATTCGCACGATCCGCGCGACGCAGTTCATGGGGTGGGCGCGTGATGTACAACGGCGCTTGGGATTATCCGGCCGACACGCGCGGCTACACCTGGGGCTGGGTCCACGAGTTCCACACGCGCAACTGGAGCGCTGCGCTACGCCAGCGCGGCCGAGCCCAAGGTGGCCAACGGCGAGCAATTCGACCGCCGCCTGTTCCGCGACCGCGGCGACGATGTTCGAAGGCGAGCGGCGCTACACCCCGCACAAGCATCCGGGCGCGGCGCGGCTGCTGGTGTATCTGAATCACACCGATTCGGGGAGCTACGGCGAAGCGCTCCAGCTGGCCGCGGAAACCCGGACCACTCCGAACATCAATGACACGCTCGAGGTGGGCCGGCTGAAGTACGGCTTCGGGCTGAGCGTGGATCAGGAGATCGCCAAGGACTGGGGCGTCTTCGGAAGGCTGGGCTGGAACGACGGCAAGACCGAGAGCTTCGCCTTTACCGCCATCGACCGGCTGGCGACGGAGGGCGTTTCGGTCAAGGGCGCGCGCTGGGGCCGGCCGAACGATACGGTGGCGACGGAGCTGACCGTGAGCGGGCTCTCCAGGGTGCACGCCGATTATCTGGCTGCGGGTGGTCTGGATTTTCTGATCGGCGATGGGCGGCTGCGCTACGGCACGGAAAGGGTCTGGGAAAGTTATTATAGCGCCCGGCTGCGCGAGGGATTCACCAGTTCGCTCGATGTGCAGTACGCCGTCAATCCGGCCTACAACCGCGATCGCGGTCCGGTGTGGATCGGGTCCTTGCGGGTGCACGTGGAGATCGGGAAGAAGACCTTCGCTCGGCAGCCTTGACGAATCGGTGGGGAGTCCTCGTCCCGCCCAAGCCGGCCGGGCCGGCTGCGGTCCAGGGGGACCGCCCCACCTTGCGAGCGCTAATCGACGCTGGCGGGCGGCAGGAATGGGTTGTTGCGCGTGAACCAGTTCGGCAGCGCGCGCCTCATGTCCGGCCAGAATTCTTTCAGGATGTTGGCTCCGATATCGATGCCGATGTTGACGGCTCCGGCTCGAAGCGCGGACCCGGTTTGAAACTGCTCCGGCTGCCACCGCCGCACCAGCCATGGCGTCGCGAGGTCCCCTGCGACGATGCCGTAAGCCGGCATCCATCCGCCGCGGTCGTTGCGCACCACGAAGGTGTGGACCACGGCGTGGCCTGCGCGAGTCCAGGGGCGGCCGCGTCCCGACCGGAAATAACGAGGGTCCTCGTGATCCACAGCGCGGACGCCGAAGGCGATATTGTGATTCAGGAAGCTGGCGCCGAAATGGGAAGCGAAGCGGATCGCCAGGGACGCGGGACGCTTGCCCCATTGCGCCGGGCTGACTCCCATCTGGTCCAGGACCGCGTACCCGGCCATGGCAGCCAGGCGGTCGGGACCGAAAATCTCGCCCAGCGAATACAAGTACTTCTGCCTAAAGGTGAGCGGAATGTATACCGGCGCGGAAGAGACCAGGGGGACGCCACCAAAACCGCTGGGCTCCGCAGATGGGGCCGCGATGCTTTGATCGGCTATCGGGGGCGGGATCAGGGCGATAGGGGCTTCATGCTCGCTCTTGGGCTCGTTATCGGGCTCTGAGCTTTGCGCGAGCAGAACCGCCGTGCCGAGGAACATCAGCGCAGCGGGCACTCCTAGCCGGAGTGGAATTATTTTCATTAAGACCAGCTTCCAGGTCGCCATAAAGCATACACCCGGATACGGCGAATAGCAAGGCCTGAGGCCAACCGTACTTTGCCAATCGGCAGAGGAGCGCTTTATTTCGCCGAAGGGGACGTCACGACGCCGGCCGGGCCCGCGGCGCTAACGCTGGAGGAGTACATCTTGGAGAAGCTGCTCCAGGAAAGCTGGCCGCCGATGTACACCAGGGCGAGGCACAGGGCGAAGCGCAGTTTCTTCGACTCTATGCGCGAGGCGAAAGAGGCTCCGGCAACCGCGCCCGCAACGCCGCCGATCAGCAGTTTCCACAAGACGGCGGTGTTGACGTCGCCCAGGCCCGCGTGAATCAGCGCCTCCCACGGCAGACAGGGCTAGCCCGAAGGTCAGGTTTGTGCCCACGATCTCGGCGGTGCGAGAGCGTGGTGAGGCTCATCATCGCCAAGGCTCCGATTGCGCCCGCGCCAGCGGAAGAGAATCCCGTTTCGAGGCCGATCAGCAATCCGAGCGGGCTGAGCCAATGCGTACGGTCATGCTGGACCACGTGCGCGAAGCGAAACAGGTTCACCAGCGTGATGCTCGCGATCGTGAGCCCAACGCAGCCCATGACCAGATCGGTGGGAAGCTTCTTCATCAGGAAGGCGCCCCCGATCACGCCTGGCAATCCGGCCGCGGTCAGATAGGCAAAGACGCGCCAGTTGACCTGCCGGCGCGCGATGTAGCTGGGCACCGTGACGACCTTCACCACGGTCGCGAAGATCAGCGCCGTACCGACGCACTCCTTGACCGGAAGTCCCAGCAGCAGAATCAGCAATGGTGTGGTCAGCGATCCCGCGCCCACGCCGGTCAGCGAGATGAAGACGGCGATGATGAAGCCGAGCGCGATTTCC
>CAVXWB010000050.1:0-5184 GCA_963765185.1 Bryobacterales bacterium
GTCATCTAGGTGGCGGAGCCGTCAATCTCTCCGATTACAGCGTGGCGCTGGGACGCCGCTTCCGCGCGCTGAAGCTGTGGTTCGTGCTGCGCTATTACGGCCGCGAAGGCATCGCCGAAATTTTGCGAGGGCACATGCGCATGGCCCGTGAATTCGCCGAAAGCGTCCAAGCCGACGCGCGCTTCGAGCTGGCCGCGCCGGTGCTGTTTTCGCTGGTGTGCTTCCGGCTGCGCGGCGGCGACGATGCCAATCGGGACCTGCTGGAACGCGTCAACTCCACCGGGCGCGCGCTTCTTTCGGGAACGCAGCTGCGCGGGAAATTCGTGCTGCGCCTGGCCATCGGCAACATCGCCGTAACCGATGCCGATGTTCGGGAAACCTGGAATCTGATCCGTTCGTCCGCGCCCTGATGATCCGCGAAAAACGGGGACATCATCGCCTGTCCCCGCCTCGATAAACCGTGTGTTGCAAGCCGCGTCTCCGGGGCCGGGCAGGCTATGGTGTCCCCGCTTTTCGCCTTCCCGCTCTTTCACCGCGGGGCGCTGGTGTAGTGCGTCAGAAGTAGTGACCTGTATCGATGGAGTGCGCCTCGCGCGCATTCCCGGTCAAACCCACTTCCACTGGATATCGCAGCCCGATGCGGGCAGGGTCGATATCGATCTGCACGCCTCTGGCTCCGGTGACCTTCGGGCAGTAGGCCGTGTAGGGCATTGAAGTGCCGATGAACAGTAGCGTGTCGCAGTTTTTCATCGCTTCCTGCGAGGGCGCGGTACCAATGATGGCGACGCCGCCGATGCAATTGGGACTATCATCGGGAACGGCATCCTTGCCCAGCAAGGCCTTGCCGATCGAAGCGGCAAGCGCCTCGGATACGGCCTCGATTTCCGCTCTTCGCGCCACGGGCCCCGGCGCCAGCCATGACGAAAATCTTTGTGCCCTGATTCAGCACTTCCGCGGCTCGTTCGAGATCTGCGTCCCTGGGCACAATACGAGGAATGCTCCAGTCTGCCGACGTATGATGCGGTTGATCTTCAACGGCAAAGTGCGCCGTAGACATAGCTGCTTCCTGGACCTCAATCGGGATGCCCGCTGCGCAGTATGGCGCCGACCAAGAAAACCGCGACGGGGAAGCCCGCGTCGTCGATGGCAAAAACTTCCCCGTGTCACGGAAGATTGCGGCCGCCCTCGTGATCGTGAAACCCGGACTTCTCCGCGAACTTCATTGGTATCCGAATGCGAGTGAGTGGCAGTACTACATCCAGGGCGCGGGGCGCATGACCGTCTTTAATTCCTCCGAACAGGCCCGCACGATGGATTTCAACGCGAACGATGTCGGCTTTGTGCCGGCGGTCGCTGGCCACTACGTTGAGAACACGGGTGACACTGACCTCGTTTCCTTGAGATGTTCGTCGCTCCCGAATTCATCGACTTCTCTCTCAACAACTGGATCCGCCATATGCCGACAACGATCGCAATGGACCATCTCGGCTTGGATTCGGAGGAAATTCATCAGATTCCTTCTGGCAAAGAAATCGTCCTCTAATGTCGAATGAGATCTCATGATCTACTGGACCACGGAAGCGGACAGACTCGTGTTCGTCGTCGCGCGTGTTCTCGTTGCGGCCAGTTCCCTGCTGAATGGCACCGGGTTCATATCGCAGGCGGTGGCCGCAAGGGACCTATTGGATTCAGGGACCGGCGATGCTGCTCTTTCGGGAACGGGCTGTGTTGCCCGACCCGGTTCCACTACCGTCTGTCGGTCGAAAACCACTCGTGGTCGACCCACAGCCTTTCCCGCTGCGGGTTCCACGCAGCCTGGAGAATTCGAGACTGGAGAATTCGAGAACTTGACTTGTACGCAAAACTAGGGAAGAATGCTCTTTGCAATTACGGCCGTTGCAGAGCGCAAGACGAAACGCGAGACAACCGCCCCGGGGACTTCCGTGGCGGTCAGGGTGCTCTTGTTGGGCCTCTTGCCCGTCCCCTGCACCTTGCTCGCACTAAATCCTCATAAGGCGATCACGCAGTTTACGCGGACTGTATGGACCCAAGCGCAGGGCCTCCCGCAAGACACGATACGGGCCATTGCGCAAACTCCGGACGGCTATCTATGGCTCGGAACCAGCGAAGGGCTGGCTCGCTTCGACGGCTACGACTTCGTCACTTTCAACAAAAACAGTGGATCTCTGCCCGGCGACTCCGTCACATCGCTCTCCGCGAGCCGCAGTGGGAATCTGTGGATTGGCACTGGCGACGGCTTGGCGCGATACTCCGACGGGCATTTCCAGACGTTTACTCCCAAGGACGGGTTGCCGCCCGGCACCGTTACTGCCCTGGCCGAAGACCATACCGGCGTCCTTTGGGTTGTCTCCGGCGGTTCGCTCAGCCGGCTCGAAAACGGCAAGTTCGTAACGATTTCCAAAGAGAGCCTCGCTCCGGTCGAATCCGCTCGAACGGTTTATGAAGACCCGCAGGAACAACTGTGGGTGGGCGGTGTCGGAGGAGTGGTGAGGCGCCAGGGCGGCAAGTTCTCTGCCGTTCTCGGCGTCGAAGAATTGAAGGGAAATATTATCACCGCAATTCTCAAGGACGCATCGGGCCTGTGGCTGGCTGGAAACAAGGGACTCATCCGCATGAATCCCAACGGCTCGGTGCGCCTCTACACCACGCGCGATGGCCTTCCGACCGACGTGATCAACGCGCTGTGCGAAGATCGCGACGGCAACGTTTGGGTGGGCACTTACGGCGGACTCAGCCGGCTGGAGAACGGCCGATTCGTGTCTCCAGCGCAGGACAGCAAGGAGGATGCGGAGTGGGTCTGGTCGTTGTTTGAGGATCGCGAGGGAGACCTGTGGGTCGGGGCGAACAGCGCGTTGAGCCGCCTGCGCGACGACCCCTTCAGCGTGTATGGACGCACTGAGGGCTTGCCCAGTGATGAGCCGATTGTGGTGCACCAGGATCCTCGGGGCAGGATCTGGGTAGGCTATCAGGACCGGGGTCTGGTGGAGTTCCGTCCGG
Organism: Bryobacterales bacterium; assembly: GCA_963765185.1. GTDB lineage: Bacteria > Acidobacteriota > Terriglobia > Bryobacterales > Bryobacteraceae > Palsa-187. The sequence continues at coordinate 3,019 of CAVXWB010000050.1, forward strand.
AGAAATATCAAACCTATGGCACTGGGGATGGCCTTCCCAGCAATGCGATTTTCAATATTCGCGACGGCCGGGGAGGGGACCTGCTGATCAGCACAAGGGGCGGGCTCAGCCGCATGCACGATGGCCGGTTCCTCAACTATTCCGTTCCCGATCCGGTCGGCCGCACCGGCGTCTTTGATGCGATTGAGGATTCGAACGGAAATCTCTGGGCGGCAACCGCGAGCGGCGTATATAAGTTCGACGGGACACAATGGCGCGCCGTGGTCCGAAGCGGTTCCTCTCCGTCCAACTATGCGTTGGAGCTTCTCGAAAGGCGCGACGGAAGCATCTGGGCAGGCTCGCTCCTGAACGGCCTTTGGCAAATTACGAATGGGAAGGCGCCCGATGCAAAGCCGCATTTGTACACGGCGGACGATGGCCTGGGGAGTAACCAGATCCGGTCGCTTTACGAGGATGGCGGCGGCGCTTTGTGGATCGGCACATTCGGCGGAGGACTCACGATGCTTCGCGATGGAGTCTTCCATCGTTTTACGGCTCGTGACGGCTTGCTGAGCGACAACATTTTCCACGTCGAGGACGATGGCCGCGGCGACTTCTGGCTAAGCACAACACGAGGCATTTGCCGCATTCCCAAACAACAGCTCCAGGATTTCAGTGAGGGCAAGATCCACACTCTGACGCCCCAAAATTATGGCACAGCGGATGGATTGCGCAGTGCCCAATGCGCGCCAGGATTTCCAGCCGGAGGCGGCGGCACCAGAACCAGCGACGGGAATTTGTGGTTCCCAACCGGTCGTGGCCTGGCAACTCTGAATCCCACATCCGCAGGCACGGGCGCAGGCTCGCCGGAGGCTTCTCAAACCACGCCCACTCCGATCGCGCATATCGTGGAAATCGATCTGGACGGTCACGTCGCGCCCTTTCAGCCCGCCGCTATTCTGGAGCCGGGAACGGGCCGGGTCCAATTCCGCTACGCGGGTATTTATTTAAGCGCGCCGGAGCGCGTCCGCTACTTCTACAAACTGGACGGTCTGGACGAGGATTGGATTTCAGCCGGAACCCGCCGGCTTACGAATTATGGTCCCTTACCGCACGGGAGCTATCGATTTGCCGTTCGAGCCGTGCTCCCAGGAGGCGGCGCCAGCGAAAGCCAGTTTTCTTTCGAGGTGCCCCCTCGCTTCTTCGAAACCAAGTGGTTCTTGTGGCTGTGCATTACGTCTTTAGCAGGCGCGATTTACTGGGAGTATCGCCTCCGGCTCAAGCGCGTGCACAGCCGGTTTGCAATGGTGTTTGAAGAGCGCGCGCGGCTGGCCCGCGAGATTCACGACACTCTGGCGCAGGGCTTCGTCGGGATTTCCCGCGCAGCTTGACGCGCTGGCGATCAAGCTGAATGGAGATTTAGAGGTCGCGCGACAGCATCTGAACCTGGCACGGAAGATGGCCCGGCACAGTTTGACGGAAGCGAGGCGTTCGATGATGGATCTGCGCACGTCCGAGCTGGAGGAGCGGGATCTGCCCTCCGCGCTGGCGGCTTCGGCGCGCCAATGGGCGGCCGGAAGTCCGGTAGAGGTGAAGGTCGGGATCTCCTGTCTGCCGCGGCAGTTTCCGGAGGATCTGGAGCAGAATCTGCTTCGCATCGCCCAAGAGGCTGTGGCCAATGCGGTCAAACATGCGCGGGCGCGTACGATTTGGGTCGAACTTAGAGCCGACGGACGCTTTCTCAATCTGCGTGTCAAAGACGACGGACAGGGGTTCGAGCCGTCAGGCACCTTCTCCGTAATCGGCGGCCACTTCGGGATTTTAGGAATGCGGGAGCGCGCCGAACGCCTGGGAGGCGAGTTCGCACTGGCTAGCTGTCCGGGTTCGGGCACACAGGTGGAGGTAAAGGTTCCCCTTGCATCCAGAGACTAAGCTCCTGGCAGATCGCATTCCGATTCGCATCCTGATTGCGGAGGACCATCTGATCGCCCGCACCGGAATGGGCGCGATCGTGAACGCGCAGCCGGATATGACGGTGATCGCCGAAGCAACCAATGGGGAGCAGGCCGTGGTGATCTATCGCTTACACAATCCGGATGTAACGCTAATGGATATGCGCATGCCGGGCATGAACGGATTTGAAGCGGTAGCGGCGATTCGCGCGAACCATCCGCAGGCGCGTATCGT
>CAVXWB010000051.1:0-24610 GCA_963765185.1 Bryobacterales bacterium
GTGGCTGTGCCCACGTGCGCGCAGTTCCCCGTAGTGCCGCTTGGCTCTGCCGTCTTTTTGCATGCTGGTTCGCGACCAGTGATAGAGCGCATTGCGTAAGCGCTGATTGCAGCCGTAGCGCATGACGATCACTCGCCTTTTGCCACTTTGCCTGGTTACCGGAGCGGCTCCGGCATAACTACGCAAAGCCTGATAATCTCGTTCTCTGAGGGGCTGCGAAGCCTCGGCGAGCATCGTGGCGGCGACGACCGGCCCAATTCCCGGCAAGGAAAGCAGGATCTCCGCGTCGCGATGCTCGCGCCCTTCGCACTCCGGCGGCGGTGCGCATAGCTCTTCCAGAATGCGCTCGATGCGCTGGGCCGTGGCACGCCTCTGCTGTTGCAGCAGACGCAGGCGCGGCAGCAACATCAGTACATGCTCACTGGCCGCCTCCGCCGCTCCCGGCGCCAGCCGCAGCGCGGGTTGGCGGAGCTGAGCGAGCACCTGCTCGGCCGTAACACGGCGGATCCGATGCGCCTGCAGAATCCCTTTCACCTTCGCCAGCTTCAATCTCCCGCCAGCCTCCGGCAGCGGAGCCGATTCCAGCACATCCCATACCCAAGCCTCGTCGGCTGCCGGGCTCAGTTTCAGCATCTGCGGATAATAGCGCCGCAACTGTTCCCAGAGCTGGTTGGAGAGCCGGTTGCTGTCGGTCTGCAGATCCTGATCCATCCGCGACAACTCCCGCAGACGCACGATCGCCGGCTCATCCAGTTCCACCCGGTGAAAGCACCTCGATCGGTTCGCAACGAGTCCGCCATCACGAAGGCGTCCAGGCTGTCGTCCTTGGCTCCCGCCACCGTGTGCCGGTCGCGAAACCGATCCATCTGTTTGGGGTTGATCGCAAACACGGCAAAGTTATTTTCGATCAAACTTTCCACCATCGCCCCATGCGGCACTTCGATGGCAACCGCTACCGAACTGGCATCCCCTCCAGCCATTTTCAGAAGCCAATCGATACACTGCTGGATGCCGGCACCGCTATGCTCGACCTGCTTTTCGCCGATCCGTTCCCCTTTCTCATCCACCGCACAGATCTGATAACTGTCCGATGCCCAATCGATTCCCACGTAACACCGGAACTGCTGAGCTGCCATACAACCCTCCTTTCCAACTTCTATGCCCAGCCGATGTGATGCTTCATCAACCCCTGTACGGGCGCTCGGTTCCCCGGCGCAAACTCCCCACGGGATGTCGCCTCACACACCACCCGCTGGGGCGCGACTCCTCGTCCGGCGCTTTCTTGCGCGGGGCGTCCTTGGCGCTCCCAGCGAGCGGCTGAGTATACTTCAAGGGTACAGGGCGTCCGCCCCACAAACGGAAATACTTTAGTCACGGCTCAGACCAATACGCGAAGCCCATGCCGCTTCCGGTGCCGGCCTCGGAGCGATAACAGGGCACGTAATCGATCAGCGTCATCTTCAATCCGGCTTCGGCCATCGCGCCCGCCACGACGATCCAATTCTTGATCTCAGAGGTTCCGGATTCGAACATACACTCGGGAAAGTCTTCGATGGCGGCCGCGTTCGACCCGAGCATGGCGTCGAGCACCGCGTGATCGAAAGCTTCATCGACCACGAAATGGCTCAACCCGCCGGAGGCGACAAAGGCGACCCGTTGATCCGAAGGCCAGGACGCAACCGCGCGCGCCAGCATGCGGCCGAGGTTATAGCAACGCGAAACGGTGGGCTGATTGGGCGGATAAAACGTATTGATGAAGACGGGGACTTGCGGCGCCACGCGGTCGCGCATCACGCGGCGATGGATGAAGCCGAAGGCGTGCGGCACGGCGTTGGAGCCGATCGCGCCGGTGGGCAGGCGAGTCATCTGCGCCAGGTCGAAGCCTTCCGCCATGGCGCTTTGGATCAGGTGGCGGCCGAGCTCCGGAACGCAGGCATAGCGAGTGTACTCCGGCGGAGTGCGGTCCAGCTCCGCGCGGGCGATGCCGGGCGGCAGCTTCGCCAGAAACTCGGGGGTTCGCGGAATGCCTTCCACGTAATCGCCCCAGAAGACGGCGAAGGCGGGAATGTGCTCCGCCGTGAAGACTTCCATCTGGTCGTTTCCGACGACCACCAGGACGTCCGGCATGTTTTCGAGATACACGTCGCCAAGCGCGGCGATGGCGCGCTGGCAGCGGGCGTACCGCTGCTCGCGCACCTCGGCCGAGGCTTGGACACTGAGACGCTCCTCCCGGCGCAACTCCGCCATCTCGTCGAAGGTGTAAATCTTTCCTTGAAAGTAATGCCGCGGGTTGGCGCGATCCGCAAGAACGCGGTCCGGCCAGAACTCCGGAGCGATCGAAAGCATGGGGCCGTGCGAGGAGCCCAATCCGAGAACGATGCGAGCCACGCGCCCAAGTTTAGCAGACACGTGATATCTTCCATACATGCGTCACCCCATCCTGCTGGCCCCCATGTTCGCGGCCATGTGCGCGTTCGCGCAAACGCCGGCAATCCAGAAAATCACCGTCAACTATGCCGCCAAAACCGGCACCACCTGGCCGCTGTATCTTGCCAAGGAGGGCGGTTACTACCAGAAGTACGGGCTGGACGTGAACCTGGTATTCGCGGTCCATCCCGCGGGCATCGCGATGGTGGTGAGCGGCGAGGCGGCGATGACCAACTATCCGCTGGAGCAGGCCATGCCGGCCAGCTCGCGCGACGGGTCTTTAATCATGGTGGGGAGCCAGTACAAGAAGAGCCTCTTCGCCCTGGTCGCGGCTAAAACATTTTCGAGCGTCCGTGAATTGAAGGGCAAGCGCATGGGCGTCAGCCAGATCGGCGACGCTCCTTATAACTACGCGGTGGCCCTGCTGGCCAAGTCCGGGCTCACGCCGAAGGATGTCGAGTGGGTTCCCATCGGCACCGATGTGAACGGGCGCGCCGCCGCGCTTGTCAGCGGACGCGTGGACGCCACCATGCTCACCGCGCCGGTCTATTTCAGGTTTGAGCAGCAGGGCTACAAGATCCTGGCCAACACCAGCGACTACGACGATATCTTCGCCCCCACCGTCTACGTATTCAAGAAGTCCACGCTCGCGGCCAACCCCAGGCTGGCGGAATCGCTCATGAAGGCTCACGCGGAGGCCATCAAGCGGCTCTACAACGACAAAGCCTTCGCGGTCAAAACGTACCTGAAATACAACTCCTCCGACAACCCGGCCGACGTCGAGCAGGTCTACGACCGCTACACCAAGGCCAATACCTATGAGCGCGTGCCGTACGTGCTGGCCGCGGCGGTTCAGTACGTGATCAACAACCCTGTCGACGCTCAACTGGGCGCGCAGTTGCGGGCCTTCGATTTCCGCACGGTCATCGACAACGGCACGGTCGACCGACTGGTGAAGGAAGGCTTCTTCGAACAGTTGTTCGGGCCCGGCATCAAGGCGGAAGAAGAGAGCAAGGCGAAGCTGGCATTCCGGTAGATGCCAGCGTTCCAATAGATGTCGGCATTCCGGTAGAAGTATTCACAGGCGCGTCCGTGATAGCCTGTAGAACTGTCTCCCGCAAGCCATCTTGACGCCGACGAGTTCCGCCGCGCCTGCTCCCGCTTCGCCACAGGCGTGTGCGTGGTCACCACCCGCACGCCGGACGGCCAGCCTCACGGCCTCACGGTGAATTCGTTCACATCCCTATCGCTGGACCCGCCGCTGGTGATGGCCGCCATCGCGCGCGCCAGCGCCTACCTTGCGGCTTTCGAAAGCTCGGAGTTCTTCGCCGTCAATATTCTTACCGAGGAGCAGCGCCATCTCTCCATCCGCTTCGCGCGCCGCGAGGAAGGCCGCTTCAACGGCGCCCCCTGGAGCCCCGGCGTAACCGGCTCGCCGGTTTTCGAAGACACGCTGGGCGTCATCGAGTGCCGGACGGTGCAGTGGCTCGATGCCGGCGATCATCGCGTGCTGGTGGGGCAGGCGGTCGCGGCGGTGGTGCGGAAGGGCCGCCCGCTGCTGTTCTTCGAAAGCGGCTACGCGAGCCTGGGCTAGCGACCCCGCGAAAAACGGCGACACGATCACCCGCGAAAAACGGGGACATTATTGCCTGTCCCCGCCCCAATCAACCCTCTGTCGTCAGCACAACCTCCGGGCGGGGCAGGCTATAGTGTCCCCGCTTTTCGCCTTCCCGCAATTCCACCACGGGCTGCCAAGGCGTGTTTACGGAACGTATTCGCAGAAAGATCGCGAACCTTTTGGAGCAGCGCCGGCCCCCCCGCTGTGGACGGGTCCAGCCCATCGCATTTCCGATGGAGGGCGCGGCGCGCAGGTCGATCTCGAGCTGACGGTAAAAATCGGGGGGACGTAAAGCCGCCGCAGCGGCGTTACACTCTCTAAAAGGAGTACCAAATGAGGCCCAAGCTCACGCGAGCGGTCATCACGATCCTCATGGCCGGGACAGTGTCGGCGCAGTGGCTGAATTATCCCACCCCCGGAATCCCGCGCATGCCGGACGGCAAACCGAATCTCGCCGCGCCCACGCCGCGGACCGCCGATGGGAAGCCGGATCTGTCCGGCGTCTGGAACGGACCGGGGCCCGGAAGCTACGACCGCAATATCGCCAGAGACCTTGGCCCCCGCGATATCCAGCCGTGGGCCGAGGCGCTTTACCAGCAGCGGGTCCGCGACATGGGCAAGGACGCTCCGCGCGCGAATTGCCTGCCCGACCCGTTCGCCTATTACCATATGGTCGATGTGGCCCGCATCGTTCAGTTGCCGGGGCTCATCGTGATTCTTTATCAAGGCACCACCAATAGCGTTCATCGGACCATCTTCACCGATGGCCGTCCGCTTCCCAAAGATCCCAATCCCGCGTGGATGGGATACTCGGTGGGGCATTGGGAAGGCGACACGCTGGTGGTCGACACCGCGGGTTTCAATGACCGAAGCTGGCTGGATATCGAAGGGCACCCGCACACCGAAGCCCTGCGCATTACCGAACGCTTCCGGCGCCGCGACTTCGGACACATGGATTTGGAAATGACCATCGACGACCCGAAAGCGTTTACGAGACCGTTTTCGTTTCGGGCGGACCAGACCTTGACGCCCGATACCGACCTTCTCGAAAGCGTGTGCGAGCATGACACCTCCGTCCCGCACATGCTCGGCGGGACTGCCATCAAGCTGGCTCCGGAGATTCTCGCGAAGTATACCGGGAATTATGAGTACGCACCCGGACGCCCGGCCGTGATCACGTTCGAGGGCGACCTGCTGTTCCTGCAGGAGGGCGCAAACCCGCTGAAATTGCCTCTTGCGCCCAACTCGGAAACGGAATTTGTGGCGCGCGCCATCGGAGAACACGTCGAATTCATTCGCGACGATCGAGGCCAGATCACGGGGTTCATCTATCACGGCGAGCGCGGCGATCGCAAGGCGGTTCGCAAGAGCAGCGCCGCTCAGGACCGGAGGTAGTGATGGCCTCACGTATACAGAGAATCGACTCCACGCTTCTGTGGAAGGTGGAGACTCCCGGATGCAAGCGCGTTTGTCGGCGTTCCTAGACCTTGCCGTTATGAATAGCGGAGACAACCAGGCCAACGGTTTTTCAATCCACAAGATGATTGCGAAACGCGTAGCGCATCAGTTCCGCCGTGCTCGCCATATTCATTTTTTCCAGTAGGCGCGCGCGATATGTACTAACGGTCGTGGCGCTCAAATGAAGTTCCTCGGCGATCAGGCTTACTGTTTTCCCCGAGCCGATCATCACCAGAATCTCGAATTCTCGGGCGGACAGCGTCTCGTGAATGGGTCGATCCCCGCCTTCATCCAAGTCCCGCGCGAATTGTTCCGCCAGCGTCGGGCTGACAAATCGGCTGCCGGCAAGTACCTTGCGCACGGCTTGAATCAACTCTTCCGGTGCCGATTCCTTCTTTAGGTAGCCGCGAGCACCCGCTCTCAGCGCCCGTTTGGCATATTGGTCTTCCGGGTGCATGCTCAGGATCAGGACGGGGAGTTTCGGCTGCAATAATTTTAGGTCCCTAAGAATGTCATAGCCGCTTCTTCCCGGCATTGTGATGTCCAGAATCAACAGATCTAAAGGTTTATCCTGCACTTGGGCAAGAACCTGCTGCGAATTCTCAGCTTCGTCGCATACCACACCTTCCATGTGACGAACCAGGATTTCCTTCAATCCCCCGCGTACGACGGGATGATCATCCGCAATCAGAACCCTGATCATGTTTGTTTCCCGATGTGCGTGGAGTCCGGAATCAGGACTCTGACCAAGGTTCCCTTTCCCTGAGTACTACTGATCGTGAGCATGCCTCCGAGCAATAGAACTCTCTCCCGCATCCCCAGAATTCCCAGCGACGTCCCGGCCGAAAGCTGCTCTTCGCTGATGCCTATGCCGTTATCGCGAACTTCCAGAATTCAGACTGCCGTCCTCTTCCGCCAGCCGTACGTTCACCTCAGTCGCGTTGGCGTGCCGTGCGACATTGGTTAAGGTCTCCTGGAGGATACGAAAGAGGGCAGTGGCGCTCTCCCGGTCCAGGGTTAGGTCGACGCCCGGTAGGCTAACCTGAACCTTGGTTCCCGTGCGGGCCTGAAACTCTTCCGCAAGCCATTCTACCGCGGCCACCAGGCCCAAGTCGTCCAGAATGGCGGGTCGAAGTTCTGTTCCAATTTTTTGGACAGATTGAAACGCCTCATTCAAGAGTTTCAAGATACCTTGGCTTCGCTGTCTTACCGGCTCTTCTTCCGCCGGCAGATCTCGAAGCAGCGCCGTAAATTCCAGCTTGATGGCCGTTAAACCTTCCCCCAGTTCATCGTGAATTTCCCGGGCCGCCCGGCTTCTTTCCTCTTCTCGCGCGGTCTGCAGCCGGGCTGCCAGCGCGCGCAACTGAATGTGCGAGAGCTCCCATGCCACAATGTTGTTCAACAGCCGCTGGACCTCCCGCGAAGCTTGATCCGCCTTCAGCAATTCGTCGGGAGGGACATAGTAGGGATTCTTGCAGATAATGTCGCGATAAACGACAACCGGGTGAGTACGGATGACACCCAGGATGAGCTCCGACGAAAAGCGATTGCGGTTGTATTGGCAGAGGACTCTGACATCGTGATCGCGGACAAAGTAGCTGAGCTTGGCTTCGTACTCGATCAGACTCTCGGGTGTTGTATCATTCGAAAGCGCCCAGGTCATTTCTCCAAGGAGTGTTCTCAGTCCCGAAAACTTGTCGCCTGCCTCACCCGTTGCTTGGGACGAGACGAATCCACTCAGCCAGATCGAAACGTCCCCGCTTAAGATAGGTCTCGTGTTTGCCGGCAATGATCAGCGCACCGCTCCGAAGGTAGCCATCGACGTCGGTCCCGCCATCGCGCATAGCGCCCACCACGGCAGTGCCATCGTTCTCATCCGCGATGTAGAGACACCTTTGACGCCGCTCAAGACCGGCCTTCAGATAGGGCAACGCCGACGCAAACTGCTCCTCTTGGGTCTCGTAGATAAGGCAAACGTGTTCGTGCAGACCCAGTCCACCCGCCAGTTCGCCCAGACGCGAAAGGTCGGGTTTTGCGTCGCTCACTTTGTCTCCCCGCAAAGCCGATGGCCGCCACGGCACGCGGCAACCCCAGGCGGACCGCTGCCGCAAGTATTGTAGTACAAATCACGACGCGGGAATACAGTAATCCCTACGGAACAATCCCCCTTCTCTCTATAGTGCAGGGTATCTCTCTACGTTAGACTGTCTTTGGATGTCCGCCCCCTCACTCGTACACAGATGGCCGGACGCGACCCTGATCTCGCGGAATGCGGAGTCTACTGCCTGATGAGCACTGAAGGACCTACGCGAGGCAGCGGCCAGCCTGCCGGCTGGGTAGCTCTCGTTGCAGCAATTCGAGCAGGCGATGTGCAGGCGGTCTTGTGGTTGGAGGACATCTTTCAAAGTGGGATCCGCTACTTTCTGAGCCGGACGCTAGGTCAACACCAGATTGAAAGCCGGCAGCGGGAGGTGCTCTCACTTGTCATCAAGAGCATCAAAGAAAATTCCATCCGTGAGCCGAGCCGCCTGGTCTCTTACGTTTTAACCGTCTTGCGCCAGTATATTAGCTCTCAAATGACGGTGTCTCCCCATTTGGTCTCTGAAAAAGAATCGCACGCAAACGTTCATGCGGACGCCATCAGAACATTGCTCGCGAACATCGCTGCCGTGGACAGAGAGGCCTTGCACAGATATTACGTGGGCGAGGAAACCGGAGAGCAAATCTGCCGGGCACTAAACATTACTTCCACCCGATTCCGTTCTGTAAGAAACACCACAAGAGCTGCAGTTATGTCGCGGCCGAAGGAATCCAAACGCAGATTGGGTTCTCCAAGTTAACTTAAGGGAGCAGAGGAACATTCTTGGAGAACGCGGAACGTAAGCGGGCCGAAGAGGAGTTGGAGCTTCGGGTCCGGTTGGAATTTTTAGCAGCCACAATTGGTTTCGCTTTGGCGCAGGCCGACACGATAGGTCAAGGCTTGCAGCAATCCGCCGAGGCCATTGTCCACTACACAGGCGCCGCATTTGCGCGCATTTGGACGCTGAACGAAAAGACCCGCGAGCTGGAGCTCGAAGCAAGCGCAGGAATGCACACCGATATTTATGGACCTCACGCTCGTGTGCCGTCGGGGCAGTTCGTAATTGGACGCATCGCTCAACTGGGTGAACCTCACTTGAGCAACGACCTCCCGAATGATCCGGACGTAGGCGATCCAGAATGGGCTAACCACGAAGGTATGGTGGGTTTTGCGGGATACCCATTGACTCTGGATGGACGAACGGTGGGCGTCGCCACGGCTTTTAGCCGTAAGCCATTCGGTGAAGCGATCCCGCAGGCATTCGACTCGGTGTCGATTCAACTCGCGCAGTTTGTCACGCGAAAGCGCGCGGAATTGCAGCTGCTGAAAGCAAAGGAAGCCGCCGAGGCTGCCAGCCGCGCCCAGAACGACTACCTGGCAAACATGAACCGTGAAATCCGCAATGCGCTGAACGGCATCATCGGTATGACGGAGGCGGTAATTGCCACGGAGTTGCATCCGCACCAGCGCGACGATCTCCACTTTGTCCTGGAGTCGGCCAATTCATTACTGAAGATCGTCGATGATGTCCCCGACTTCTTCAAGATCGTGGAGCCCTAGGCACCCGCGCCTCCGCGCCGCAAGAATCGAACGAGCATTGGAAGGCGCAGGACGCGGACGCATGGGCCGGGATCGCGGATCGTTAAAGATTGTGGAATCGGATTCGTCCCTCGGATCGAATTCACGGGCAAGCGCTCGTTTCCTGATCCGCGAAACTTGCCCAATGGGACTTGTGGACCACGTCGTGGTCGAATCTGAGGGTTGGTTTTTCTCGTCCTCGCCCAATTCAGATAAACTGTTGTGAGAATTGGAAGCAACTTGGCCTGCGCGGGCGCGGCTTGAGCCGCCGCATGGAATGAAGGGAGCCTCCGACATGCTGTACAACCTCCGCTATGCCCTCCGAGGCCTCCTCCGAGCCCCCGGCTTCACCATCGCCGCACTCCTCACCCTCGCACTTGGAATCGGGGCCACTACTGCGATCTTCAGCGTGGTCGACGCCGTACTGCTGCGTCCTCTTCCCTACCCCAAGTCCGACCGCTTAGTCATGGTGTGGGACCAACTCCTTAAGTACGGCTTTCCCCGCCGCTCTCCCGAATTCCACACTGCCGACGCCTATCGCCACCTCGACAACATCTTCGAATCGACGGGCGGAATCTTCTGGTTTGACGACACCCTTATGAGCGGCAGCGGTTCCGAGCACGTTTCCGTCATGGACGTGAGCAGGGAAGTTTTTCCCATGCTCGCCCCGCGCGCAGCGGTGGGACGAATCTTCATTCCGGAGGAATATCGCGCCGGCGTGCAACGGGTCGCCATGTTGGGCTATCCCCTTTTCATCAGGCGCTTCGGTGGCGATCCATCGACGATCGGGAAATCGATTCGCATCGGCGCCACCAGTTATCGTGTGGTAGGCGTGATGTCACCCGATTTCGACTTCAGCGTACGGTCCGGAGGCGTCGACATCTGGACTCCGGTACCGCTGGATACTCGCCTCAGTTGGGGCAACGCTACACGCATGATCGCTCTGCTCAAGCCCGGCGTCTCGCTGCGAACCGCGCAAGCCGCGTTGAGCGTTGCCGCGAAGCATGTCGATGAAACCGAGCATCCCTACGCTGGACCGCATGGCGAAGACGCCGGTTACGGCGTAGAGTTGGTTACGCTTCACGATCAACTGTTGGGCGAGTTTCGTGCCGTGACTCTGATCTTGCTGTGCGCCGTCGCAGCGGTGCTGCTGATCGCCTGCGTCAACGTTGCGAATCTTCTGCTGGTGCGCGCCGTATCCAGGGAAAAGGAAACTTCCGTCCGCCGCGCGCTCGGCGCAACGGGCGCGCGATTGGCGGCGCAGTGGATCGCCGAATCCGCCGTGCTTGTTTCGCTCGGCGGCGCTCTCGGCTCGATCGCCGCGGTGTGGGGCGTGCGGCTTCTGGTCGGGCTGAGCCCGGCGGCATTGCCCGGCGTCGCGAAGATCGCCGTCGACGGCCGGGCGCTCTCCTTTACAATGGCCATTTCGTGTATGGTTTGTGTGCTGTTCGGACTCGCGCCCGCGCTTGCATCCGCGAGGATGAGCTGGGGCACACGTGGGGCCACGCGCCACAGCCGCCGCGCTGCATCGCTGCTGGTGACGGCGGAAGTCGCGCTCGCGGTCATGTTGATGATCGGCGCGGGATTGTTGCTTAAGAGTTTTTCACGCTTGACGCAAGTCGATCCCGGATTCGACGCTGCGCACCTGCTGACCCTGCGGACCGACTTCACTCGAAATACATCGCCCACCGAAAGGGCAGCGTTCTATACAGAGCTGCGAGAAAGGCTGGCGTCATTGCCGGGTGTGATCGGCGCTACTACGGGAGCTCTGCCTCTTCGTGGCGGAGGAATCAACGCCGGCTCTGGCGATCCGTTCGGCATCAAAGGAAGATCGTACGACACGGCAACCGGGCCGGTAACGCAGTTCGCCAACCTCACCTCCGCCGGCGTCGACTACTTCCGTACGTTCCAGATCCCGCTGCGTGCCGGACGTGTTTTCACCGCAAGGGACTATGCGGGAGAGTTCCCGAGTGTCGTGATCGTCAACGAGACTCTGGCGCGTGCGTTCTTCCCTCAGGGCGCGATCGGCCAGCAGATCGGAGTGCCGCCCCCATGCCGCGATACGAAGTGCGACTTTATCTGGGCGACCATTGTCGGTGTCGCCGGAGATGTGAAAACGATAGCCCTCGATCTTGCCCCTCTGCCCCAGATTTACTTCCCGCAGCCGGGCGGTAACGTAATTCTCCGCATCGCCGGCGAACCCCTGTCGATGGCGCGCGCGGCCGGCACGGTTGTTCGTTCGATGGACCCGGATATGACCGTGTTCGATGTCCAGACGATGGAGCAACGCCTGTCGGCAACGATCGGGCAACCGCGATTCGAAACCGTGATCGTGGCCTTTTTCGCAGGCTCGGCCCTGTTTCTGGCGGCCATCGGAATCTTCGGCGTCGTCGCGCATTCCACCGCTCGACGCACCCAGGAAATCGGTATCCGCATGGCGCTCGGAGCGGATGGAGCGCGCGTCATTCAAACCGTGATGTTCGACGGACTGCGTCCCGTGGCAGCCGGTGTGGCTCTCGGTCTTGTGGGAGCCCTGGCTTTCAGCCGCGTCCTGAGCAGCGTGCTGTTTCAAGTCACGGCAACCGATCCGTCGTCATTCCTCTACGCGGCTGCCCTGCTGGCCCTTGTAGCCGTTATGGCATGCTTGAGCCCCGCTCGCCGGGCTACGCGAGTGGATCCGGCAATCGCGTTGCGGGAGAACTGAGGGTACCAACCCCTTGCTTACGGATTCTTCGTCGTCAGTGGCGGCCCCAGCCTTGCGCCCGGCGCATCGGCATGACAAAATTTTCTGCTTGGAGGCATTTCGATGAGATCATTGCTCGGCTTCTTGACCCTGAGCGCCGCATTGCTGGTGGGAGCCTTCCCCGTGTTTGCGCACCACTCCGGCGCCGCGGTGTTCGACAACAACAAGAAGCTGAATTTTAAAGGAGTGGTGACCAAGGTCGACTGGACCAATCCCCACGCGCACTTCTTCATGGACGTGAAAGACGACGCCGGCAAGGTGACCAATTGGAATTTTGAGCTGGCCAGTCCCAGCATTCTGATCCGCAACGGTTGGAGCAGGCATTCGCTCAAGGAAGGCGACGTCGTCACCGTCACCGGCGCCCAGGCCAAGGACAACACCAACCTCGGCATCGCGCAGAGCATCGTATTTCCGGACGGCCACAAGTTGAGCTTCCTGTCGGCTTACGAGGATTCCAAGTGAGCGTCCTCCAGGTGAGCGTCAAAGAATGGAAGAAAAGCGCCCTGGCCGTGGTGATCGCCGCGGCGGCCGCGTTCGCGTTGGCCTCACTGCCGGCGCGGTCTCAAGCTCCCGGGACGGCTCCCGGCGATTCCAAGGCCAAGGCGGCCAAAGGCGGCTCGGTGGGATTGTATCAACGGCAACCTCCCACGCCGTCCGGCGCCGCTCCCAAGCTGGCCGACGGAACACCGGATCTATCGGGCGTCTGGCTGGGCAGCGGCAGCAACGATAGCGACATCAGCAAGGGCCTCAAACCCGGCGAGTCGGTGGTCATGCTGCCGTGGGCCGAGGAGGTCGTGAAGAACCGCAAGTCCAAGGACGATCCGGAGGCGAATTGCCTGCCCTCCGGCATTCCTCGCGGCTCGCCCTATCCCTGGCGCATCGCGCAGACGCCCGGCATCTATTTCATCGTGTATGAAGGCAACATCCACAGCTGGCGGCAGATCTTCATGGATGGGCGCAAGCATCCCGAGGACCCCGATCCAGCCTGGTACGGCCACTCCATCGGACACTGGGACGGTCCCACGCTGGTTGTGGATACGGTCGGGTTCAACGATAAGTTCTGGTTCGATTACAAGGGACACCCGCATACCGAACAGCTCCATACCATCGAACGCTATACCCGCACGGACCTCGGCAACATGACCATCGAAGTCACCATCGACGACCCCGGCGCCTACGCCAAGCCCTTCACCACCACCGGGCGCGCCCGCATCATGGCCGGCACGGAGCTGCTGGAATACATTTGTCAGGAAGACAACTACGACCTGCAACACATCTCCGGCCCGGCCCTGGGTCCGGGCGGCGGGCGGTAGGCGAGTCGGACATTTATCGCCGTGTATCCGCGTTAATCGGCGGCCAAATAATTTCATGCAGAGAAGGATGGCGGAGATTCTGAAGAAGCAGCAGGGACTGCTTGTCGAAGGCCTGCTGGATCTGCTTGGGCGCCTTGGTATAGCTTCGGACGAAATGCGTCGTACGAACAAGCTTCATCGGACCGGGCGTTTGGTTTTCTTCGCGCCCAGTTTCTTAGCTTCCTTGTGCAGGGAGGCGATAAATTCCTTGTGGCTTTCAAAGGGACCCTGCACGCGGCCGTGGCGGATGTCTTCGTCAGCCTCCGCCAGGCGCGCATCAATGATCCGGCGCTGGGCCGGCGTGTACTCTTCGTCAGCCGAGGGAAACTTGGAAGGGTCAATCGCCGGCTTGGGGGTGATGACGATTCGGCCACGGATAAACGTGACATTCACCAGGTCGCCTTTGGAGAGTCCAGCTTGCCGCCGCACACTGGTGGGGATCGTTACCTGACCTTTGTGCTGGATTTTAGCGGTGGTGTTCATAAAGTATTGGAGGCGCGGATCGGAGTCGAACCGACGAATAAAGGTTTTGCAGACCTCTGCCTTACCACTTGGCTACCGCGCCCTGGGCCGCAATGCGGGGTTACTCTAAGGCGTCCCTTCATGGATACCACATCTCGAAGTCCGGTTGCGAGCGCCCGCTACTTTTGTGAAGTCGCCGGCGCAACGTTGTTCGGGGCCGAGCCGGAAGGAGGAGCGGTTCCGCGGCGGCCGCGTCCCAGGCCCGGTCTCGAACCCGCGCGCCCGCTTTGCCGGTTCAGCAACTCCTGCCATTGATCGGCCGTCAGCACGTTGCGCATCTGCAAACTCAACTTCGTGAGAGCGCGGGTGAGATTGTCGCGCGCATTGGCATACTGATCGATGGCCGCCTCAGCCCTCAATTCATCGGAAGGGCTTTGCCTGAACACGTCCTCCAGATTGTTTTCGGCCTTGTTCACCAACGCGCGCAGGTCCATCAGCCGGCTCACGGAGGAAGCTTGAATGGCGCTCAATTGCTTGGTCTGCGCCTCGGAAAGATTGAGGCTGTTGACCGCGAGCCTATTCTCCCACCAGTATTGGGTCGCCACGGGCGGCCTCTGCGGCTGCGCCAACAGGGCGCCAGCGAAGGCCACGGCCGGAATGAGCGTCTTCAACATTGCTACTGCTCGACATCGCCCTCGGACGACTCGAATAAGGCGTGAATGGGAGCCGCGGCGCGAGGCTCGTCGGATTGCTCCATGGAATACAAATCTGAAAACAACTGCTCATCGCTCTGCTCCACCAGGGGCGCGGTATCCGGCGAGTGTACGGGGCGATACGCGGCATGCGGACGGGCCAGAAACACGCTCATCACCAGCAGAAACGCGACCGCCAGTGCCGCCGGAGCCCAACGCGCGGGCGCCGAGGGAGCCTGATCCAGCCGTGCATAAATAGCCCGGCGCTGCGACAACAGAAACTCATTTGAGACGGGGGCGCCGTTAGCAGAGGAACCCGCCGGGGTCACCTCAACCCGCCTTCGCTCCAGCGCCTGCAGACGGCTGGAACACTCCTCGCACTCCCGCAGATGCGGGACGGCGCTCTCGCCCAGACCGTACATCCGGTCCAATAATTCGTCACTACTCAGGTGGGCACCCATAAAATGCTGCCTCATCTCGATCCCTTGTACAGGTCGCGCAGTTCCCCGCGCAACTTGGAAACGGCGCGAAACATATGCGCCTTTACCGTTCCGACGTCCAGGCCCAGAAGCTCCCCGATTTCGTCCAGGCTCAGGTCGTCGTAATGCCGTAGTGTAAACACGGCCCGCTGCCGCGCCGAAAGCCGGTCCAGAGCGGCCTCCAGCCGCGAAGAAATCTGGGCCGCGAAATAACGGTCTTCCGCCTCCGGCGCGGTCGATCGAATCAGCGCCAGGGCGACTCCCTCATCCTGCGACGTCCTCGGCCGCTTGCGCCAGAACTGCCATTTGCGCGAGCGCAGCCGGTCCAGGCAGGAGTTCACCGCGATCCGGGTGATCCATCGCGCCGGGTCGTCCAGCTCCCGCGCATCCTCCTTGCGCATGGCTTGATACGCCTTCAAAAAGGAATCTTGCGTGGCCGAATCGGCTTCATCCGGGTCCTGCAACAGCCGGTGGCACAAAGCGAAAACACGCCTCTGCTCAGAAGCCATCCAGGCGCCGAAATCGGGCACCGATCCCGCCGCCGTTCCCACCCCCGCGCGGGTGGCCACCAGAGGCGTCGCCATTTGCTCCACCACGTTTTTCAAGACGACTTTATTTTATAACGGTTTACACTAAAGAGTGGCAACGCCTATGGCTACGCCCAAAGTTATGGATGCCCAGCTCTTCCGCGACCGCGCCGATGCGGCGCTCACCGACCTGTTCCGCCGGCTCACCGCCGCGTCCGACAGCTTTCCCTTCGAGGCCGATTTCAACTCCGGAGCGCTGGCCATCGAATTCGAGGACCCTCCGGCCAAGTTTGTGGTCAGCCCCAACTCCCCCGTCAGCCAGATCTGGGTCTCGGCGCACTCGCGCAGTTTCAAGCTGGATTGGGAGGACGCGCGCGGCGCGTTCGTGCTCGCCGCCTCCAAACAAACTCTGGTGGAAATGATCGGAGAGGCCATCGGCCAGCAGTTGGGCGAGACAGTGAGCCTCTGAGGTGATCGCATAAAACCATGCCCGGAGTGTATCTCTCTTATCCGTTCTGCGCGCAGAAATGCTCGTATTGTAATTTCGCTTCCGGCGTGCAGCCGCGCGATCTGGAGCCGCGCTATGTGGGCGCGCTTCGCGCTGAACTCGAAAGCATGCAATGGCCCTGGACGCCGGAGACCGTCTATCTCGGCGGAGGCACGCCCAGCCGCATGGATCCGCGCGATCTCTCCGATCTGCTTGCGTTGATTCCCGGCCGCCCTTGGCAGGAGGCCACGATCGAGGTTGCGCCTGGTTCAATTTACACGGTCCAAAGCGAGCCTGAGCCAAAGCTTGGCGCGGGGCCGGCATCGACCGCGTCAGTCTCGGCGTGCAATCCTTCATTCAGCGCGAGCTGGCCCGCACCGGCCGCACCCACACCGCGGAAATCGTCGCGGCCGAAATCGCCACTCTGCGCGAGACCGGCCTGGCGAACTTCAATATCGACCTCATCGCCGGCCTTCCCGGCCAGACGCTGGATTCGTGGAACGCGTCGCTCGATTGGATCGCGCGGCTGGAGCCGCCGCACGTCTCGGTCTACATGCTGGAGGTGGACGAAGACAGCCGTCTTGGCGCGGAAGCGCTGGCCTTGGGGAAACGCTATGGCGCGAGCGAAATTCCCGCGGATGACGCGATCGCCGATTTTTACGAGATCGCGGTGGAGCGCCTGGCCTCGCTGGGCATTCCTCGCTATGAGATTTCCAACTTCGCCCGAGCGGGCTTCGAGTCGCGGCATAACCTTAAATACTGGCGTCGCGAGCCGTATTGGGGCTTCGGCGCGGACGCCCACTCCTTCGACGGAGCGACCCGATGGCAGAACGTCGAGATCGCAACCGAGTACGTCGAACGCTGTGAGCGGGGCCAGTCTCCCGTGATCCATCGAACGGCCGCCGATCCGGGCGAGCGCTTTTTTCTGGGGCTGCGCTTGAGCGAGGGCGTGGATGCGGATTGGTCGCCATTCGCTCCGGCGGTAGAGGAGTTCGCGCGCCAGGGGCTTCTTGAGATCGACGGGAAAAGGTTGCGATTGACGCCGCGAGGCGTCTTGCTTTCGAACGAAGTGTTTGCTGAATTCATATGATCGACCTCCGTAGCGACACTGTCACCAAGCCCACCGCGGCCATGCGCCGCGCCATGGCCGAAGCCGAGGTCGGCGACGACGTCTACGGCGAAGATCCCACCGTCAACCGGCTGGAGCAGCGAGCCGCTGAAATCCTCGGCAAGGAGGCCGCGCTGTTTGTGCCTACGGGCACCATGGGCAATACCATCGGCATCAAGGTCAACACCCGTCACGGCGAGGAAGTGGTGTGCGACGATCGCGCGCACATTCTGGATTGGGAGCTGTCCATGACCGCGTGGTTCGCCGGGTGCCTGGTCCGCGCGGTGCCGTCGGCGGACGGCATTCTGAGTTGGCGTTCGATCGAGCCGATGCTCGCGGCGAGGAGGTCCGCACAACGCGGGAACCTCCCTGATCCATCTGGAGCATCCGCACAACATGGGTGGAGGGACGCTCTATGCTATCGAGGAAATCGACGACATCTGCGATCGCGCGCACGCTGCTGGGCCTGCGCGTGCACATGGACGGAGCGCGCATCTTCAACGCCGCGGCCGCTTCCGGTTTGACGGCGGCGCGGATCGCGGCCAAAGTCGATACGGTGATGTTTTGTTTGTCCAAGGCGCTGGCCGCGCCGGTGGGCTCGATGCTCGCCGGGACGGCCGAGGCGATGGCGCAGGGCCGTCTCTACCGCAAGCGTCTGGGCGGAGGCATGCGCCAGGCGGGCGTGCTGGCCGCGGCGGGATTGATCGCGCTGGAGCAGATGCCCGCGCGGTTGAGTGAGGATCACGCCAATGCAAGACTCCTTGGAGAGGGCCTCGCGGCCCTCCATGGCGTCTCCATCGACCCAACCAAAGTGGTGACCAACATCGTCATTTTCGACATCGCCGCTTCGGGAATTGCGCCCGATGCATTCGAGGCCGCAGCCGAGAAGCGGGGCGTGCTGCTGGGCGGCGTGGGCGGCACGCGAATCAGGATGGTGACGCACCTGGACGTCTCGCGCCAGGATTGCGAGCAGGCTCTCAAAGCGCTGGCGCCGATTTTGGGGTGAGCGGAATAGATATGCGGGTGACGCCATCCGGACTCGCCCTGCTCGATCAACGCAGGGCTTCCAAAGTCTAAAGACGCGGATTAGCGGCTGGCCTCGACGGGAGCGTCGCGGGTGCGGCGTTTGCGGTTGCGCTTGCGCGCCAGGGCGGATTTGATGCGCTTCTTCTCGCCCGGTTTCAAGTAGAACGAGTGCCGCTTGGTCTCCTTGATAATGTCTTCCTGCAGGACCTTGCGCTTGAAGCGGCGGAGCGCGCTTTCGATGGTTTCGCCATCCACAATGTAAACTTCAGCCAACCGGAACTCTCCTTGACCCCACCCACGGGGAATTGAATCTTTTAGAATAACAGTTTACTGCGAACCCGAGGGCCTGATCAAAGATCCCGGGAAGTCGTCGCCTTCGATCACTACCGGACCATACTCCTCGGTTTGACCGTCGTCGGCATCGGGATCAGCCTCATCGGGATTCAGGCCCAGGCGCTTGCGTTCCAGCCGCTTGGCCACTTTTTCCTGCTGCTTTTCCTTACGCTGCTGCTCTTTTTGCCTTTTCTTGAAACTTTGCGGTCCACGCCCCCCCATAAGTGCTCCCCTTCAAAAAAAATTCATCAACCCAGCTGCGTTCCGCCGAATCCAGGTGAGTCCCGGATCCGGGCGGCATCGCAAGCGGATTTTCAAAAGCTCGAATGTTCTACCAGCGGGAACCGCGGCCGCCACCACCACCGCCGCCCCGATTGCCGCCCCGTCCGCCGCCGCGTCCGCCGCCGCCGAAGCCTCCGCGACCGCCGCCGGCCGGCTTGGGTCTGGCTTCGTTGACGTTCATGGCGCGTCCGTTCAGCTCCGCGCCGTTCAACTGGTTAATCGCTGTTTCCGCTTCCCGGCGGTCGGTCATCTCCACGAAAGCGAATCCGCGAGGCTGCCCGGTGTCGCGGTCGGTCACGATGTTGACGCGCTCGACGGCACCATACTGCGCGAAAGCTGCGAGCAGGTCGTCTTGCGTGGTCTGAAAATTGAGGTTCCCCACAAAGATATTGGTCATTTAAAATGCGAACTCCTCATTCACTCACTCAAAATCATCTTCGGCAGACGGCGTCAGATCAGAACCCAACCCAAAAGGACCGGAACGCAGCGCAGCAGGGCGCCCTCGGATGAAGAGGGCGCTGGCAAAGACACCACAAGTGTACCATCGTTGGAGAAAAATGCGTACTGGCAGGGGAGGCGGGCGGGTGTCGCCGGCTCCGGGCGGGTTTGGCGAGGTTTCTGAGGGCTTTTACGATGCTCCTTTAAGATTTGGAGGCCTCCAGCCACTGTTGACCCAAGCCGGCCTTTGGAGCCGGCCGCAGCGGCAAGGCTCATCGCTTTAACCAGAGGCACGGCGTTGCCCGCGGGACGCTACCGTGCTTGGTGGCCTGGTACCGATGAAGGACCCAGACTCTCTGCTTCATGATGGGGGTAAAGGCGCTCGGCCGACGGCTGCGGGCGAACGGCAAGTGGCTGAGGAGACGCGGGAAAGAGTCCGGCTATTGGAGGAGACCCAGGAACTTGGAGCGCAGAGAGCGGGCGGCTTTGGCCGTGGCGGCGACCACCAGAACGGTGTCGTCGCCGGCGATGGTGCCCGCGACTTCAGGCCAATCGGCATAATCGAGCGCGGAGGCCAGGGCGTTGGCGTGTCCGGGCGGGGTGCGCAAGACCAGCAGATTCTGGGCCTGGCGGACATCGAGAAGGAACTCGCGGGCGACGGAATCTAAGGCCGGGACGGAGGGCGCGGAAGGATTGGAGGTTTGCGAGTAGCCTGCGGGAGTCTTGACCAGGCCGAGCTCGCGGATGTCGCGCGAGAGGGTGACCTGGGTGGCGGCGAGGCCCTGGGCTCGGAGCGCGTCGGCGAGCTCCTCTTGGGTGTGGAGATCGCGGGCGCGGACGAGCTTGAGGATCTGGCCGTGGCGATAGGACTTTGAAAAACCCGCCCGCACAACGGAGCGTGGCTCGGCCGACACCTCCGGAGTTTGCGCTGATGGGGAGGGCCGAGCCGGCCCTGTGCGGGCTTTTGAGAATCCCGCACGCACGGCGGAGCCTGGCTCGGCGGGCCCTGTGCGGGCTTTTGAGAATCCCGCCCGCACAACGGAGCCTGGCTCGGCAGACCCCGCCTTGGCGGAAGGCTCGCCTGTCTGCGATGGGATGGACGGCCGATTCTGCCTTGTGCGGACTTTGTTCATAAACGCGGCTCTTCATAAACGCAATTGGACGATGCGGGCGGCGGCTTGATCGAGGGCCGCGGCGACGGAGTCGGGTCCGGTGCCGCCGCGGATTTCGCGGGTCTTCATGCCTTCCGACGGCTGCATCAGCGCAAGCATCGTGTGAGTGAAGCTGGCGGGGGTGAAGCCGGGATCGAAGGCGGCCAGCTCGGCGGCGGTCCAGTCGGCAGGCTTTTTGCCGGCGCGGATGCTTTCGAGCACCAGGCGTCCGACAATCTGGTGCGCCTGATGAAAGGGTGTGCCATTGCGCGCGAGGGCCTCGGCAAGATCGGTGGCTACGACCCAGCTCTCCTCCACCGCGGTGGCCGGGCGCGAGGGATGCAAGCGCGCGGAAGTGACGACGGCCTTCATCATCTCCAGAGAGCCGGCGAGCTGGTCGGCGGCGTCAAACAGCGGCGGCTTATCCTCCTGCATGTCGCGATTGTAGGTGGAGGGAAGGCCCTTCATGGTGACGAAGAGCGCGGTGAGGTCGCCAAAGACGCGGCCGGATTTGCCGCGAATGAGCTCCAGCGAATCGGGATTCTTTTTTTGCGGCATGAGGCTGGAGCCGCTG
Source organism: Bryobacterales bacterium (assembly GCA_963765185.1). Taxonomy (GTDB): domain Bacteria; phylum Acidobacteriota; class Terriglobia; order Bryobacterales; family Bryobacteraceae; genus Palsa-187. The sequence goes on from CAVXWB010000051.1 coordinate 20,816, forward strand.
GTGACGCCGTCGCCCAACTCGATCCAACCGAACTCTTCGCTCGAATACAGAATCCAGTCTTCGGCGAGGCGGCTGAGGTGCAGCATGGCGGTGGAAGCGGCGTAGAGGAAGTCCAGGGCGAAATCGCGATCGGCGGAAACGTCCATGCTGTTGTTGGTGACGGAGTCGAAGCCGAGATCGCGGGCGACGGCTTCGCGATCGAAAGGGAAACCGGAGCCGGCGAGTGCGCCGGAGCCGAGAGGCAGAACGTTGACGCGGGCGCGAGCCTGATCGAAGCGCTCGATATCGCGCACGAACATTTCGAAATAGGCGAGCAGGTAATGCGGCCACAGCACGGCCTGGGCTCGGCGCAAATGGGTGTAGCCGGGAACGACGGCATGGGGATCACGGCGGGCGCAGGCCACCAGCGCTTCGAGAAGCGCCAGGAGGCGATGCACGATGCCGTCGATTTCGCCGCGCAGCCAGAGGCGCAGGTCGAGCGAGACCTGCTCATTACGGCTGCGGCCGGTGTGGATTTTATCGGCGAGGGCTCCCACGCGGTCCTTGAGTTTGCGGATCACGAGAGTATGGACGTCTTCGTCGGTGGCTCCGTCGAAGAAGGAGTCTCCGCGAGCCTGCTGGCGGAGGGTTTCGAAGGCTTCGACAAGCTGAGTGCGCTCGGCCGCGGTGAGGATGCCGACGCCTTCGAGGGCCCACGCGAAGGCCTGGGAGCCGCGGATATCGGCATCGATCAAGCGGCGGTCGAAATCGAGCGAGCCGGAGAAGCGCTCAAAGACTTCGGAGGGTCCTTCGGCGAAACGGCCGCCCCAGAGTTTCATACGCCTTTCTTCGACTTGCCCGCGCAGCGGCGCCGCACTTGGATGGGCAGACCGATGAGGTTGATGAAGCCGCGCGCGTCGCGCTGATCGTATTCGGCGCCCATGGTGAAGCTGGCGATATCGAGCGAGTAAAGCGAAAAGGGCGACTTGCGGCTGACGGGCTGGATGCCGCCTTTGTAGAGGCGCAGGGTGACTTCGCCGGTGGTGGATTCGCCGGCCTTATCGAAAAATGCGTCCAGCGATTCGCGCAGAGGCGTGAACCAGAGGCCGTTATAAACCAGCTCGGCATAATCGAGCGCGAGCTTCTGCTTGTAGTGAGCCAGATCCTTGGAAAGAGTGAGGGCTTCGAGCTCCCGTGCGCGGCCATGATGAGAGTGCCTCCGGGAGTTTCATAACAGCCGCGGGACTTCATGCCGACGAAGCGATTCTCAACCAGGTCGATGCGGCCGATGGCGTTCTCCGCGCCGATGCGGTTCAGCTCTTCAAGCAGAGCGACACCGGGGTTCGCGCCGTTTACTGAAACGGGCCTGCCCTGCTCAAATGCCGATGGTCACATCAGTTGGTTTATCGGGCGCTTCCTCGGGACTGCGGGTGAGCATCCAGATTTCATCGGGCGCGGCGTTGGCGGGATCCTCGAGCGCGCCGCCTTCGTGGGAGATGTGCCAGATGTTGCGGTCGCGGCTGTAGATCTTGGTGGTGGTTTGCGAGATGGGGACGTGGTGCTGGGCGGCGTAGGCGATGCAATCTTCGCGCGAGACGAGGTTCCATTCGCGCCAGGGCGCGATGACGGGAAGATGCGGCGCGAGGGCTTTATACGTGAGCTCAAAGCGAACCTGATCGTTGCCCTTGCCGGTGCAGCCGTGGGCCAGGGCGTCGCAGCCGGTGGCGAGAGCGACTTCGACCTGCTTCTGGGCCAGCAGGGGGCGCGCGATGGAGGTGCCGAGGAGATATTTGTGCTCGTATTCGCCGCCGGCGCGGACCAGGCGCCAGAGGTACTGGGAGACGAACTCCTCGCGCAGATCGGCGACGTGAACTTCGGATGCGCCGGTGGCGCGGGCCTTGGCTTCGAGGCCGGTCAGTTCATCGCCGCCCTGGCCGATGTCGCCGCAGACGGCGACGACTTCGCAGCCGTAGTTTTCCTTGAGCCACGGAATAATGATGGATGTATCGAGGCCGCCTGAGTAGGCGAGCGCTACCTTCTTGGGTTTGTTCATAGAAATTTGATTCTACCTTTATGTAAGGTTGAAAGACGAAAAATGGGGACACCCTCTTTCTGACGTGTTTGGGGGACCGAACTACGCGGGCGAGGATGTCCCCATTTTTCGTCGGGATGTGCCACTTTGTCGAGAGGATGCGGGCATTTTTCGTCGGGATGTGCCAATTTTCGTCGGGGCGTGCCACTTTTTCGCGCGGATGCGGGCATCCATTTTTCAGCCGAGCAACATTAGCAGCAGGGCCTTCTGCGCGTGCAGGCGATTTTCGGCCTGATCGAAGACCACGGAGCGCGGCGATTCGATGACCGCTTCGACGACTTCCTCGCCGCGGTGGGCCGGCAGGCAGTGCATGAAAACGGCGTCGGGGCGGGCCCAGGCGAACATGGCTTCATCCACCTGATAGGGCTCGAAGGCTTCCAGGCGCGCGGCGGCTTCGGATTCCTGGCCCATGCTGGCCCACACATCGGTATAGACGGCGTGGGCTCCGTCGAGAGCCTCGGCGGGATCGTGAGTGAGAGTGATCTGGCCGAACTCGGCGGCTTCAGCGGCGATGGCGGAGTCGGGTTCATAGCCGGCGGGCGTGGCCACCGCGACGTGAACGCCGAGGCGTCCGGCGGTGAGCATCAACGAATTTGCCACGTTGTTGCCGTCGCCGATGAAGGCGAGTTTCAGGCCCTCGAGCTGGCCGAAGCGTTCCTCCAGAGTTTGGACGTCGGCCAGCACCTGGCAGGGATGATACAGATCGCTCAAGGCGTTGATGACGGGAATGCGGGCCCAGGCCGCGACTTCCTCGACGGTGGAATGCGAGAAGACGCGGGCGACGATGCCGTGGGTCCAGCGGTCGAGATTGCGGGCAACGTCCTTGACCGGCTCGCGGCCGCCGATGGGGCCGGCGTAGTTGACGGCGTCGCCGCCGAGCTGCTTGATGGCCAGCTCAAAGGTGAGGCGCGTGCGCAGCGAGGGCTTTTCGAATAGCAAGGCGATGTAACGGCCGGCTAGCGATTGCGCGTAGCGCGCGGGGGTATTCTTGACGCGGGCGGCGAGATCGAGCAGGCGCCGGAGGGCAACGGGGGAGAGATCGAGATCGCTGAGGAGACGCTTGGGGGCGGGCTCGGCGGACGTTTTGCCGGCAAGGGCGGGTTCGGCGCTTTTGGGTTCAATCAGGACGGGGGCGGCCATGGGCATTCTCCGATTGAATAGTTATTCAACAGTATGAATAATAATACAGCGGGAGCGGAGATGCAAGGGGGCGGCGGATGCCCGGTCGTGTTACGCGCTGCGTTGCTGCCCAAAACGAAATTTATCAGCGGCGTTTCGGGGCGCATCTCCCGCATGAGAGCAGCCGCGACGCCAGAACATTTATATGGTAAAATGTTTATTGGCTCCTGTGGAAAAGTTATCAACAGCGCTTCCCCGAGGGTTTTCCACAGATGTTTCCCTTGTGGTGCCTATTCCATGGCGCTACAGTTGTGTTGAAACGCTGTGGATAAAACGCAACGCTCTGGAATGTCGGGTGCCTTCCCGTTTACAGTACCCAGAAGACTTATGAAACCAGAGAAGTGTGCTCGTTGTTCCTACCAGATGCCTGTGGGATCGCGTGACGTATACGAATAGGGGCCTGATCACGGAAGGGGCCGAGCAACTCACCCCGGTAGTTGCCAGTTGCGGCAGCTTTGTGGAGAGGTCGGCAGCCGAGACGGACCCGAACTACAAACAAATCATCCCTTACGCGGTGGTGTCCCACGCCGGGTCATATTTTTTGT
>CAVXWB010000052.1:0-25074 GCA_963765185.1 Bryobacterales bacterium
CGAGGACTCCCCACCCTTTGTCAAGAGGAATTGAGTTCGGAAGAAGAGCATTTCTTTCCATGGGGACTCCGTCCCCAAACCCCTGGGATTTAGCGCTTTCGAGCAGACATTCCTCCTTGAAAGTTGGAGCACGGGGTGGCGGGAAATGCCACCCCGTGTGTCCGCACTCGCTCCAGCGCTCGGGTCGCATCCCTGCGTCGCCCTATCCTCTGTGCGAGCGTTTCTAAGCATAGCTCTCCGCACCGTTGTTTTTAATTTCATCAGCCCGCCTGAGCCAGAGCGGCGCTGCCGCGCCTGGCCGGATCGTACAGCGTGCCCGACCGCAGCATGGACATCAACATTTCCAGGTTACGGTCCGCCAGTCCGCGCAAGGCCCGCCCGTGGCTGTGCCCACGTGCGCGCAGTTCCCCATAGTGCCGCTTGGCTCTGCCGTCTTTTTGCATGCTGGTTCGCGACCAGTGATAGAGCGCATTGCGTAAGCGCTGATTGCAGCCGTAGCGCATGACGATCACTCGCCTTTTGCCACTTTGCCTGGTTACCGGAGCGGCTCCGGCATAACTACGCAAAGCCTGATAATCTCGTTCTCTGAGGGGCCGCGAAGCCTCGGCGAGCATCTCGCTTCGCCGACCGGCCAATTCCCGGCAAGGAAAGCAGGATCTCCGCGTCGCGATGCTCGCGCCCTTCGCACTCCGGCGGCGGTGCGCATAGCTCTTCCAGAATGCGCTCGATGCGCTGGGCCGTGGCACGCCTCTGCTGTTGCAGCAGACGCAGGCGCGGCAGCAACATCAGTACATGCTCACTGGCCGCCTCCGCCGCTCCCGGCGCCAGCCGCAGCGCGGGTTGGCGGAGCTGAGCGAGCACCTGCTCGGCCGTAACACGGCGGATCCGATGCGCCTGCAGAATCCCTTTCACCTTCGCCAGCTTCAATCTCCCGCCAGCCTCCGGCAGCGGAGCCGATTCCAGCACATCCCATACCCAAGCCTCGTCGGCTGCCGGGCTCAGTTTCAGCATCTGCGGATAATAGCGTCGCAACTGTTCCCAGAGCTGGTTGGAGAGCCGGTTGCTCTCGGTCTGCAGATCCTGATCCATCCGCGACAACTCCCGCAGACGCACGATCGCCGGGTGATCCAGTTCCACCCGGTGAAAGCACCTCGGATCGGTTCGCAACGAATCCGCCATCACGAATGCGTCCAGGCTGTCGTCCTTGGCTCCCGCCACCGTGTGCCGGTCGCGAAACCGATCCATCTGTTTGGGGTTGATCGCAAACACGGCAAAGTTATTTTCGATCAAACTTTCCACCATCGCCCCATGCGGCACTTCGATGGCAACCGCTACCGAACTGGCATCCCCCCACTCATTTTTAGAAGCCAATCGATACACTGCTGGATGCCGGCACCGCTATGCTCGACCTGCTTTTCGCCGATCCGTTCCCCTTTCTCATCCACCGCACAGATCTGATAACTGTCCGATGCCCAATCGATTCCCACGTGACACCGGAACTGCTGAGCTGCCATACAACCCTCCTTTCCAACTTCTATGCCCAGCCGATGTGATGCTTCATCAACCCCTGTACGGGCGCTCGGTTCCCCGGCGCAAACTCCCCACGGGATGTCGCCTCACACACCACCCGCTGGGGCGCGACTCCTCGTCCGGCGCTTTCTTGCGCGGGGCGTCCTTGGCGCTCCCAGCGAGCGGCTGAGTATACTTCAAGGGTACAGGGCGTCCCGCGCGGACGAGGGCGTCCGCCCCACAAAATTCCGAACCTGAGTACCGAGCGGGTCATGCGTTCTTCGCCAAAAGCAGCTTGTCGATTCCCTCGGCCATCTGGCGCACGGAGCGGATCTCCTTGGCCTCCTGGTCCGGAATCTCGATTCCAAATTCGTTTTCAATTTCAAACATGAGGTTGATGCCGTCGAGAGAATCGATGTTCAGTTCGGCAAAGGTTTTGTCCAGCGTGACCGACTCCACTGGGATCTTTTGCATGCGCGCGATCACGGCGACGACGCGGGCGGCTAGTTCTTCGGACATAGCATCTCGCTGAGGGTCTGAAACTGAAATCCGCGGTGGAGCAGCAGCGGAATGGCCGTCGCGGCAGCCTGAAGCGTCGCGCGGATGCGGGAGCCGCCGTGGTGGCGCGCCCATCGTGCAGGCACAGGATGGCTCCATTGCCTGAGCCCTCCGTCAGACGGCGGGCGACGCGGTCCGCGGGCCACTTCCAATCCTGGCCGATGACCGTCCACATGACTCCGGTAAGACGCAGACTCTCCTGCGCGCGGCGCAGGCCGAACCAACGGACGCCGTAGGGGGCGCGGAAAAACCGCGGAGTTACGCCGGTATGCAAATGAATAGTCTCCTGTGCGAGCGCGATCTCGCGATAAATAAACTCGGGAGATTGAAGTCCAAGCGCGGATGGGTGTCGGTATGATTGCCGATCTCGTGGCCCGCGCTCAGGACTTCGCGCGCGACCGCCGGCAGCCGCCGGACATTGCGGCCGCACATGAAAAACGTGGCCTGGATTCCATGCGCCGACAGGAGATTGAGCAAGGCGGGCGTGGATTCGCTGGGGCCGTCGTCGAAGGTGAGAGCCAGCGCCGCGCGGGAGCGGTCGCCGCGATAAAACGAGGGCGCGAACACGCGCGCGGACCGGCCACGCACGGCATACCCCGCGAACCCTCCCGCAGCGGCTACCAAGCCGGCCGCGGCGATCACCTCAGTCATGGCTTCCATCATACAATTGCGGCGCAGGTAGCCGAGCCTCTAACTCCGGCCAACGTCGCGAAGGGCGCGGTCGGCGGCGGTGACTCCGCGATACTGCGCTTCCTCGAAAATAGAGAATCCGCTGAGATCGGAATTGGCGTAGTAAATCGGCCCGGCGCCGGAGGCGAAGCGGCGGCGCGCCTCAGACCCGAGAAAGCCGGGCGCGGGGCGCGCCATGGCATGGCCCATGCGCATCACGTCGATGCGCGAAACGCAATCGCGGATATCCGGATGAGCGCGCGACAGGTCGTTCAGGATAGCCTCGCGCCACCAGGCCCAGTCCTTTTCCAGCAGCATCGTACGCATGGCGGCGGGCGAACCTTCGGCGAGCGACCAGTAGAACGTCCACACGCTGCGCTCGATATGCGAGCTCAGGCTCATATGCGTCGCCACCACGTAGCCCAGGGCCGGCGAATCGAAAATGACGTTGTCCCAGGCGGTCTCGATGCCTTTCTCCGCAGGCAGCCGGTCCATCGTCAGGTTGGCGGTGAGCCAGGGCGAGTAGACAAAGCTCCCTGCCGGCGGCGCGCCTTCGATCACATAAGGCGCGATGAACGTGGGTGCGGCGAAAATGACGCGGTCGGCGATATATTCGACGGCTTCGGTACGCACGCGCAAACGGGTTTTGTCGCGCACGATTGCGTAAACCGGCGACGCCGCGCGCAGAAACGGTTGAACGCGCTCGATCAAGCGGCGCGCGATCCAGCCGTTGCCTTCCGGCCACGTCAGCGGTCCCTTTTCCTCGGGCGCGCGCGAAGCGAAGTAGTGAATGCCGGCCCAGGCCGAGGTGTCGCGAGCCAGCGCGCCATAATCGTCACGGCAGGCATAGTTGGCGTACCAGTTGAGATACGGCGAAGTGAAGTTGTTCTGGCGCAGCCACTCATCGAAAGAGATGGAATCGAGCGCGGAGGGCCGCGCGCCGCTCTCCATCGGAATGGTGAACTCGCCCGAAACGCGGAATTCCGACATGCGGGCCTCAAAGCGGCGATAATCGTCGCGATCCTTGGAGGCAGCTTCGGCTTCGGGCTCGATGCCCTCCTGCCAGCGTCCGTGAATATACAGTCGCTCCTGCGGAGAAAAGCACAAGCTCCGCTCGTCCCACTCGCCGTCTTCTGAGGAATTCGCCCGCACAACGGAGCCTGGCTCGGCGCAACATCCGCGGGTTTCTGACTGTTTGGAGGGCCGAGCCGGCCCTGTGCGGGCTTTGAGTACGCCCAGCTCTTCGAACAGCTCGCGCACCAGCGTGGCGCGGGCGTCGGGGACGGGAACGTAGTGCGCGGCCCAGGGATAGGCGCTGATCTCGTTCTGGCCCCAGCGCGAATTGCCGCCGGCCGAAGGTTCCATCTCCAGCACCACGAAGTCGCGGAATCCGCGCTTGTGCAGACGCCACGCCGCGCTCAATCCGGCCATGCCCGCGCCCACGATCGCGATCGATGTTTTCTCGGTGCGGGCAGGCGGGCGGAAGCTCCCGTGGTCGCGCAAGCGATGCCCCAGCGGAAACGCGTCGTTGACGAACTCTCCGGCGATGGGGCGAGCGGCCTTGGCGGTGAGGCCGATCAGCGCCGGCGCGACGGCCAGGAAGCGGCGCCGCGAGGGTTTCATCTTCTGAGGAACTCGCCCGCACAACGGAGCCTGGCTCGCCGAAATACTTGCGAGTTTCTCGTCGTTTGGAGGGCCGAGCCGGCCCTGTGCGGGCTTCCGACGAACTCGCGCAAAACGGAGTGCGGCGCGATCGGTTCCTGGATTGGCTTGGGGGTGCGCGCCGCACCCTTTGCGCTTCTGAGGAACTCGCCCGCACAACGGAGCCTGGCTCGCCGAAATACTTGCGAGCTTCTCGTCGTTTGGAGGGCCGAGCCGGCCCTGTGCGGGCTTCCGAGGAACCCGCGCAAAACGGAGCGCGGCGCGATCGGTTCCTGGATTGATTCGGGGGTGGGCGCCGCACTCTTTGCGCTCCGGGAAACCGTCATTTCGGCTGGAACTTGAAATCCGAGAGGCTGATTTCGTCGTTGCCCTGAATCAGGAATCCGAACTTTCCGTCGGAGAAGTTGCGGCCGGTCTCGGCCCAGGAATCGAGATTGATCCAATCTCCGCCGGCGAACATTTTGTGCACCACGTGTTCCGGAGTCACGTCGATCTGGATGGTGAACGATTTCTGCTTTTCCAGGTCCTTGAGCTGGGTGTGCGTGCGCTCGAAGGTCTTGCCGTTGATCACCACCTTGGCCCAGAAGTTCTTGTTGTCCATTTCGTACAGCGCGTAATTCTTGGCGTCCTCGTAATTGACGCCCAGCGGATATGCCCGCTGCGGAGAAATGCCTCCGCCCTTGACCAACTGCACGGTGAAGGTGAAGACTCCGTTGGCGCGCAGCTTGTAAGGGACGAAGCCCGCGCCCTTGTGCAGCCACACGCCGCCGTCGGATTTCCACGCGGCCGGATCCTCCCAATCCGCCATGGTCCCGACCTTGGGGGCGGCAGGCGCAGGTTCCTTCGCGGGCCACCACCGGAGCAGGCTCGGGCTTGGGCGGCGGCGGAGGCGGAATCGGCGCCGGAAGCGCGGCCAGAATCGCGTCGCCTCCGACGAGGGTCACCGTCTGGCCCGCGCGGAAAGTGCGTTGCAACCTGTGCGGAGTGTACTGATCGCGGCGAAGCTCGACCGTATGATCCCCGGGAGCCACCGAGCCGTTGCTGAATCCGCCGTCGGGGCCCACCACGCCCAGGCTGCGCTGATCGACCAGCACTTCCGCTCCGGGAGTGCCGCCGACCACCAGCAGCGTCGCGAACTGCGGGGACGCCTTCAGCTTGAACTCCAGCCGCGTCTCCGACGCCCTTCTTCACTTCGGCGGTTTGCACCGCGGGTGCGTCGAAGCCGTCCTTGGTGACGCGCACCGACACCGGCCCGAGGGTTTGGATGCGGATCTGCCCGCGCTGCGTGCGGCGCGGGTATTCCTTGTTGTTGAGGAACACGCGCATGTCGTCTTCGCCGGTGGAGACGATCAGAGTGCCGGCGTTCACATCGGACCTGAGAAACGCCGTGAGCATCGGCGCGGGACCAAAGTTCTCCTTCACGCTGATGCTGGTCCTTGCCGTCGCCGATCACCAACTCGTCCACGCCGGGCTGGAAAGTCTTCAGATCGACACCCGCCGGTCCCGCGTCCTCCTCGGCTTGGCCGTTCACCGCCAGCTTCAGCGGACCGCTGTTGGTCACCACGCGGGCTTGCGTGCCGAGGCTGGCCACCACAACCGCGTTCAGGTTGCGGGCCGCAATCGGGCCTGTGATCGAAGGCAGCCTGGCGTCGGCGATCTCAAAGGAAAACGACGCTTCCCCGCCCTTGCCCGCGATCTTCACGGTATGCGGGCCGGGGAGCACGCGGTCGACGATAAACTGGCCCTCTTGCAGATCCGCCGCAGGCTGATCGTCGACGGTCACTTTGCCTTGATCGAGATCGGTGAGAATGCGCAGGCTCTGCGCTTGCGGCTCCAGCGGCAGATTGACCATGACGGGCTGGCCGCGGATTGACGGCCACGCCGCTCGCGGCCGGCTCATAGCCATCGAGGAAAGCGGTGATCTGATAATTTCCGGGCGCAAGATTCACGCTGCAATCGGAGGTGCACTGGGGATCGCCGTTCACGCGGACCGAGGCTCCTGGAGGATTGGTCGAAATCTGAACCTGCACCGCGGCGGTTAAGGCTGCCTGCTTCAGGCGGCGCTTGTGCACCACCACGCCGGCCGCCACTGCCGCAACCACGAGCAATCCCAGCAGGGCTCCGATCAGCGCGGGGCGCTTCCAGTTGGCCGGCGTCCCGGCCGGCTTTGGGACGGGCCGTTGTGCGGCCGGCGATTTTGGCGGCGCCGGCGGCTTGACCGGAGGTGGAAGCGGCTGGCTCACGGCCGGTGGAGACACCGGAGCGTTCTCGGTGGTGGCCCACGATCCTTGCGGCGACTGCGGAATCCCAGCCGCGGGCTTCGCCGGTGGAAGAACGGGCGGCGGCGGGATAGGCTTGGGAGGAGGTTCGGGAGCCCGCGCCAGCGGAGGCAACGGAGGCGCAACCGGCATCGCCCGCGGAGTTGGCGGGGGTGTAAATGGCGGAGGTGCAGGAGGCGGAGGCGTGGGCGGCGCGGCAACCGGTGCGGGCAGCGGCGGCGGAATCGGAGGAGGCAAAGGAGGGGGCGCGGCTACCGGCGGCTTGGCCTCTTTCATCTCCTTCAGCTTGGTGCCGCGATTCACCAGATGCTGCTTAAGATCGCCCACCGCCAGCTGCACGTCGAAATCGTTGACGTTCTGTTTGGCGATCTCTTCCAGCCGGAAGAAAATGGGTTTAAGGCCGGCCAAGTCGGTGACCAGTTCTATCTGCCGGTCCAGGCTCTGCAACTCGCCCAGCGGATTCAGGTTATCGAGTCCCACGATGCTATCCTACACGTTTACGAAACTTTTGAGAAACTCGCCCGCACAACGGAGCCTGGCTCGGCCGCGTGAACAACCGAGCCGGGCAGCCCGTGGTGAAAGTCGTCTAGCGCGAAAACCGGGACAGTCACTATATTTCGCCCACAAGAAAGCTCCATCCAATCCGCGCGCGCCTGAGGCGAAATGTGGTGACTGTCCCAGGCTTTCGCGGTGCAGCGCCCTCCACCACGGGCTTCTAAGGAACTCGCGCAAAACGGAGCGCGGCGCGATCGGTTCCTGGATTGACTCGGCGGTGCGCGCCGCGCCCTTTGCGCTCTTGAGAAACTCGCCGGAGCGCGGCGTGTGACGATCGCCATTGACGGCACCCCCCTGACAATATCGACGGGAGGCGTCGCGCGCTACACCTTAGAACTGGCTCGCGCCCTGGCCGCCGAGTTTCCCGAGGATCAATACTGGCTGCTCTCGGACCAGATACTGCCGCAGCCTGTTTCGTTTCCAACGAATCTCCACATGGGTAGCGCGCCCAAAAGCTTCGCTGAGCGAAAGTGGTGGCTGTTCGGGCTCAGCCGGGAGATGTCGCGGCGCGGAGTGGATTTGTTTCACGGGACTGATTTCTCGGTGCCATATTTGCCGCGCCGGCCCAGCGTGATGACCCTGCACGATCTGTCGCCATGGAGTCGCGAGCATTGGCAGGCGGACGCCGTTCGCGTGCGCCGCCGTACGCCCGCGCTGCTTCGTCTGGGGCTGGCCAGCATGGTGATTACTCCCAGTGAAGCCGTGCGCCGCGAAGCCATCGACCGCTTCCGCTTGCGCCCGGAACGCGTCGTGGCCGTGCCGCTGGCCGCCTCCGAAGCGTTCCGGCCCGTCGAGAGCCGGCATCTCGACGGCGCTTCAGCCAAGCCGTATTTTCTCTTTGTCGGGACCATCGAGCCGCGCAAGAATATTGGACGATTGATCGAGGCGTGGCGCGAAGTGCGCAGGTCTCACGATGTGGACCTGGTGCTGGCGGGCCGCCTCCGTTCCGGCGTTCCTGCGCCTGGGCCCGAGCCGGGATTGCGCGTGCTCGGCCCGGTGCCTGAAGCCGAGCTTCCCAAGCTCTATTCGGGCGCGCTGGCGTGCGTTTACCCATCGCTCTATGAAGGATTCGGATTGCCGGTGCTCGAAGCCATGCAGTGCGGCGCGGTGGTGGTGACGTCGCGGGACCCGGCGGTCACGGAAGTCGCCGGAGGCGCTGCCATTGAGGTGGACGCCACCGATACGCGCGCGCTCGCCGGGGCTTTGGCCGCGGTGGCCCGTTCGCGAAAGAATGGTTCGCCGGAGAATTTCGCGGGCTTGCGGGAGCGCGCCATCGCACGCGCCCGCGAATTCAGCTGGCAGCGCACAGCCCGGCTCACCAGGGAGGTCTATGAAACCGCGAGAGGCGTCTTTGACCGGCGCTAGCCCGCATTTCTCACAGCCCCTAGGGGGATGTGGCGTACGCGCCCACGCGTGCCGTGTCGAGACTCTTCTCGACACCCGGTTGGGACGCAGACAGGCTGCCTCGGCAAGGCGTCGGCAAGAGTGCCGACGCGGCACGCACGGGTGCGTGCGCCACATTGCTGTCCGAAGGCTTGTGAGAAATGCAGGCTAGGGCGCTGTTCCTCTCTCCCGAGCCTCCCCTTGCCGGGTCCGGCGGAGGCGGGTTGCGGTCGGCTTCCATGTTCGAGTACTTGCGGCGCGAATATTCGGTCGACGTTCTCGATTTCGCTTTGCGCCCGCATTCGAAGAGCATCGCGGCCAAAGCGTGGCGCAATTCGTTGCGATTGCTCCGCGGCGTTCCGCCCCTGTTCGATCGTTACTCCGGCTACGAAGCCCAGCTTTCGGCGCGCTTGGGCGCGGCGAAATACACGCTCGGGGTGGTCGAGCATTTTTGGTGCGCGGCGTACGCGCCGCTGCTACGCGAGCATTGCGAAACGCTGGTGCTGGATCTGCACAACATCGAAAGCGAGCTGGCGCGGACGCACTCGCTGGCAGCGCCGTGGCCGGCCTCCTGGGCCTCGGGACGATTCGCGGAAGCCTACCGGAGGCTGGAACGCGAATGGCTGCCTCGGTTCGATATGCTGCTGGCGGCGTCTGAAGACGACGCCCGCCGTGTAGAACATCCGCGAGTGATCGTATATCCCAACGCGCTGCCGGAGATCCCCTGTCCTCAGACCGCCGCGGAAGATTGCATCGTCTTCAGCGGGAATCTCGAATACCATCCGAATATCGAAGCCGTGCGCTGGTTCCGGTCGAGCATCTGGCCGCGCATACGGGAGCGTTCACCCGCCGTGCAATGGCGCTTGATCGGAAAAAATCCGGAAGCCGTGGCGCGTTGGACCTCCGGTGACGAACGCATTCGCGTGATCGGGCCGGTGGAGGATGCCATGGCGGAAATTGCGCGGGCGAAGGTTGCTGTCGTTCCGCTGCTGTCCGGCAGCGGAACTCGGTTCAAGATTTTGGAAGCCTGGGCGGCGCAATGTCCCGTGGTCTCGACGCCGATCGGTGCGGCGGGTTTGGATGCGAGCGATGGAGAACACTTGCTGCTCGCAAAGGGCGCGAGCGCCTTCGCGGCCGCGGTGCTGCGCCTGCTGGAGGACGCTCCGTTGCGCACGAAGCTCGGACAGGCAGGGCGCGCGCTGTACCTGAATCGCTTCACCTGGCCGGCTGCATGGGAGCGGCTGCGCGACGCCGGGATTTAGAATGCGGCTTGCTCAGAACGCAATCTTTAGCCCCAACTGAATCTGACGCGGCGCGAAGCCCGAGGTTGAGGTGATCTTGCCGAACTGCTGCGAGTTGATGTCCTGATCGCTCACGAAGTAGTTGGGATGATTGAAGACGTTCAGCGCCTCCATGAACAACTCCGTCGAGATGCGCTCCTTGATCTTGATCGTCTTGGCCAGCTTGGCGTCCATGTCGAAGATCGGCGGCCCGTCGAACACTCGTTTCTGAAGCGTGCCGAGCTGGCCGGGGCCAGGATTGTAGAAGAGCTGGCCGGAGAAGGCAGCCTGCCCCGGCGGCGCGACTCCGCGGCCATCGAAACCGATTGCCGAAGCCGGCACGATATAAGGGCCGTTGCCGGTCATCCGGAATTGGATCTGGTTATTCAACTGGCTCATGTTTTCGAGCGTAATGGCTTCATTGTTATAAGAGTCGGCAGCGCTTAAAAACGTGCCCAGTCCCGAATAAATTGAAAACGGATTGCCCGAAGTCCACGTAATATTTCCGCTGGTCATCCATCCGCCGATAATCTTGTCTAAAAAGCGTCCATGAATCCGGTGTCCCTCGCCCAAAGGCAGATCGTAGGAATAATTAGCCTTAAACTGATCGGTGAGATCGGTAGGCGTGCGGGCGCGCTCAATCGCCGTATTGTTGATATCCATGAAGGGCTCGAAGCGATTCTGGTAGACGCCGGCAGCGTCGCTCAGCCACTTTTCGAACACGTAATTCGCCTGGAACTCCAGCCCGCGCGCGAAGCGGTGCCGCACTTCAAGTTGCAGCGAGTTATACGTGGAGCTGCTGAAGTTGGTGAGGTACGTCGAGGCCAGGGCATTGGGATTGGGGAAGAAGCTCAGGGCCGGGTCGGGTGTGCCGGGCCCCACCAGTCCGTTGACCTGGTACAGCGCCCCCAGGTCGGCCACCTGGCCGGTCTCAATGTCGCTCTGCACCGTTCCATTCGAAAGAAACCCACCTGCCCCGGGTCCGCCGATATTGGTAAAGACGGGCAATGGCTGGCTCCCGGGGATGTTGCGGTTGTAGGCAGGATTGAACGTGCCGGTGAGAGCCTGCGCCAGAAATCCGTTCTGCTGCGCCTTCAGAAAATCCGACATGAAATTCGCCGGGCACCTGTTCCTGGTTGTAGTCGAAGCCGCGCAGAAGTTTGATCGCGTGATTGCCCACGTAGCGCGCCTCAATGATGGTTCCCTTGATCGCGTGTTGGAGGGTGAGGTTCCACTCCTGCACGTAGGGCGTGCGCAGATTGGGGTTGAGCATCCCGTAATAGACCTCCGAGTTTTGCTGGTAGCCTTCCGCGAAGCTCAGGGGCGCCTGGAACGGCGGCGCGGGAATCCCGGGAAGGCCCCCGCTCATGAATCCGGACAAATTGTAGTTTGCGAGGTAGCTTGCCAAGCCTGGATTGGTGCCCGTAAACGCTTCGGCTACCTGAATGGCCTCGTCGGTAACATAGCTGATGCCGTAGCCGGCGCGGACCGAAGTGGTTCCGTGGCCGAAGGGATCCCACGCCAACCCCACGCTGGGAGCGAAATTGGTCAGGTCCTTGTTATAAAACGGCCGCCCCACGGAGTCTCCCGCGAAGTTCAGTTCGCCGTTGGGATTGAGCAAGGTCTGCTGCGGAGTGCCGGTGAGGACCGGCTCGAACTCCAGCGAATCGCGCTCATTCACGGGCGAATAATATTCCCAGCGCACTGAGCCTGTCAGCGTCAGGTGCGGCAGCATCTTCCATTCGTCCTGTCCATAGACGGCCAGGTTGTTATAGGTGAAGTGGCGTAAGTACGGCGCGCCGGGCACGAACCCGGAGGTCTGGCTGGTGACGTTGTAGGTTTGGTTGTCGTTATCCAGCAGCCCGGCCAAGGACGCCAGCAAAAGATTGGCGTTGTTCAGATCGAGCAGGCTGGCCCCCGGAAGATATGCGCTGGAGAGCAGATTCGTGGTCTGGTTCGTGGAGGCGATGCCGACGTTGTAAATAGGCGTGGTTCCGGTGTAATCGTAGGTGCGCACATAATCCGCCTGATAAAATGCGCCGAACTTGAGCGTATGGCGGTCTTTGGTCCAGGTGGCGTTGTCCTGGATGCTATAGGTGCGGGTGTTGCGCCCCTGCGCGAGAATGGACGATCCCACGAACGCGTCAGGCGGGCTATAAATCATGCCGCCGATTAAAGACGGCGACGGCCCTGCGCCCGTGTATCCGAATGTGGCGGGAGCCAGATTGAATCCGGCGCGCACCTCATTGGTCCAGTTCGGACGGGGATTGGTGCGCCAAGCCGTAGCCAGAAAGTTACGCGCATCGTCGTTCTGAAACGGGGGAATCGGACCATACCCCACCGCTATGTCCGGACGGTCCACTTTGTCCCGATTCCAGGCATACGTCGTCGTCAAGGAGTTTTTCGGAGTGATGTAGTAATCCAACTTACCGGTGGCATTGTCGCGTTCCTGATTGTCGCGGACCAGGAAACCATAGCCCGCGGTATTGAGCAACTGCCCGGGCTGGCTGTCTCCCACGCGATAGTTATTGATGAATTGCGGTCCCGGAACCTGCGCCAGCAGCGCACTCATCACCGGGTCCATTGCCAGACCCTCGGTAGCGAGGAGATTGACCTGCTGGACTTGCCCTGAGGGATTGAGGTAGCTAAAGATGCCTTGGCGCGCGGTGGCAGTGAGAATGGTCTGGTCCGCGGAGTACTGGCTGCGGTTTCGGTACAGCTCATACGCGGCGTAGAAGAAGATTTTGTCCTTCTTGATGGGACCGCCAACGTTGGTGGCCACCTGATTCAGATTCAGACGCGGAAGCGGGTTGCCCTCCTGGTTATCGAAAAAATCGTTGGCCGCGAAGTCGTTGTTGCGGTTCTGCCATAGAGCGTAGCCGTGAAATTTGTTGGTGCCCGAGGGAGTCGTGAAGTTCACCTGCGAGGCTCCGCCGGACGACGCCGCGCCCTGGTTCGAGGTGATGACGGTGAACTCCTGAATCTGGCTCAGCAGCGGCTCATTGGGAACATAGTCCAGATCGCCGGTGCGAATGTAGTTGTCCTGAATGTTGATCCCGTCCAGCGTGACGTTGCTGAATGACGACCGCTGGCCGTTGATGTCCGTCTCATACCCATTGGCGTTCCCCGGCGACACGCCCGCCTGCGTGCTGATAAATGCCAGAGGATTGCGGTCTCCCACCGGCAGACGTTCGATCTGCTCCGCCGTCACCGTGGTCGAGATCTCGGGCGAAGTGGTCTGAACGGTCTCCAGTCCCGCGGTGACATTGACGGCTGTCGCGCCGGCCGCGAGCGCCAATTTGATTCCTGGAATATCGGTCGGCCGGGAGGGATCGACCTTCACGTTGTCCAGCTTGAATTGCTGGAATCCCGGCGCGTCCACCGTAATGTCGTAGTACACCGGCCGCACGGTTTGCAGAGTGAACAAGCCTTGCGCAGTGGTCACCGTGGAGGCGACCGGCTTCGTGCCTCCGCGCAACATCAAATTGACGATGGCTTTGGGAACCGCTGCGCCCGTGGGATCGGTCACCGATCCGGTGATCCAGCCGGTGTCCTGTGCCTGAAGAAAAGGCGCCTGAAGAATGAGACCACCGCCGATCAAAAACAAGGCGATTGCGCGCATGAAGCAATTCCCTCCCTGTGTGTACTTATTCAGGGAGTCTAGCATTTACAGCAGGCGCGCGATTTCTCCCAACTCTGCCTCGGATAGCCGCCAGTCCGCCGCGGCGGCATTGGTCTTGGCCTGCGCCGCCGTTTTCGCTCCGGCGATGATCGACGCCACGGCCGGGTGCGACGCCAGCCAGGACACAGCCAGTTCCAGAAGGCTATGCCCGTGCTTCGCGGCGAATGCAGACAGCGCCTCGGCCTTCGCCAGGTTTTCATCCGTGAATATTTTGGGACCGAACCCGTCGTCGCCCCTGCTTCCGGCGGGGAACGGCTGGCCGCGGTGGTATTTTCCGCTCAACAAACCGTTGGCCAGAGGGAAGTATGGAATAAACGCGATCCCGGCGCGCACGCACTCCGGAAGAACTTCGGCTTCCGGCTCGCGATGAATCATGTTGTAGTGATTCTGCACGCTGACGAAACGAGCCGCGCCCGCTTTGACCGCTGCCTCCGCCTCGCGAAGCTGCGCTGGCCGAAAAATTGGAGCAGCCGATCTCGCGCACCTTGCCGGCTTTCACCAGCTCATTCAGAGCGCCCAGCGTATCGGCGATCGGCGTGGTGGCGTCGGGAGTATGCAGTTGGTACAGGTCGATGTAGTCCGTCCCCAGCCGGCGCAGGCTGTCTTCGGCTGCCTGCCGCACGTAGGCCGGCTTGGCTCCGGTGCGATGCTCGTCGAACTTCATGCCGAACTTGGTGGCCAGCACGATCTTTTTGCGCCGGGTTCCCAGCGCCTGCGCCGAGGAACTCCTCGCTCTTGCCGGCCGCCGTAAATGTCGGCGGTGTCGAAGAAATTGATGCCGGCGTCGAGCGCGGCGTCCACCACTTGCGCGGTCGCTTGGGCGTCGATGCGCCAGCCGAAATTATTGCATCCCACCCCTACGGCCGTGACTTCCAATGATCCGATTTTGCGTTTTTCCATTAAGTTCACATTGCTCCTTGATTGTCGAGACTGCGCCACAGATACCAGCTTGCCACCGAACAGTACGGCCGCCACGCCTCGGCGATGCGCTCCATTTCCGCCGGACCGGGCATGGCCGGCAGATTATAGGCTTTCTTCATGGCGGCGCGCACCCCGAAGTCTCCGGTAGGCAGCACATCCGGCCGCCGCAGCGCGAAGATCAGGAACATATGCGCGGTCCACACGCCCACGCCCTTGACGCGCGTCAGGTGCTCGATGACATGCTTGTCTTCAAGCGCCGGGTACAGATCGAAATTGATTTCGCCGGAGCGGGTGAAGCGCGCCAGCTCGCGGATGTAGGTCGACTTTTGCTTGGAAAGCCCCAGCGTCCGCATGCGCGCCGGGCGCAGCCGCAGAATCGACTCGGGCGTGAGCGGATCGGCCTTGGCCGCCGCGGCCAGACGATTGAAGATGGTCAGCGCGGCCTTTCCGTTCAATTGCTGGTACACAATGGAGCGGACCAGAGTCTGGAAAATGGGTTCCCTGTACTCAATCCTGTAGGGACCCACCCGGTCGATGATGGCCGCCAGAACGGGATCGGCTTTTTTAAGATGATGCGTGGCTCGTTTCATGCTATTTTTACAGTAACCGGCGGCGGCCCCGCCGTGTCTTAAGGTATAAGTATGCGCAAGATCTCTGTTCCGCTGCTCGCGGTTTTCCTGCTGGGTTCGATTTTCATGACAGTCGCGCTCTTGCGGGCGCAACAGCCAGCCGGCGACGAGGGCCCGCTGATCAAGGTGGACGTGAATGTCGTGAACGTGCTCTGCACGGTTCGCAACAAAGCCAACGGACTGGTGGGGAACCTCGAAAAGAGCGACTTCACCATCTTTGAAGACGGCAAGCAGCAAACCATCACCAACTTCACGCGCGACACCGACCTGCCGCTGACCATGGCGCTGCTGGTGGACGTCAGCGAGAGCCAGGAACGGCTGATCGACGTGGAGCGCCGCGCGGCCCACGATTTCTTCACGCACGTCCTGCGCAAGAAGGACGAAGCGTTCCTGATCAGTTTCGGGGCCGAGGCCGAGTTGCTCCAGGATTCCACCAACTCTCCCGAGCTGCTTTTGGACGGCCTCAACCAGCTGCGGCTGAGCGTCCCTGTCACCGGACTCCATCCCGGCCCGGTGCCGACCATGCAGCATCTGGCGGGAACCATCCTTTACGACGCCGTGTATCTGGCGGCCAACGAGAAACTGAAGGGCGAGGTGGGCCGCAAGGCCATCATCGTGATTACCGACGGCGTCGATACCGGCAGCAAGATTACGCGCGACCAATCCATTGAATCCGCGCAGCGCGCCGATTCGATTATCTACAGCATCTTCTACCAGGACGCCGCAGCCTATGGGGCCTTTCGGCGGCGGAGGCGGCGGCTATGGGGAGTTGCAGCGCATGTCCGTCCGACACCGGAGGGCGCGTGTTCAGAGTCGACCGCAAGATATATCGCTCGAAGACGCGTTCCGGGATCTTCAGGACGAAATGCGCAGCCAATACTCGATTTCCTATACGCCGACGAATTCCAAGCGCGACGGCACGTTCCGCAAAATCGAGCTGCACGCGTCGAACAAGGAATACAAAATTCAGACCCGCAAAGGGTATTACGCGGCGGAGAAGGACCAGTAAAGGGCTAAATCACATCCGCGAAACTGCGCCGCAGACGGTGAAACCACGCATGCCCCAGCACCGCCGCAAGGCCTGAGCCGATCCACAACGCCGCCAGCGGACCGAACGCCGGAGCGTGGCCCTCCAGAAAAATGGCGCGATAGCCGCGCACCAGAACCAGCATCGGGTTGTATCCCAAAATGTGCGCCACCGCCGGCGGAACCTTCTGCGACTCCGGATAGCAGATGGGTGTGAGGAAAAACCACAGCGTCAGCAGAAAGCCGATAATCTGGCCCAGGTCGCGCAGGAAAACGCCTAAAGCGGAGAGGAACCAGCACAATCCGGCGGCCAGCAGAAGCTGCGGCACGATCAGCGCCGGAAGCCAGACCATGCTCCAGGGCACCGAACCTCGCGCCGCCACCAGCCCGGCAATGAAGATCGCCAGCGCGAACACTTCCGTTACCGCACCCGCAAGCACCAGATTCACCGGCAATGTCTCCAGAGGAAATACCAGCTTCTTCACGAAATTGCGGTACTCGAACACCACATAGGGAGACCGGCCGACGGCTTCCGAAAACGGCAGCCACGGCAGCATCCCGGCCAGGAAGTACAGGACGTATCCGCTGCGGCTGGTGTCCTCCCCGAACTTGGTTCCGAGCACCACTCCGAAGACAAAAAAGTACGTGGCCATCAACAGCAGCGGATTCAGAAACGCCCACATCGCGCCGCCAAAGCTTCCGCGGGAACGCGCCAGAATGTCGCGGCGAACCATGGACGCAATCAGCTTGCGGTTGGCCCACAGGCTGCGCGCGGGATACACGAACGCCTTGGGAACGGCTCGAAACGCGCGCGCCAGCCGCAACCCCGCGGCCGATGCGATGCGCGGCGCATCCAGCTCCAGCTTTCCCCCGCCCATGCGCGCGTCGATTAGAAGTATGGGTAAAATCATGCGGGAGCGATCCTCCGCCGGCGCGATCTGCAAGCGATACGGCCCATCTTCCGGCGGCAGAGCGACTCGCAAGTCCACATCCGGCCCGGCGTCTCCGCCCACTCGCCTTCGGAAAGAATCGCGCCTGTGGCCGGATCGAGCACCTGCCAGGAGAGCGCGCGCGGGCCGGTCCATGCGGCAGCGCAAGCGCACCGCGACGGTGCCGGCAGGGCCTTCGGTGACGTCGCTTCCACTGCCTGAAATCTGGACATCTTCGCCCCTTAACTGTACAGCCATGCCGGGTAGCGCTGGCGCACGGGCCCGGCCTTGCGGCCCACCACGTAGATGTCCTCGCCGCGATGCTCGGTCGAAAGAAGATAGCGCGTCCAGCAGGTGCTCCACCCAGGCGAACTCCGGCTTGGGCTCCTCGCGGAACGGCCCGGTTTCGAGCAGAGTCACTTCGAACCCCGAATCCTCCATCAGCTTGCCGCAGTTCGATGGGCGTGTACTCGCGCGCATGGCGGGCGTCCACCACGCCGTTGCGAGGCCGGATATACGCGCTGAACAAGTTGCGGATGAAACCCTTGCAGAATTCCGGCCATGGCGCGCGAAGCGAAGCCAGGTTGGGCGTGGTCAGCACCAGATGCCCGCCCGGCTTCAGAATCCGGTTGATCTCCGACATCATGTGCAGAGGATCGGCGGTCAGGTGCTCCAGCAGCTCACAACACAGCACCGTGTGAAAATGAGCCGTCGGAATAGGGGAACGGGTCCTTCTCCGCGTCGAACAGATCCACCGTGCATTCGAAGGTCTCTCCGGAATCATTTGTCACGTGCCGTTGATGTGCCCCGCCGGCCTTGCCGAAATAGCAGCCGCGAACTTCCCCGTAACCCAGCCGCGTCTTCAGCGCCGGAGTGATTTGCAGATACGCGCCCATCTCCAAGATGCGGTCCTCTGGACCGCCTTCCGGCGTGATGGCCAGCGTTCTTTCCAGGCGCGACAAGTGGCTCTCGACGTAATCGCGCGATCCGTCCTGTGCAGGCGCCCACGACACGATATAGGGCGCGCTGGGCTCCGTTGCAACCTCTTCGCGCGTCCCGGTTCGCTCCGGCTGCGGGAGCGGCGCCGCCGCGGAGGGAGCATCCACTTCCCTGCCCTCTGCCACGGCCTCCAGAAAATCCGCATAGCGCCGCGCCACCACTTCCCAACTGCACTCCTTCGATACCCATGCGGCAGCCCGCGCCCCCAGCGCACGCGCTACTTCCGGCCGCGACACCAGCAGGTTCAAGTACTCGAAGAGATGATCTTCCTCGGACGCGTCCACCGGCGCCTTCAGGCAGATTTCGTCGGGATATTCGCGGAACGATCCCACGTCGCTCACCACTACGGCCTTGCCCATCCCCAGCGCGCGCTGCAGCGTGCCGGAGCTTTCCCCAACCGTCGGGTAACGAAGATTCAGCACGATGTCGCAGGCCCCCATGTACCCGTTAAAATCCTCGATGGGCACGAATTCAATGTGCCGGGCGTGCGCCGCCAGGCCCATGGAAGAGATCATGGAATGGAGCGGCAGCTCCGGATGCGCCTCGCCCACCAGAATCAGCCGGGCTTCCGGTACCACGCGAATCAGCCTTCGAAACGCCCGCAGCGATTCGGCGATGCGCTTGTAGGGCTTGAGAAATCCGAAGATCCCGATCAGCGGCGTGCGTTCGTCGAGGCCCAGGGGCGCCCGGTACGCCATCCGGTCCACTTGCTCGATCCAGGAGCCGTGCGGGATCTTCCCCACCGGACCTTGGAATCCGTGCTCGCGCACCACTCCCGCCACCGCCTCGCTGTGGACGATCACGGCGCGCGAGCTCTCGAGAATGCTCCGCAGCATGGGAATCTCGTATTGCGGTCCCCGTTCGAGCGTACGCACGTGGCGCTTCGCGAATTCCAGCGCTTCCGGCCCGCCGCTCGACTCCAGCTCCCGCATATAGGCGTCCCAGTCGCCGCGGCGGATGGTCATATCCGCAATCAGGTGGTGCAGGTTGCCTTCATGCAGAACCACCACGCCGGGATGCCTCAGCGCCGCCTCATACACGAAAATATGATGCGGATTGTTGCCGACCTGGTACACCACCGCTTCGTAGGAAGAAGGTTCGAACTTCTGGGGCGCGCAGGCGAAAGCCTCCACCTGCGTCATGCGCGCGAGCGGATCGAGCAGCGCCGCCGAGTAATCCGCGATCCCGCTTTTTACCGGAGGCAGCGGCGAGAAAAACGCCAGCCGCATCGCTTAATGCGCCAGCTCCACCGTGAAGGTGCCGAGCGCCAGCGGAATGCGCGCCAGCACCGGCGTCCGGACCGCATCCTTGGCGAAGAAGACGTCCACTCCCAGGTCGCTCGCGGGACCTTTGATGGTCGCGTGGATGTGATCCGCCTCAATCGGCTGGCCCAGCTTTTTCAGGGTCTCTGTTCCGGCGAATTCCAGGCGCACATTGTACAGGCTCCCCAGGATCACGGGCTGCTGCGGAACCAGCCGGCCCTGCGCCAGTTCCTGGCGGACAAACTGGAGGAAGGTGAGCCCGTCGCGCGCGCACGGCGCAACGGAGATATCGCTGGTGCCGCCGATGCCCTCCGGATGCGTCTCCCGCGACACCGTGTGCTGGTCCTGGTCGAACGTCTCCGTCTCTTCGCCCTTGTGGATGCCCCGGCTGACGGTCTTCTCCAGCTTTGCGGAGCAGATTTCCGGGCCGGTACCGCCGCTGGGAGTCGCGGTAGAAGTGTAGTGATCGCGGATGGCGAAACCGGGTACGCTGGCGTCGATATCCATATCGAAGCTCCAGCGCGGCGATTCGGTTCCGCCCACCACCCACAGAGCCCGGCTCGACGACAGAGTGGCCTCGCCCAGGCTCAGCCCGCTTTGCCAATTGACCACGTAGTGCAGGGTCTCGGCGTGGGCCGAAACCAGAAGTGTGAATAAGATTGCGTGTTTCATGATGCCCGCGTCCGAACCGCCGCCTTCAGCGCCTTTCTCTTGCCGCCGGCGACGCGCGTGTAAACGTCCAAAGTACGTTCTGCCGCGCGCTCCCAACTAAATAGTGACGCACGATGGGACCCTAACCGTTCCAATCGTGTGCGCAGCTCGGAATCGAGCAGGACATCGCGGATCGCTCGCGCCATCTGCTCGGTGGAACCGGGGTCGAACAGAATGCCGGCAGCGTCGGCCACTTCCGGCATGGCCGTGGTGTTCGACGATGCCACCGCCCGGGCGCACGCCATGGCTTCCAGGATCGGCAACCCGAAGCCTTCGTAAAACGACGGAAATACGAACAGCTCGCAGGCGCCGTAGAACTGCACCAGATCGGCGTCCTCGACAAACCCGGTGAAGTGCACGCGGTCCGGCCACGCCGGATTGTTCGACAGCGCGGTGCAGGTCCTTCGAGTACCACGTCTCCTTGCCGACGAAGACCAAGCGGTGCGTCAGATGCGGATGCGCGCGCACAACTTCTTCGAAGGCTTTCAACAATCCCAGATGGTTCTTGCGCGGCTGTAGATCGCCCACCGTCAGCACGAAGGGACCGGGAATGCCGAACTTCCTTTCCACCAGGGCTTGCGCCGTGTGGCGGTCGATGGGGCGAAACTCCGAGGCGACGGCGTTGTGCACCACCACCACCTTGCTTTCGTCCAGACGGTAATGCTTCAGAATGGACGCTCGGGAAAACTCGCTGGGCGTCAGCACCGCTGCCGCGCGCTCCACGGTCTTGCGCACCGTCATCTTCAACTGAGTAGCCCGGAAGCGCGTGAAGTACTGGGGGTGTTCGAGAAAGCTGACGTCGTGAACGCTAACCACCAGCGGCACCTTCGAAAACAGCGGCCCGGTGTATTGCACATGCAGCAGATCCGGCCGGTCCTCGCGCAAGCGCAGAGGCAGATCCATGCCTAACCTTCGAAAGGGGTTTTCCGATACCGAGCGCGTCGCGACCCCGGCCGGCAGCCGCGAAGCCGCATCCGCCTTGGAGACATAGGCGATGAACTGGCTGGTCCGGTCCAGCTTCGCAAACTCATTCAGGAGATTGCGGATATAAACTTCATTCCCCGTTAGGTGACAGCCAACCGAGTGAGCGTCGACCGAGAATCTCATGTCTTAGCTACAGTATACCGGTCTTAGCAGCCCGTGGTGAAAGTCGTCTGGCGCAAAAACCGGGACAGTCATTATATTTCGCCCACTGGGAAGTTCCATCGAATCAGTGCGCCTCCGGGGCGAAATGTGGTGACTGTCCCAGGTTTTTCGCGAATGCGGTCCCTTGTATACGGGCCGCTAGCACGGACTGGGTGCACAAGTTGCTCTGCACCAATAATTAGGACGATCCGCGGCCCCTGCACGGAACCCACTCGTAACACCACTCATAAAACAATCATAAAGCCATCCGATAGATTTCGAGCGCACCCGCGGCGTCGAAATGCCGGGGATTGAATTTCCCGGCCCACTGCGTGGCGGCGTCTTCGGCGAGCCGTGGCAGAGCCCCCTCGCCGATGCCGGCGTCGCGTAGCGTCAGAGGCAGCCCGGCCGCTTCCGCGATTCTCGACAAGCGCTCTTCGATGTCCTTCCCGCCCAGCTCATCATAGCGATCCCCGGCGCCCTTCCCGGCGACGGCCCTGTTCCAGCGCACCACGTGGCGCAGCACCAGCGCGATGGCCACCCCGTGCGGGACGCCGAACTGCGCCGTAAGCGGCGGAGCGCACGCATGCGCCGCGCCCAGCATCGAATTTTCCACCGCCAACCCTCCGAAGTGCGCCCCCAGCAGCATCGCCCCGCGCGCGTCGAGATTCTGCGGATCTTCGAGCATACGCTCGAAACCGCTGTTGATCAGCCTCCAGGCCGAGCGCGAAAAACACTCCGACAGCGCCGTCTGCCGCGTCGTTACCAGCGTTTCAAGAGCGTGCGACAGCGCGTCGTAACCGGTTGCAGCCGCCAGCGCCCGGGGTTGCGAAAGCGTCAGCCTGGGATCGAGAATGGCCGCGCGAAAAACCGCTTTGGCGTCGCCGCAGGCCATGCGCGCCCCGGTTTCCGGGTCGGAGACGATGCAGAAGCTCTGCGCCTCGCTGCCCGCGCCGGCCGTGGTGGGAACGGCGATCATCGGCAGCATGGGCTTCACGGCTTTGCCGTACCCCCAGTAATCGCGCATCTGTCCGCCGTTGGAGAGCAGAAAGTTGATTCCCTTGGCGCAATCCATGGAGCTGCCGCCGCCCACGCTGACGATCACGTCGATGCGCTCCGGCGCCGCGAACGCTCGTCCCGCCTCCACCATGGCAGCGGTCGGGTTTGCGGAGAAATCGTGAAACGCGAATACCTCCATGCGCCGCGCCTTGAGCGTGCGAATGGCTTCTTTGACGTGGCCTGTGGCGAGCATGCCCTGGTCGGCCACCACCAGGCAGCGCGTGCCGCCCCACTCCCGCGCCACTTCCCCCAAACGCGCGAATTCGCCGGAGCCGAACAGTACGCGCGTGCGCGGCCGGAAATCGAAAGGCGTCATCAGCTAAGGATACTTCACGCCCAGCAGTTTTTTCGCGGCGTCCACGCACAAGACCGCGGCGTGTTTGGAAGCCGGCTCCAATCCGCCCACCAGATTCTCGACCAGAGCCGGCGTCAGCGCGGCCACTTCCGCGCGCGATTTACCGGTCATCCATTCGGTCAGCGCGGAGCCCGCGGCGATGGAAGCGGTGCAGCCGCGGGTCTGATAACGCGCCTCCGCCACGCGCCCGTCCTCAAAGCGCGCCGAGAGGCGCAGCATGTCGCCGCAGGCGGGATTTTCAGCGTCGACGATCACGGCCGGCGGAGCCAGTTGGCCCACGTTGCGCGGATCGCGGAAATGTTCGAGCAGACGCGCGGAGTACACGTGTGTTTCAATTATGCCTAATGTCGGCTCGCGAGATTCAAGTGGCGGCCGCGGTCATCGAGCGCGACGGCCGCATCCTGATCGGCCAGCGCAAGCGCGGCGGACGACATCCTCTCAAGTGGGAATTTCCAGGAGGGAAGCTCGAGCCGGGCGAAGCGCCTCGCGAGGCGCTCGAGCGGGAGCTGCGGGAGGAGCTGGCCATCCAGGCAGTCATCGGCGAGGAGATGGATTCCTACGACGTCCAGTATCCCGGCGCACCCTTGACGCGCTTATTTTTCTTCCGCGTCACCGAATTTTCCGGCGAACCTCAAAACCTGGACTTCGAGCAGATTGTCTGGGTGCGGCGCGGCCTGCTTTCGACCTATGACTTCCTCGAAGGCGATATCGCCTTTGTCCGCAAGCTGGAATCATCCTGAGCCCGGCCGCGCCGACGGGTACCATTCGGCCCAGCGCAAGTCCTCCGGCGACGAGCTTGGATCGCTCAGCACATGCTGCGTTTCGCGAGCGAGCTTGGCTTTATACTCCGGCTCCAAGCCCCCGAGCATCGCGAGCGCCTCCTTGCCCACGGACCACCAGTTTCCGGGTGGAACTTCGTCATCCGGAAGCATTCTTTCCAGAGCCTCGACGACGCCAGTATCCGCGCCGGCGCGCGTCCATTTCTGGGACCGCCCGATGCCCCCAAGCGCAAAGACGGCCCAGAATCGTAGCCTCACATCCGGCTCATTGAGAACGGAAATGAGCGGCGAGATGGCTGGCTCGTAACGCGAATACGCAAGCGATTCCGCGGCCTCCTCACGCACCGGCTGAGGCTGGGATTTGTTCAACAGTGCCCGAACCAGCGCCTTCGCCGACCGCCTGCTCTTGGGGTTAATCCAACCCAGAGCGCGAGCCGCGGCGTGGCGACGATCGGGATTAGCATCGCTCAAGGCATCCACCAGCCGCGGAACGGCACAGAGATCCGCGCCGTGCTCAATCGCCAGGGCTGTCTCCCACAAGTCGGTCTTGTCGGTCTGTGCGAAGAACAAGTCGAGTAGAGTCGCGGCCACGCCAGCCGCATCGGCCGTCGCAAGCACCCTTGCGGCAGTTCCCCTCACAGTCCAACCCGCCTTCGGGTCGAGCATCATGATGCGCAAAGCCGACCCGACCGGAATCCCGGACCGTTCGTATCGGTTCACTGTGGAGACAAACTTCGGCTCTCTGTGCCGTATCGTTCGGAGTCGTTTGCGGACTCTCTCCTCGATCCTGCTTCTCAAACCCAATAATCCCAGAGACCGCTATTGCTGCGCAGGCAGGATGTTGAGATAGAAGAACGTGCCCGCGGCGTCGGAGATACGCGTGCCGATTCCCACCGTCACCGGCTGGTTCGGGCCGTAGGGCACATTGGGGCCCAGGGTGAATTGGATCTGATAGGAATCCGTCTGCGGGCCCGGCACGATGGTAAGCGGCGTCGTGATCGGCACGGGCGGATTTCCCACGGTAACCTGCGTCTGGGGCAATCCCGCACCGGTGGTGGATTGCGTCAATCCGGTCACCGATAGCGTCACCGTGCCGCCCAGGTACGCCGGATTCGCGGCGCTGATCGTAGCGCCGGCCGAGTTCGTCGCCGCCACAATCACCGGCGGCGGAAGGTCGATCTGCATCACCACCGGCGGAATCACCGCGCTGTTGCCGGGAGGAATCAGTTGCACCACCGCCGCGCCCGTGGACGCGGATACATTGGACGGAATCTGCGCGCTAATTACTCCTCCGCCGCCCATTTGGAACGTAGCGGGGATATCGTAGTCCAGCTGAAGCGTCCATCCAGCCACATCCAGCGGCACACCCACCGTGGGGATCGATGCCGTTCCTCCGCGGGGGCGCCGTCGACGGCCGCGAACGCGTTCATGATCGGCGTCCGCAGCGTCATCTCATTGGGCTGGCCGCGGGCGCCTGAAGCACAACCGCACCTCCACCTCTTGCAAGCCGCACACCACGGTAAGATCCACCGGACCAGGCTGCGCCGACGAGGCGATGGTTACGTTCAACCACAACCGTGTCGGTTCCAGCACCCACACCTGATCCACCACGATGTCGCTTGATCCCAGGCCGATCGTGACTTGCCCCGCCGCGCACGAGGTATTGTTTCCAATGATAGCAATACGTACCAACGCGCTACAG
>CAVXWB010000053.1:0-46157 GCA_963765185.1 Bryobacterales bacterium
CAAGCCAGCCGAAAGGTCGGCTTTAGACGATCCCATTCGAAGCTTGCTCGCCCGCTTCCACCGCGCCGAAATAGTTACCTTTAGGAAATGCGGGTAAGAAGCCCGCGGCGTCGACCCATGCCGCCTGGAGGTGACGGCAAACGCGCAATCCTGCGTGTCGCGCTCTGGAGGACGCCGGCCCCGGAGGAGATGCCCTCTCTTTCGTGACTCGCGGACGTGCCGCAAAGAACGCCGGTGATTCCCAAGCCGCTTGCCTCCTGGTCCCCGAGGATTACCCGAATCCCGCAAATCTAACCCTGATTCGAGTCGCCGATCCGCGCACCGCCGCCGCCCGCCTCATCCCGCTGCTTCATCCCCCAGCCGAGCCGCAGCCCGGAATCCACCCTTCCGCCGTCATCGGCGCCGGAGCGGTGATCGCCCCCAGCGCCTTTATCGGACCTCTGGTCTCGATCGGCGCGGGCGCGCAAATCGGGGAGGTCTCCTTTATAGGCGCGGGATGTTCCATCGGCGACCGCGTCCGCATCGGCGCGGACTGCGTCGTCCATCCGCGCGTCACCATCTATCCCGACGTCCACATTGGCGATTCGGTCATTCTGCATTCCGGCTGCGTCATTGGCGCGGACGGCTTCGGGTTTGTGTTCGCGGGCGCGGCTTACGAAAAATTCCCGCAGATCGGGAGGGTGGAAATCGGCGATCGCGTCGAGATCGGCGCCAACTCCTGTATCGATCGCGCGGCTCTGGGCGTCACCTCGATTGGGGAAGGCACCAAGCTCGATAACCTGGTGCATGTCGGCCACAACTGCCGCATCGGCCGTCACGTGGTGGTGGCCGCGCAGACCGGGTTTTCGGGCGGCGTCGAAGTGGGCGATTACGCCATCATCGGAGGCCAGGTAGGCATCGGCGACAAGGTGCGCATCGAATCCCGCGCGGTGATCGGCTCGGGAGCGGGCATCCTGACATCCAAGATCGTGCGCGCGGGCCAGGTGGTCTGGGGAACGCCGGCGCGTCCGCTGAAGGAGTATCTGGCGCAGCTAGCGGTCTTATCGCGCCTGGCGAAGAAGAAAGAGAAGTCCCCGCGTTGATGCGCGCGGGTCCGTGCCAGATTTACTTCCTGGCCGCGGCGTCTTTGAGGGCCTTCAGGTGCGGCAGGTCGCGATCCTCCTCGTGACACGCGTACTCGTACATCGAGGCCTTTTTGCGCTTGACCGGAAATGAGATGGTCCACGGCCGCGTATACACCATCGGGTCGGTGACGGTGGCTTCATATTTGAGGGTGTCGGGACCCGTCGGGGTGAATCGCTCCACCACGTGTTCGGAGTAGCTCACGATCTCGCCGCCCTCGTTCAGCCAGGTCTTGCCGTTTAGGTTGGTCGTATCGATAACCAGCGTGTCGCCGTCCCATCGGCCCACGGAATCGCCCTGCCACAGGCGGATAGCGTCGGGCAGGTCGGCCGCCCATCCAGCGGCACAATGCGCCAGGCCATGCGCTCATGCAAAAAGACGATGGAATCGGGGGTTTGAATGATGTAAAGCGCCGAAGGAACGTACATCGACCGCGGAACGCCGGCGGGGAAGCAGTGCGCCGTGGGATCGTCGTAACCGCGCTCGGCCAGGTTCCGGCTGACCCTTTCCTCCACGGCCCAGGGCTGCATGGGAAGGATCCCGTCCGGCGGATCGGCCACCACGCCTCGTCCGGCTGGAACGATCGGGTCGGCGGCGACGTTTTTCCAGCCCCTGGTTCGCGGCTCCGGTGTCGGATTCATAAAAACCCTGCAAATCCGGCTTGCCGTCGGCGGTCCGGCGGAGGTTGGCCACAACGCCGCGGCGGGCTCCGTTGTGCGCGGGCTCGGATCCGCGGCACTCATCGCCGGAGGAGGGGTTCCACCGCCCGGATACCAGGTTCGATCTTCACGCGTGAATGCGCCAGTCGTCTCTTCCACTTCAGCCTGGCAAATGTATTCGAAAAGCCTGTCCCGATCGGTGCGCCGGCGCAAAGGGATGCGAATGGTCCAGGGCTTGGTGAAAACCTTCGAGTCTTCCAGGGTCGCTTCGTACTGAATCGTGTCGGGGTCGGTCATGTGGTATCGCTCCACGACATGCAGCGCGTTGCTGTGAAAATCCCCCGCCATGTCGAGCCAGGTTTTGTCGTTGTAATTGCCGACGTCTACAACCAGCGTGTCGCCCTCCCAATGGCCCCGCGAATCGCCCATCCAGGAATCGAGGTCGGCGGGGCGCTGGCTGCCGTCCGTATAGATCAGGCGATACACCAATGACCACTCGAAAGTGATGGCAACGGCCTGGGACGTCTCAAAGATCTGAAATGGGAAATCCAGATACATAATCCGCGGGACGCCGGGCATGTAGCATTGCGTCATCGGATCGGTCTTCGCCCGAGTTTGAAAGTTCTCGGCCTTCTTCGACGCGGCCCAGGGCTGATACGGGATTTCGGTCCCCACCGACAACCGACCGTCCGGCCGGCATGTTGAGGCTTGCGGCGTGATCCTGGAGATCGGCCGCCGCGCTGCTGGACGCCTGCCAGATGCCGGCCAGGTTCGGCTTGCCGTCGGTCCTGCGCGGCAAAAGCTGTTCGGGAGCAGGCGTGCTCTGCGGAGCGGCGAGCAGCGCGCTGCTTAGCGCGATCGCCGCGATCGTGGCAAGAGGGTGCGTGTTCATAGGAGAGCTTTCCTCTAAGGCTACACCCGCACCGTATCCCCCACCTTGCCCACATGCAGAATCATGTACCCCTCGGGCGCGGTGGTGAACGCCGGAGCAAATCGCGCCGACCATTGGATCTCGTCCCAGCGGTAGGAATAGCGCGTGTGCACTACCTGGCTGAAGGAATCGTCGAAGCCCTTGATCAGGATCATCACCTCGGCTTGCAGCTCCTTGAGATCGTCATGGGTCTTGCCGAAAAGCGGGCTGTCCTGGTTGATCGCGTGCACCACGGTCCAGGTCAGCGCCAGAAAGTTGACCTGCGCAATTTCCAGCGGAGAGCGCCGGAAATTGCGTTTCAACTCGCCATCGGAGCTGCGCTCGACAGTGGTCAGCATCATGCGAGCTTCCACCTCCATCAGCACGTTGCTGCGCTGGTTGGCGATGCGGAACTGCAAACTGGTGCCGTCCGTCGGCGGGCGCCACCACCATCGTCTCGCTGAAAACCAGCTTGGAGTTGGGACGCGAGAAGCGCGCGAACAGCAGGCCGGTGGCCAGGGCGAAGCCCATCAGCCCGACCGCCGCCTCGAGCCCCGCGACCATGTTGGCGGCCAGCCCGCCGGATACACGGAGCCATATCCGACCGTAGTCAGCGTCTGCACGCTGAAGAAGAACGCCCGGCCGAAATCGCCCATCCGCAGACCCGCGCTCGGTAACGTCAGGGCGTCCGGCCCTAGCGCCAGAAAAACGAGGCGAAGAGCTGTTCACGACCAGGTACCAAATGGCGATGACGACGGCCAGAAAGCTCGGCCAGGAGATTCTCACCAGATGGATGTAGGCGTTGCCCGCCAGGCTGCGGAACCCGTCCCGCTTCACGTTGAAGGAGCCGTCCTTGTTGATGGCGCGCAGCAGCGGGCCGGTATACTGGCGGGTCAAGCCGGGATCGAAGCCGGGATTCGTGGGATGAGCCGGAGTCATCTCTTGAGCCTACGTCAAAAACCGGCCGCACTACGTAGTACCGGGGTGAAACCCTGGATGGCTTATGGATCGCAGACGGGTTAGACTTGCTTGTGAACCGCTGTACCGCCTGCCACGGAATGCTCCACAAGACCGAACTGAAATGTTTCATGTGCGGGACCCTGGTGGTGGCGGACACGCACAAGGTCCCGCTTCAGCAGCGGATCTGTACCGTGCTCAAGGTCGCTTTCATCCTCTGCGCCGGGCTGACGGTGGTCTCGCTTTTCGCCGACTTCACGCCCTCCTTCACCAAATGCGCCGTGGCCACGCTTATTCTGGGGCTGGCGAAAAGCTCAGCCGGGCAGA
Source organism: Bryobacterales bacterium (assembly GCA_963765185.1). Classification (GTDB taxonomy): domain Bacteria; phylum Acidobacteriota; class Terriglobia; order Bryobacterales; family Bryobacteraceae; genus Palsa-187. The sequence goes on from CAVXWB010000053.1 coordinate 3,976, forward strand.
TGGGGGAACGCCCCTAGCTTAGTCGGTCGCTTCAGAAGTACACTAACGTGTTTCCGTTTGTGGGGCGGACGCCCTCGTCCGCGCGGGACGCCCTCGTCCCGCACAAGCCGGCCCGGGGGGCGGGCTGCGGTCCAGGGGGACCGCCCCACCTTGCAAAGCTCGGCACCCGATTCGTTGGCGTATTTGCGAACGGGACCGCAAAGGGCGCGGCGCGCACCAAGAATCAATCCAGGAACCGATCGCGCCGCACTCCGTTTTGCGCGAGTTCCTCAGTAGGCCGCATAGTCCGGCCTTGCCGCGGCAATTTCGTTCGTCCTGCGCCTCGCCGCGCCGTTTTCACAATGCGTCCCGGCGCGAGAATGCCCGAAATCGACGTCTGGAGCGCTTCGAAAACCTCCTCGACGGGGCGGCCCGCGTCCACGACTTCAAAGCCATAGGGCCGGGCGAGGCGATCGAACACGCGGATCAGGTGCGTCTGGTAGCGCACGAAACTATCGTACATATCGCGGCCGAAGCCCAGATCCAGGCCGCTCTCCCAATAATCGAACGCGCCCCGCCCCACCACCACGCGCGAGATCAGGTCCTGCACATCGGCGCGCAGGTACAGGACCTGGTGCGGAACCAGGGCGAAGCCGGTGGCGCGCTCGATCCATGCGCGCGATTCGCCGCGCGCGATGGCCCGCGCCATAATCGAGAAGATATAGCGGTCCATCAGCACCACGAAGCCGGCGCGCAAGGCGGGAATAATCTCATTTTCGAGGCGATCCGCGAAATCCGTCAGATAGTACAGCGTCATGGTGACCGGACCCAGGGTGTTGCCTTGCTTGGCCTGCCGGATGCCCTTCCCGGCCAGTGCGGAGCGCGCCATGCCCGTGTCCAGCACCGCGTGGCCCGCTTCCTCCAGCCAAGTCCGCAGCTTCCGAACCTGCGTGCTGCGCCCCACCGCGTCCGGCCCTTCGATGACGATCAGCTTGCCTTGCAGTTCGGAGATTTCCACTCCGGGAAGCGGGGTGCGATAAAACGTCAGCGGTTCACGCGTTGGCGCGGGCAATCATCCCCTCCATGCCCAATACTTCAGGCGGCCTGGTTCGTCCAAACTCGCGCAACACGATGCGGCGCATCTCGCGCTGTTGCTTCTCGATGGATTTGGTGGCGTCGATCACGTGAAAGCCCATTTCCTCGATCATGGCCTCGTATTGCACCAGGATGCGTCCCTGGAAGATGCGGAAGCTTTCTTCGATGTTGCGGCTGAGGCCCAGATCCATCCCCGCTTCGTAGTATTTGAGCGCGTTGCGCCCGCCCAGAATGCGGCCCAGCGCCACCTCCAGCGGAACCTTGAAATAGAACGCCAGCGTCGGCTGGATCGCGAAACGGTACAGATTGCGCACCCACGCCGGATCCACGCCCCGAACCGCGTCGCGCGCAAAAGCGGTGTAGGCGTAGCGATCCGCGCACACCACCGCGCCGGCCTTGAGCAGCGGCAGGATATAACGCTCCAGGCGGTCGGCGAAATCGGTGGCGTGAATCAGACTGAAGCTGGTGGGCGTGAACATCTCCTTTTTCTTGCCGCGGCGGGTGGTCTCGCGCACCAGCGGAGAGGAGTTCCACTCGCTGAACGCAACCGCAAAACCGCGCAGGCGCAGCCATTGCGCCAGCAGAGAGATCTGCGTGGATTTCCCCGACCCGTCAATGCCTTCCACCACGATCAGCCGGCCGTTGAACCGCTTGGTAAGAAACTGGGGCATGAACTTCTTTATGATAGCGAGTGACGCTTTATGATACCGAGTGATGCGCGCGTGTGCTGACCGAATCCGATGCCCCGCTACGCCGCCATTGACATTGGAAGCAATTCTATCCGCATGCTGGCGGCGGAAACCGGCCCCAAAGGCGAGTTCCGGGAGCTGGCCTCCTCCCGCAACGTGGTGCGCCTGGGCGAAAACGTCTTTCGCGAAGGCCGCTTGAGCCCGGTGGCCATGGATCTGGCCTGCCAGACCCTCGCCGCCATGGCCGAGGAGTACCGGCGGCTGGACGTCCTGGCCGTGCGCGCGGTGGGCACAGCCGCGTTGCGGGACGCCACCAACCGGGCCGAGTTCCTGGCTCGCGCCACGCAGATTCTGGGAACGCCTGTCGAGGTGATCTCCGGTCTGGAGGAAGCGCGGCTGATTCATTTGGGCGTGCAGGCGCGCTGGCCGCAGCCCAAGCACCGCCTGGTGATCTGCGACGTCGGCGGCGGCAGTGCGGAGCTGATTCTGAGCGAAGGCGGACGCATGATCGACGCCTTCTCCCGGCCTCTGGGCGCGGTTCGCCTGACCGGGATGTTCCTTAAGAGCGATCCGCCCGATCCGCGCGAGCTGGCGCGCATGGAGAAGCACATTCAGGAGCGCATCGCGGGCGCGGTGGAGCGCATCGGAACCGCGCCCATCGAGCGTATGGTGGCCACCTCCGCCACCGCCGCCGCCGCATTTGCGCCGCCAATGGGGTGCGCCGCGCCAAGCGCGCCATGGCGGACCGGTTTCTGGCTTCGGCCGCGCAGATCCGCCAGCTCTACGACGACGCGGCGCATCGCGATCTGGCCTCCCGCAGCCGCATCACCGGCATCGGTCCCAGGCGCGCCGAGATCATCGTGGCCGGCGTCGCGGTGCTGAATGAGGTCATGCGCAGTCTGGACATCCCGCGCCTGTATTACTCCGCGGCCGGAGTGCGCGACGGAATCGTCGCGGACCTTGCGCATCGCAGGGTTGGCCGCGAGCCGCATCACCTGGATCTGGATGAGCGCCGCGTGGTGCGCTCGCTGGGCCGCCGCTATGGAACCTCCGCCAACCACGCCCGCAAGGTGGCCCAACTGGCCGCCATGCTGTTTGAGGGACTGCATCCCTTGCACCGCCTCCCGCCCGCGCAAGGGCGCATTCTGGAGGGCGCGGCGTATCTGTTCAACATCGGCCACTACATCAGCGACTCGCGCCATCACAAGCATTCCCTCTATCTGGTGCTGAACTCGGACATGCCCGGCTTCACCGACCGCGAACGCATGGGCATCGCCAACCTGGGCCGTTACCACCGCAAATCCATGCCCCAGCCTACGCATCCCGAATTCCAGGCGCTGGACACCGAAATGCGCAATGCCGTGGTGCTGCTGGCGCCGCTGCTGCGCATCGCCGTGGCGCTGGATCAGAGCCAGGAACAGAAAGTGGAAAGCGTCGAAGTCTCGATTCAGGACCGCGCGGTGGAGCTGCGCCTGGTCTCGGATCGCGATACCGACATCGAACAATGGCACGCCTCCCGCGCCGCCGACGTCTTCCGCGAGGTTTACGGAAAGCAGTTGCTGATCCGGGCCAAACGATGAAGACACCGAGTCCGGCGGCTGAAGCGGAGATGAAAGCGCGAGAGCGCCTGCGCACCCTTGCCGCCAGCCTTCGCCGCGCTGCCAAAAATCCCGGCGAGCCTGAATCCATTCACCGCCTGCGCGTGTCCATTCGCAGGTTCACCCAGGTGTTGCGCGTCTTCGGGGGCCCGCCGGGATCGTCCATAAGGCTCAGCCACTCCCGCAAAATGCGCCGCCGCCTGAGGGGGCTCATGGCTCTGTGCGGCGACGCGCGCAATTGCGATATCGCCCTGGAGGTGCTGGCCTCGGCGGGCGTGCCGGCAGACCTCGCGCTGGAGCGGCGTTTGAAGCACCGCCGCGCTCGCGCCGGGCGCGAATTGGCCAAGCTTCTCACCGAGGGCGATGCTCGCACCGGCATGCGCCGCTGGCGCGCGTGGTTGACCGCGAAGCCCGGCCGCCCGGCGAAGCAACCGAGAGGTGCTGCCTCCGTTCCGCAGGTGCTGCCTGCGCTCTCTCGCAAGTTTATGGCCGCCGGCCGGGCCGCCGCGAAAGCCGGTGCGGGCTTCGAACAAATGCACGAGTTTCGATTGCTGGTCAAGCGCTATCGTTATACTTTGGAAATCCTGGGTGGGAAGGCTCCTGCCGGGATCCGGATCGAAACGCTCGAAGGCTTGCAGGAGCGCTTGGGCGCGATCAACGATTGCGTCACCACCGCCGGTCTCATGGATGAGATGAACCTCAGCGCGTCCCAAACCCGCAAAATCAAGGCGGCGGTAAATGCTTTGCTCGCCCGCCGCACGGCCGCATTTCGCGCCTATTGGCGCACAACTCGAAGGACCAAATGAAAATCTACATCTTACGGCACGCCGAGGCGGAAGACCGGGGACCAGGCGTCGCGGAGGGGGCCCGAAAGCTCACGACAGAAGGGAAGCGCGAGCTGCGCGCCGTGCTGCGCCTGGCCCGCGATGCCGGCGTCGCGCCCGAAGTCATCCTCGCCAGTCCCTGGACCCGCGCGGTCGAAACCGCTCTGGCCGCCAGTGAAGCCTTGGGCACGGAGCAGGTGATTGAAACCAAATCGCTGCTGCCCGATGTTTTACCCGCGCGCATCTGGGGCGAAGTCCGTTCGCTCCGCCCCTTGAAAGAGATCATGGTGGTGGGCCATGAGCCGCACCTCAGCGGCCTGGCCGCGTTTCTTCTGGAAGCTCCCGTGGCCATCGACATGAAGAAGGCCGCGATCGTCCGCATCGACGTGCAGGATCGCGAGGGGCCCCCGCGCGGCGTCCTCAAGTGGATGGTCACGCCCCAGCTGGCAGGAAAGTAAACGCTGTTATTCTGAAGTGAACCCCATGTTGCGTGTCCGCTTTGCTCCTTCGCCCACCGGGTATCTTCACATCGGCGGCGCGCGGACCTTCATCTTCAACTGGCTGTTCGCCCGGCGCTCGGCGGGAACATGATTCTGCGCATCGACGACACCGACGTCGAGCGCAACACTCAAGCCTCGCTCGACTCGATCTTCGACGGCCTGCGCTGGCTCGGACCTGGGCTGGGACGAAGAATACCGCCAATCCGACCGGGTGGAGCTGCACCATCGCATGGCGGAGGAGATTTTCGCGAAGGGGCTGGCGTATCGCGATTTCACGCCGGCCTCGCTGGTGAGAGGAAGAGCCGAGTCACGCGCGAAGGGCCGTGGTTGTTCAACGCCGGGATGCGCGAGCTCTCGACAGAAGAGAGCGACCGCCGCGCCGCCGCGGGCGAGCCGTTCGTGCTGCGCTACAGGGTTCCGCGCGGCGTGCGACGCCGACGTGGTGGTGGACGATCTGGTCTACGGGCAAGTGACCAAGGCCGCCGACGACATCGAGGATTTCGCGCTGCTGCGCTCCAGCGGCGTGCCGACCTATCACATGGCCTCCTGCGCGGACGACGCCGATCTGAAAATCACCCACATCCTGCGCGGGCAGGAGCACCTGGCCAACACCTTCAAGCACATTCTGATTTTCGAGGCGCTCGGTTTTCCGCTGCCGCAGTTCGCGCATCTGCCGCTGCTGATCGCGCCGGACGGCTCCAAGCTTTCGAAGCGCAAGCACGGGCCGGTGGTCAGCGTCACCACTTATCGCGGACGCCGGGTTTCTGCCGCAAGCCTTCGTGAATTTCGTGAGTCTGCGCGGATGGTCGCCCAAGGACGACCGCGAAGTGATGTCGCGCCAGGAGATGATCGACGCGTTTTCGCTGGAAGGCATCAATCACAGCAACGCCATGGTCAATTTCACCGAGGACGATCCTTTCGATCCCAAGGCCGTGTGGCTGAACGCGGAGCACATCAAGCAACGCCCCTGGAGGAGCTGGCGGCGCGGCTGCTGCCGTTCGTACAGCCGCGGGATTGCCGCCGAGATCTGCACAAGATGCAGCGCGTCGCTCCGCTGATTCGGGAGCGCATCAAGCTGCTGCGCGACGTGGCGCGCGTCGCCGATTTCTTTTTCCTCGACGAGTTGCCGCCGTACGATCCGGCGGAGCTGATCCCGCAAAAGGGCGACGCGGCCATGGCGCGGCCGCGTCTTGGAGCGGGCCCGCGAGATTCTCGCCCAGGCCGAGTTCACGCACGCAGGCCTGGACGCCGCTTTGCGCGCCGGCGCCGGCGAATTGAAAATCAAGGCCGGCCAGATGTTCCAGCCCATCCGCGTGGCCGTGTGCGGGCGCAAGGAGGCGCCGCCGCTGTTTGAAACTTTGGAAGTGCTGGGCCGCGAGACTTGCCTCAAGCGCATCGATCGCGCCCTCGAAATGCTCTCTTCGTAAGCGAAATGGAAACTAAAAACGAACCACTCCGGACCCTCCAATTTCCTCCGGGACACCATTATCGAAGACCTGAAGACCAACAAGTACGGCGGGCGGGTGCACACCCGCTTCCCTCCGGAGCCGAATGGCTACCTGCATGTCGGCCACGCCAAATCCATCAGTATTAATTTCGGATTGGCCAAGGAATTCGGCGGCAAGTGCAACCTGCGCTTCGACGACACCAATCCCTCCAAAGAAGAGACCGAATACGTCGAATCCATCATTCGCGACGTGCATTGGCTGGGCGGCGACTGGGAAGGCCGGCTGTTCTACGCTTCCGATTATTTCCCGCAGATCCACGCCTGGGCGGTGCAGTTGATCCAGGCCGGCAAGGCGTACGTGTGCGATCTTTCGGCCGAGGAAGTTCGCAAAACACGCGGTACGCTCACCGAGCCGGGTCAGGAGAGCCCCTATCGCAACCGCTCCATCGAGGAAAATCTGGATTTGTTCGAGCGCATGCGCAAAGGCGAATTTCCGGATGGCACGCGCACGCTTCGCGCCAAAATCGACATGGCCTCGCCCAATCTCAACCTGCGCGATCCGGTGATGTACCGCATTCTGCACGCCGAGCATCACCGCACCGGCAAGCAATGGTGCATCTATCCGATGTACGATTTCGCGCACGGCCAGTGCGATTCCATCGAGGGCATCACCCATTCCATCTGCACTCTGGAATTCGAGGACCATCGTCCGCTGTACGACTGGTATATCGAACAACTCGGCATTTATCATCCGCAGCAAATCGAGTTCGACCGCCTCAACCTCACCTACACCGTGCTGAGTAAGCGCAAGCTTTTGACTCTGGTGCAGGAAAAATTCGTGTCCGGACTGGGACGATCCGCGCATGCCCACCATTTCCGGCATGCGCCGCCGCGGCTACACCTCCGAGGCGCTGCGCAATTTCTGCGGCCGCATCGGCCTTTCGAAAACCAACGGATCGACCGAGCTTTCGCTGCTGGAATATTCGGTGCGCGACGATTTGAACCGCCGCGCCCTGCGCGTCATGGCGGTGCTGCGCCCGCTGAAAGTGATGATCGAAAATTATCCCGGAGGGTCAGGTGGAACAGATGGAAGCGGTGAATAATCCCGAAGATCCGTCCGCCGGCACGCGCACCGTTCCCTTTTCACGCGAGCTGTACATTGAGCAGGACGACTTCCGCGAAGATCCGCCCAAGCAGTATTTCCGCCTCTCGCCCGGCCGTGAAGTGCGCCTGCGCTATGGCTACTTCATTACCTGCACCGGCGTGGTGAAGGATGCTTCCGGCCAGGTGATCGAGCTGCGCTGCACCTACGATCCGGCGACGCGCGGCGGAAATGCGCCCCCGACGGGCGCAAAGTGAAATCGACCATCCATTGGGTTTCCGCCCGGCACGCAATCGATGCCGAAGCGCGCCTGTATGAAACCCTGTTCACTAAGGAAAATCCAAACGATTTGGAAGAGGGTCAGGAATTTACCGATCTGCTGAACCCTAACTCGCTCGAAGTTGTGACGGGGTGCAAATTGGAGCCCAGCCTTGCCGGCGCAGCGCCTGGCGCAAGCTATCAATTTGAACGCCTGGGTTATTTTTGCGTCGATCTGGACACGGCTCCGGGAGCATTGGTGTTTAATCGCACCGTCGCGCTACGGGACACTTGGGCTAAAATCGAAAAGAAAACCAATTAAATGGCGATACTGGGTATCGGAGGATTGCTCGGGGACGCGGCCTGCGCGGTCCTGAAGAACGGACAGCTCCAGGCGGCCGTTGAAGAAACCAAAATCTCGCGCAGTTTTCGGCCGGGTCAGATTCCAACCGCTTCGATGGATGAGTGTCTGCGCCTCTCCGGCGTAACGCGCGCCGAGGTGGAATGCGTCGCCGTGGTGCGTCCCTTCACGGGAGGCCCCGAGGCGAATATTCATCTGACGCTGCGCGATCTTTTCCCCAAGGCGGAAATTGTCGTGGTGGAGCATCACCAGGCTCACGCCGCTTCCGCCTATTTCGCATCTCCGTTTGAAGAAGCTGTGGTTCTCACGCTCGACCACGCCGGCGATTTCCGCTGCGGCACGCGATGGCACGCCAGCCGGAATCAAATCCAGATGGAAAAGGAGTGGTATTTTCCGGATTCGCTGGGCCGCCTGTATAGCTCCGTGACCAACCTGCTCGGCTTCCGCGCCGGCGCGGACGAGCATAAGGTCCAATGGCTTTCGGCTTCCGGCGACGAACGCTTTATCGCGTTGTTTCGCGAAATCCTTTCTCCCGCCGCTCGTCTCGATCCCGCGTTTTTCGATGCCAGCCGCCAGTCTGGTGGAGGATTCAGCGCTCTCTTATATGACCGGCTGGGCATTCAGAATGGTTCCGAAGTTCCCGCCGCGATCGCCGCCGCCGTCGCGCGAGGCGCGCAGGAAGCCGTGCAAGAGACCGCGCTGGCCTTGGCCGGCGAAGGCGAAAATCTCTGTCTTGCGGGCGGCCTGTTCTTCAACGCCCTGCTGGTGGAGTTCCTGGAATCGAGCGGGCGATGGAAGAACGTGTTCGTGCAGGCCGCGGCCGGAAACGCCGGCACAGCGCTGGGCGCGGTCTTCCACGTTTGGCACCAGGTGCGCCGGCACACGCGCCGCACCAGCGACGGGTCGCTGTTGCTCGGCCCAAGCTATAGCGCCGGGGAAATCAAGCAGGTGCTCGAAAACTGCAAGCTCCGCTTCCAGTACCTGCGCTCCACCGATGAGCTGCTGGCGCGGGCCGTGGGGCTGCTGGGGGAGCACAAAATTCTCGCGTGGATGCAGGGGCGGATGGAATTCGGGCCGCGCGCGCTGGGCAACCGCAGCATCCTGGCCTCGCCGCTCGATCCTTATTCCACCGAGAACCTGAATATCTACATCAAGCACCGCGAGCCGTTCCGCAAATTCGCGGCTTCGGTTCCGGCTGAGCTCGCCTCGACGTATTTCGAGGTAGGACCGAATGCGCGCAATCTCGCCACCGTCGGCCGAGTGCGCCCGGAGCACCGCAAGACTTTCGAGTCGGCGATTCTGGGCGCGCGACCTGGTGCGCGTCCATGCCGTGGCCGAGGCCGAAAACCCGCTCTTTCACCGTCTTCTGCTCGAAGCCGGCAAGGCCACCGGCCTTCCCGTGCTCTACAACACCAGCTTCAATTTGTTTGGCGACCCCCTGGTCTCGACTCCCCGCGACGCCGTGCGAAGTTTTTACTCCTCCGGCATCGACGCGCTGTTTGTAGGAAATTTTCTACTGGAGAAGTGAAAAGCATTATTGGCCGCCGATGAACACGGATGAACACGGATTCAAAGACCCGTTTATCAGCGGCCAACTTTAGAGGTCGTCGTCTTTGGTTTCACGCGCCGCCAGCAGTCCCACAATGGTCAGGATCGCAGCCGCGGATAGGTAGTAACCGACATATTGCAGCCCGTAGGTTTTCGCAAGCCAGGTCGCGATATACGGCGCCAGCGACGCACCGAATATGCCCGCGAAGTTGAACGTGAGCGAGCAGCCGGTGTAGCGCACCGGAGTCGGAAACAGTTCGGAGAGCGCGGTGCCGAGCGGGCCGTAGGTCAGGCCCATCAACGACAGGCCCACCGCCATCATCGTCATCACCCCGGCCGTTCCGGCCAGGAACATCGGCGCCATGATGAGGCCGAATACGCCGATCGCCAAAGTCACCCACAGGAGTGCGCGGCGGCGGCCCCGTTGGGCCAGAGCCCCGCCCACCGGAATGGTCAGCGCGAAAAACAGAATGCCGGCCAGCTGGATCACCAGGAATTTCTCTCGGCTATAGCCCAGCGCGGTGGTGCCCCAGGACAGCGCGAAGACCGTCATCAAGTAGAAGATCACAAATGTCGCCAGCGACATCAGGGTGCCCACCAGCAACGCGCGGGGGTGGTCCCGGAACACGACGAAGATCGGCACCTTCACCGGTTCCCGCCGGAGCAGGGCGCCGCGGAACACGGGCGTCTCGGTAAGCGTCAGCCGCACGTACAAGCCAATCAACACAAGTGCGGCGCTCGCCAGAAACGGAATGCGCCAACCGAAGGCGAAGAATTGCTCGTCTGTGAGCCACCTGGAAAGCACCAGAAATACGCCGCCCGAGAAGAGGAATCCAATGGGCGCGCCGAGCTGCGGAAAGATGCCATACAAAGCGCGCTTCCCGGGCGGCGCATTCTCCACTGCCAGCAGCACCGCGCCGCCCCACTCCCCCCCGAGACCCAGACCCTGGCCAAAGCGGCACAGCGCCAGGAGCACCGGCGCAGCCATGCCGATGGTTTTGTAGGTCGGCAAGACGCCGATCGCGACCGTGGAAAGACCCATGGTGAGCAGCGCCGCGACCAGCGTCGTCTTGCGGCCAACGCGATCGCCAAAGTGACCGAAGAGCGCCGAACCGAACGGCCGAGCAAGGAATGCAATCCCAAACGTCGCCAGCGAGGCGAGCGTAGCCGAGGCCGGGTCGGAGGCGGGGAAGAATAACTTGGGAAAAACAAGCACCGCGGCGGTCGCGTAAATGTAGAAGTCGAAGAACTCGATGGTGGTGCCAATCATGCTGGCAAAAAGCACCTGCCCCGGTGTGTTTGCGCCTGCGCCCGTGGTGTTCCCGGGAAGCGCATAATCGATGCCGGCTTGTTGGTTCACCTGTTGGTTCAATAGTCCCCCAGCTTAGCGCATGCGAAGCATCCTCCGAGTGCAGTGAAGTATCATGGGAGGAAGGATTTAGATGCCAGCGATGCAACGGAAAACCTTTCTCACCTTCTGCCTCGGCTTAGCCGCAGGATTGGCGCTGTGGGGCCATCACTCTTTGACCGCGGAATACGATACCACCAAGCCCATCACTCTGTCGGGAACCTTCACTCAGCTGGATTGGCGGAATCCTCACGCGTGGATTTACCTGACCGTGAAGAACGCGAACGGAGGTGTCGACAACTGGCGCTGTGAGCTGGGCTCACCCAACGCCATGACCCGCGTCGGCTTCAGCAGGGATTCCATTAAAGAGGGGGAAGAGATCGTCCTCGACGGGATCCTGGCGAAGAAGGGGATGAACATCTGTAGCACCCGCGTTGTGAAATCCAAAGACGGCCGCACCATCCTCAGTCAGTCTGAGCAGCCGCGTTAGGAGGCAGACCGTGAGAAACCGTCTGGGTTACCGTTTGACGATGGCCGCGACTGTTGTGGGAGCGATTGCCGGTGTGCTGGTCGCGCAGCCGCCTCAAGCGGGCCCGCCCGCGGCGAAGAAGGGCGGCAGTGGATATAAGCCCCCGGAGGGTCCCGCGCCGAAAACCGCGTGGGGCAAGCCCGACCTGAACGGCGTCTGGCAACGGCCCTACGTTCCCGATATCGAGCGCCTCAACGGCAGTCCGCTTCCGTATACGGAATGGGGCAAAAAGCAGTGGGAAAGCTACCACCCGGAGGACGGCGATTACACCGGCGCGTGTCTCCCGTTCGGGCATGTACGCGGGATCAATGGGCCCGACCCGATCCAAATCATGCAGACGCCGACGCACCTCTCGTTCTTGTATGAGCAGAATTCCTGGTTCAAGGTCCTGCCCATCGACGGACGGCAGACCAAGCCGAAGGTCCCGACCTGGTTCGGGGATTCGGCGGGGCATTGGGACGGCGACACGCTGGTGATCGAGACGACCAATTTCAACGGTCTGACCAGGCTCGATACGGCGGGGCACCCGCATAGCGACCAATTGAAACTCACCGAACGGCTGACCCGCACCGACGCGGGCCACATGGCGTATCAGCTCACCATCGACGATCCGAAAACGTACACCAAGCCAATCGTGAGTAACCGCACCTTCACCCTGCGCACCGATTGGGAGATTTTGGAATACTCCTGCGAAGAGAATAACGTGGGGCTGGTGGAGGGGCGGATTAAGGTTCCGGATAACTCGGGCAAGAAGTAAGCGAGAGGGGGCCATAATCGAGGCCGCTCGGCCAAGACGGCCGCGACGTCACCCAGCTTCTGCCCTGTGAGTTACTCTGAAGTCGTTGGAGGTTTTTCCGTGGGGTCACCGCAGTCCGACGAGCTAAGGGACTTCCTTTTGTCCCGGCAACAGCACGCCCTGGCGAACGAGATCAACTGGCGAGAACGTCGCCAACAATGGATCGACGCAGTGGAGCGGCTGTACCAGAGGGTCACCGGCGAGTTGCTCGCTGAATCCATTGCGCAGCGGCTCGTGACCGTATCTCGTGTTGATAAAGAAATCAGTGAGGAATACCTGGGTACATACCAGGTGCCGGAATTAATCCTCGAAATCAGCGGAGAGACCGTGCGATTCTCCCCGAAGGGACGCAACATTATCGGCGCGAAAGGACGCGTAGATCTGGTCGGCGAGCTCGATGCTTTGACGCTACTCTTGGAATCCGCGGGGCACTGGGGCATCGTTCTCTCCCGTGTGCCGCGAAATGTTGTGCCCCTGGATAGCAAAACGTTGGCCGACGCACTGCGGAGGGTAATGCGCTAAGGCATGCCAAGGTTCGAAGCCGAACGCATCCAGGATCTGGATGAGGCGTTCCGTTGGTACGAACTGCAGTTGCTTCTGCTGAATGAAGAAGACCGGCGGCTGCCGCAGCTCCTTTCGGGTGAGTTCGGCCCCGGAGAGATACCGCGACCAGAGCCTTGACGAGCTGCGCCAGCTCTTCGCTTCAGCCAGAAAGCACCTACGATACGCGGCGCTGCTGCACCTTCTTACAACTACGGAAGCGCTGTTGCGGTTGGCCTTTGAGGACCTCTCAAGTCGGCAAACCAAACCCGCGATCTTCCGTCGATTCCGCAGTATTGAACGCGAACGAGGCGAAAAAATTCGGTTGGAAGAGGACATCCTCAATACGTGGATCGAGGTGTACCCGGAGACGGCTCGGTCGATTCGGGAGTTCAAAGGTGTCGTGCCGCTACGCGATTGGCTTGCCCATGGGCGGTACTGGAATCCGAAGCTCGGCCGGCCCATATATGAAGTCGGGGACGTCTTCGACATTGCATCCGAAATGTTGACTATGATGCAGGGCGCGGGCTGACGGAACTCCCAATGACAGAGGCCTCTCTTGTAAATGGCCGCAACCCGATACAGTAAAGCCGCGCGCTCGGCCATTTTATGCTTGCGCGTGAAGCCATCGGCTTCATGCCCTCCACTGCCCCCTCTTGAGACCCATCACCTCGATGAGGCCAGGATGGATGCGGAATCGCGTTGATGTCGGGTCGAAGCGAGTGCGGGGCTCACGATATTTGAACATGTATTCAGATCCGCCGAAGCCTCGCCGCCTGCCCGGTAAAAGCGATGAAGGCGAACTCCTAGAGCTTTTCAGGCAGGCGTCTCTCGGGAAGACCGCTCGTGCGCAAGCTTTCGGGCCTCGTTCAGATTAATGTGCCCGTTAATACCGTGCTTCTCCAGGAGGTGAAGTAGGTTCGGCCCGCTGAGTAGCGTAAGTGGCTTTCCTCGTTCGCCTACCGGAGAAGAGAAGCCCGGCGCTACCCTCGCGTAGCCCTCGCCGCCGCGGGTTGTGCCGCCAAGGGCGGAGGCGCCGCCGGAGCCGCAGCCGCTTCCGTGCGAATCAGCCCCAGCATCTTACGTAGCTCCAGGTCGATCTTCTTACGCGTATCCGCGTTGTCTTTGAGAAACTGTTTGGCGCTCTCGCGCCCCTGCCCGATGCGTTCGCCTTTGTAGCTGTACCAGGATCCGCTCTTCTCGATCACGTTCTGCGCCACGGCCGTGTCTACCAGGTCGCCTTCCTTGGAGATGCCCTCGCCGTAGATGATGTCGAACTCGGCCTCGCGGAACGGCGGAGCCAGCTTATTCTTCACCACCTTGATCTTGGTGCGGTTGCCGGTCACCACTTCGCCGTCCTTGATGGCCGCGATGCGGCGAATGTCCGCCCGGATGCTGGAATAGAACTTCAGCGCACGCCCGCCGGTGGTGGTCTCCGGACTGCCGAACATAACCCCGATCTTCTCGCGGATCTGGTTGATGAAGATCAGGCACGTATTGGACTTCGACACAATGCCGGTGAGCTTGCGCATGGCCTGCGACATCAACCGCGCGTGCACTCCCATGAAGCTATCGCCCATCTCGCCATCGAGCTCCGCTTTGGGCACCAGCGCGGCCACCGAATCCACCACCAGCACGTCGATCGACCCGGAGGTGATCAGCGCGTTGGTGATCTCCAGCGCCTGCTCGCCGTAATCCGGCTGCGAAACCAGAAGATTGTCCACGTCCACGCCTAGTTTGCGCGCGTAGGCGGGATCGAGAGCGTGCTCCACGTCGATGTAAGCGGCCATGCCGCCCAGCTTCTGCGCCTCCGCCACCACTTGCAGCGCCACCGTGGTTTTGCCCGACGATTCCGGTCCGAAAATCTCCGAAATGCGCCCCCGCGGAAAGCCTCCGATGCCCAAGGCGTGATCGACCGAGATGGAGCCTGTCGAAATCGAGGGCACCGCAGCCACGGGCTGGGCTCCCAACCGGATCACCGATCCCTTGCCGAACTGCTTCTCGATCTGGGTCAGGGTTGCGCCCAAGGCGCGGCTGCGTTCTTTTTCGTCCATGTGTGGAGTTTCTTTCTCGATTATATCGCGGCCATAAACACTTCAGGCCGGACGGCGATCCGCCCGGCCCGAGATGCACTGCACCTAAACTTCGCGCACCCAATGATGTTTACGCCACGCGCTGCGTGCGATAACGGGCCAGAATCTCGTTCATTTGGTCCTTAAGACGCAGCTTCTGCTTTTTCAACCGATTCTCTTCTATCTCGTCTTCCAGACTCATGGGCGATTTGGCTTCGATCGCTTCCAACAGCTTATGGTACTGAGCGTGTTTTTCCGCCAACGAACGATACTCTTCGTTCGTGGCCATCAGATGCGCTTTCAATTCGTCTTGGTTCTCCATCCGGACCACCTTTCGTGTTTGAAACTCGCCAGCGCGTCGTGGCGCAGCGTGGCTCTTCACTCCTCGGCACCATGACGATATCATGAAAGGAACCTCATGACAATCCCCGATTCACGGGGGTCGTAATAGTAATCTTTCCGCCGGCCTACGCGGCGAAATCCCACCCCCTCATAAAGCGCGATCGCGGCCGCGTTGGACTCCCGAACCTCAAGAAACCACGAGCCTTCCCCGCGTTCCAGCTCATGTTCAAGCAAGCGTAGCGCCACTCCTTTTCGACGCATGGAAGGCGCTACCGCCAGGTTCAGGATCTCCCGTTCGCCCTGCGCCGTTTGGCGCGATAGCAGGAAGCCGACAGCAGCGTTGTCCGCGCGCTCCGCGGCGACAATACAATCGAGATTCATAGTGAAGTCCTCCGCGGCCCAAAACGACGCTTCCGGCGATGCCGTCTGAATCCGCATAATGCAATCCAGATCCGGCGTTCCGAAGGGGCGCAGCACCAGCCAGTCTCCCGTCTTTTCCCGCGCCGTCTCCCGCAAAAGCGCCCGCTGCCGCCGCCCGATCGCCCTCCAGTCGAAATGCTTGCGCGCGTGCTCCCGGCCGGCCTGGGCGATTTTCGCCCGTAGTTCGTCGTTCTCCAGCAGCGTGCGGATTCCTTCCGCCAAACCCTCCGCCGAATCCGCGATCCAGGCCGTCTCGCCGTGTTTCAACCCCAGCCCCGCGCAGCCGGATTGCGTGGAAACCACCGCGCGTTCCATCGCCAGAGCCTCCAGCACCTTGACGTTCGTTCCCGCCGATTCAAGCGTCGTCACCACCACCACGTTGGTTTCGCGATAGAGCGGAGCAACGTCGGCGACGAATTCCAGCATCCGCACGCGTGGATCGTGAGCTGGCGGAAGCGTGCCCGTCACGTTGCGCCAGTGCGGCCACGGATCGGGTCCGGCCACCGCCGTCAACTCAAAATCCGGCGTCAGCGGAAGGATTTCTTCGGTCAAGAACCGGAACGCCACCACGTTGGGAAAGTGCCGGAAGGATCCAATAAACAGCAGGCGCCTTCCCGGTGTCTCTGGCGAAGGGTGGAACCGCTCCAGATCCACGCCGTTCTCCACCACCCGCGCATGCGCCACGCCCAGCAGAGCCCGGTCCTTCTCCGACATCGCCACCACCCAGGGAAATCGCCGGATGGCGCGATCCTCGAATCGTTTCCATCTTTTCCAATCCCACCACGCCGAAAACGTCCCTCTTCGCGCCAGCGTCTTTCTGGCAAACACCTGGGCGTACAAATCCCAAGTGACGTCGTGCTCCACCAGAATATCGCCGCCGTAGGGCGCAAGAGCAGTATATTCCACCTGGCTCACGTCCGCCGTACGCGCGTTCCATAAAGCCCACATCGCAGGCGATTGGTATTCGCACACCTCCGGCGGCCGAAAGCGTCGACCAGCGCGGCTCCCGGTAACGCGGCTTCTCCACCAGATAGACGCGCGATGCGAAGCGCAGCACCGGCCGCAAGTCTGCCTCGCCGATCTCGCCTTCGGAAAACGCATACAGGATCACATCGAACTCGCGGGCGGTTTCACGCAGCAGATGGAAGATGCGCACCGCGCCTCCATGCGCCAGCGGAAACGGGAAATACGGAGTCAGCACCGCGACCGAGGCACGCCCTTCCCGCCGCGCGCGGCCTTCAATCTCCCGATGGCCGCTGGGGCGAATGGTGCGATCCTTGCGCCACGGACACAGCCATGCCGGCCGCAGGAAAATCCGGTCCAGCGGCACTCCCCAGACAAACAGCCAGGATGCAATTGGCTGCGACCATCGCAAATGGTGCCGCTCCAGCCGCGCATTGTAGGCCAGGATTTTGCGGGGAGCCAGGCGCAACGCCGCTACGCGCAGGGGCCGGTACTTCGGATCGTCCGTGAACAGCACCGGCGCAAGGCCGATCCGATATCCACGAAACAGCCGCGCTGCGCCTGAAGCATCCTCGAGGCGCACCTCGAAGTGCCGCCGCGACGGCTCCAGCCGGCGGATTTCGGCGCACATCGCATCCGCGAGCGCGTCGTCGCCGGAGCGGAAGCTCACCACGATCGCCTCCGGATGTTTTCCCAACAGGCCGAAGAGCCACTGCTTCACCCGGGTTTTCGCCCGATCCATCAGGGAAGTTCAACGGTGTGGACATTGCCCACCGTGCCCTGTTGAGCATCCGGCTTCCCGTCGTGCACCAGGTTAATCGCTTTCGCCGGTTTCTGAACTCCGCAGGCAAACCGGACTTCGCTCGCGCCCTTCACCGCCAGATTGTGCGAGTTGGGGATCAGCAGCCGAACTGCCGCGCCCGTGGACGGTTGAACGGTCAGCCGCAGCGCGTCGCCGCTCAAACAATCCACCTTGGTCAAGGTCCCGCTCAGCTTCTCGCCGTCTTCGTCGTTCCACCACGAAACCACCGTCGCGCCCGGCTTCAGAGTTCCGTTGCGCCGGTTGGCCGCATCCTCGGCCGCGTGGATGCGGGCTTCCGCGGCCTGCTTGATGCGCTCCAGCTCCGCGGCGTCGTCGTCGGCCTTGCGCTTTTTTTGCCGCATCTCATAGTCGACCCGGTTCTCCTGCGTATCCAAGCGAGCCTGGCGAAGCTTGGCCTTGTCCGCGTCGTTCAACGCGTTGCGCTCCGCCATCACCCACGATTTTTGCGCCTCGGCGAAGAGTTGGGAATCCGTCTGCGCCAGCGCCAGCGCGTGCCAAATTTCGCTGTTGCGGGGTTCGAGCGCCGCGGCCAGCTTCAGCTCCCTAGCCTTCTCCACCGGATCGTACTCCAGACCGGCCAGAGCCACGTGCGGCTCCGCCCACTTCGGATTGGCCTTCACCGCGGCCGTCAGCGATTCGCGCGTTCCCTGCTCCAGCAACCCTCGCGGACTCTCCGGCGGAAAATTCTTGCCGTCGCCCTTCAGATCCTCGATCAGAGCCGCGGCCCCGGCATCGGGAAGCCGATTTTCGACGAAATCGCGGCTCGGGTTGACCGGCACGCCCACCACGGGAACCGCGGCGAAATGTCCCGCGGCAAAGTACGCGTCGGCGCGCTGGTCCAGCTCCGCCGGCGTCAGGTTGAAGGCGTTGTGCGTCGCCATCTCCTCTTCGCCGCCCTGTTGCAGATTATTCAGGTACACCCGCAGCTTGCCGCTGAACTCCGGAAGCGTCGCCAGCATCTGGATCCTGGCCCAGGCGCGCAGGCGCTCTTCGGAAAACTCTCCCGCCGCGGGAGCCGCGCCCACAGTGATCGCCGTGACGCCCTTCGCCTCCTTAATTTGAATCGACGCCATCAGGTCGCCCAGCGCCTGCTCCACGGCCTCCGGCATTCGCCCCGCGTTATCCTCGATCAGTTGGCGCGTGATCTCCCGCAGCAGATCGCGCGGCAGCGGCGTCCCCGTCATCCAGGCTCCCAAGGTTGCGTCGGGACCCTCCACCAGCGGCTGCGCCGGAGTGTGCGCGCCGTATTCGCGCTGATTGGGAAACAGCACGATTTCGATCGGCCACACGGTCGTCAAATCGGTCTTTCCCAGAAACGATTCGAGCGTATGACGGAGCCCCTCCAGCTCGATCAGCCTCTCTCGCGCCGCGTGCTCCCCGGCGTCGCTGACCACGCGAAACGGACCCGCCTGGTATTCCGTCCAACTCGCGCCCCACGCGGACACGGTGAGCAACGCCATACCGATGCCCTGGATCAAGATGGCTTGTATCGAACCGCGCGCCATACGTCTATTCTCGCAAACACTTCGCGTATGCCGCTCCCTTACGGTCACGGTTCAGAAACCCTTGCTGAACCGCGCGCGTGAGCAAGCGGGTTTGAGATCCGGCACTAAGGAACGGGCAACGCCCGCTCCAGCTCCTGGAGACGCTGGCGTCCGTCCACGGAAGCCGGATCTTCCCGCAGCTCGGCTTCATACTCGGCGCGTGCGCCCTTCAAATTTCCCTCCAGCTCCAGAATCCGGCCCAGCTCGCCGTGATATGTGGAGAGCTTCGGTGTGACCTGCGGGCGCAGACGAATGGCTTCGCGCGCTTGCGCTTCCGCTTCGGGCAGCCGGCCCTGGCGCTTTTCCAGCTGCGCCAGATACATGTGCGCGATGTGCGTGTTTGGGTCCAGGCTGATGGCCCGGTACAAGTAGCCTTCGGCTTCGTCGAATTGGCCCAACCCGATGTAGCACAAACCGATCGACTCATACAGCCCGGGGCCCTCGATTTCGTCCTTGTTGAAGAGCGCCTTCTGAAACAACGGAAGCGCGTCGGTGAAACGCTGCTGCGAAAGCAGCTCGTTGGCCAGACGCATGGTCGCCGCGAGGCCTTCGGGCTCCACCTCCAGGGCATGGCCGAACAGCGAAACATTGTCGGCCCAGACGCTGCTGCTCTCCACGTTGACGTAGGCCAGGCCTGCCGCGGCTGCCACGAAAACAGCTCCAACCGCAGCCATCGCACGGGTGCCCCAAGCCGGAACCCAATGCGCCGCTGCGGCCGCCGCCAGCACGCACAGTCCCGCCGAAGGGAGATACAGATAGCGGTCGTGCTCGAAATCTTTTAGCGCAAAAATGCTCAGGTTAAGGGCCGGCACAATCGGCACCACCAGCAGCAGTGCGGAGAAGGCCAGCGGCTTCGATTGCCGCGCCAGCCAGAGCAGGAGACCCGCGACCAGAGCCAGCACCAGGAGCGGCTCCGCGGTTTGCCGCATCGAAAAGTGGAGGATGGGAAACCTCGGGTAAAATATACTGAATTCGAACGGCGCCAGCAGTTGACGCAGGTAGAAGAGCAGCACGCCGGGCGCGGTCCAGGCAACCATCCCGGCGGTCCAGCCCCGCCTGATCGGCGCAAAGGCGCCCAGCGCATGCATGCGCGCAGCCAGGTAAATCAGCTCGATCCCCAGACACCACGCCAGCGTCGAAAACGCGCGCCGGAAGCGCTCTTTGCGGCCGGAAGCAGCGGGAAACAGCCAGTCGCAGGCGGCCAGAAGCAGCGGCACCACGATGGCGCTTTCCTTGGAGAAAATGGCCAGCGCGAACAGGAGCAGCGCGCCGATACGCCGGCCGCGAAGCTGGCACAGGATCGCGCCCAGCGTCAGCACGGCGAACAAGCTTTCGGTTGCGCCGCTCAGCCATGCGACTGCCTCCAGGTGCACCGGATGCACTCCGAACAGCAGCGCGGCGGCTCCGGAAAATGCCGCGCGGCGGGTCAGCCGCAGCGCCAGGAAATACACCAGCAGCGTGGCCCCCAGGTGCAGCCCCACCGCGGCGGCGTGCAACAGCGCCGTGTTCAATCCGAATAGCTTCGAATTGAGCATCATCCAAAGCAGGAACACGGGCCGGTAATAATTCGATGTCCCGGGGTTGATGAAGGTCCAGACGTTGGAGCTGAAGTAGCTGGGCACGGCGCTCCAGGTGTAGCGTGACTGGCTCTCCACAATTTGCCCGGCGTCGTCGTACACGAATCCGAACCAGAGAACCGGCAGATACACCGCCGCGGTCAGCAAGAGCACCGTGAGCGGGACAATCGCGCGCAAACGTGATGCAGGAGCCTCGTCCGCCCCCGTGACTCCGGCCATTCATCTAACGTTATACCAACCCGCGGCTAGCAGCCCGTGGTGAAAAATCGTCTGGCGCAAAAACCGGGACAGTCACCCATATTTCGACCACCAGGAACCCTCCATCGAATCAGCGTGACCTCTGGGGCGAAATGTGGTGACTGTACCAGGTTTTTCGCGCGTAGTCGCTTCTGCCACGGGCTGCTAGCCTAGCCCGCAAAGGGCGCGGGGGCACCCTCATTTCAGCCAAGCAACAATGCCGCCGCGCTCCGTTTTGCGGGCTGTTGCTTAGAAACTGCGCGATAGCCCCCCTCGCCCCGGGTGACTCAGGGAGCGGGCGATGCCTGCTCCTCAAACTCGTCCAGCTCCTGGAGCTTCTGGCGGCCATCCGCGGAGGCCGGGTCTTCCCGCAGCTCAGCTTCATACTCGGCGCGCGCGGCCTTTAAATTTCCTTCCAGCGCCAGAATCTGACCTAATTCGCCATGATATGTGGAGGACTTCGGCGTCACCTGCGGACGCAAGCGAATGGCTTCGCGCGCTTGCGCTTCCGCTTCGGGCAGCCGGCCCCTCCGCTTCTCGATCTGCGCCAGATACATGTGCGCGACGTGCGTGTTTGGATCCAGGCTGATGGCCCGGTACAAGTAGCCCTCGGCTTCGTCAAATTGCCCCAACCCGATGTAGCACAGACCCATCGATTCGAAAAGCACCCGCATCGGCTCCGATTTCTTACGGTTATTCAGGATCACGCGTTGAAGCAGCGGGAGAGCGTCGGTGAAGCGCTGCTGCGAAAGCAGCTCGTTGGCCAGATAAATGGCGGCGATGTTACTGTCGGGCGCCAGCTCCACGGCGTGGCCATACAGCGAAAGATTGTCGGCCCAGATGCTGCTGGTCTCCACGTTCACGTACGCCAGCCCTGCCGCGCAAGCCGCGAAAACAGAACCTACAGCGGCCATCGGCCAGATCCGCGACCCAGACTCCCGCGGGGACCCCAGCGGGGAATCCAGCGTGCCGCGGTGGCCGCCGCCAGCAGGCACAATCCCGCGGAAGGGAGATACACATACCGGTCATGCTCGAAGTCGTCGAACGGAAAAACGTTCAGGTTGAGCACCGGTAGGATCGGAAGAACCAGCAGCAGCGTGGCGAATGCCAAGGGTTTCGATTGCCGCGCCAGCAAGAGCAGAAACAGCGCGGCCATAGCCAGAAGCAGCAGCGGCTCCGCCGTGTGCCGCAAGGAAAAGTGGGCCAGCGGATAGATGGGATAGATAAAGCTATATTCAAACGGCGCCAGCAGTTGGCGCGCGTAGAAGACCAGCACGCCGGGCGCGGTCCAGGCCATCATCTGCGGAGTCCAGCCCCGGTTGAAGGGCGCGGCGCTGCCCAGCGCATGCACTCGCGCAGCTATGTAAATCAGCCCGATTGCCAGACACCACGCCAAAGTCGCCAGCGCACGCCGGAGGCGCTCTTTGCGGGTCGGCGCCGCTCCGGAATCGGCGGGAAACATCCAGTCGCAAGCGGCCAGAAGCAGCGGCAGCACCACCGCGGTTTCCTTGGCGAAGAGCGCCGCCGCGAACAGCAGCAGCGCTCCGGCGCGCCGGCCGCGAAGCTGGCACAGGATCGCGCCCAGCGCCAGCGCGGCGAACAGGCTTTCGGTCACGCCGCTCAGCCACGCGGCTACTTCCATGTGCACCGGATGCACGCCGAACAGCAGCGCGGCGGCCCCGGAAAATGCCGCGCGGCCGGTGAGCCGCAGCGCCAGGAAATACACCAGCAGCGTAACCCCCAGGTGCAGCCCCACGGCGGCGGCATGCAACAGCGCCGTGTTTAATCCGAACATCTTCGAATTAAGCATCATCCACAGCAAAAACAAGGGCCTGTAGTAATTCGTCTTGGAGGCGGAAATGAAGTTCCAGATGTCGGAGGTGAAGTAGCCGGGAATGGCGCTCCAGGTATAGCGCGACTGGCTCTCCACAATTTGGCCGCCGTCGTCGGCCACGAACCCGAACCCGAGAACCGGCAGGTACACCGCCGCGGTCAGCAATACAACCGCCAGTGGGACAATCCTGCGTAACTTTGAGGAAAGAACTTCGGATGAAGGACTAACGTCTTCCATCGTGACCCCGGCCATTCCTTTAACCTTACACCAACAAGCGGTGTATACTTTCATGAGACCCGGATAGCACAACCACGCGTTCCCGCTACGCTATGTTCGCTGGCCGGAGGCTTGTCCGGGGTCGGGAGATCAAACGGAATGAGTAGTGAAGCGCTCACTGGAGCCGAGTTCAAGAAGCAATTGCGCGAAGGCAAGCCCAAGCTGGGCTTGTTCCTGAATTCGCACAGCCCCACCGTCGCCGAGCAATTGGCGCACAGCGGCTACGACTGGCTGCTGGTGGATACGCAGCACGGACCGATGGGATTTGAGACGCTTTCGGCGATGCTGGCCGGCATCGCCAGCGGCGGCGCGAAATCGCTGGTGCGCGTGGCCGGCTATCACGATCGCGGCGGAATCCAGCAGACCCTGGATATGGGCGCCGACGGCGTGCTGGTTCCTTACATCAACACCGCGGAGGAGGCTCGCCAGGCGGTGAGCTGCGCGCGTTATCCCACTGGCCGGGACGCGCTCGGTTTACTTCCCGCAGCGCAGCATGAACAAGAAGGGCCTGCTGGGCTATGCCGGCGCGGCCAACGAGAACACCATCGTGGCGCTGCAGGTGGAAACCGCGGACTGCATCAAGAACATCGACGAAATCGCGGCCGTGCCGGGCGTCGACATCCTGTTCCTGGGCCAGAACGATCTGTGCATGTCCATGGGCCTGTACGAAAAGTACGAGTTTCCGCACATGTACACCTCGCCGGAGCTGCAGCGAAGCCACCGATAAGCTCCGCGCCGCCGCCAAGAAGAACAACGTCATCCTGGGCCTGTTCCTGTTCGGCACCTCGCGCGTGGGCGAGTTCCTGGAAAAGGGCTTCCCCTTCATCAGCCTGGGCAACGACCTGCATCACATCCTGACGCAGACCGGCGCCTACGTGAAGGACGTCGAGGCCATCTCGAAGGAGAAGGGCGCGCACTGGACGCCGCCGGCCGTCGGCGTTGATTTAGGACGTTACATAACGTTCGGATTATCGGCGGCGGGGTCGACTTGGTCGAACGTCAGAATAGATTGACTGGACCGGTTCCCTTCGGTCAATTCAACGCGGTGTTTAGCGTGGCGTTCGGACAGACCCCCGAACCCGCGCCCAAATTCGACGTCGCCGACGTCCACGTGAGCGCCAGGAGCGCGACCATGTACATGAGCGGAGGCGTCCTGCGCGGCGGGCGCTTTGAGATTCGCAGGGCCACGATGGTGGGACCTGATTCGTGTCGCGTATGGCGTTGACGATAGTCGTAAGATCCAGGGAGGACCAAGTTGGTTGGATTTTGACCGCTTCGAATACCCGGGCGATCACCCCATTCGAGGAGAACCGGGCCCGCTGGAAAACCTGGACTCCGCAGACTCCCGAGACCGCGCGCCGGCGGAAGCAGGCAGAGGCGGCCATCGAAGAGTGCGACCGGCGGATGGCGGAGTAAGCCTCGCACATCGCTTGCAGGTGTCGGCGGATCGGCGTGGGCACTCCAAGTCAGGCGCGAAACCTACGCGGCTATTTTCCCCTTAGAGCGCGCCGTCCCTTGTCGCGCGACAGGATTACGATGTCGATTTCCTCGCCTCCAAGCTCGACCCCCAAGCTACCGCTTTCCAGCGTGACCGCCGCTGGCGCTGACCAACCTCCGGCCTTTCGACAAGAGAGGAATCCCCGCCCATAGCCAACGCCGATAACGGCAGCGCCTTTCTTGAACCCAGGAATCACAGCGATGCAGTCGGCGCTGGCGATTTGTTCGGGTCGAATCCCATGCTCAGGTTCCGTCACCGCATTCAGGACAGACGGCCTTTCCAAGCCGTGCCGCTGTGTCATCTGCGGCCGCCAAAGAAAAAGCGGTCGCGATTGTCAGGAAGAGAACGCATTGTGTTTTTCTCATAAGTTTTGTGGTCCTTCGTAATTTAAAGCCGAAACCCCTGCTACACAAGACAAGAGTTCGCCGAGCGCTTCTTTGTTGGGGTTCTGACCCTAGATGTGAGTAGGGCCAATAAGTCCAACAGGAGTACATGCGTAAGCGCTCCTTTCTCATGAATGGCACTGCGACGATCACATGCAAAGGCGGAGACTGGCAGAAATGCTCGCTGACATATTGGCACAAGTTGGACAAGCGGGAACAGTGGTGGTTGGGTCCTTCGGAATTTACGTGGCCTTGCGAAATCAGCATCGGCAGTTGAATGCGCAGATGTTCGTTGAGTTTTCCGGGCGATTCCAAGAGCTTCTGCGGGAGTTTCCTACCGAGGCGTGGCTTGCGAACCGCAACCCCTCCCAACCGCTGCCGCCGTCAAGCCAGGAACTGACCGATTGCACGTTGTATACCATCCAGTTCATCGCCGATGTCTATTACCTTCACAAAGGCGGGTACATTTCCAAGCAGCTATGGATGCTTTGGGAACGGAAAATCAAAAATACGTTGACGGGTCGCGTCTTTCAACGCGAGTGGAAGGGAGTGTCAGATAGAGTTTGCTCACAGCCGAGACTTCGTTGATTATATAAACACGATGATGCGTTGCAAACGGGCACAGCCGGTGACCGGCGCCGCGTAATCGAAGCCTACTGCGGAACTTTACGGTCCTTGGGCTGGCGGATTCTCACAAGGCTCCATGGGCGCTGCTTAATCTGGTCGGTCAACTGGTCCAAGTTTTCCGTTGCGACACGAAGATTCTCTATCGTCTCGCGGATATTGTCATCGTTGCCCCGCACCACCGTTTGAAGACTTGCGATCAAGCTCTTCGCTTGTTCGAGCGTGGATTGCAATTGTGCGAGGTCTTGCCGGATAGGTTCTACCCGTACTTGTTGCGAGGCACCACGGTGGAGCGCGTCAATCAGGTGTGGAGCACCGACATCACGTACATCCGGATGGCGCAGGGCTTCGTGTATCTGGTGGTGGTCATGGATTGGTTCAGCCGGTTTGTGCTGAGCTAGTCGCTGTCGTTGACGATGGTGGTGGACTTCTGCATCGAGGCCCTGAAGCGCGCATTGCGGCGTGGTCGGCCGGACATCTTCAACAGCGACCAGGGGTCGCAGTTCACCTCCGAGAACTTCACCGGGGAGTTGGCCGGGCGTCAGATCGCGATCAGCATGGACGGACGCGGACGATGCATGGACAACATTTCCGTCGAGCGTCTGCGGCGTTCGCTCAAATACGAGGAGGTGTACTTGAAGGACTACGCGTCGGTGCCGGAGGCGCGAGCCAGCATCGACCGCTACTTCCGGTTCTACAACCACGAGCGCCTGCACCAGAGCCTCGACTACCGGACGCCGTCGGCGATTTACCTGGCGTGACCTCACCTGCGATGTCCAGCCGCACTATAAGGGCTCCGCAGGGATGCGACCGGAGCGCCGATTCAAGGCCGGAATGGCAAGGGGCGGCCTCACCCGCCGCCCCAAACTCAAACCCAAGACGCCGCCGAGCATTAGCTTATTGCAGACAAAAAATGGTCTTGACAATGCCCACTTTAGGCCGACGCTGCTTCCTGGATTCATCAGGCAGCTTTTCCTAGTGGTGCCGCTCATGAGAAGCATCCCGTCACATCTGGCTATACGTCAGACCTCGTCGATACGCCGCGCGCGATGCTTCAAGCTGAACAGCAGCGCATGAATTTGGCGCGAAGCGAGCCCGACTCCACCAACCCGATCGTCTTCGCACTCGGGATCGTGCTGCCTAATTTCTTCGTGCTGCAGCGCTTCGCGGCGCACTACCTGATGTTTGCGGCCGTGATGCTCGCGATGAAGCAATATGCCGCCTGGTACATCCAGGGGCAATTTTTGCGCGGCCTCATGGACATGCGCAATACCGGACCTATCATCGCCAAGCTCGTGGACAATTCCGCGACCGACGAGGATCTGGCGAATACTGAAACTCGTCCTGCCAGAGGAAGACCGGGTTGGGCGATTCTTCGAGCTTTCTTCGCAGCCACGCCCGCTGAAAGATGAGTTTCAGCATGATGTTGCAGAGGCGGCCGGTTTCGTGGCCGTATTCCGTAAATGGGCTTAAAGTGCTGTGCTCATGCACATGCACTTCTGCCCACCGGCAACGCTTTACCCTTGCGCGGCGCGAGGGCAGCGCCCTTAGGACTTTTTCAGCTATTTGGTTCTGAGAATCTTTGTCAGGCCTCTTGCAATTACTTCGATCCTTCTATTATTGTAGAATTATACAAGCAAGG
Source organism: Bryobacterales bacterium (assembly GCA_963765185.1). Lineage (GTDB taxonomy): Bacteria > Acidobacteriota > Terriglobia > Bryobacterales > Bryobacteraceae > Palsa-187. Next base: position 30,825 of record CAVXWB010000053.1, read on the forward strand.
AGTCAGAACGGTATGGCAGGCAAAAAACAGACGGAAGAACAGGTGGCCCGGTTCGCGGACATGTTCTCGGCGCTGGGCACCGAGCCGCGCCTGCGCATCATGCGCCTCCTGCTTTCAGCGCACCCGGACGGCATGGTCGTGGGCGACATCATCAATGAACTGGGCATTACCGCCTCGACGCTCTCGCACCATTTGGAAAAACTGAAGAACGAGGATCTGGTGAAGGTGCGCCGAGACAGCACTTTTTTGTGGTATTCGGCCAACGCGGAGGCCCTGCAGGAGATATTGGGCTTCCTCTATGCCGAGTGCTGCACCCGAAACAAGGCCGTGGAACCCCAGGCCATTATGACCCTGTGCAAATAGCGCCGCCAGGATGACGCGGCGGCTGCGCGACGAAATCGGCGAGCACGTCGTTCAGCTCATTCAGGAACACGGCATACGAAAGGCAAATATCCATGGAAGTCAAAGATGTAGTCAAAGAAAAATACGGACAGGCGGCGTTGCGCGTCCATAGCGGCGGCAGTGCGTGTTGCGGGGCATCGGCGGCGATTGACGGCTGCGACCCCATCACCTCGAACCTGTACGACGTTTCCCAGACCGGAGCGTTGCCGGAAGCGGCGGTGCTGGCATCACTGGGCTGTGGCAATCCTACGGCGCTGGCCCGGCTCAATTCCGGTGAAACCGTCCTCGATCTGGGCTCCGGCGGTGGCATCGACGTTTTACTCTCGGCGCGGCGCGTGGGTCCCACGGGCAAGGCGTATGGCCTCGACATGACGGACGAAATGCTGGCGCTGGCACGAGAGAATCGGCGCAAGGCCGGTGTGGACAACGTCGAGTTTCTCAAAGGCGAGATCGAACACATTCCGCTGCCGGACAATTCGGTGGATGTCGTGATTTCCAACTGCGTGATCAACCTATCCGCCGATAAAGACCGGGTGCTTCGTGAAGCGTTCCGGGTGTTAAAGCCCGGCGGCAGGTTTGCGGTTTCCGATGTGGTCACACGCGGCGCGGTACCTGCCGAAGTGCGGGAGAATATGCTCCTATGGGTCGGCTGCATCGCGGGCGCTTTGCAGCAGGAGGAGTACGTAGCAAAGCTCACCCAAGCGGGCTTCGAGGGCATCGGCATTGAGCCCACGCGCGTCTACAGCATCGAGGATGCACGAACTTTCCTGAGCGGCCAGGGCATCGATGTGGACGCCATCGCCTCCGCGGTGGAAGGCAAGATCATGAGTGCTTTCATCCGAGCCGTGAAACCCACCAAAACCGCCTGCTGCGCGCCGGACTGCTGCGCCTAAACCCTTCGGAGAGAAAAACCATGGCGGAAGCAATCGCATTAAAGCCCACCGAGGCAAGCGGCGGGCTGGGAACATTCGAGCGCTATCTCTCGGTATGGGTGGCGCTCTGCATGGCGGCGGGCATCGGCTTGGGCAAGCTTCTGCCTGGTGCCGTTGCGGCGCTGCGCGGCATTGAGTTCGGCAAGAGCAGCCACATTAACGCCCCGATTGCCGTCTTCATCTGGCTCATGATTACGCCGATGATGATGAAAGTCGATTTCTCCTCCGTGAAAAACGTCGGCCGGCGTCCCACCGGACTGCTCGTGACGCTGTTCATCAACTGGTTGGTAAAGCCGTTCTCGATGGCGCTGCTGGCGTGGGCGTTCTTCCGGTTCGTGTTTGCCGCCTTCATCACTCCTGCGGAGGCCGATCAGTACATCGCAGGCTGCATCATTCTGGCCGCCGCTCCCTGTACCGCGATGGTGTTCGTGTGGAGTCACCTCACCAAGGGAGACGCAGCCTATACGCTCGTGCAGGTGTCGGTGAACGACCTCATCATGCTGGTGCTCTTCGTTCCGATCGTCCAGTTTCTCGTGCATGGGGCGTCCTCGCTCACCGTGCCCTTCAACGTGCTGCTCACCTCCGTAATCGTGTTTATCGTCGTGCCGTTGGCGGCCGGCGTGATCCTGCGCTCGCTGCTGGTGCGCAAGCATGGCCGGGCATGGTTTGAGGAGACGTTGCTGCCGAAATTCGCGCCGGTCACGATTGCGGCGCTGCTGGGCACGCTGGTGCTCATTTTTGCCTTCCAGGCGGATAACATCACCGGGCGCTTTTTCCATGTGGTGCTGATTGCGGTTCCGATTACTTTGCAGGTGTATTTCAATGCGGGCCTGGCGTACGGCCTGATGAAATGGCTCAAAGTCGAGCATTCGGTGGCCGCGCCGGGCGCGCTTATCGGTGCGTCGAATTTCTTTGAGCTGGCCGTGGCGACCGCCATTACGCTGTTTGGGCCGGAGTCCGGCGCAGCGCTGGCGACGGTCGTAGGCGTTCTGGTGGAAGTGCCAGTCATGCTTTCGGTTTGCTCGGCGTGCAACCGCACGCGGCACTGGTTCCCGGCGGAGAAGGCGCTGTAACGATGGACAAGAAGCGGGTTTTAATTCTTTGTTCCGGTAATTCGGCGCGTAGCCAGATGGCGGAAGGGCTGCTGCGCCACGACGCCGGGGATCGATTCGATGTGGAGAGCGCGGGCACGAAGCCCTCCGTCGTGCGGCCGGAAGCGATTGCCGCCCTGCGCGAGCTGGGAATTGATATCTCCGGGCACCGCTCCAAACATGTCGATGAATTTGAGGGCCAGAAGTTCGACTATGTCATCACCGTGTGCGATAACGCCCGCGAAGCTTGCCCGGTGTTTTTCGGCGCGGCCAAGCGCCTCCATCACGGTTTCGATGATCCTGCGGCCCTGAACGGTTCCGAGAATGACCGGCTTGCGCTGTTCCGCCGCGTCCGGGGCGAGTTGCGCGATTATCTTCGCGACTTCGCAACGCAACAGGCATAGTCCCCTCTCCGCTTGGCCTTCGTGAAAGGGATCGTCACCGAATGGCCGAGACGCGATTTCAGCGGCCCGGCGAGCCGCTTTTGCGAATAGAGCCCGGCCCGCGAATTGAGCGGGCTCACCGTGAGACAGGAAGATTCTCGTTTCTGCGGGCGTTCACAGAAGGTTTCGCTCGACTCCACTCGTATCAACAACGAAAGCGGCAGCCGCTGGTGTATTTGAGCAGCAGCCTGATGACCACTTTAAAGGACGTACTTCTTATTCTTATCGTGCCGTGCATCCTCTCAGCGCTCAGCCCGGGCCAACGATGTTGAGATGGCAAGAGTCAGGGTCTCACGGCGGGGCGAGAGCACGATTGCTCCCTTGTCAACACGGTGCGTCATCACTCGCACACGGTGGGCTTGACGCTTGGATCGGGCCTAACGGTGCAGTCGCCGTTCGGACACGGCGTCAGTTTGAAGGAGTAGGAAGATTCCAACCCTCCCGCGATGTCAACTCGCGCGCTTAATTGGAAAAATCCGAGCTGTCCGGCGCTCACGCTGTAACGCCCGGGGCGGAGATTCTCAAACACAAAATTGCCTTGGGAGTCGGTCATTACGACCTTCGAGTCCCCTCTGCACTGACTCGGCCCCGAACACGTTAGTAACATCCGCACTCCCGCAGCCGGTCCCGTTCCCGCAAGGCTGCCGGCCAACCCTCCGAGGGAAGGTCCCGTGGAAAGGAATCGGGACCGCTCGGGTTCGGTGTCGATGGGAAAGCAATCGCCAGCTGGCGCCAGGCTTAGACTGACGGGCGGCAAGGATCTTTGCTCACTCGCGAGAAGATCCAGCTTCACCCTCACGCCGTAGAAGGCCAGCCTTTGCATGCTAAGAGTGTACCGACCGGCTCGCAATCCTGAGAAACGGAAGGCCCCTTGCTCGTCTACTTTCGTTTGGGAAGCTGCGCCGGCTGCGGATTTGAGAATTGCGTGGGCTCCCCGCCATTGGGACCTTGCAGACTACCCGTTCGGCTAGAGCGGCGAGCACGCGAGCAACATGGCAAACCCTGCGACGCTTGGAAGCATATCGACCCTTTACTTCACTCCGGCCTTCTCCCGAGCCGGCAAAAACTCATCTCCGGCGCGCCAGGTGGGAAGTTTGGGCGTGTTGGCGACATTGATGCCGATCAGCATGCCGAAACGGCAATACTCCTCCATCCCTGAAAAATCCCAATCGTCGGCATATTTATCGGCGGGCTGATGATAACGATGGTCGTTATAATCCGCGAACAGCTTGTCGCCGGTGCCCGGAGGCTTGCCGAGCAGGTTGCGGCCCTCTTCGATCGAGAATGCGGGGATGCCCACGCGGGCAAACGAAAAATGATCGGAGCGGTAATATAAACCGGCCTCGGGCCGAGGGTCGGGCGCGATGGTGAAATTAAAACGCCGCGCGGCTTCTTCGACAATCGGAAAAGCGGTGGTGCGGTCGGAGCCGTTCAGCACCACGTCGCCGGTGCGGCCCCAGGGCTGAAAGCCGTCGTAGTTGATGGCCAGCGCGATCTTGCCGGCCGGGATGGGCGGATGCTCGCCGAAGTAACGCGAGCCCAGCAGGCCCGCCTCTTCCGAAGTCGCGGCCAGGAAGATCGCGGAGCGCCGCGGCTTCTCCGGCAGCGCGGCCCAGGCGCGCGCGATCTCCAGCAGCATGCCGCAGCCGGTGGCGTTATCCACCGCGCCGTGGTAAATCGGGTCGCCATCCACCGGATCGCCGACGCCCAGGTGATCCCAGTGCGCGTTGAACACCACTGCTTCGGATTTCAGTTGCGGGTCGCTGCCTTCGACGCGCGCCACCACGTTGCGGGTCTCGATCTGGCGAATCTTGGCGGGAGCGCTGCCGCGAAAGCGCAGCGGCAAGTTCACGGCGTGGAAATCGCGGGAATCGGCGGATCTTCAGCAGCTCATCCACGCTCTTGCCCAGCGCGGCGGCGATGCGTCTCGCCGGCCTCCTTGGTCACCCATCCGGCAAAGGCGAGCGTCGTGCGCGCCCGGCGCGAGCTGCACCTGCTGATCCTCGCGGGCCCAGGAGGAGCGCACCACGTCCCAACCATAGCTGGCCGTCGGCGTGGTGTGAATGATGATGGCCGCGATGGCTCCGCGGCGCGCCGCTTCTTCATACTTGTAGGTCCAGCGCCCGTAGTAGGTGAGCGCGCGGCCGGTAAAAAACTTGGGATCGTCCGAGGGCGGCTCATTGGTGAACAGCACCACCACTTTGCCGCGCACGTCCACGCCCTTGTAGTCGTCCCACTGGTACTCCGGCGCGGTGATGCCATGGCCCACGAACACCGCGGGCGCATCGAATGTAACATCGGGCTTTTGCTGAAGCGTGACGCCTACGAATTCCTCGAGCCAGTGAAACGCCGCCGTCTTGCCGTCATTTGAGATGACGGAAAGCTGCGTGGACGCCTGCGGCTCCACGCCCACCAGCGACACTTTCTGGAAGTAGGTTCCGTCATCGCCAAAGGGTTTGGCGCCGAGCAGCGCGAACTGCGTGGCCATATATTCGCTGGCAAGTTCGCCGCCGCGCGCGCCCACGCCGCGGCCCTCCAGCAGATCGCTCGACATGAACTTCACATGCGCGCGAATGCGCTCACCGGAGATTTCGGTCATTTGGGCGGAAAGAGAAGCAGCCATCGCAACCAGGAATAGCACACACCGCATGCCTCCATGCTGTCATAATTGGGTGTCATAATTGGCGGTTCGGCCCGATGGAGCGTACGTTGGAAATTGCCCACCTGAACGTTCAGGACGTGAAGGTGGTGGTGGTCTTTGTGGATGGCGTTCCAACTCCGGCCGGATATGAGTCGCTTCAGCGCGCTGCCGCGCAGGCGGGCTTCGATGGCAGCATCGCGGCGGTATGGCCGGACGCATTCGGCCGCACCCGATTTCTGGCGCCGCCGGAACAGCACGCCTTCTTTCAGATCGCAGGCTACGATCAGCTTCGCGCCCAGATCAACGGCTCGCTGCGATGTTCACTTTCCTGAAGCGTCTTTCGACTTCTTCGCGCGCCAAATCGACCAGCTTCAAATCATACGAATTCAAGCGCAGCAATTCGGCGTAGACGCCGGGCTCGCAGGCATCGCTCCAGTTCGCGCCCCGTTTGGACGAGACGTTTTCCATCTCCGCGGAGCAATCGAGCGTCGGGAAAACCGGCCGTAGAAAATATTGGCCTGCGATCAGACTCTCGTTGAAGCGATCCACAACGCCAAGGAAAGATGTTTGCAGCATCTTGGCCACGGCGCGCTCGAAATCATTCTGCGTGGGAGGATCGTTGGCGATGCCGTTGGCCAGCAGGTTCACCTGCGCGTCGTTGATGTGCCACGGCATTTCCTCGATCAGGCGCGCCACGAAACCGCCCAGCGTCAACTCATTGGCGAACTCGCTCACCGGATCGCCCGCCGACGGTTTTTCGCGGAAGTAATCATACATGGAGCGGACGCGATCGATGGGGTCGCGCAGAAAGCAGAGATCGAAGAACAGGAAGCCTGAAGCGCACGGAACCGGATAGCGGATCTGATGACTGGAAACCGCTTTCAACAAAGGATTGCGGCGGAGGTGATCGAGCAGAGCCTCGGCGGTAATGTGGCCGTCGCGCTCCTCGGTGTCGATCGAGGAAAAGAAGGATCCGAAGCTGCGGTGCAGGATGCTCTCGATACTCATCCCGGCATTCTTCAGGAAGTGATAATGCAGGATTACGAATCGCATCGGCAAAAGGAGCCTTCCGCGGGCGTGCGCGAGCGAGCCTCGCCGTCCGACGACTGGTGGTCCAAGAGAGGATGCGGGCTCACCCTTTCGCGGCGGCCGCGCGCGAGATAGTCCACGAAGGGATCGCCGCCGCGCTGGCGGGCCGCGGGAGAACGAGTCAGGTAATAGTCCGGATCGAACCAGGGATTGGGTTTTCGTCCCTCGGCGGCGCCGTGCAACAGGTAGTGCGCGAACGGATGCATGCGTGCCGCAACGACGTCGGGATAGCGCTCCCGGTAAAACGCGGAGTCAAAATACCGGCTGCGCTCGATCAGCCGCCGGTACGAAGTCTTGAAGCGCCGCACGTCTGCCATTATCGCGTGATAGGACACGCGCAGGATGAAGCTTTATCGCCGCAATTTTACTCGCGGGCGGGCAGCTCCGGAGCTTTCCGGCCCCGGTGCCAGCTTCTGATAAGCTCTTGAGGTTGTTGTTTGTGCATTCGATAAGAGGGATGGCCTGCAAACTGGTGGAGTATGGAGGCAAGGGACGACTGATTGAGGATTCCCGTCCGCCAAGGACTCAGGGGGTGAAGTTTCCGTGCCTGATTTGAAGAAGGAGGAGGTTCAGCGATATCTCCAGTCCGTGTTCGGCGCCTCAGTGACCGTGTCCGGCATGTCCATCCTGGGAGACTTTCATCAGAGCAAGGACGTCAAAGGTTATGGATACGGCGTTCCTTTAAGATTGGACTTCCAATTGAACGGCCTCGAACATCGCGTTGCCGTCCTCCACACCATGACGCCGGGTCCGTTCGGCCACGAACATATGGCAGATCGCGCGCAGGAGCTGCTCTGGGAACATCGAGCCTTCAACCGTCTTCCGCGTCACGTCCGGTCGCTAGACGTATGCGGGTTTGAGCCTGGCGGCCAGCTCATCTCCGTCGGCAAGGTGGAGGAGTTCTGTTTGCTGACTGAATATGTGACCGGTGAGAGCTACTCCCATGACTTGGAGCGCCTTCGCGACACGGGCGAGCTCACCGACCTCGACATCGCCCGCGCGGACGCGCTATGCGACTACCTTGTGGAAATCCACAAGGTGCCTGGAAGCGACCCGGGCCTGTACGTCCGTCGCATCCGTGAACTGGTGGGGCACGGCGAATGCATCATGGGCATCGCGGATTCCTATCCTCAGCATCCGCTTGCGCCCGCAAGCCTTCTGGAAAAGATCGAACACCTATGTGTCGTCTGGCGCTGGCGGCTGAAGGGTTTTACGCATCGCCTGCGCGAAGTGCACGGCGATTTCCATCCGTGGAACATCCTGTTCCGCTCCTCGGTCGATTTTTCGCTGCTGGATCGCTCCCGTGGCGAGTACGGCGACCCCGCCGACGATGTGGCGTCTCTCACCATGAACTACCTGTTCTTCTCTTTGCAGCGAAGCGGACGGTTGGAAGGCGCGCTCGAATCCTTGTATCTTCGTTTCTGGGAGCGCTACCTCGAAAAGAGCGGCGATCGCGAAATGCTGAGCGTAGTCGCGCCCTTTTTGGCTTTCCGCGGCCTCGTGATGGCCAGTCCGCTCTGGTACCCAACGCCTTTCGGACACAGTGCGCCAAAGCATTCTGGCATTCATTGCGGCGGTTCTGGAAAGCGACCGTTTCGATCCCCGAGAGGCAAATCGCTATTGTGGAGCGTAGCGCCAAGGATAGTTTCGCAATCTGGGTCACCGGTCTTCCGGCCTCAGGAAAATCGACTCTTGTGTACGCATTGAAATCGCAACTTGCGGATCGAGGGATTGACGCCGCCGTACTCGAATCCGATGTACTGCGTCAGATCTTCACTCCGCGTCCGCGATATGACGAAGATGAGCGCGAAACCTTTTACCGCCAGATGATCTTCGTCGGTGAGCTTCTCACGCAGCATGGAGTGCCTGTGATCTTCGATGCCACGGCGAACCGGCAGCGGTACAGAGATGAGGCGCGGCGGCGGATTCCACGGTTCCTGGAGGTGTATGTGGACTCTCCCTTGGAAACCTGCATTGCCAGGGACCCGAAGGGAATCTATCGCAAGGCTCGCGAAGGCGCCGCCGACACTGTGCCTGGCCTTCAGTCAATTTATGAGCCGCCTGAAAGGCCGGAGCTTCTCGTACATGGCGATCGAGAGACGCCGGAAGCCGCTGCCGGGCGTGTGATGGAAAAGCTGATTGAGAAGAGGTTCCTGGAGTTATAAGGCGCTGGAACTGGCGTGAAGGAACCAGCCATTCAGTACGACTTGCCGCGTGAACCAGCGCGTGCGCAGCAGACCTTGGGCGATAGGACGGATAAATCGCTGGGGCAGATGGTGAGCTAGGCTGGTCGCCCAAGTTTGCTTCCGGCCGGCAGCCACAACGCGGTAAGCGTCCAACTGTTCGCTGGTGAAGCATCCGTTGGCGGCGACAATGCTCTTAGCCGCCTGAAGACCGGACTGGATCGCCGGCAAGATTCCTTCGCCACTCTGCGGATATGCCACGCCGGCGGAGTCGCCAATCAACAGGAAACCGTCGCCAACGATCTTCCGCCTCGAATACCCATCGAGCAAATAGGCATGCCCAAGGAGCGCGGGAATCTCAAACGAGATTCTTCCGGCCGACACCAGAAAACGCGAGAACTCAGCGACATGGGTAGAAAGCCGGTGAGAATCAGCCCTTCCCAAGCCGATGTTGAGAAAGTTTCCCTTCCGAAAGCACCAGCCGTATCCTTTCATGTCGGCACAGAAATACAGTTCCGGCGTATCGCCGCGGACATCGCAGTTCGCTAATTGATGAGCGTCCATCTCAAACTCGGTCTCCTGCGCCACTACCGGCGTTTCACCGCGAGCCTTGGCCCCCGTGAGCCGTGCGACAGGACAGAAGTGGCCACCGGCGCCGATCACCAGGCGGGATTGAATCTCGCCGTTGGCGATCCATCTTGGTCCGGAGCGGCCGTCCTGAGTGCGTTCCAGACTTGTTAGCGCGGCCGGAGGAAAGACGTACGCGCCGGAACGCTTCAAGAGGTAATCGTCGAATTGGCGGCGGCGAATTCCGTAGCTGACGGCCTGGCCGTAGTTTGTTTCCAGGGAAGGACCACCGACGCAGCCGACCCGGAAGCCCGTAATCGGCTGAAGCGCGTGTTCCTGGGCGTATTCCGCGGGATCGATCTCAAGCTCCGTCAGGACCCTGGGAGTGATCCATCCGCCGCATACTTTATCACGAGGGAAAGCCTGCTTGTCCAGAATCGCGACGTCCAACCCGGACTTCCGCAGTCCCCGCGCGCAGGAAGAGCCAGCGGGCCCTCCCCCGACAATCAGGACATCGCATGATTCCATTTGATGTTTTCTTTTGAGGAACTCGCGTCCGCGTAGAGCGGGGCACGGGTCCACAAGGTGGAGTCGTATTTGGCGCCGGCAAATGAGATTTGAAAGAGCTGTAGCGTGCCGGTCCGGAAGGCAGCGATGGAACCGGCGAGGTAAAGGCGCCAGGCCCGCTGAAACCAAGGGCCGTACATTTCCAGGACCTGCTGGCTCGACCTTTCGAAGCGATCCAACCAATGTTCCAACGTTCTAGCGTAGTGAGGGCGAAGGTTCTCCACATCCAGAACCGAATAGTGCCACGGCTCGAAGATGCTCATGACTTCCCCAAGCGTGGGAGCGTAAGCACCCGGAAAAATACGCTTTCGAATCCAGCGGCTGAAATCCCCCTTTGCGCTTCTTCCGATGAAGTGGAGAAGCCCTCGGCCGTCGTCGCCCACCGAACGATGGACGATCGCTCCAAAGTCGGCGTAGTGAGACTGACCGACGTGCTCCAGCATCCCTACCGATACAAACGCATCGAATTTGCCGAAAACGTTCCGGTAATCGTCTTCTATGAATTCCACCTGACCGCCGAGTCCTCTTTCCGCGGCGCGCTGCCGCGCATAGAGGATCTGCTCACGCGAGATATTGAACGCCTTGACGGAAACTCCGTAGTGCTGCGCCATATGCAGCGCGAGCGAACCCCAGCCACAGCCTGCCTCGACAACCCTGTCCCCGCTCCGAAGCTGAAGCTTGCGGCAGATGTAATCCATCTTGGCTTCTTGTGCGCTTTCGAGGGTTACCGAGGGGGAAGGAAAGTAAGCGCAGGTGTAGACCAGTTCACGATCCAGCCACAGCTTATAGAAGTCGTTGCCCAGATCATAGTGGCGGTGGACGTTTTCGCGGGAACCTTGCAGGGAGTTGGCCTGCCACCACGCCATCCACTTCGACGTCAGCCACTGATACCAACCGCGGTCCGCACCGCCGCTGGGCCAGGATTCGTATGCAGCTACCATAAGTCCCGCAAGATCGCCTTCGACCTCGATCCGTCCTTCGCTGTACTCTTCGCCAAAGGCTACTTCCGGGTCGAAGGCCAGTGCGGCCAGGGTTCCCAAATCTTTGATGAAGACGGTGGCCACAGGCGTCGCACCGGGAGGTGACATCTCCGTTCCGCTTTCGAGAACCAAACGAATGGGGGCGGGACCAATTGATTTGAAGGCCAGCTGCAAGAACCACTTCTCCAACTGGGTGCGCTTGGCCCCGATGGGATTATTGAGGGCAATACTTGGATGGCTCATCTTTTTTTTGGTTTCGACCTCCTTGCTTCCGCGGCGGCGGTATGACTGACATTGCAACTAGGGTTCCACTCTAGCCTCTGTGGAAATTAGCACTGTCAGCCGACGGAGTCGAGCTCTCGCCGAAACAGAAAGTCTTCCTCGCGAGCGGCGGCTGCCATGGCTGTGTCGAGCTTCGCGTATTCCAGCGCTTATCCTACGATGGCGGCTTCCAAATGGGCTTGGGTCGCGCCAATGGGCAACCCGACGTTCCTTGAGAATGCGTGATCGTGGGGAAAATACTCCCAGGCGGTACCATACCGTGAATAATCCTCGCGAACGGTTCCCCAGGAGCGCTCGCTTAAGATAAGGTCCCCAAAGCTTCCAGGGCACTCGCCGGTCGCGCACCTCAATCAGCCGTGCTTGTTCTGAGCGAAAGCACGCTGGAGGATCGAGACGTTTGGGACGAAATCGATTGTATCGCGGTTTGCGAGAGTCGTTAGTGTCGCGCTCAAACCAACACGCCTCAACTTTGGCCATCGGCGTGCTTAATTCGTCCGCGAGCTGTTAGCACTCAAATACACTTTGGAGTCGGGCCAAATGATGAAAAGGGATGTTGCTATTAAGGATTGCTGGATTGTGGGCCAACTTGCGGGAATCCGCATGCTGGAGCGAGAGTTGGCCGATGCCTTCAGGCGGCCAAGGGCTAGCGCAGGCGAGGATCTTCGGCAACGGGTTGCAGAGTTGAACGCGTGGGTGAACATGGTTGACGAAGTTCTTGCGGCCCGGGCCAGCTCTCCCCGGACCTCAGGCGCCGGCGGGCTGATCACCATGCCAGTCCACAATTCCGGCGGCCAATTGCCGGCAGCGTAGCCCACCTCCACTCGAGGAGGCACCAAGGACGCAGACCATGCTGCTCGAACATACCTGCGCCTCTTCGTTGAATATGGTTGATTAGTCCCTTCGCGCTTCTGGGAATCTCGCCGCCTCAAAGCCAAGAGCGGCTCGCGCCTGATCGGCTGCGCGGTCGAGCGCATCTTGCAGTTGCTGCCGGGCGCTTTCGAGCGAAGCGGCGTCTTCAAACGACGGGAACAGGAGCGGTTCCCCGCAAGCCACCGCGATTCTTCCATAGGGCAGTGGATTTCGCGCGTCGTCCCACTTATGACGCTCGAAAACCGACGGGCGGCAATCCGCGCCGACCGGAATGAGAGGCACCCCGGCTGCCGATGCCACCGCGGCCGCGCCAAACCTCGCAACAAAAGGTGGACCGCCGCCATCGGGAGAAATGAGGGCTGCGCCCCCGTTGCGCACCTCGTTCGCGATCTCAAACAGAGCCTTCCAGCCGCCATGCTCCGCATCCCCGCGCACGATTTCGAAACCGAGCCATCGGCAGAACAGGGCAACATAATCGCCTCTCGCATCGCGGGAAACCATGAGTTTGACGGGCATTTTAGGTCTCCGCGCGGTAAATGCCACCAACAAAGAAGGTGCGCTTCCGTGCCAGACCGCGAGCACCGACCCTTTCGGAAACTCCGGCCATCGATAACTTCCCACCGTGACGATCTTCGCTGTCGCTCGAACCGCGCGAGCGTATCCGTACAACATGAGAGCGCACAAACCGGTCATGCCCCAGTGAAGCGGGGGCAGGTATCGCCGGATGAATTCGAGCGCTCCGTCAACGGTTCGGGTGAGGCGATTCCGTCCACTTTTGTGAAACGCCGCCGAAGAAATTGTTCCCGAGCAGCGGCGTAGCGCGTTCACGCGGGCGATTTCCCGTACGAAGTCATGAGGATGGTCAGGAGTAGTCATTGCGCCGGGTACAATGGATCTTGATGAGTGGTTTCGAGGGGCTTCGCTTCCATCGTATCGGACTTGCTCTTAGCGGCGGCTCCGTGCGAGGCCTTTCCCATATCGGCGTCCTCAAGGTTCTGTCCGAAACCGGCATACAGCCCGAGGTCATTACGGGAACCAGCGCCGGGAGCCTGATTGGCGCGATGTTCGCCGCCGGCATGGACTGGAACGAAATTGCGTCTCTGGCCCGCGGCATATTCTGGCCCCGGCTGCTACACGGAAACTCGCTGGAACGTTTCTGTTCCGAGCACTTGCCGAAGACTTTCGCTGACCTGAAGTTTCCGTTCGCCGCAATCACGACGGAGTTGCCGGAGAAGCGGGCGGTCGTCGTTACGCAGGGTGAACTTGCCTCCGCAATCAGCGCCAGTTGCGCATTGCGCGGTATCCGGCGAACGGTCACTCGCGAAGGAAAGCGGCTCAAAGATGGCGGAATCGCGTGCGTGCTGCCCTCGGAAGCCTGCCGGGCCATGGGTGCGGACTTCATTATCGGCTCGGATGTATGGGAAGTCAGCTCGCTATTGCGCACGGTCGGCATTGCTCCTCATCACCTCCGGACTGGGCGTGCCTATCCTCAGCACTACCGCGCCGCGGTCCGCAACACCGATCTCATGATCCATCCACGGGTACCTCTTTTCGGTTACGTGCCCGGTCCTCCGGCGGTCGAGCGAATGATTTCGGCCGGCGAGGCCGCAACGCGACTGGCGCTCGACCGGTTCACTGCGCAGGCCGCCTGATCCGCGGGACATATCGTCTACACCCCGGAAGGAAATGTCTCGGCCGGCTCACCCACTTCCCATTCACCGGTTCGCTCCAGAGGCTCGACAGCCAGAGTTCGGTCGAAATGGATAATCGCATCGAACTGATCCGAGAGCCGCGCGTGGAAGTAGTGACTGGCAAGCTCGGTTTCCGGCAGATAGATCACCCCGATGGCGCGTTCCAGCATCGGCTCGCGAAGGCCGCGAGCCACCTGCGTTTCTCCGGGCAACGTGAGAAGAAACGCCGGTATCCCGGTATCGTGGAATAACGCCTCATAGCTTCCCGGCATGGCTGGACGAATCCTCTTCCGCTCCGCCGCTCCGCCCCAATTCGAGGCTGCTGTCACGGTCCCGGCGTAGGTGGTAAACCCAACCAGGACGCATTCCCGGCCGTGTTTTTGGCGGACGAGTTGTCCGACATTCCATTCGCCCTCCCGGCCCATTTGCGTGGCGCGCGCGTCACCCAGGTGGGAATTGTGAGCCCATACAACCACCTTCGCGCTCTGGCCTTGAAGCGCGAAATGTTGCACCAGGGAATCCAGCGTTTCTGCCATGTGCCTGTCGCGAAGATTCCATGAGGAGACTCGCCCGCGAAACATCGTGCGGTAGTATTGTTCTGCGTTTTTCACCAGCCGCGCGTTCTGTTCGGCATAGAAGAAGTCGTCGGCTGCAATGCGCCCGTCCCTGCGGGCGTATTCCCTGGCGCGCCGCTGCAAGTCGAGCAACTGGGTGATGACTTCAGTTTCACACGTGTGGCTCAACCCGAATCCCGCGGCGTAGCCATACTCCTGAGGATCTTCGCCGAAATGCTCGAAGCACGCATACCGGTGGCGAGCCCGCCGTGCTCCTTCGGGATCGACTTTATCCAGATAGGTCAGAACGGCTTCGATCGAAGCATGCATGCTGTAGAGATCCAGTCCATAGAAGCCGGTCTTTGCGCCGCCCGGCGAAAGCGAGTCGTTATGCGCGCGCAGCCATCCGACGAAATCGAGAACGTCTGCATTGCGCCACATCCAGGCCGGGAACCGTTTGAATCCGCCGACTGCTTCAACCGCGTCGGCATCCTTGCTCTGGCCTAGAACGTAGCGGTTGACGCGATACGCATCGGGCCAGTCTGCCTCGACTGCAACCGCTGTAAAACCTTTTTCCTCAATGAGGCGCTTGGTGATCTGGGCCCGCTGCCGGTAGAACTCGTGGGTCCCATGCGATGCCTCGCCCAGCAAGACGAAGCGCGCATCGCCAATGAATTCGAGCAAAGGCTCGTAATCCGTGCTGGCTCCTATGAGAGGATGAGCGGCATCGCGAACCAGGTCGGTAACGATTGGAACAGTCGCATTAAGCATATCGGTCATGCTGCCTTTGCCATTCCAACTGCAACTGAGGAACCAATGGCACCTCAACTGCACGGGAAGGAATCGGTTAGGAGGCTTTAGTTCCGGCTCCCGGCCATTACGTCTTCACTCTCGAACAGGGTGACAGCTTTCCTTACACGCCAGTTGAAAGCTACCGCTTCACCCTGGACGGCAAAGTGCTCTCAGAAGGCAGCCTGCGCGAAGGAACCGACCTTTCTGTAATGGGCAACTTCCAGATTAGTCCGGGCGCTTCAGCCTCCG
>CAVXWB010000054.1:0-19052 GCA_963765185.1 Bryobacterales bacterium
CCTTGCAAAGCTCAGCACCCGATAAGGGTGAAGCTGTTATCAGAGGGCCCCTCGCCCAACGAGTTATTTGCCGCTTTGAGTGGGCTGGCCACGGCTCGATTCCGGGTGCGCCGGCGCAGGGTCTACGCATGCGGCGGCTGCTGGTGGAGCGGCCGGAACGTCGATTACGAACGTGTTCGTCGTCAGGGTGCCGGTCCACGGTACACCAACGCGCGACCACCAGTCGGACAAATCTGCCTTGAAGGCAGCGGATAGTTGCCGGTGGGCAAACTGTATCTTAATGTATACCCGGTGGCCTCGCAGATCGGGGTACTTTCTGAAAAGACCGATGCGGTTTACGGGCAGAGTAACGTCTTCCAACAGCGGCGGTGTCATCTCGCCACCGGCTGGAATCAAGGTAAAAAAATCGTTACCCGGATTGACCGGGCTGTCCAGGCTGACGCCGGCCGGAAGCTTTGTCATCGCCTTGACGGCTGGCGCCAATAGATCCGTACCCTCTCGGAAGGCGCGCATCTCTTCGGGCTTGAAACCGTAAAAGACGGTCCTTTCACGCTCCAGCGGCAGGATCAGCGGGCGGGTTCCGGCATTGCGATACGCAACTTTGACGCGGAGCTGAAGATCAATGTAGGAAGCCGGTTGACGCCCGGGATCGAGGCCCTGCACTCGCGCGAAGCAGTAAATTGCGCTGGTGTTTGTTGCGGCGGCCGTGGGGCCGGCCGCGTTCTGCCCGAGGCAAACGCCGGCGCAGGCGAGTACGCTCATGCGCGTGATCGTGAATTTCGTCGAGAGCATCCGAGTTCAAGTTTAGCGAAAGCCAGGTCCTGGTCTCAGCGGAACGCCAGCTTGGCCTTGCTCTCTTCTTCGGCCTTCACCGCCGGTCCGAACAGCTGCTCGAAGAAGCCCTCCTTCACCAGCCGGTCCACGATGGTATTGTCGATGACCTTGCGAAAATCGAAGCCCTTCATCTGCGCGGCCATCTGCGGGTCGGCCTGCTGATTGACGACGAATTGGACGGCCGCCGCGGGAATATACGGAATCCGCTCGAAGGAATTGGTCCGCTTGTAGTGTTCGTACTCGCGCTGGAGGTCGGCGGCGCTCTGCGAATCGTAGGGCAGGTAGGCCTTCACGGCGAAGGCTTCATCGTCGTAGAAGCGCTTGATGGCCTCGGCCTGGATCTTGATCAGCGTCTCGGCGAGCCGGGGATTCGCCGCCAGCGCGGATTTCTTAAACAGATACACGGTGGGCGCGTAGATATCGTCGAAGTCCGTCAGGTTGGCGAGGCTGCGGAAGCCGGCTTCTTCCAGCTTGTAGTATGCCGGCGAGGTCAGCAGCGTGGCGTCCACTCGGCCGCTGGTCAGCGCGGCGGCGCGGCCGTTGACGTCGGTCCCCAGCGGCACCCATTGTACGTCGCGCTGCGTTATGCCGAATTTCGCCAGCAGCGCGACCGTGTAGTTATAAGGCGCGTCGCCAATCTGGCTCACGCCCACGCGCTTGCCTTTGAGATCGCGAGCGCTGGCGATATCCTTAGAGGCCAACTCCTTTGAGACCATTAGCGCCCACAGGCCCTTTTTATAGCCGCTGCCGACGGCCACCAGCGACGCGTCTTTCGAAGCCGCCTGCATGGCCTGTTCCAGCGTGTAGTTGGTCATGGCCGCTTCGCCGCCGACCAGCATGGCGATGCCGGCCGGATGCACCCCGAACACCAGCTTCCCGTTGAGTCCGTACTTTTCGAAGTAGCCGCCTTCCTTGGCGATGAACAGGGGCCAGTTGGAGGGAGCACGCGCCGGGTAGTTGATAGTGGTCTGGGCCCAGGCGCAGGATGTCACCAGCACGGCGAGCGGAAGCAGGCGTCTGAACATAGTCGATCTTATCATCGCCCTATCATCGCGGTGCAAACACGATCGACACCGGCGAGGCGATGTTCACCTCCACGCCCGCGGCCGTCAAACCGCCCGTGGTTGGGTCGATGCGGAACACCACGATGTTTCCGGAATCCTGGTTGGCGGCAAGCAGGAATGCGCCGCTGGGATCAATGGCGAAATTGCGCGGCGTCTTTCCCTGCGTCGAAACCCACCCGGCCGAGGTCAGCCTGCCGCTGGCCGCGTCCACGCGGAAAATGGCGATGCTGTCGTGGCCGCGATTGGAGGCGTACACAAACTTGCCATTGGGATGCACCGCGATCTCGGCCGCGCCGTTTGCGCCTGTGAAGCCGGCGGCCAAAGTCGAAATCGTCTGTGCCTCTCTGAGGCTTCCGGCTGCCGCGTCGTATTGAAAGACCGTCACGGTCGCCAGCATTTCGTTGATCGCATAGGCGAAGCGGCCTTCGGGTGAGAACGCCAAATGCCTCGGCCCGGAACCCGGTGCGATCCTGGTGAACGGCGGATTCGCCGGAGTCAGCGGGCTCGCGGGCTGGATCCGGTACGTCAGAATTTGATCCAGCCCCAGATCGGCCACCAGCAAGAAGCGATTATCGGGCGAGACGTTCACCGAGTGCGCGTGCGGACCGGCTTGCCGTTGCGCGTTGACGCTTGAACCGGAGTGCTGCACGAAGGCCGCGGCTTCGCCCAGGCTGCCGTCGTCGTGAACCGGAAGCGCGGCCACGCTGCCGCTGTTGTAATTCGCCACGAAAAGCCACTGTCCGGTTTTGTCGAGCGCGACGTGGCACGGTCCGGCGCCTCTCGATGATACAGTGTTCAGCAGCTTCAGTTTCCCGGCGTCGATCAGAAACGCACTGATGCTTCCCGCGTTCTGCTCATTCGCGGCATAGAGGAAGCGCCGATTCGGACTCACCGCCAGAAACGACGGGTTGGAGGTCTCCGCGGCCAAGCCCATGGCCGTAAGCTTCCCGGTGGAATCGTCGAAGCGGTACCCGTAGATGCCCTTGCTGCCGCCGCCCGTGTACGTTCCGGCGTAGGCGATCCACTCCGCGCCCAAAGCGGGTACGCAGGCAAGCAGGGACGAAATGAGCCAACGCGAGTGTGTCATCGCGATGTTGTCGTGCGGCTGGAACGCGACACTGAACGTGACAGCAGCGCCGTCACAGCCAGTCCAAGGATGATTGTAAAGTAGCCGTCGAGAACGAAACGGTAACGGTTATTCTCGAAAGTCGAAAGAGAGTTCGATATGACGGTGGCGAAGAGGATTGTAAACAGCATGAAGCCCAGCAGGACCAACTCTTCCGTCTTCCAACGCGAGCGAAAACGCCGCAGCGCCAGCTGGGCCAGCGCCCACAGCGTCAAAATCGGCAGGGCGACGATCAGGAACACGCCGGTGTAGAGCGGCAGCATGAGCGCGCCTCCCGCGGCCTTAATCGCGCGAAGATCCTTGCGGTCATTGACGACGCGAAACTGTCCGAAGAAAACGGTGTTGAAGAAACGCTCGAAGGAATGAATCCTGACCCGCTGATCGTCGAACGAATGCATATCGCTGGCCGGCAGGAAATACGCGAACCAGGCGATCAGAACGGAGCGCACGTAGGCGATGGGGTAATGCAACAAGACGGCTTTCGAGTTTGCCAGGTACAAATCGTGCAGCTTCAGATAGGTGAGATTGTTGAAGTTGGGATGCCCGGTGGAGGATTGCGCCTGATCGAGGATCGGGAATGCCGGTGGCGGGCGCGGTTTCGACGAGGCCGGCGTAGAGGCTCAAGTCGCTAAACGGAGGAATCTTCGCCAGAGGAGTGACAATGCCGCGGCGAATGAGGCTGTCGGCTTCCTCCGGCGTCAGTTGGAAGGTGGTGACGACGCCCGTATTCATTCCCGCCCACGTGCTGGCGGTGAAGGCGTGGAACAGAACCCAGTTTTTCAGATACAAGGCCAGAATCAGGACGATCACAGGGAGAGCCCCAACCAGGACGGCCCGGCGCGCTCGCGGAAACACAGCCAGCAAGGCGGCCGCCAGAATGAGCACGTATACGAGGTGAAACTGATTGCGCACCAGGACCAGCGCGAAGATGCACCCGAAGAACTCGAGCGAATGCGGCACGGTGGGGGTTCGGGAGAATCGAAACAGGGCCAGCGCCGCCAGCAGCAGCAGGAAGAGGATCGGATATTCATAAATCGCGATGTTCTCGTACAGAACGCATCCCGGGTTCACGATGAACAGGATGGTCAGGGTTGCCGCGATCCACTCGGGCACCCGGAATAGACGCATCAAATGCAGAAGCAGGAACGCGATGAGCAAACCCAGGATCAGGTAGATGCCTTCGAGAACCGCGGAATAGGAGGAGGGGAAAAATTTGACTACCAGTCCGATCGCAAGGTTGAATCCGGGCGGCTGCATGTGCAGGTAGAACAAACTTTCCGTCAGCCGGGTGCGCATGAGAACCGGATCGATGAACTGCCAGTAGAGGGCCACGGGAGTGGCATCGAAGCGGATTCCGGCCAGATAATACAGAATCCGGGAAACCACGAAGGCAGCCAGCACCACAATATCCGCGGCCTCCGGGAAGCGCCTTGGGTGGGAGGCCGTGCTCACGAGTTCCGGGCGACGAGCACGATCTGGTAGCCCAGCAGCCCGGGCATGAGCCAGGTCAATCCGGCCAGCAAGCGGTTGAGGGCGCGCATGGGGAGGCTTTCCGGAGACAGACCCAGAACCAGCTCCAGCGGCATGACCGTGTAGCGTTCCTGAACAATCTCGTATGCGTTCTCGCGAACAAATCGCCGCGCGGTCTTGCGGGTGAAAAAACGAAAGTGGGTGCCGTCGAGAATGCCGCGCTCGGTGTAGTCGAAGCGGCCGAACAGCAGCATGAGGCGGATGGTGATATTGGCGATGTTGGGAAGCGAGACGATGATTTGGCCGTTCGCGTTCAGCAGCGCGTGGCATTGCGTCAGGATGCGGTCCGGCGAGCGCAGGTGTTCCAGAATGTCGAGCAACAGTACGCGATCGAAGCGCTTGTCTCCCAGAGCCCTGACCACGGATGAGATTCCATTGTCCAGGTCGGCGCTGAAATACTGCTCGAAAGCGGCCGTATTGGCCGGATGGGGTAAAAGATCCACGCCGGTGACGCGGTTTCCGCTTTTCTTCAGTTCGGCCGCGAAATCGCCCTCGCCGCAGCCAATATCGAGGACTTCCTGATTGCTTCCCACCAGGCTACGCACATAGTCGTGGCTCGAAGAATTTGCTGCGTTTGATGGGATAGTGGACGAAGTATTCGGCGAATTCGGGGAAGCGGGCCACCGAGCGGCGAGTGCGCTTATAGCGGCCGACTGCCCGGAAAACGTCGCGGGCGTACTTCATTCCGTTGACGTAACAGATCTCGTTGCCGTAGTAGGTCGGGATAGGGACTTCGGCGATCATGAATCCCTGGTGATTCAGCTTGATAATGATTTCCGTATCGAAGTGGAAATCATTGGTCATGTGAGTGAAGTCGATCTTCCGCAGCGCCTCCAGACTGTAGGCGCGATAGCCGCTGTGGAACTCGGTCAGATTGAGGCCCAGCGCGGAGTTCTCGAATACCGACAGGATGCGGTTGCCGAGATATTTGTAGAGCGGCATGCCGCCCTTCAGCGGGCCGCCGTAGGTTTTCATCATGCGCGAGCCGAAAACCGCGTCGGCTTTTCCGGTCACGATCGGCTGATAGAGATGCGACAGAATTTCCGGCGCGTACTGCCCGTCGCCGTGGAGCAGCACCACGACGTCGAAGCCCTTTTCAATGAAATAGCGGTAGCCGGCCTTTTGATTCCCGCCGTAGCCCAGATTCCGGTCGTGCTTGAGCACGGTGAGCTTGGGCAATTGACGAAGAGCCTTGATGCCCATCGCCAATTCGTAGGTGGCGTCCTGGCTGGCGTCGTCGAAGATGGCGATCTCCTCGACGTTGGCCCAGACATTCGGGGTGATGCGCTTGAGCACCTTGGTCAGCGTGGTGACCGCGTTATAGGTGACGATCAGAATGCCGATGCGTTTTCCGTGGCAATTGGCGGCCTCGCGATCGTCCTGCAAGGGGCCGGCTTGAAACGCCGGCAAAGGCTCATAAGGAAGCGGCGCGGGTGTGGATTCCCCAACCACCTCCGGGATGGTTTCAGACTGCGTCGAGGCGATGGGATCTCCGGCCATTCTCTGTCCGCCTTCCTAAAGTATATGTTCGCGCCCGCGGCCCGCGGAAAGCAAACCGAGCTCTTCTAAGGAACTCGCGCAAAACGGAGCGCGGCGCGAAATAGTTCCTGACTCGGTTGGTGGTGCGCGCCGCACCCTTTGCGCTCATACAAACTTGATTTTGCGCATGGCCTTAAGGACCATGCGCAACAGCAGCGCCCCATGGCTCCAGCGCTGGATGTTGGTTTCCCCGTAGGTGCGCTCGCGGTAACGCACCGGAAGATCGACGATTGCAAGATTATATTTGGCCGCGCCGAAAATAAGATCGAAGTCGCCAAAAGGGTCGATTTCGCCGAAATATCCGCGGTTGGCGGCGATCGTTTCGTAATGCGTTTTGCTCAGTACCTTGGTGCCGCAAAGCGTGTCCTTGATGCTCTGACTGAGCAGCCAGGTGAAGGCCAGGCTGAAGAACTTGTTGCCGATCTGGTTGAAGAAGCGCATGGCGCCGTGCTCCATCGGGTACACCAGCCGGACTCCGTTGACGAACTCGGCTCGGCCAGAGCGCCAGGCTTCGTAGAAGCGGGGCAGATCCTCCGGGGCCACGGTCATGTCGGCGTCGAGAATCATGAGCAGCTCGCCGGTGGCTTCCCGAAAGCCGGTGCGCACCGCGTCGCCTTTGCCTTTTCCGGGCTGCTTGAATAGCCGCGCGTTCACGCCGGGCCGGCGCGCGATCTCCCGTTCGATCGCTCCCCAGGTGTCGTCGGTGGAGTTCCCCTCCACAAAGATCAACTCCGTTCCAGCGCCCATTTGCGGAACGCGATCGAAGATGGCCGGGATGTTGCCCTCTTCGTTGCGCGCCGCCACTACGACGCTGACTACCGGGGTCCGGCTGACCGGAGCCGGCTGCGGCCGCGCGATGAAGACATTCTCCAGCGCGAACCAGCGGAAGGGCGCCAGCTTGACCAGATACTTGTTGGCCAGCCCATCGAGAAGCGGCACGCGGAAGGGCCACAGGATTTCCTGCGAAGTGCGGATGGATTTGAGGCCGGCCAGGTACAACAGGTTGGTGATATCGCGGGGCGCAAGCCAATTCTGAGTCAATTGCCGCGGCGCAAGCCCGGCGCCTTCCGCCATCCGGCGCGCGACTTCCCACAGCCGGCTGTAGGCGTTCAGGATCACCCTGGTCCCGGGATGGCAATGCAGCGCGATCCTTTCGAGAACCTGTTGCACGTCCCAGAGATCGTTCACCAGATCCAGGCAAACCACGTAATCGAAGGTCTCCCTAAGATTCAAATCGTCCCTAAGATTTAAACCATGGAGATCGAAACTGTGCGCATCGGCCTGGATAAAATTCAGATCGGGATGGTTCTTACGGGCGGCCTCGATCATCTCCGGGCAGAAGTCGATGCCCACGCCGTAAGCCGGTTTGAGAGCCGCCAGCAGGTCGCCGTGGGCGCAACCCACTTCCAGCACGCGCATGCCGGGAGGGATCAGAAAAGAGTAGATCTCCGCCAGACGCCTTTGATAGTAGGCGCGCGAACGCTGCCAGCGCTGGTAGTTGCGCGCGTAGGCGCTCCAATATTCGAGACGCTCCCGCGTGTATGCGGAAAACTTCGCGTCGTTTTCGCCCAGCGCGGGCGCGCCAACGGAAAGGTCGGGGTGCGTCAAATGCGATTCCTCGTATCAGTATCCCATGCGATCCGCGTGCGCTTGCGTAGTGGAACCGGGAGGGTGCGAACGCGTCGCTCGGCGGCACGCAGTACCCGTTCCGGCCCTTGATCGAGCGGGATCTCAGGCTTCCATCCCAGCCGCTGCTCCATCAGCGCCGGGTCGCACGCAACCTGCTCGCGCTGCGCGGCATTTGTCAGCCAGGAGCCGGGATAATCCGCATCCGCCGGTCACACAGCTAGCAGCCCGTGGTGAAAGTCGTCTGGCGCAAAAACCGGGACAGCCACCGTATTTCGCCTACCGGAAAGTTCCATCGAATCAATGCGCCTCTATGGCGAAATATGGTGACTGTCCCAGGCTTTTGCGATTCGGCCCCTTCTGCCACGGCCTGCTAGCGCTCATCATTAAATCCTATCGGTCGAAAGACCATTTTGTCTTAGTTGCGGGCTTGGGGGAACATGCGGCCGCCTTCCAATTATCTATACGACTGCCGCAATCCCTACGGCCTGTGGGAAGATATTGGCGATGCTTGACCGGCTGCGCCGCCACATTGAAGGCAGTATCGAAACCAAACGGAAGCTGCTGGAGAGCGGCGCCGACGTGATTCTCGAAGCCGCCGGGGTGGTGGCGGAGAGTCTGAGGAGCGGGCACAAGATCCTGCTCTGCGGTAACGGCGGCAGCGCGGCGGACGCCCAGCACATCGCCGCCGAATTTGTGAGCGTGCTGAACCAGAGCTTTCCGCGGCCCGGTCTGGCGGCGATTGCGCTGACCACCGATACCAGCATCCTGACCGCCAGCGCCAACGATTTCGGGTTCGCCGGCATATTCGAACGCCAGGCGCAGGCGCTGGGCCAGCCCGGAGACGTGCTGATCGGAATCTCGACGTCCGGCAATTCCCAAAACGTGCTGCGCGCCATGGATTATGCTCGCGCGCATGGCCTGCGCACGATCGGGCTTACGGGAGACGCAGCCTGCAAGCTGGCCAACGCGGCTGAAATCGTCATCCGCGTGCCGTCTTCGGTGACGCAGTTCGTTCAGGAATCGCACCTCATGATCGGGCACATTCTGTGCGATGTGGTGGAGCAAACATTGTTTGGGCCGGTTTAACTTAACAGCCCGTGGCAGAAGGGACTGCATCGCAAAAGACCTGGGACAGTCACCACATTTCGCCCCGGAGGCGCGCTGATTCGATGGAGGCTTCCGGTGGGCGAAATATAATGACTGTCCCGGTTTTTGCGACAGACGACTTTCACCACGGGCCGGTTAACGCCCGCGCAGCCAGGCCAGCGCACTTTCCCGCACGCGAGCCCGCAGTTCCGGCTCACCGCCGAGGCTCAGGGCATATTCGCGGCCGGAATGGATCAGCCGCGCGCGCAACGCATCGTCCGCCCACACCCGCGCGATGGCATCGCGCAGCGACGCTGCATCTTCCGGCGGCACCATGACCGCCTGATCCGTGAGCACGTCGGAGACGCCGGGGCCGCTGGAGATCACCACCGGCCTTCCCAGCAGCATGGCGTTCAAATAGACGCTGATTCCGGAGGCGGCAAGGGTCGAGCTCAACATCGGCAGCGCAACGATCTTGGCGGCTTCGATGGCCCGGATCATGCTCTCCTGCGACCCGTCGTCGTCAAGAATGCGAATGTTGGCGGGGAGGCGGTCGAGGGGCCTGGTAAAGCGCGACTCGTGCTCGCGCAGGGCGCCCATGTCGGGTGCGGGAATCGCTCCGGGAAAAGGCAGTCCCTGCATGGCATCGAAGAAAGTATCGTAATCGCGAAGCGAGCGCCCGAAGCACAGAACGTAGTCCCCGCCGGGAAGATCCAGCCGTGGTTCGTAACGGTAGCGCAGGTTGGGTTTGAAGGGCACGAACGAACTGCGCTGCGGCGTAATTCCGTACCAGGAAGAATATCCGTCAAGATCTCTGAAGTAATGAATGAAGTGGTCGATTCGAGCCAGCAACAGCCGCTTGACCAGCGCCGCCAGGCGGGCTGGAAACGTCTTTGGCCGGCGCAGAACCAGATCCACGGCGACGATCGGCTTACGCTTCCACGGAAACATTAAAAAATAGGCGCTAAAACAAAGAGTCAAATGTATATCGCCGTTGATCAGAATGAGGCCGCAGCCGGGAAGCTCACGCAAGAACTGGGAAAAGGTGCGCGCCACGACGGCCTCGCCGGTTTCGCCGCAGGAGGTCCACACCGGTTCGAAGCGTTCGAAATTAGTAACGATGCGCATGATCAATCGACTGGCGGTAAATCTTCACCAATTCGGTGACGCGGGCCTGGGGCGAATGCCGCGTCTCGATCAGACTGCGCGCGGCTGCGACGCGGCGCCAGGCCGGAGCGGGATCGGCGAAGATCGAGGCGATCGCCTGCGCCATCGCGGCGGGCTGGCGCGGGGGAACCAGCAGCGCGCTTACCCGGTCCTGGACGATTTCGGGAATGCCGCCCACGGCTGTGGCGACCACGGGAACGCGGGCCGCCATCGCCTCCAGCAGCGCATTGGGCGAGCCTTCCGTCAGCGAAGACAGAACCACGGCGTCGGCGATGGCGTAATACGGCCGAGGGTCGCGGACGAAACCTGCGAGGGTCACGCTTTCAGCCACGCCGCATGCGCGCGCGGTTTCGAGGATTCGCTCGCGCTCCGGGCCCTCGCCGACGATGATCAGGCGAGCGGGGATTTCGGGCGCCAGCTCGCGAAGCCGGCTGAGGGCGAGCACGAGATCGGTATGCGCCTTTTCGCGCGAAAGGCGCCCCACCGTGAGCACCACCCGCTCGCCCTCGGCGATGCCCAACCCGGCGCGCAGACCGAAGCCGCCGGGGAGACCATCCATCCAATCGGGATCGATGGCGTTGTGTAAGACGGTAATGCGCTGGGCAGGAATGCCCTGGTCGCGCAATTGACGCTCAAACGCAAGACTCACCGTGAGGACTCGCGCGGCCCCGCGCAGAGACCAGCGATCCAGTTGGTTGTAGGCGCGCATTTTCAGATTGGGGAAGGTATAGCCGTGGTGAAACGCGATCCAGGGGAGCTGCGCGCCCAAACCCGACAGCCGCTGCAGAAAATGCCCCTTGACGGCGTGCGTCTGCACGATGTCGGGCGTGAAACGGCGGACGGCCTCGCGCAAACCGGAGATGGCCCGGAGGTCCGTGACCGAACGCTGAGCGATGCTGAAGGCGGGGATGCCGGCCTCGCGGAGAGCTTCGAGGAAGGCGTTGGGAGGCTGGGCTTGAGGCTCGGCGGATTCCCGTTCGAAGGTCGCGACCGAAGTTTCGATGCGCTGCTCCGAAGGCAGCTCGCGGGCAAGCCGCGCAAAGTCGATCAGGTTCTTGGCCGGGCCTGTGACGGAAGAAGCCTCGATGACGGCGAGCAGATTCATGCCCGCGCCAATAGGCTGCGCGCGGCGTTTTGGTGAATCGAGAACAGACGATCTCCCACAATCCGCCAGTCGTAGGTGCGCGCCACTAAGGTCCGCCCGGCGTCCGAGAGCTGCCGCCAACGCTGCGGCTGATCGCGCAGGGAAGCAATCGCATCGGCGATGGCGGCTGGCGTATCCGCGGTCAGAAGGTCGCGGCCGGGATCGACTTCCAGGCCTTCCGCACCTAGCGTCGTGGACACCACGGGCACGCCGGCGGCCATAGCCTCCAGGATTTTGAGCCTGGTTCCACCGCCCACGCGCAACGGCACCACCACGGCTACGGCTTCGCGGTAATACGGGCGCACGTCCGGCACCGTGCCGGTCACCTCGATTCCGGGCAGGCTGCGCAGCGCCAGCACCTCCGGCGTGGGGCTGCGGCCGACAATGGTGAAGCGAAGCTCCGCGTCACGCTGGAGGACACCTTGGTAAATCAGGGGCCAGACGTCGTGCGCGAAATAGACCGCGGCATCGACATTGGCGTGATAATCCATGGACGCGACAAATACGATGCGATTCCTGGGGACGCCGGAGTCGTCCGCGCAGCCGCTGAAATAGGCCGTATCGACGCCATTTTCGACCACGTGAAGATCGGCTTCCGGGACCACCGCGCGGAGCTTGGCGAGCTCACGCGCGCTGACCACCGTGTGCGCGTCCGCAGCGCGGAGCAGCTCCGCCTCCGCGCGCTCAATCAGCGCCGCGGTGCGCCGGGCGTACCAGCGGCGCGGAAGGCTCGCCACGTTTTCGCTATAGCGCCACATCAGTTCGCTCTCGATATTGTGCCAGTCGCAGACGATGGGCGGATGGCCGGAAAAGCCGCGCAGCACCGGAATGTAGCGCACCAGGTGAACTCCCTCCATCTGGATGGAGTCGAACGCCGTCTCGCGCCCCAGCTTTTCGAGCGTCGCGGCGATCTCCGGCGTGGTGTTGGCCAGCACCGTGACCGGAGTGGGACCCAGCCAACCACGCACGAGATTGAGGGGCGAGTAGGCGCGAGCCTTGGGGATTCGCAGGACGCGCTCGAAGATTTGCTCGGGAGGCGGAAGATCGTCGTCTGTCTGCCGATTGTGGGTCTCATCCGCGAACGGCAGTCCGAAATGAGTGACCGAGGCATGGCCGGCGAGCTGCCGCGCCAAGTGATAGTCGCGCAGTCGCGCCCCGCTGTTCACCGGCCAACATTCCCGGGAGGAAAAGTAAAGAATTCGCATCCGGCTGGAAACGACTGTTCTTGTAACAGATTACCAGAGGGGTGTACGATGGGCCCAAGGAGACACGACCTGGGGCGCGGTTGGCGGTGTGGCGCAAACACTCGTGTTTGCCGCGTCCGCACTCCTGCGGACGCCAGCTTAGCGTCGACACGATTGTCGACGCCGCACGCAAAGTGCGTGCGCCACAACATTGGACATGAGTTTTGTTCTTCCCCACTTCCGAGGAACTCGCAGGGCATGATCGCGCCGGAATGAGCATATTTTTTACTGCGGCATTTGTGCTGCTCGCGCTCCTGGCGGCGTACATCGTAATCGGTTATCCGTTGCTTCTGGCTTGGATCGCGGCGCGGTTCGGAAAGCCGATCCACAAAAGTCCCGCGCGCAAGACCGTTTCGATGCTCATCGCGGTCTATAATGGCGCGGCGGTGCTGCGCCAAAGCTCGAATCGGTGGTGGCGCTGGACTATCCCAAGGAACTGCTGGAGGTGCTGGTGCTTTCAGACGGTTCCACCGACGGCACCAACGAAATGGTGCGCGGCTTTGCGGGGCAGGGAATCGAGCTGATGGAGCTGCCTCGGGGCGGAAAGCCCGCGGCGCTGAGCGCCGGCATCGCGCGCAGCAAGGGCGAGATTCTGGTTCTGACCGACGCGCGCCAGACGCTGGAGCCGGATAGCGTCCGCCAATTGGTGGCATGCTTTGCCGATCCCACCGTGGGCGCGGTCAGCGGCGACCTGCCCATGCGTCCGGGCGGGACCGACGAGCAGGGCTCGACGTCTTTGTATTGGCGCATTGAGCGCTGGATCCGCATCAACCTGGGCCGCGTGGATTCCACCTTCGGCACCACCGGGCCCTTTTACGCCATGCGCCGCGAGCTGGCTCCGGCGATGCCTCCGGATACTTTGCTCGACGATATGTTTCTGCCGCTGCATGGATATTTTCTGGGGTATCGCATCGTCGTGGACGAACAGGCCGTCGCCTGGGAGCAGGCTTTTTCGCTCAAAGGCGAGTTCCGGCGCAAGGTGCGCACGCAGGCCGGCGTGTATCAGATCGTACGCAAGTATCCGGCCCTGCTCGGCCGCGGCAATCGCATGTGGTTTCACTTCGTGTCGTATAAATTGGGACGCTTGGCGCTGCCCTGGATTCTGCTGGCGCTGTTCGGAGTCAGCTTTGGATTGAGCCGGCCGTGGAACTTTTGGGCGGTGGGAGCGCAAGCGGCGTTCTACCTGCTGGCGCTGGCGGACTTCGCGATTCCTTCAAAGACGCTGCTGAAACGCATCAGTTCTCCGGCTCGCGCCTTCGTCAATCTGATGGCCGCCGCGGCGCTGGCGGTTTCGGTGTTCTTCGTGGCTCCGCACCGGCTCTGGAAACCAACCGAGGCCAGCGCGGCCAAGGATTCCGCGCGTGGCTGACACCGAGCGCTTGACGGCTCCCACGCTAGAGCAGTTCGCCGAAGCG
Source organism: Bryobacterales bacterium (assembly GCA_963765185.1). Classification (GTDB taxonomy): domain Bacteria; phylum Acidobacteriota; class Terriglobia; order Bryobacterales; family Bryobacteraceae; genus Palsa-187. Next base: position 13,779 of record CAVXWB010000054.1, read on the forward strand.
GCCGAGGTCAACTACGTGCGCACGCCATTCCAGCGCGAGCTGGATTCGCCGGCTCGATTCCGAGGGTTCCAGCGGTTGGGAGTGGAACTGGCTCTGGTGCGGCGCGACGGACGGATGGAAGCGGTAGCGTACCTGCTGCCTTCGTCTCTTGAAACTCCGGCGGGGCGCGTGGACTGGGTGTACATGTTTCAGGTGGCCGCTCGGCTGGAGGCTCCGGGCGCGGGCGGGCTATTAATTCGGCAGGTAATGAAATGGTACCCGGCGATTCTGGGAATCGGCATTACTCCCGATGCGGTGCGGATTTATCAAGCCTTCAAATGGACGCATTATCGCAATTTGTGGCGCCTGGTCCATCCTCTGCGCCTGGACCGGATGACGGAGGATTATGGAGGCCGGTTGGCGAAGCCATGGCAGCGCGGATTCTTGAGTGCGCTGGCGGGCGTGTACAACGTCGCCGGCGGCGCGATCGAGGCAACGCTTGCCGCAGGCGTTTCCTGCGAAGCCTGGAAGCCTTCGGCCGATGATGGCAGGGCTGACGATGGCAAGGCTCAGGCGGTCGCGGAGTACCTTCCGCTTTACCGAGCCGGCGATTTGACACATGGATTAACTGCCGCGAACGTGGGTGGAGCGGGGCGGATTGGTAACCCTCCCGCATCCGGGTTGGGCTCGCTACGCCAGCACGCGGCTTTATGGCGGCAGATGCGCCGTGACGGGCTGAAGTTTTGCGAAATGCTGATTCCCACCGAGGAGCTGCTGCAACGCGCCAAACGGTTGGGATATTGGCCGGTATCGCTGCCGGTTTGGTATTGGGACAAGAATGGCACGATGGCGCCGGTTCTGGAAAAACTCGGCTCCGGTAAGATTTCGTTCCTCGAAACCGACAAGGTAGTATGAAGCAGGATGGTCAACGTATTTTCCATCGATCTGGAGGATTGGTTCTGCGTGCAGAACCTGAACGGGATTATTCCGCGCGATCAGTGGGATTCGTGCGAATCGCGGGTGGAAAACAACACCATTCGTCTGCTGGATTTGCTGGATCGCCACAAAGTGCAAGCCACGTTTTTCGTGCTGGGCTGGGTGGCGGAGCGGCACCCGGAGCTGGTTCGCGAGGTGTTCCGGCGCGGGCATGAAATCGCGACGCACGGCTACTCGCACACGCTGCTGACGGCGATGACGCCGGAGCAGTTTCAGACCGACCTGGACCGGTCTCTCGAGGTTTTGGCAAGCTGCGTCTCCACCCCGGTGCTGGGTTTCCGGGCGCCCTCGTTTTCGGTGACTCGCAAGACGTGGTGGGCGCTGGAGATCATGCGCTCGCGCGGCCTGCGCTACGATTCGTCGGTGTTTCCGGTGGGGTTCCATCCGGATTACGGCGTGCCCGACTCGCGTCTGGACGCGCATTCGATTCTCGACGGTTTCCTCGAACTACCAATGAGCTGCGCGCTGCTGGGCGGCCACAAGGTGCCGTGCAGCGGAGGCGGGTACTTCCGCCTGTTTCCCTACGCCGTCACGCGCCGGCTGATGCGGCAATGCAATGCGCAGGGGCGGCCGGTGATTTTTTATCTGCACCCCTGGGAGATCGATCCGGGCCAGCCGCGCGTCTCCGGGATGTCCGCGCTGAAGCGCTTCCGTCATTACAATAATCTGGACCGGACCATGGGGCGCTTGGAACGCCTGCTCCAGGATTTCCAATTCACCTCGGCCGGGGAGTTGTTCGGAGATTCGCTGCGGCGGATGGCGCCGGCCTCCTAACGCTCAACCGCTATGCGCCAATCTCACATCGCCATCATCGGTGCTCCCATGGATCTGGGGGCGGGACGCCGCGGCGTGGATATGGGTCCTTCCGCGATGCGGCTGGCTGGCTTGAACGAGAAGCTCGCGGCGCTGGGGTATGACGTCGAGGACATGGGAAACGTGGTGGTGGATCAGCCGGAGTCCTCGCCCGCCGGTCCCTCCATGCGCGCTTTCTGCCGCAGATCGCGCATACCTGCTCGCGTCTGGCGGACCTGGTGGAGAGGTTCGCCGATGCAGGCAGAGTTCCGCTGGTGCTGGGCGGGGATCATTCCATCGCCATCGGCACGGTGGCCGGCATGTCGCGGCATTTTCGCAAGCGCGATCGCAAGCTGGGCCTGATCTGGATCGACGCGCACGCCGATATGAACACTCCCGAATCGAGCCCCAGCGGCAATATTCACGGCATGCCGCTGGCTTGTTGCGTCGGGCTCGGCCCGGCGGAGCTGACGCACATCGCGGGATATACGCCCGCGGTCGAGCCTGGCTCGGTGGCCATCCTGGGCCTGCGCAGCGTGGACGAGATCGAGCGCCTGAACGTCCGCGAAACCGGCGTGCATGCGTTCACCATGCGCGACATCGATGAGCGCGGCATGCGCGCGGTGATCGAAGAAGCGATCCGGCTAGCGACACATGGGGCGAGCGGTAATACGGGCGGGTTTCACCTCTCCTTCGACATGGACGCGGTCGATCCTTCCGATGCGCCCGGGGTGGGCACGCCGGTCCGCGGCGGCATCACCTATCGCGAGGCGCACTTGGCGATGGAGCTGGTGTGCGACAGTGGACTCATGGCGTCGATGGAGGTGGTGGAAGTGAATCCCGTAATCGACGAAGCCAACCGGACGGCGCTGCTGGCAGTGGAGCTGGCGACATCCGCCCTGGGCAAGAGGATCCTGTAGCGGCGGCGTATGCAACGATTGCGTGTGGCGGTCTTATGCGGAGGCAGAAGCGGGGAGCACGAGGTCTCGCTCAACTCCGCCGAATCCATCATTGCGGCCATGGACCCGGGGCGCTACGAAGTCCAGCGCATCTTCATCACCAAGGAAGGGCGCTGGCAGCCGCGCGCGATTTCGCCTGAGCCGGACGGCAATCCCGGCATCGACGTGGTCTTTCCCGCGCTGCACGGAACCTTCGGCGAAGATGGAACCGTGCAAGGTTTGCTGGAACTGGCCGGCCTGCCCTACGTGGGCGCGGGCGTGCTGGCGTCTTCGGTTTCGATGGACAAGGACGTCATGAAGCGGCTGTGCCGGGAGAGCGGGATTCCGGTGGTGGAGCATGTGGTGGTCACGCGCGGGAACGCCGAGCCGGAGCAGATCTGCAAGCGTCTCCCGTATCCCATGTTTGTCAAGCCGGCCAATCTGGGGTCTTCCGTGGGAGTCTCCAAGGCGCGAACCTGCGAGGAGCTGAAGGCGGCGCTCGAGCTGGCCGGCCAGTATGACCGCAAGATCATTGTCGAGCGCGGCATTGAAGGGCGCGAGTTCGAATGCTCCGTGCTGGGAAACGACCAGCCCGTGGCCGCCGTCCCGTGCGAAATCCTGCCTTCGCGCGAATTCTACGACTACGAAGACAAGTACCTGCTCAACCAGGCGCGCGTGGTGCTTCCCGCCGATCTGACGCCGCAACAGACGGGCGAGATTCAGAGGCTCGCGGTGGAGTGTTACCGCGCGGTCGGGTGCGAGGGGATGGCGCGCGTGGATTTCCTGATGGAAACCCAAACCATTGGAACGAAGCCAGGGACGATTTACGTCAACGAGATTAATACCGTGCCCGGATTCACCGCCATCAGCATGTTTCCCAAGATGTGGGAAAAAAGCGGGCTGGCTTATCCGAAACTGATCGATCGCCTGATTGAGCTGGCGCTGGAGCGCCATCGGAACCGTCAGGCGACGCGCTTTAGCCGCTGAGGAAATCAGAGATGCCGTTCCTGCTCGCGATCCTGCTTGTGTTGTTGTCGGCGGGAATTTTGCCCGCCCAGTCTGACGACCCGGTGGAGAGCATCGCTGTCCCCTTGAAATCCATGCTCGACGTTTTTGCGGCAGTGGAACAAGAAGCTGCCGATCCGGTCAATCCGGACATGGCCTTTTACGAGGGCGCCATTCCCTCCATGCTGCGCACGCTCGATCCGCACTCCAGCTTCTTCGATCCCGGCCAATTCCAGCAGCTTCAGGAAATGGAAAGGAGTGAGCAGAAGGGCTTCGGCAGCATCGTCAGCGTGCTTCCCGGGCGCGTCATCGTCTTGCAGACCTTGCCGGGAACGCCGGCGGCCAAGGCGGGCCTATCGGCCGGCGACGAGATCGTGGCCATCAACGGCATCGCCCTGGCCCGGCTGGAGGAAGAGCAGTTGGTCCAGGTGCTCAGCCAATCCCGGCAGCGCCAGGCCACGCTTGATATCCACCATCCCGGCGAAGCCGGTCTGGCGCGCCTGGTCATGTCGCCGGAGCTGGTCAAAACGCCCACCGTCGATCGCTCCTTTCTGCTAGCTCCCGGCATTGGATATTTGCGCATCACCGAGTTTGACGAGCCTACCGGAAAGCTGGTTCGCGAGAAGATCGAGGACTTGGGAGGGCCCGCGCTGCAGGGTCTGGTGCTGGACCTTCGAGATAATCCCGGGGGCGCTGTGTCCGCCGCCGTCGAGACTGCATCGCTATTCCTCAACTCCGAACAACTCATCTTTACAGTGCGGGGCCGGAGCGCCAAGGACGAGGAGGTTCGCGTGAAGAAGTACACGCGGCCGTACACGTTTCCCGTGGTGGTGCTGGTGAACGAAAAAACGGCCAGCGCGTCGGAGATCGTCTCCGGAGCGCTGCAAGATCACGACCGCGCCACCATCCTGGGCGTGCCGACGTATGGCAAGGGCCTGGTGCAGCAGGTATATCCGCTTTCGGGCCACGCGGGGATGACGCTGACCACGGCGTTTTACTACACTCCCAGCGGCCGCTCCATCCAGAAGCCTCTCAGCGGCGGCCAGCTTGATGCGGCTACGGTGGTGGATCAGGGCCCCTACAAAACCGATTCCGGGCGCGAGGTTCGCGGCGGCGGCGGAATCCAGCCCGACCAGGTGATTCCGCCTCCGGCTCAATCGCGTCTGCGCAGTGTCATGGACGCTTCCGGCGTCATCACTTCGTATGCCGGCGAGTATCTGCGCTCGCACGAAATCGCGGACGGCTTTGAGGTGGCCTCCACCATGATCGATGAACTGTACGCCTATTGCGCCGCGCACTCCATTCAACCCGGCATTGGCGAATGGCTGGCGGACCAGCGCTGGATTCAGAGCCGGCTCCAGCAGGAGATCGACAATCTGAAATTCGGCGTCGAGAAGGGCGACCAGGTGGAAGTGCAGCGCGATCCTTTAGCAATACGTTGCCTGGTGGAGGAACTCGTTCAGTTACGTATTGCTGAAGTCATCAAGGAAATGACCTTGATCGGCCGGCAGGACGATTGCGACGTCCGGCTGGACCACAAGAGCGTCTCCAAGATTCACTGCGT
>CAVXWB010000055.1:0-32311 GCA_963765185.1 Bryobacterales bacterium
AGCGGCGCGCGGTCTATGACCACTTCTTTCCAACGGTGTCGATTCCCGATTTCCCCAGGTCTTCCGGCGTCATGGCGATGGGGAATTCGCAGGTGGCGTTGAAAAGAAGAAACCAGGGCTCGACGAGCGCCGGTATCTTGGAGGCATCTGCAACGTCGACAATCGCAGAGCGCTGCGGCGGCCGTCGAATTCAGTAAAATATGTCGCCTCCGGCTTGATTTCCTCCAGAATCTTCTGGATTTTCTTCCCGGCCGAACCATCTTTCACAAAGCTGTTGAACGGCTCGTTGGGCATCTTGGCGTGCAGGATCATTCTCATCGGAACATCCTCCTTAGTAGACTAGCGTGAATTCCCGGCGCTGCCCGCGCCGGTGGCACCCAAAGCTTCCTCGGCCGAGTCCGCCGCAGCCGGGGATCGGCCGCCAAAAACGCGCCGGAAGATCGCATCGACGGCGCGCAGCTGGCGCCGCAGATCGAAAGTGTGCGCGAGAGCCTTCGCGTCGAGAAACTTGCGAATATTCGCATCGGCGGCGACGCGGTCCTCGAAAGCTCGATTTCGGATTCCCATGCCGCCATGGCGTGCGCCTGCACCCACTTGTAAGCATCTTCGCGCGGCGCGCCGTGCTCGACCAGGTCCTGCAAGAGCTGCCCGGAAAAAACGAGGCCCTGCGTGGCATCCAGATTGCGCAGCATGCGCTCGGGAAAAACCTTCATGTTCGCGACGATTTCGGTGGTGCGGTGCAGCATGTAGTCGACAAGGATGGTCGAATCGGGCAGGATCACGCGCTCGACCGAGCTGTGCGAAATGTCGCGCTCGTGCCACAGCGCGATATTTTCGAGAGCCGCGAGGAATTCGCGCGGACCACGCGCGCCAGCCCGCAAATCTGCTCGCCGAACCGGATTGCGCTTGTGCGGCATGGCCGAACTGCCGCGCTGCTCGCCGCCGAAAGGCTCCTCGGCTTCGCGAACTTCGGTGCGCTGCAAATGGCGGATCTCCGAGCGCGATGTGCTCGAGGACGCGGCGACGATCGCCAGCGTCGCCACGATACTCCGCGTGGCGGTCGCGCTCGATCACCTGCGAGGTGATCGGCGCGGCTGCCAGGCCCAGCCGCTCGCAGATTTTCTCCTCGGTTTCCGGCCCGAGGTGCGTGCAGGTGCCCACCGCGCCGGAAATTTTTCCGACCGCCATCTCGTCGCGCGGCGGCGTCGAAGCGCTCGGCAGTCGCGGCGATTTTCGGCGTACCAGTTGGCGACCTTCAGCCCGAAGGTGATCGGCTCGGCGTGAATGCCGTGCGTGCGGCCGATTTCGGGCGTGTCCTTGAATTCCCACGCCGCGCTTCGAGCACTTCGCCGACAGACGCTCGATGTCCGCTTTCGATGAGCTGCGAAGCCTCGCGAATCAGCAGCGCCTGCGCGGTGTCCACGACGTCGTTCGACGTCAGCCCGTAGTGCAGCCAGCGCGCTGCCTCCGGATCGCCCACGTTTCCTGCACCGCGATGGTGAAGGCGATCACGTCGTGCCGGACTCGCGCTTCGATTTCGTTGATGCGCGCCACATCGACGCGCGCGCGTTCGCGCAGCTTCGCGGCAGCTTCGCGCGGGACAATGCCCGCTTCCGCGAGCGTCTCGGTGGCGGCCAGCTCCACTTCGAGCCATTTTGAAATTGTTCTCGTCGCTCCAGACGCGGCCCATCTCCGCGCGCGTATAGCGTGCGATCAATTGCAGCTCCTTCTTTGGCGCTAGCAGTGAGCGCCGGCAGATGCCTGCGCCTTTCCGCGGCGGAAAGGCCAGGCGATTTCTCTGGGAAATAAAATGACGCTTGATAATACCTGAAACGGAAGGTTTTAACGGTCCAGATTTCTGCAACGCGGTCTGCGAGCGCCTTTCGTTCAAACGATCGGCGTCTGGTACAATGGCGCGTTTCCAGATAAGCACGTTGAGGAGATAACGGGTGTCGAAGAATCTTGCGGCGGACGTGAAAGTCACGGAACGAGCGGCAGCGGAGAAGAATTCTCCGGACGGCAAGCGGCTGAAAATAGGGATGATCGGTTTTGGCACCGTGGGGCGTTCGGTGGCAAAGATCCTTAGCAAAGATCCGGCCGGCCCGCTCGCGTTGACGCACATCTGCAATCGCAATATCGCCAAAAAGAAAGTCGAAGGCTCCCGGCCACGATCCAGTGGACCGAAAGCGCGGAGGAAGTGCTCGCCTCCGATGTCGATGTGGTCGTCGAGCTGATCGGCGGCATGGAACCGGCAGGCGAGTGGATCGGCAAAGCGCTGCAAGCCGGCAAATCCGTAGTAACCGCGAATAAGCTGTTAATTTCCGAACGCGGCGCCGAACTAGCGGACCTCGCGCGAAAGATGGGCGGCGGCTCGAATACGGCGCCTCGGTCGCCGGCGGCATCCCCGCAATTATCGGGATTCAGGAAGGGCTGGCGGGTGACCATCTTTACAGGATCGCGGGAATTCTGAACGGAACCTGCAATTACATCCTCACGCAGATGGAAACTCACGGAGCCAGCTTTGAGTCGGCCCTGAAGGAGGCGCAAAAACTGGGTTACGCGGAGGCCGACCCGACCAGTGACGTGGAAGGCTACGACGCCCGCGCGAAACTGGTAATCCTCACGCAGGCCGGGCTGCATCTGCGCGTGAAAAACGAGCAAATTCCCTGCCGGCCGATTTCGCTGATCGAGGCCGTGGATTTCGCCTACGTGCGCGATCTCCATTGCACGATCCGGCAAATTTCGTGCGCCCAAAAGGACACCTCGAACGGCTTGCGGCTGTTCGCGGGCGGTCACACCCCGCCATCGTCCCGCTTTCTTCCCTTACCGCGCATGCGGAGGGAAGCAAGAACATGGTGACCGCGTCCGGCGAGTTCGCGGGCAATATGGTTTTCTCCGGCTATGGCGCGGGCGGAGATCCCACCGCGGTCGCCGTGGTCTCCGATCTGTATTCGATTGCCCGCAGTGCCAACGCGCCGCAGGCTTAACTGGAGGGCAGTGGGAACTCCCGGCGGGGTGAGCGAAGACTCACCGTGCCTCACGACATTCGCTTCGTTGTGAAAGATCTGCCGGGGATCGTCGCCGCGATTGCAACGATACTGGCGAAGTACGGGGTCAGTTTGGACGCCGTGTGCAGAGAAAACCGGGGTATCCGCACGATCGCTTGCCGTTCGTCATGACGATTGCGGCGTGCAGCAGCAGCGTCCTGCATCGCGCTTTGGATAAAATCGCACGCCTGGACTTTCACGTGCAAGCGCCGCTGTGTTTGCCGATCTTCGAGTAACCGCGCCGTCAGACTCGCGCGGCCTTTCCTGCCGCCTACGTTTGCAACTGCGAATGGGATGCCGTTTGTAGCTGGGGAGCAGGTGCGGGCGCCGGAGTTATCGTCGGACTCGGACCGCCGGAGGGCGGGCCCAGGGGCGAGGAAAAATATCTAACCCGCTTCAGCGGGCTCGGAGAATCAGGAGCAGGAGCGCCATTGAACGGCGACGAAAACAGGGTATTCGAAGAACCTGAGTCGATAGCCCCTGGATTGGCGTACCCGGGATCGGAATAGCCCGCATCGGGCGGGGATAGTCTGCACCGTAGTCATAACCGGGCGCATAACCGCCGTAGAACCGTAGCTGTTCCAAGTCCAGAATGGGTCATACCAGTAAGGATCCCAGCCCAAGCAAATAGCCCAGGAATTCTCAGAAAGGCCATCCGAAGCCCCAGCCCCAACCCCAGCCGGGCCATCCCCAGCCAAAATCCCAGTCCCCAGCCGCCGCCCCAACCACGTCCACCCCAACCCCAGCCTCGGCCGCCAAAACCCCGGCCCGCATACCCTCCGAAGTTGCTCCCGCCTCGAAACGAATTCCCGAACCTCGACGCCCCAAATGATGAGGCGCTCAAAGACGAGCTCTGCCCGAATCGCGAATTGCTAAAGCCGGAACGGCCTGCCGCAGAATTGCCGCTGAATCGAGATGACGCGAAACTTGAGGCGGATCGGTTTGAAGCTGCCCGCCGATCGCGCCGCTGACCCGATCCGTCCCTGCTCCGGATGAAGACCTCCCAGCGAATTCACTGCCGCGGCTGCTGCCACCAAAGGAGTGCCACTGTCCGTCGGCGATGGCCGCACTCGCATTGTGAATTCCGCCGAAGGCCCGCGAAGCTCCGCCATTGGCAAAACCGTGCGTTCCATTTGCCCCATTTGAACCTGATGCGCTCCCGCGAGCACTGCCGAAGAAAGCCGCCATTGCCCATCCGCAATCGCGCTACGCGCGCCCGATGAACGCGCCGCACCATTCGAGAAGCCTCGCGCTCCCGAGTAAGCCGAACCCTCCGCCGTGAAGCTCGCCATCAGGCGCCGCCCCTGCCAGACACTGAGCCTCGATACGCTGAGCCTCCATTCGAGCGCCCGCCGCTATAGCCATAGCCGCCCGCCGCCACCACGATATGCCGATCCGGCATACGGCCGTGAGCCTCAATATCCACCCGAGCGGAACGAACCGCCGCCAAAAGAGCGCGCTGCCCCGCTATAGCCGCGGCCTCGCTAAAACCACCGCCATGGAAGCCTCCGCCGCCTCGGGAACCGCCGCCGGCAAGGTTGGGGACCCACCACCTCCACCGCCGTGGGACCCACCCCTCCACCGCCGTGCCCTCCTCCACGCCGGCCAAACGAGGGACTTGGCAAGCAAGCAAGAATCAACGAAGCAAAAAGTACGAGAAGGACTTTAGAAAAAGAGGAGGACATGTCATGGCGACTACCTCCGATATTCTCGACATCCACCGACTCACCCCAGAGCGGCTGGGGGTCAGCTACATACATCTACTCTCTTTGGATTCCACGGGAGGTTTTTCGGTTGCAGAGCAATATCGGACCTCATCGCCTATTATCGTTGCGCCTGAAACGCGGTGGAGAGCATGATTCGATCGTCGCGACAATATCTTCTGGATCGATTCCGGGAACGCAGGGCTTGCCGGGAAATATCCCAGCAATCCACCCTTGCCCAATGGGGTTGCCGGGAAAGCTCGTCGTAAACCAGCGCGGCCGCTTCGAGGTGCGCGATGTCGGCTTCCTGAATATCCCGGCGCTTCGTGAGTGTAGTCGCCGAGCGCCTTCTCCACCGACCAATCGGTGAGCCTCTGTCCACCGGCACGCGCAAATAGATCACCAATCTTCCGGCGGCAGCTCATAAATTTCGTATTCCAGCTGTTTCAGCCAGGCGAGGAATCCCGGCCGCTTTTCCGGCGGCACGCGAGCGCCCTGATGGCGACGATTCGACCCATGTAGCGGTCCGCGAGCACGGCATTGCCCGCCCGCAGCGCGGACTCCATCGCGGGCTTCGACTCCAGGCGGTCGCCGGCGTAAAGAAGGGCGGAAAAATGCGGATCGACTGCATCGAGCGGACCAAAATCGCCGTTCAGGAATTGCGCGACGAGCTTGCCGAAGAAACCCTGGTAATTGGGAAAACCGGTCTGCGTGAAGGAGACTCCTCGCGCGTGAAAAGCCGTCGCCAGCATTTCCAGCTGGGTGCGTTTTCCGGAGCCGTCAATTCCCTCGAGTACGATGAATTTCCCGCGCGCGGCATGGAAGTAGGCGAGTCTAGCATAGCCACTCGCGTTGGATTCGCGTCACCCCCGGACCCGGGACACGTCAGGGCCGGGACACACCTTCGACCCAGGGAATGCCGACTAGTCCGCCGGCGACTTTCACCTCGAGAAGATCGCCGTAGCTGAAGCGGTCAAAATCGCCGCGGTCAACGGGAATGCGCTCGACGCGGTGCCCTGCTCGCCAGGACGTGACCACCAGGCGGCGGCTGGCCGCGGGCCCGCGCATCGCGAATTTCCCACCACGCGCGCGACTTCGATGGTCGGAGGAGACGATTCGGGCCCGTTGCCCAGCAGCAGGGACGGCGAGAAGCCAAGGGAGCGGGATGAGGCCGTAATAGATGCGCTTCAGGGCTTCGACTTCCATGTGCCGCAGGGCCCGGCGCTCAAGCCACATGGCGAGTCCCAGGGTCAGGAAAAAGAGCACGCCGATGAAAATCAGGATGCCGTCAAGATCCAGAGCCGGATAGCGTTCGCTGGCCACGACAAATGCAAGCGCTCCCAGAAGGAAAAGCGCCGTGCGGTTCAGGAGCTTCTTGCAGCGTAAACTCCGCGGCGTGAGGAATTAAGGCCGCAGGAGCCGCAAACGTCTGTGTCGCGGTCGGCTCCGCAATTCAGGCAGCGCGTCATTTCTGTCGTCCCTGTTCGTCCGGCACGTTGACGATGTTGACGGCAGTTGGCCCGAGGCGTTCAATGCTACGCAGCCGCGGGCATGTCAATTTCCGCCGACAGCACCAAAGGGATTAGACACCGGGTGAGAGCGTCTTGGCCGGTTATTTTTGACTTCGCGGACGCTGCTGGGCTGGGTGTCGAGGCAGACCATGGTTTCGTCGCGGCCGTTGGAGAGCATCTGGCAGTCGATCTCCTCGGCGCTGCGAATGGCTACGCTTGAAGTTGCCCCCGCGGCTGCTGGCGCAATGGGAGCGGCCGCGGAAATCCATGCACACTTCGTACTGCGCGTTCGTTGCCTGGAGCGTGGAGTGGATCAGGATGCCGAAAAGAACGACCGCTCCGAGCGCGATGATCCACTTCACCTGGTTCGATTGCTTAGCCATTTGTCTCCACCCGCTTCACTCTTATACCAGAGGAGCGATTTAACGCCCATCTTCTGTTTTCGACCCGCCGGCCTTTGAGTTCGTTTTCGATGTATCGCAGGGTATGAGGCGGGAGGTCTGAAGGCCCGCGATTTCCTTCAAATCGTTCGGCGTAAGGTGCGGGAGAAACGCGAGCACCGCAGGGGCCGGGGTATGGGGATTGCGCACGAGCGCCATGCGCACGTTGTAGTGGCGCGGCCCATTTGGGGTGCTGGGCGATGGCGGCGACGACGCGTTCCGGCACTTCCGTTTTCGCCAGGACCTTGAGCACCTGGCTTTCGGTTAGGAACGCATTATTCAGGGCGATTTGGATGGCTTGCGGATGGCCTTCGGCCAGGAGGCTCCAGCACGCGCGACGGTCCCCGGCGCGCCAGCGTCAATTTCTGGCCCACCGGAAGATGCGGCACGCGGGCCACGATGATTTCTTCGGCGGTGCGCTTGATGTCCGGCCGGGGCGGAAGGCAGCAGGCTCAAGCGCACGAGGTCGAAAAGGTAGAGCTGCCGGACGACGGCGATGGCGATGCGCTTCGGTGTGCGCGGATGGGCGGCGAGACGGAATCGCACGCCTTCGCTGGACGACCCATTTATTCTGCGCGGCAATCGCGCTCAGCACATTTGCGGGCAAGTCCAACCGGTCGAGAAGAATCGTGACGTGAGGCTCTTCGCAGTGCGGATTTTCGAGGATGGCGAGCAGGACTTCTTCGCTGGTCTCGTGCGCGAGGGCTTTTAGCTCATCCGCGGAGGCCGACCGGGCGCGTTCGACCTGCGCGGCGGGATCAGGCAGCATTACCCTTCGCGCGGGAGGAACGGATCGCCATGCGCGCGGCCGCATCGCTGGAGGTATCTCAAGCGATACAAGGCGGGCGAGCCGGCGCAACTTTCTTTAGTCCCGGCTTCGATGGCTGCATCGAGGTATTGCGAGCGGTTATACACCGCCCGCTTTTCGCGATTCGCGCCAGGGCATTCTCGTTTTTCAGGCGGACGGCAGCGATATCCGCCAACGGAGAAGACTCGTCAGCCAACGCCCAGACTGCTGCAACGGAGACATCGAGGACGAATGCCATCAGGCGCGTCCTTCATCACGCATGGAGAGTATCTCTTCGAGAGAAACCTTTCCAATGCGTTGCCGCAAGGCGCGCATTTCATCAATGGCTCGCTGAACTCGTTCCCGATCGATCTCGACCTCGGGGATCAGGCGAGCCACGCGCTTGCCATGGCGCGTGACGATGACGCTCTCCCCACGCTCCACGTCGTCGAGAATGCGGAGGAAGTGCGTCTTGGCTTCGGATGCTTGAATTGTCTGCATAAATTGACCAGTCAAATCGACTGGTTGAAGTATAGCAGAACTTCACGGTTTTTATCTGGATTTCTTTCCTTTTCGATCCTGTACTAGCGATTTGCCGTATGGTTGCCTGCGTTTGGCTCGGCCGTGCCGCCGAAGCGGTTGCCGTTCGCCTCGCTATGCAGGTAGCCGGCGTTGGCTTCGAGGTAATTATTGCCCCACAGGCCCAGCGTGGTGCTGATGCCGGCCTGGTCCACCATGCTCAGGTAGCTTTGCAGGAACAGGTGGTTCAACAAGGCGCCGGTCACCGGATCGGTGGCGTTGACCGTGTTCACCAGCGCGTTGTTCTTGAAGCCCTTGGTGCCGAAGAAGCCGATGGTGCCGCGCTGAAGATGTAGTCCAGAGTGAGCGCGCCCTGGCCCAGCGTGCCGCCGTTCTGATACTGCGTCAGATCGGCGTACTTCATGCTGCCGAACAGGCCGGCTTGGAAATGCGGCCGATGCGATCCACGATACCGGCGTCAAACTGGCCTTCGCGGTCGGTCTTGAAATACAGATACTCGGCGTTGGCCTGGAAGGCGAAGTGATCGCCGAAGGGCGCAAAGTACTGGCCCCGGCCGCTGAAGGTGGTGTTGCCGGTATCGTCCATGCCGACGTTCACGCCCAGCAGGGAGAATTTCGGCTGCTTCGTGCGGCGGATATCCTTGGTGACTTCCTTGCCGACTTCGTAAGCCGTCGGCGGCGCCGGCGGAGCGGGCGGCGGAGGCTGGTTGACCTTGGATTCCAGCACCTGCTGCGCGCCTTCAGAGCGTCCAGTTGCTGCCTTCAACGCCGCGTTCTGATCGCCCAGATCCTTCAGCATTTTGGCGATGTCGTCCAGCTTGTCCAGCTTCTTCAGAACCTCGTTGCAGCAATCCGGGTTGCCGCGGCCGCAGCCGGAGCGATCGCCTTGATGGCTTCCGCCCGCGCCGCCCGGCCGAAACGGTCCTTGCCGCCCGCATCCAGAACCGTCAGCGAGACGCGCCGGTTCATCCAGCGCGCTTCGTCGGTCTTCTCATAAACGTCTTTTTGGCCCGGGATAGCGCGGATTGGCTTTGCCTTCCGAGGTGGCTTCAATCTGGCCGGGCGAGGCGCCGTACTTCACCAGGAAGTCGCGCACGGCGTTGGCGCGCGCCAGGCCCAGGCGGTCGTTGTACTGAATGCCGCCAATGACGTCGGTGTGGCCTTCCACGCGCACTTTGTACGTCGGGTTGGCCTGCAGCAGCTCCGCCAGGCGCAGCAGGCTGGGGAATCCGTCCACCAGCACCGACGAATTGAATTCGAAATTGATTTCTTCCCAGTCGTCCTTGGTGACGCCGGGTGGTACGTTGAGCCCCTGTGGCCACGCGCTCGCAGCAAGCGTGAAGAAAGCCAGTACCGCTGCGTATTTACGCAACATTCGGTTAACCCTCCTGGAATTCGCACAACATTTCTACAGTAACTTGTTTTGACTGGCGTGTCCACCCCTACCCCTCCTGTGGACCGCCCTTCTCCCGCACTTCAGGGACCTCCCCCGAAAGCGGTTGTACCTAATGATTCATGACACAGCGTATCCGTTTCTGGCAATATGGATTTGGGCCTGCCGGACGGGTGGTCGCCCGTTCCAGCCGCAAGGCTGACGAGCGGGAGGAAAGTCCGGTCTCCATAGGGCAGCATGCCGGCTAACGGCCGGGGGGATTCGCTTAAAGCGAGTTTCACGGAAAGTGCCACAGAAAACAATACCGCCGGGTGGGGAGTATTCCGCCAGGTAAGGGTGAAAAGGTGCGGTAAGAGCGCACCGCGGCTCCGGTAACGGACGCTGGCAGGGTAAACCCCATGCGGAGCAAGACCAAATAGGGGAGCAGGAGCGGCTCGCTCCGTTACGACTTCCGGGTAGGTTGCTGGAGCCGGCGAGTAATCGCCGGCCTAGAGGAATGACTGCCGCCCCGATTTGCGGGGATACAGAAACCGGCTTATAGTCCGGCAGGTTCCATATTAATTATCGTTCAACATTAACGTCCGGCAACATGGATCACTCGTCCACCCCCCGTATCGGGGACCGTTCCCGGAGGCGGCGGTTCGTGCTCGGCGGCCTCTATCTCCGGCTTGTCCTTGTGTAAGGCTTCGGCCGCGTCGGTGGTGATGCGGCTTACGCGCACGGTCTGATACTCGGAAACGCCCACCGGAACACTAAACCGGGTCACACGGTGGACCCCCGGCAGAATGAAATACATGGGCCACACGCCTTCGCCCAATTGTTTCTTGGAGCGGTCCAGGAAACCGACCTCCACATACACGGAATCGATGATGAAGGGGCAGTTGTTGGACCAGTCCGCCCAATAGTGCGTGGAGTCCAGCCGCAGCAGCCTGTGAACCTTGAAACACTGCGACACCCTCGGCAATTCAGCCGCCGACATCGTCGCGCAATACAGAAACAGTCCGGCCAGAAAGTGTTTCATCTAAGGTTCGATTTTATGTAGTATACACTGATTCATCGCCATTGCAAGAATTCTCTTTCGCCGAGATCCGGATCCTCGCAGCGCCGCCCAAGCCGGCCGGGGGGCCGGCTGCGGTCCAGGGGGACCGCCCCACCTTGCGATCCCTCAGCACTCCACGCAGGTCCACTCGCCCCGCGCGTCCTGAAATCCCGATAGAATCCGCTTTCGGGCAACCCTTTCGAACTCCGGACGCAGCACTCCGATCACGTCCTCGCTGATATTGGCGACCACTACGTCGAAGGCCCCGCTGCGCACGGCATCGGCGCTTCCCACAAAGAAGGGGACGGGCTTAGCGGCCTCCTCATCGAGATCGCATGCCACCACCAGCCCTGCCCCCAGCAACTTCGCCGCGATGGAAAGAATCCCCGATCCGCTGCCGACGTCGAGCACCGAATCGCCGGGCCGGATCACCCGCTCCATCGCCTCCAGGCATAGCCTGGTGCAGGGATGCTGGCCGGTTCCGCACTGCAAGCCGGGATTGATTTCGAGGCGAATGCGCCCGGGAGGCGTGGGCTCCTTACGCCACGGAGCCGCCAGGAAAAATCGCCGGCCCACCAGCAGCGGCGGCCACGCGTCTTCGGTGCGCCGGACCCAATCCACTTCCGGCTCCAGGCGCGGATCGCCGAATCTGCGGGCGGCCTGCTCGTCTTCGAAGAAGGCGTCCACATAGCCATCGCCTTCGACGATCCCTACAGTGCCGGCTTCCCACAGGGCTGCGATTAAGCCGTCGAACTGCTCGGCCGGCGCTTCGGCGCGGACCGAAAACATCAGCCCTGCACCCGCTTATCCTTGCCGCTCCAGAACTTCTCTTTCAAAATCATTTTGCGGATTTTGCCGGTCCCGGTTTTGGGCAAAGGCTCATCGCGAAATTCGACGATGCGCGGCAGCTTGAAGCGGCCCAGGCGCTCTCTCAGGAATTCCTTCAGCGCGGCTTCATCGAGCGTGGCTCCCGGTTTCAGCACTACGATCGCGGCCGGCACCTCGCCCCAGGTCTGGTCCGGAGCCGCAACCACGGCGCACTCCGCTACCGCCGGATGCGCGCTCACGGCCGCCTCGACTTCGAGGGACGAGATATTTTCCCCGCCCGAGA
Organism: Bryobacterales bacterium; assembly: GCA_963765185.1. Lineage (GTDB taxonomy): Bacteria > Acidobacteriota > Terriglobia > Bryobacterales > Bryobacteraceae > Palsa-187. Next base: position 11,571 of record CAVXWB010000055.1, read on the forward strand.
TGATAATCTCCTTCTTGCGATCGACGATGTTCACGTAGCTTTCCTGGTCCCAGACCGCCATATCGCCGGTATGCAGCCACGTCCCCGACATGGCCGCCGCAGTTGCTTCGGGATCGCGGAAATACCCGTCCATCACCTGATCGCCCTGGATCACGATCTCGCCGACGGTGCTCCCATCCCGCGGCACATCCCGCAAATCGGAATCGACCACGCGGACCCGGGCGCCGGGCACGGCCCATCCGGTCATGGCCTGGCGCCTCCAGCGCTCCTGGTCAGACCCGTACGACAGTCCCTTCCACAGCGCGGTGGTGACCACGGGCGAGGTTTCCGTCAGCCCGTAGCCGGCCACGCACTCGCAGCCTGGAAACGTCTTTTCCCATCGTTCCACCAAGGCCGGAGAACTGGCCGCTCCACCCGTCATCGCGCGCCGCAAACTCGAAACATCGTAGGTCTCGCGGGCGGCCGGTTTGACCAATGGATTGTCCCACGCGTTCAGCAGCGCGTTGGCCATGGTCGGGACCACGCTCATATCCGTGGCCCTGTGCTCCTGAATCAGTTGAAACACCGCGGTGGGCTCGAAGCGCCGCACCATCACCTGCTTGCTTCCGAGCATGGTGGAGGAGTGCGGGCGTCCCCAGCCGTTGGCGTGGAACAGCGGGATGGTGTGCAGATCGACGACGGTCTCCGGACGCCCGCACTGCAACGCCACACCGAAGGCATGCAGATAGAGCGTGCGGTGCGAGAGCATGGCGCCCTTGGGCGTGCCGGTGCTGCCGCTGGTGTAGAACAGTTCCGCGATGGAGCCCTCGTCGTAGGAGAAAATATCGGCGCGCTCGGGCTGCCCCAGATCGAGGATCTCCTCGTAAGTCATGTCCGCCGCCGCGGCTTTCTCGCCGCTGGCCGGCCCGATGGACACCCAGCGCTGGACGCAGGGCAGAGCCTTTTTCAGCCGCTCCACCACCGCCGCGAAGTCGGTTTCGAAGATCACCATCTTGGCGCCGGCGTGCTCCAGAATGGCGCCCAACTCGCCCTCCGCCAGGCGCACGTTGAGCGGCATGACGATGGCCCGGGCCTGCACCACGCCGTAGTAGCCTTCCAGCAACTGGTGATTGTTGAAGCTCAGGTAGGCGACGCGGTCGCCGGGCTGGATGCCCAGCCGCGTCAACCCGCCGGCCAGCCGCTCCGCCCGCTCGCCGAACTGCGCGTACGTGAACTGGCTGTCTCCCGAGACGACTCCGGTTTTGGACCCGAACAGATCCATCGCGCGATGCAGGCAGCGGAGCGGTGTGAGCGGAATGAACATAAGCACTGCGTGGCCCGGAGGCAAACTGCGTGGCCCGGGGCCTATTGTACGACACCCGGCGCGGCGAACCAGCTTTCGGAAGTCAGCGTCTCGAAGGCCCGCGACTTTCGATCTCGGCGGCCGCTTGACGATCCTCTTCCGCGCCGTCGTGGTCGCCCATGGCGTCCCGCGCCATGGCCCTGGCGCGGTAGACATACGGAGCGTCCGGCTGTTCATGAATCGCCGCGGCGTAATCCTCGATCGCCTGCTGGTGCCGGCCCTGCGATTCATACAGCTGGCCGCGCTGATAGAAGGCGTCCGCGTTAGGGTTGAGATGGATGGCCAGGTTGAATTCGTTCATCGCGCGGGCCGGGTCTCCCCGTTCGCGGTAGATCACGCCCAGCCCCGTGTGCGCGGACGCAAGGCTCGAATCCTGGCTGAGCGCGCGCTCAAAATCCTCGATTGCCGCGTCCATCTGGTGCAGGCCCTCCCGCGCCAATCCGCGCTGCAAGTACGCGCCGGCCAGCGAAGGATAGATGCCGATCGCCTCGCTGAAGCGCTGCTCGGCTCGTTTGAGGTCACCCGTGCCCGTCAAGCGCATGCCTTCCTGGAACACCTTATCGGCGCGCATAGGCGCGGAAGCGATGTACAGGTACACTCCCCAAGCCATGGCTCCCGCCGCCAGCACCATCGCCGAGCCAAACAGAAGCCTGCGGCGCTGGATCCCTTGTTCCTCGGAGATCCCCTGGCGCCCAGACTCAACCGGGGGCGGAGGCTTGATCGCGTTCCAGAACCGCTTCCAACCCGATGCGGCCATGCAACGATCTTATAGCAAAGCACCCGGGGCCGGGATTCGGCGCTAGCGGCCAGTGGCAGAGGGGGCCGCATCGCAAAAACCTGGGACAGTATACTCATTTCCGCCGGGCGCGAGTGTCGTCCGATGTCGGTCCGGCGATCCGGCCGAAATGAGAATACTGTCCCGGTTTTTGCGCCGGACGACTTTCGTCAGAGCGCCGTGATGCGGCGCTGGACGAGAAGAAAATACAGCGCCAGCGCCACCAGCGCCGATCCGGAAACCGCGATCGTCGGCGAGACGCCAAAGAGCGGAATCAGCTTTCCCATCATCAGGTTGCCGATCGGCATCCCGCCTCGAAAGGCGACATTGTAGACGCTCATCACCCGCCCGCGCATCTCGTCGGCCACCACCAGTTGCACCGTGGTCAGCAACAGCGAAGCCGATCCCATGGTGGCCATGCCGGCTGTACGAAGATCATCACGCAGGAAAGCGGCAGCCAGTGCGACAGCGCGAAGCTCGCGATCGCACCGCCCAGCGCGGTCATGATCAGCAGGACGCCACCGGCCCTGCTGCTTCGGCTTGGCCCGCCACGCCACGATCAACCCGCCCGTCAGCGAGCCCCGCCGCCCGAACAGACCAGCAGCAACTGATACGTTTTCGGGCCCTGCCGGAACACCTGCTGCACGAACACCGGCAGAAAGCCCACCATCGAAAATCCCAGCAGCGTCATCAGGAACGCCAGCACCACCAGCGGCTCTCCCGGCCCTGCTGGCGGATGAACTGGAATCCCTCCTTCATGCTGGCCCAGATGCGTTCACGCTCGATTTGGCGGGAACGAATTTCACGTTGATCATGTACAGAGAGATGATCACCGCGATATAGGAAAGCCCATTCAGCCCGAAGCACCAGGTGGGTCCCAGAGCCGTAGTACGCCAGCCCGCCGATGGTCGGGCCCAGGATGCGCGCCAGGTTGAACTGGATCGCGTTCATGGCGACTGCGTTCAAAAGATCCTTCGGATTCGACCAGCGACGGCAGCAGAGCCGAATACGCCGGCCCGCCCATGGATTGCCCGCATCCGACAAAGAACGAAAGGCGTCAGGATGTGCCACACCTGTACGCGTATGGGTAATAAAACAGCGCGGTCAGAATAAACGCGCAGGTCATCTGGATGTATTGCGAGGTCAGCAGCAGCTTGCGCCGGTCGATGCGGTCCGCGAACACCCCGCCTACCAGCGAAAACAGGATGATCGGCGTCTGCCCCAGGAACAGATCCAGGCCCAGGTAGAACGGGTCCTTGGTCATTTCCAGCACCAGCCAGCTCTGCGCGAACTGCTGCACGAAGGTTCCGATCTGGGACGTGCAGGCTCCCAGCCACATCAGGCGGAAGTCGCGATACTGGAGGGCTTGGAAAACGCGAGTAAGCAAGGCGTAACCAGCTACTGGGCGAGCGAACGGACGCGCTGCATCAGCGAGCGCATAGCGAGCATAAGCGTGAGTTTAGCAGGTTGCGGCCGTCGATGCGGTTCAGATAGACTCCAGGGCCGCAATCGATGGTCTCAGTCCGGAAGAATACCGGCACATCGTCCAATGGTTTCAGCCTCGCGACCAGGAGCGCTGGGACCATCAATTGGATTCCGACTCCTCCGCAGGCAAGCTCGATTTCCTTTTTGGCGAAGCGGAGAGCGAATCGGCCCAGGACCTCCTCCGGGAGCATCGGGTGCCAGCGCGCAAAAACTAGCTGCGGGTGAACAGGACGAAAAAGAGCCCGCGCCGTCTGGAGTAACAAGCCATACGAAGGAGGCTCTGTGAAACATCGTCTGCTACGAATGGTTGCCGCCTGCATGATCGCTGCCGCCGGCGCGCAATCCCAGACAGAGGCGAATCGGCTGACGTTCGAGTTGGCATCGGTTCGGCCAGGCAAGCCGATCGACTTCGGCATCGGCTTACCCAGGCCGATGCCGGGCGGCCAGAGCTACGTCGCCACCAACGCCCCGCTGATGGTCATGGTCATGACCGCGTATCGGATTACAGACAGCCAGATCTTGGGAGCACCGAAATGGATGATCTTTGATCCTTGGGACATCGAGGCCAGGGCGGAACATCCATCCACCCGGGAGCAGCTTCAGGAAATGTTTCAGACCCTGCTTGCCGACAGGTTCAAACTGCGCTTCCACCGCGAAACCAAGGAAGCCGCTGCGTATGTTCTCAGCGTGGACAAGTCGGGGTCGAAGCTCAAGGTGAGTGATATCAAGGACCCGTCCGATACGCCTATCAATCCAGGAGACCGCCCCGGCGTGCGCGTCGCCACCGGGGTTTCGATGTCTTATTTGTGCTGGTACTTGAACTTCAATTTTGATGCGCCCATCGTCAACAAAACCGGCCTCGACGGATATTACGACTTCACCTTGGATTTGACGGCTCCGGCGGCCTTCCCGCAGAAGCCAGAGCCCCCGGACAAACACCACCCGCGACCGACGTCCTGGACCGCAACGCGGAGATGATATACGCCCTCAACCGGATCGGGTTGAAGTTGGAGTATCGCAAGGCTCCCGTCGAGGTCTTCGTCATCGATCAGGTGGAGCGGCCCACGGAAAACTGAACTCATTGCGCGTGATGAGGCCCGAAACTGATACGAGCCTCTCCCGGCCGTAGGACTACGAATGCCCCCACCAGTTGCGAGGCATGTTCGCTCACCAACTTCAAGACTGCCTCGGCGAGCGAACTCCGTGCGGAGGCCGGGAATCGGATCAGAATGACGCCCGGCGAATCCATGCGTCCCGCGAACACGAGCCAACCGAAGTCCTTGTCCTCGGTCAGGAGTATGCGGCCCTCCGCCAGCGCGAGGTCCACCAGATCTTTGTCCACAGAACGGTGCTGAGATTCACTCACCGCGAGCACGTCGTGGCCGTGCGCCCGGAGAGTTCGAACCGCCGCAAAGTCGCAGCATTCGTCCGCGAGGAAACGCATTAGCCGGATCTAATGGGAACGGATCTCCAGAACGGTTTCGTGCGCGATGACGCCAGCCGCGTAGGCGAGCGCCGCCCGAATGTCGTCCGCAACCAACCGGGGATATGCGTCCAGGAGATCTTCGGTTCTCGAACCCTCGGCGAGCTTGCGCAGCAGAAGTTCCACGGGTATCCGCGTTCCGCGAATCACGGGTTTGCCTTGCATCACGCCTGCGTCGATCTCGATGCGGTCGGTCACGGCTCCCTCGCCTCAATTGTAACGCGTCCCAACAGCACCAGCCTGTCCACGCTAAAAAATCCCGAAGCAGAAGACGCGATTCGAGCCCATCGGCGAGAGCACGTACTCGCCGTTTTCGAGCACCTCATCGACCTCGATGCGGTACAGCCCCCGCTCCAGTCTGGTCACGGCCAGATGCAGAGCCTTCGAGCTGCCGCGCCCGCCCGACAGATCCACCTCGCGCCGCCCGCCCTTCACATCGAACTTGTAAAGCTCGATGCTTTCGGGCGTAAGCTTGTCGCTTTGCAGGATGAAGATCGGCTCGGCCAGAGGGGTGCGCGCCGGGGAGGCAGCGCCGGTCATCACATATTTGGTGCTGTTGCCTTTGCCTTCTTCCTTGGCTTCGCCCGACTCGGTGGGAATCAGGTTATCGGCGTGGACCAGATACAGCATATCCGGCTGGGGAGGCCGGGGACCGGTGTAGTCCGCCGTCCATGCGACCCCCGCGCCGGATAAAATCAAAACCGCAAGAGCAAAGTAACGGCGTCGCATCTTGCCTTTATTCTAGTCCGCTTTTCTTCCAGTCCGCTCTATTCGGGTTTGCGGAACAGGTTATCGAAGGCCGCCCGCGCGTCGCTGGCGCTGCCCCGCACGGGGGCGCCTCCGGAACCATTGGACCCGCCTCCGTTGGGAGCCGGGCTGGGAGCGGGTCCGTGCACCGCATCGCGCGCCACCGTGACGCGAGGCCGGAACAGCTCGCATTCGTTGGCCTGATCCTTGATCGGGATCCTGGCCGGGATGGGTTTCAGGCACTGAAAGCGAGTGGACGGCTCGAAATTCGAGCACTGCTTGCAGCAATGCAGCGCGACGCCGCATTTGGGACAGTTGCCGCGGAAGTCGACGCCCGGGCCCAGCGTCGCGGAGCAGTTGAAGCAGCGCGAGGCCGAGACCGCCTGCACCAGCCGCGGCAGGCGCGGCCCGGTGACGTCCAGAGGGGGACGGGGCCCGGCTGGGGGGCGGGGACGCTCCTCGCGTCTCGATTCCGAATGCGAAGAAGAAGAATCACGGCCGGAATCTTGATAGCCGTGTTGCCGGTACTTGCGGTCGCCTTCCATAAGTTGCTGGTTGGCACTCCTTTGAGGTTAGGTCTGTCTTAACGATTTACATCCACGCGGTTGGGTTGCGCCTTCATCAGGACAATTTAGTTTCGGAATTGGGAAACCGCGGGCACGGGCCAAGACGGGGAAGTGATTGGATTGGGCGCCCGCTCAATGCCTAATCCAGTATGTACCACGAACCGGCCTCGGAATCCAGAGAAATCTTTCGCGCACCCCAATATTCGGCGGCGCGGCGCATACACTTTAGCGCAGGCCTTAGCTTTCCCCGGCCCATTTCATCGGCGCGTTACACGGCCGGTTCAAAGGATCGTCAAAATGATTGGGGCTGATCCGCGCCGAACAACCCAGCCGCCCGGTGGTCAGCGGGATAAAATCCGTTCCAAACAAATATTGACTCCCTTGTTGTTCCATAGGATTGAGCGCCAGTACCTGCGTATCGGCCAATTCGCCCTCGGCGCCCACCCGGCCGACCACCGCTTCGACCCTCAGGTCGGCGGGAGCCAGACCGGCCAGCTCCACCGTCGCCCGCAACGGCACCGCCGTTCCGGTCAACACCGCCGCCTGGTCCCCCACGCTGCATTCGACGATGCGCACTCTGGGCCACTTCTCGGCCACGTTCCGGCTCCAGATCACGAGCTCCCGAAGTTGCTGGAATCCGTCCCGGCTGGCTTGTTTGAAGGCTTGATGCGCCGGCTGATACAGCTCCGTGCGATACTCGCTCACCATGCGCTGGCAATTGAACTGGGCGCTCACATAGGCCAGCGACTGTTTGACGCGCTGCATCCATTCGGTGGGTACGCCCTGTTCCCGGTTCTCATAGTACATGGGAACGATTTCGTCTTCGAGAATCGAGTACAGGCCGGCGGCGTGGGCGTCGTCGCGGTCGGGCGAATACGGTTCGCGGTCTCCGATGGCCCAGCCTCCCGTCCGCTCCGCGGCTTCGTCGAACCATCCGTCCAGGACGCTGAGATTCAGGACTCCGTTCAAGCCCGCCTTCATGCCGCTGGTGCCGCAGGCCTCCTCGCCCCTCCGGGGCGTGTTCAGCCATACATCCACTCCGCCCACCAATTCGCGCGCCACCTGCATTCCGTAGTCCTCCACGAAGAGGATGTGTCCCGCCAGCTCCGGGTTGCGCGAATGCTGCACGATCTCGCGGATCAGCGTCTTGCCCGGAACATCGTAAGGGTGCGCCTTGCCGGCGATGACGATCTGCACCGGCCGCGACGGATGGGTCAGAATCCGCGAAAGACGCGCCATGTCGCGGAACACCAGCGTGGCCCGCTTGTAAGTGGCGAAGCGCCGCGCGAATCCGATGGTGAGCGCTTCCGGATTGAGCGACTCCTGGAGGCGCCGGATTTCCGATGAGGAGGCCTTGCGCGCCTCCGCGTTGACCACCGCCCGCTCCCGCACGAAGGCGACCATGCGCCGTTTGCGGCGGCGGTGCGCCTCCCACAGCTCCGTGTCGGGAATCTCGGAAACCTGCGCCCAGAGTTCCGGCTCGGCGTGCCCCTCGCGCCAGTCCGGCCGCAGGTAGTGGTCGTACAGATTGGCCAGGTCCCCGTTGATCCAGGTGGGCAGATGCACGCCGTTGGTGATGGAGGTGATGGGCACCTCCCACACCGGCAGCTTGGGCCACAGATCCTGCCACATGTGCTGCGACACCTCGCGATTAAGGCGGCTCACGGCGTTGCGGTAGGAGGAGGTCTTGAACGCCGCGATGGCCATCGAAAACGGCTCCTGCGAATCGTACGGATTGCGCCGGCCCAGCGCCAGCAGATCCTCGAAGCGAATCTCCGTCTCCCGGCAGTAATCCTGAAAATACTCGTACATCAGCCCGGGTTCGAACAGATCGATGCCCGCCGGCACCGAGGTATGGGTGGTGAAAATATTATTTGCGCGCGTGGCCACCAGCGCTTCCTCAAAGCTCAACTCCGCGGTTTCCATCAGCACCCGGACGCGCTCCAGCGCGAGAAACGCCGAATGTCCCTCGTTCATGTGGTACACCGTGGGCTTCAGCCCCAGCAGGTCCAGCGCACGCAGTCCGCCGATCCCCAGCACGATCTCCTGGCGAATGCGTTTGTGCTGGTCCCCGGCGTAGAGCTGGCCGGTGATGTCGCGGTGCCCCGCATCGGCGTTCTGCGCGATATTGGAATCGAGCAAATACAGCTTCACCCGGCCGACGTCGATGCGCCAGATCTTGAGGTACACCAGCGTGCCCGCCAGCCTCACGGTCACGGTGACGTCGCTCCCATCGGCCGCCGTCAGAGGCGTCACCGGCAGGGAGTGGAAATCGTTGACCGGCGTGCGCTCCTGCTGCCAGCCGTCGGGATCCAGGGTTTGCTGCAGGAAACCTTTCTGATACAGCAGCCCCACTCCCACCAGGGGCAACTCCGCGTCGCTCGACGCCTTCAGATGGTCGGCAGAAAGCACTCCCAGGCCGCCGGAATAAATCGGCATGCAATCGATCAACCCGTATTCCATAGAAAAATACGCCGCCAGCAGGGACGATTGTTGAGAGGAAGGAGCGGCCAGATAGGAGTCGTAGATATCGAGGGCGCGCCGGTACAGCGCCAGGAAGCGGGGATCTCCGGCCGCGCGCTCCAGCGTTTCCTGCGAAACCTGGCCTAACAGCACCACGGGGTTGAACCCCGAGTTCCTCCAGAGGGTGGAATCCAGCCGCCGGAATACGGATCGAATGAGGTGATTCCAGCTCCACATCACATTCAATCCCAGCTCGGGCAAACGGCGGAGCGGCGCCGGCAAAGCGGGCCGGACAAGGAATTCTTTTATAGGTCGAATTTGAAATGACATCAAGACGGTAGTCTATCCGAGCGCCCGCGCAAGGAAGGCGGTAACCGCCGCCAAAGTATACGCGTTATGCTTAGAGCTTGCCTAAATTCTATCAATTCGCGGCTGTAGCCGCCGCGGTCAGCGTGCTCGGGCTGCTCGGCTGCGGGCGCGGGAAGAGCGTGCCGCCGATCATGGTCGGCTCCCAGAGCGGCACCGCGCAGACGGTCGTCGGCGAGATCGTGGCCCAACATCTGGAACACCGGCTGGCGCGCAAGATCGAGCGGCGCCCGGGACTGGGAAATGAGCAGATCTCCTATCAGGCCCTGCAGGCCGGCGAGATCTCCCTGTTCCCCGCCTTCACCGGGTCCCTCGTAAGCGTGATTCTCCAGGAACAACCCTCCGCCGATCCCGGCGTGGTGTGGGAGCGGTCGCATACGGAGCTGAGCCGCACCGCGCAATTGGAGCTTTTGAATCCGCTGGGGTACGAGAATCCGCCCGCAATGGCGGTGCGCGCCGCCGATGCGCGCGAGGCCAAAGCCACGACGCTCAGCCAGGCCGCGGAAGCGAAGACGCGCTGGAAGATCGCCGTGAGTTACGAATTTCAGCAGCGCATCGACGGGATTCCCGCGATCAGCAGCTACCGGCTTCCCATGGCCCAGTCCATTCGCGCCATGGAAGCCGACAAACTGTTCCCGGCCCTGGATCATGGCGACGTCAGCATGATCGCCGCCGACTCCACCGACGGACGCCTGACCTCGCCGGCTTACACCATCCTGGCCGACGATAAGCATGCCTTCCCGCCCTATCAGGCCTGCCTGCTGGTGCGCATGCAGGCGCTCTCGGCCGAGCCGCGCCTGCGTGCGGCCCTGACCGAGCTTTCGGGCAAGTTCACCACCGAGGGAGTCCGCGAAATGAGCGCCGAAGTGGCCCTCCGGCATCGCCAGGCTTCCGAGGTCGCAGCCGAGTTTCTGAAGCAAGCAGGGCTGAAGTAAGGACGCTTTAGCGGCCCGCACAGGGCCGGCTCGGCCCTGTGCGAGCGAGTTCCTCAAAAGCGCAAAGGGTGCGGAGCGCACCTTCAGACGGATCAGGAACTGTTTCGCGCAGCACTCCGTTTTGCGCGAGTTCCTCAGAAGACTGCGGAAAAAGTCAAAGACAGGGTTGGCCGCTGATAAACGCGGATAAACGCGGATCGAAAACAAAGGCCTTCGCGTCTTTGAATCCGCGTTCATCTGGGTTCATCGGCGGCCAATAATGCTTTTTTCAGCATCCTGTTAGATCTCATCCTCGTTCCGCAGCGAGAGCGACAACCGAATGTCATCCTCCAGCCGGGGTTTATTTCCCGCCCACTTGTACAGCCCCTGGCTATCGATGGCCAGGTCCGCGGCCGGATCGAAGCGATGGAACGACAGGATCGACCACCGCTTCTCATAGCCGCGGGCCTCGCTGCGGCCGTGCCAGTGGTGCAGGCACGCGCCGCGCACGAACCCGATATTGCCTCGCACGCAGCGGTCGCATTTGGCCGCCCACGCCTTCATCGACGCCATCATTTGCGGCGACGGCGCACCCGGCAGGTACGTGTCCCAGCCGCCTTTGAGGCAATTCGACATCACCGTATCGGCGCTTCCTGCCGCGCACACATCGTACAAGCCGCCCAACTCATCCAGCGCCTCGCGCGTGGCCGCCCACGCCAATCCCGGATGCCCTTTGTACAAGTACGCGAGCGGTAGCGGAGGGTCCTGGTGATATCCGCGCTGCTCGATAAACGACCGCAGCGCCGACGGACACGTCCACAACGGCTGTTCCTTGGCGTCCAGGTTGATGGCCGACCCGAACGGCTGCACCACTCGATGATGCATCAGCTTGTGCGCCGTCTCCGCAACCCAGTCCGGATTGGTGAAGGTGATGTCGGCGTCGAACCAGGCGATATTCCGCACATCCGGCGCCAACTGCACCAGCCTCTGCCGGGCCAGGTTGATCAGCCGTTCCTTGTGCCACAGCACCTGGTTCGTGCGCAACTGCATGTGCCACGGGTTCTCCGCCAAGGTCACTTCGAAGGGACGCTCCCCGAAGGCTGCCTCAATCGTGAGCAGCTGCGCGCCCGACTCCGCGACGTGCCGCGCAAAGTTCGCATACAGCCGCGCCCGCGATTTGAACGCATGCGGATTGAAAATCGGCGTAATCACATAGAGATTGTTGTTCATCAGGCACCGGGGAGTCCGTACTCCTGACTGAAAATAACGGACATGGTGCGAGCACCGGAGCGAAGGAAAACGCCAAGATGACCAATCGGCGGGAAATAGAGGTTGAGATGGAAGGGTCTTGCTTTTAAAACTCAGTCAGGCTCAGGATGTTGCCGTCGGGGTCTTTGAACCAGGCCACTTTCGCGCCGCCGGGCGCGGTCCAGATATTGAGATCGTCCTGGAAGTCCATATACCTTTCGAACTTCACCCCGGCCGACGCGAGGCCCTTGACCGCCGCGGCGATATCGGGAACCTTCCAACCCAGCACCGTGAACGGTTGCGGCGTCAGCGGCTTGGGAACGGGGGTCACGCGCAGCATGATCCCGTGCGCGTCGAAGACCGCCGCGAACCCGTCCTGGCTGATCAGCGGCAGGCCCAGCGTGTCGCGGTAAAACTCCAACGCCCGCGCCGCGTCGGTGGTGGGCGCAAACGTCATGACATCGAATTGGCCCAGTGAAACTTGGTTCATAAGTCCGCCGGCTTCCTTTCCACGTGATCGATCACCAGAGCGGGCATGGGCCGCTTCTGTAGCTCCAGCTTCAGCCCCAGCTGCTTTTCGAGGGCGTCGAATACGGTAACGCAGCCGTTCGCCGCCGCCGGGCATTCGTAGCCCAGCGTGAAATCCCAACTGCCCTTGAGTCCGGTCGCGTCGACGATCGGCCAATTCCGCCATGGTCGTGTTCCGGGACACGAGACTTCAGCCAAGCCTGTGACGGGCTGAACGTCATTGTGGGTCGCCAGCTTGAAGCGATCGTCCGGGAGCGTGCTCAGCAGGCCTTAAGCGAGTCCTGGTCGAGAGAAAAGGATGGCGGCAGCGCCAAATGCCGCGCCATAACCCTCTATCGGCCGCGCTGGGATTTTTCATGCAAGGCCGAAAAGGTGAATGGCAAAAGCAAAAGGCTCCCTCCCGCAGGAGAGAGCCCTTCACTCATAATGAGCTGTCGAGCGGGGATGAATTTAACGGGTCATTCGCGTCTCGGGATGCTCCTGCTCGTGATGCGACAGGTTGGTATTCTTCCGCCGCTTCGGCGGACCCTGCTCCTGTCGGCTCTTTTGCCGCTGATTCGTCTGGTGTTGCTTGTTCGGTCTGTTTTTGGTGTTCATACGTGGAACAACCTCCACTTGGAAGATACCACGCGCAGACGCCTACTTCTTGTGAGTCTCGCCACCGGCGAGGCCCGTGCGCGCGAGGAAGCCCGTATCCAAGCTGCCCGCGACGAAGTCGGGGTGCGTCCAGAATCTTGCGGTGCAGCGGGATCGAGGTGTAAATCCCCTCCACCACGAACATGTCCAGCGCCCGTCTCATCCGCGCGATGGCCTCGTCGCGGTCCGAGCCGTAGGCGATCAGCTTCGCCACCAGCGAATCGTAATACGGCGGAATCACGCCGTCGTGATACGCCGCGGTGTCCACGCGGATGCCCGCTCCGCCGGGCAGGTTCAGACCGGTGATGCGGCCCGGCGACGGCGCGAACGTTTCCGGATGCTCGGCGTTGATGCGGCACTCGATGGCGTGGCCGCGCATCTCCACCGGCCGCGGCAGAATATCCTCCAGCCGCTCGCCCGCCGCGATGCGGATCTGGCTCTTCACCAGATCCACGCCGGTGACCATCTCGGTCACCGGATGCTCCACCTGAATGCGCGCGTTCACCTCGATGAAATGCAGGTTGCCGTCCGCGTCCATCAGGAACTCCACCGTCCCCGCGTTGGTGTAGCCGATGGCCTGGAAGGCCTCGCGCAGGTTGTCCGAGATCGCGCTCGCGCAGCTCCGGGGTCACCGCGGTGGAGGGCGCTTCCTCGATCAGCTTCTGATGCCGCCGCTGGATGGAGCATTCGCGCTCACCCAGAATCTCCACGTCGCCGTGCTCGTCGCCCAGCACCTGAAACTCGATGTGCCGCGGATCGCTCCACCAGCTTTTCCATGTACACGTCGCCGCAGGAAAACGCCGCCGCGGCTTCCGCCTGCGCCTGCGCCAGCAGCGGTTGCAGGGCTTCCTCGGCGCGCACCACGCGCATGCCGCGCCCGCCGCCCCGGCCGAGGCCTTGAGCATCACCGGATAGCCGATCTCGCGCGCGACCTTGCGAGCGCTTCTTCCACGTTCTTCAGAAGCGCCCTTCGATCCGGGCAGAATCGGCACGCCGGCCTCCTCCATGGCCGCGCGAGCCATCTGCTTCAAGCCCATCAGGCGCGATCACGTCCGGCGTGGGGCCGATGAACTTGAGGCCGCTGGTCTCGCAAACTTCCGCGAAATCGGCGTTCTCGGAAAGAAAGCCGTAGCCCGGATGAACCGCGTCGGCGTTGCTGATTTCCGCCGCGCTGATCACGCTGGGAATGTCCAGGTAGCTGCGCGAGCTCTTGGCCGGGCCGATGCAAATGGCCTCATCGGCGAAGCGCGTGTGCAGGCTGTGGCGGTCCGCTTCCGAATACACCGCGACGGTGCGGATGCCCAGATCCTTGCAGGCGCAGATGACGCGCAGACGCGATTTCCCCGCGGTTGGCGATCAGGATTTTTTGAAACATTGCTGTGTGGGCGGTTAACGCGGCAGGATGGCGAACAGCGCCTCGCCGTATTCCACCGGACGCCCGTTCTCCACCAGCTTGGCCGCGATCACGCCGGCCACTTCCGCTTCGATTTCGTTCATCAGCTTCATGGATTCGATGATGCACAGCACCTGGCCCGACCTCCACCTGGATCGCCCACTTTGACGAACGGCAGGGGCGCCGGGCGACGGCGCGTCGTAGAACGTGCCCACAATCGGCGACTTCACCAGAACGTGGCTGGATTCCGGCTCGGCCGCTTGGCCGGAGCCGCGGGAGCAGCCGCAGGCGGGCGCGCGCGATGGGAGCGGGAGCGGCTATCTGGCACCGGCGCCGGCCCCGACGCCGGCTCGACCGCCCGGCGAATCCGCAGCCGGTCCCTGCCCCGCTGCACCTCCAATTCCCCCACGCCGCTCTCGTTGAAGATCCGCAGCAGTTCTTTAATCTCTTCGTTGGTCATTTACGAAAGATTGACGAATTCCTTGGGAGTCGGCGTGAGCACTTCGCAACCCCGCTCGGTCACCAGCGCCGTGTCTTCGATGCGGACGCCTCCAAACCCTGGATGATAAGCGCCCGGCTCGATGGTGATCACCATGCCGGCGCGCAACATGACCTCGTCCTTCTTCTTGAGCCCTTCGCGGCCTTGTCCCGATCTTCGGCGCTTCATGAATCTCCAGCCCCAGGCCGTGCCCGGTGGAATGGACGAACTCCTTATCCAGCTTGTGACTTTTTAGCACGTCGCGAGCCGCCGCGTCCACTTTGCTCGCCGAACTCCCGGGCCGGACAGCATTGAGACCGGCCAGCTGGGCTTCCAGAACCGCGCGGTACAGGTCGCGAACGCGTTTCGGCGGCGCACCCGTATAAGCCACGCGGGTCATGTCGCTGGTGTAGCCATCCAGGGTTGCGCCCATGTCAATTAATAATAGTTCATTTTCCTGGAGCCGTCGCGCGGTGGGGTGGGCATGCGGCAGCGCGGAACGTTCGCCCGCCGCCACGATGGTTTCAAACGCCGGTTTCTCGCAGCCCAGGGTCTTCATCTGGAACTCGAGCTCCGCCGCGATCTCCAGTTCGGACAGGCCCACGCGAACCCGGCTCAACGTGCGCGCGTAAGCCTCGGAATTGGCAATTACGCTGCGGCGAATCAGCGCGATCTCGGCGGGCGATTTCACGGCTCTGAGATCTTCGATAAAGCTGGAAACGGGATGCAGAGAAGCGCCGGACGGGAGAGCCTTCTTGAGGCTGCCATATTGCTCCAGGTTCATCCAGGCTGGCTCGAATCCTATTTTCCTGAGATGCTTACGCTTGATGACCGAGGCAGCCGCCAGGATCAATGGTCCTTTGGCCACGTGCGCCTTGCAGGTGATGGTCGCGGCGATCTCGGCGCCGTAGCGTGGATCGGTGAAGAAATGCGCTTCGCCGGGCGTGATCAGCATCAACCCGTTCGATCCCGCGTAGCCCGACAGATAACGGACGTTCGCGGCGGAAGATACGATCAACGCTTCGACTTTGTGGGAGACGAGTTGTTCCGAGACGCTGCGGCGCCGCTGTTCGATTTCAGTCAAACCTATAGTTTAGCGAATCCGGCGGTTAACTTCCGGTGTTCTTGGAATTGAACAGGACGGAGCCGACCGAGGAGAAGATCCGGCTGATGTTCACGGCCACACCGGGCATCAGCGCTCCGGCCGCAACCGCGACAAAGCCGGCCATAAGAGCATACTCGATCAGGTCTTGGGCTGCGGTATTCGTCCGGAAGGCGTACGCCCAGGCTCTGGCCTGGAGCGGAAGGTTTTTCGCTTGTCGATGTAGGACTGCCATGTAACTAATTATCAGCAATCGTTCGTTCTCAAACACTTAGGATGTTAACTTAATCAAATGGATATGCGTCCCTACTCCGATGGACATCCGCCGCTTACCCTTAGGCCGCAGGGGTCTTGGTTGAGCTAAGGTCGCGGCGCGGTGCGGGTCCACAATCAACTTCCGGTGGTCTTGGCCGAGATCAGCGCTGAACCGACTAAGGAGTAGAGCTTACTGACGTCTGTCGCCAGACCGGGCATGAGGGCTGCGCACGCGACAGCGAGAAAAGCCGCCATGAGCGCGTACTCGATCATATCCTGACCTGTGGAGTTCGCCCGGATGTCTTTCGCCCAGATTTTGAGCCGGAGCGCCGGACTCGTCGCGGGATATGCAGCTTTCATGAACCCCTTATCGTCCAGGACACATTTTAAAATACTTAGGGCGTTAGCGTAGTCCCGTGGGACCTTCGCTGTATTCGCGGGTTGCGGAAAAGAGGCTTTCGCGTCCTTGAATCCGCGTTCATCTGCGTTCATCGGCGGCCAATAATGCTGGCTTATTGAACCCGGAACGTTAGCGAGGCAGTGGGCTTGGTGATGCGCTCAGCGGGGCTGACCAGAGTGTCGACGTCAAAGGGGCGTCCGATGCGGTTTCCAGCCAGATCCTCGAGCGCCATGTCGATAACCAGGCTATACTCGCCGGCTTTCCAAGGTTGGGCGGGCCGAAAGCTCCATTCCGTTTCGCCAGGCGCGATGCTGGCCGTGCCCTGGACGCCGGGAATTTGAAATACGTCGCGCAGCAGGGCGTAGTCGAGAGGACGGTCGAAGTGGATCACCAGAGGCTCGACCGTCCCGGCATTAGGCTCGCCCAGCATCCATAGTTTGGGATCGATGCCGCGACGTTCGGCCGGGCCGACGGTGAACTCATGCCGAAAAACCCCTTCGAGAGGGACGCCGCGGCCGTCCTTGAGTTCGCGGTCGATGACCAGCGTATAGCGCCTGCCTTCTTCGAGCACCGGCCCCATATCGACATTGGGCTTGACGCCGCGCTTGATGCGTCCCGGGTCGAACAGCAGAGTGAGGCGCGTGTGGTCGCGATTCCATAGTTCCTGATCGAGCTCGACAAAGGGCAGCACGGAGGGCTTGCCGTCCTGATCTATCAAGTGAAGTTTGGGCCAGATATCGCCGCTCTGCATGGGTGCGGAGAAGACGAGGTAGAGCTTGAGCTGATTGGCCGGGAGCACGGACGCGGACGGGTACATGGCGACGACTCGGGTGGCAGGGGCGGGGGCGAGCGCAGGCCCGTGGAAGGTTGCGTCGACGGATTCCGCTCCGGGCGCGTGGAACGTGGCGTGGTATGTGACGCCGGAGGCGAGCGGAAATCGCGGGCGGAACGTCAGCGCGCCATTCTCGATGAAGTAGGAACCGAAGAGCGCGGGCACTTCGGGGCCGGTCGAAACGGTGAAGACAGAGGCCCAGCCCGCGGCGGGTTCGGGCGCCGGCCGCCAGCCCGTCACTTTGAAGGCGCCGTTGTCGAGCTCAATGGAAACGCTCGCCGCGGCCCCTGCGCAAGGCAGGAGCAGCGCGGCGAGCGCGAGTTTTGCTAATTTCACTCGAAAACTACGGCAGTGCGACGGTGCGCAGATCCAAGCCGCTGTTGCCGTTGTCGCTCAGCACCAGCGCCTGCTTGTCGTCGTAGGCTTGCAGATGACGGACGTTCTTCCAGTCGTCAATGGTCTTAAAAGGAACGCCGGTGACGTCGGTGGGCGCGGTGATGGCCTTGTAGGTCTCCAGGTGCGAGGCATCGAGCTTGGTGACGCCGTGCGCGGAGTTGGCCATCAGAATGTATGCGTGGCCGTCCTTCTTATAAGCGACCATGTCGAGGGGACGGTTGCCCGCGCCCATCTCAGCAATGGTGGTGCCCTGAATCTTGGCGCCGCCCTTGAGCTCGCCCACGGGAATCTTCACCAGCGGCGTGCAGGTGTAAGCGGCCAGAATGAACTGCTGGTTGTTGATGGTGTAGGGCACGAAGGTGCGGATGGGAGAATTCGTCTCGAAGCGCCCGTGCGACCCGTGATACATTTCGATGCTGGCGCCCTTGTCCACCGCCGCAAACGGGAAGGACACGACGCGCATATTGGAAGAAAACTCCTCGTTGGAAAGACCGGCCACCAGGACCTTGCCATCCACGTAGCGAACTTCCGTGATGGTGTCGGTGCGGTCGGTGCCGCGAGTGGAAGCGGTGGGATTGGGCAGCTTGGCTGCGGAAAACTTCACTTTATCCAGCTTGACCTCGGAGAGCTTGCCGGCGGGGTCGAGCTTCAGGAGCACGGCCATGGCGTCGGCGCCCTTGCCGCGGCTGACGGAAATGTAGACGTTCTTCGAAGCCGGGTTCGTAGCGAGATCACGAATGGATATCTGGTCGGCGGTGGTGCCCAGAGCGGCGGCGATCTTGGCGTCGATGCCCTGGACGTTGACGGAGGCGGCTGAGGCGGCTTTGGTGTCGCCAGTATCAATCGCCACGATTTGCGCGCCCAGCGAATCGCCGACGAACAGGATTCCATCGGGGCCAAATGCCAGCGGGCCTGCGGATTTCACTTCCGCATTCCCCATGGTCATGCCTGTGGTCGCCGGCGCCGCGACGGCCAGAGCACAAATGGAAACGAACAGGACGAGCGTGAACAGACGAGATAGTTTCATCGGGCAGGTTCTCCTTTGGAGCTGAAGTCTAGACCTTGATAAGGAATATCACTTTCGGCGGAGGAATTCAATCGGGCGGCTTCCGCCGCCTTTTCTTAGCGAACACTCACGTCGAGCAGCGCCAGCCAATACTGGATGGATTGCAGCGCGAAGCCGGTGAGGATCAGGCCAACTCCCAAGACGCCCATGCGTTTCTCGGGCAGGTGATCGGCATTCCATTCAATGAAAGGCGTGCACGCGCTCAGCCACGGCCGTGACGAGTCCGAATCACCAGCCCGGCTTTCAACCCGACGCATCAGCGCGTGCGGCTGCCGAGCGCCACCAAGGCGCTAAGATAGCCGGCGGCAGCATAGCCAACCGTGCGATTCACCGCTGGCCAGAATTGATATCTTGGTCAGACGCGGGCGGGTGGCGGGCTGATAATCGAGGGTCGGCCGAATGCCGACCCGGTACGCAAGCACCTGTCCCACGGTGCTCAGACGCCGAACGGTGGCGCCAAATATGCCTCCAAATAGATATGCGGCGCCCAGGGCGAAGCCAGCTCCGCGAATGGCGCTCATCGCCGAGTCATACCAGAATCCCGGCTTGGGTCCGATGCCGGGAAGCGCGTGCAAATTCCCAGGCGAGCGTGACGCCGGTTGTCGCCACGCCGTCGCCATGCCGAATACGGGCCCAAAGCGCCAGGCCGTAGCCGGCTCCGAACAGCGCCCCGTAGGTAATCGCCGCGCGTCAGAGTACGCAGCGGTCCGTGTTCGCCGCCCAGCAGATCGTATGCGAGATACAAGGCGCCGAGCACGTCGAGCGAACTGCCGATGATGCTGATCAACGCGAGTGTGTGCTTCTCGATAATCATGCGAATGTCGGCAAACTGGCCGTTCTTGAGGACCAGAAACGAGCCGTCCGGGAGCACGCCCTGAGGCGCTGCTCCGGGCGTGTCCAGGCCCTCGTCCGCCAGCTGGAAAGTTCCATGATGGATGGCGATGCTGGTCCTGGCGGCCAGGATTTGATGCGCGCGAACCGCCTCATCGGGACCCATATGCACCGGCGACATGAACCAGCGTGGTTCGTAGGCTCCGATGGGCAATAGCGCGAGCCGGGGCGATCCGAACTTTTCCCGAATCTGGGCGAAATGGTGTCCGAAGGCCGTGTCTCCCGCGAAATATATCGTCCGTTCCTGAGACTCGATTACATACCCGCACCACAGGGTCGCGTTGCGGTCGAAAATTCCGCGGCTCGAGAAATGCAGAGCCGGGACGCAGTGGACGGTGCAGCCCGGCGAGCGGCAGCGGATTCGCCCCAATCCAGCTCGTGAACGGGTCCGATATTGTTTGAGCGAAGCAGCCGGGCCACCCCAGCCGGAACAATGAAGGTGGAATCTCCGCGAGCCGCCAGCCGGCGCAGCGTCGGCAGATCCAGATGGTCATAATGATTGTGGCTGATCAGCACGGCGTCGATAGGCGGCAGATGGTCCCACGATACTCCCCGCTCTCTTCGGCGTCGCGGACCGGCCCAGGACAAAGGACTCGCTCGTTCGGACCAGATTGGGTCGGTCAAAATATTGAAACCGCGTTGCTGAAGGAGCACGGTGGAGTGGTTCACCAGCGTGATTCGCAGCGCGTCGCCTTCCACGCGGCGAGGCGGGATGGATGGCTCGACGTCCGACAACGAACCTGGGCGATGGTTCCGGCCGGCTGGTGAGCTTCCATCGGAGAGCATCAAGATATCCGCGCGCCTGCGGAGCGTCCGGATTGTAGAAGCGCTTTCCGTCAAAGTGCTTCGGAAATTTCGGGTCGTCTATTGGCAGCCCTTGAGACCCTTGGTCAGGCAGATTGAGGAGGTGATGTCCTTGGGGATCTCCAAGCCTCGATCGGCCATCAGCTTCTTGATGAACGCAGCCGTCTCCGGATGCGCGATGGCGGACTGGACGCCCACGCGAACCAGCCCCTGGGCGTAGTGCAGCGGGATCCAGGTCCATCCCTTCATATCGCCGTTGACCGTGTCGCGGCTGCCGAAGTCGTGCAGGTCCAGCTTGGCCCCGCGGTCCACCAGAAGTTGAATGACCGCGTCGCGGCCCTTGTGAGCCGCGCCGTGCAGAGCCGCGCGTCCATCCTCGTCCTGGGCGTTGGGATCCACTCCCAGATCCAGAATCATCTTCACGGCTTCCAGGTTTTGCTCCGGCGACCATTCGTAGGTGACGCCTTCCACCCACGCGATTCCGGAAGCCACAGCCAGAGCCGTCACTTTATGGGCGGTCATGATCTTCGGGTCCGCACCGTGAGCCAGCGACAGCTTCATCAACTCCACG